>SUWB01000006.1 GCA_015061745.1 Lentisphaerota bacterium | reverse complement strand
GGTGGATTGCCGTTTTTGCATCCGCAAAACCGACAATCCCGCATTTTGAAGAATTGCAACGGCAAGTATCAAGGCAAGAGGCCATTTTTCGCAAGATATAAACACATATTTGACAAGTTTTGCTTACCAGCAGTTCGATCAGCGTGAAGCGGTGTTGGCTCCGGTTCTTTTTCACTGACGGGGCGATCCCTCCCAAAAGAGTGGAGCATCTGAAATAAATTTGTTTCATCTGCATCATTTTTTTTCCTCCTGAAAGATTGTATTACAGTTGGTTGCTGTGTATTTTTTCACCTGAAAAGGCATCGTTTTTCCGGGAACGAAAATTGCATTGATAACTTCTGAGACGGAGTGCTTTTCCGGATTGGCAATAAGTTCAAGAATTTTCCGGGCAGTGACATTCCCTGCTTTTTCCCAGCAGGGATCGATCGTGGCCAAATCACAGGGAAATTTCGGCACGGCACTTGCAAGATGATCATAACCGATGACCATGATATCTTTTCCCGGTTCAACACCGTGCTTTTCCATAACGGCACATAATCCGGCACCGACAAGGTCGGAACCGCACCAGATGACTTTGCGGGCAAAAAGTTCACGGTGCAGCTTTTCCGCCGTTTCTTCCGCCTGAGCATAATCCATCAAAGAGTTGTTGACAGGGTCAGGGATAAAAAATTCAGAAACAAGACTCCCGGGGGGAGCATATTTTCTGATCTTGCTGATCTTGGCGGAACTGGAAACTGTGGGATTGCCGAAGAAACAGCAGCTGTGATCCTGAAGATTGGCAGCGATGATCTGCCAGATGAGAGCTACCGCCTCTTCAATATTGATTTCCACCGAGGGGAAATGAGTATCATGCTTAAAGTTGTGATATCCCAAAGTCAGAATGGGTCTGCCGGTGCATTTGAAAATATCCTCTTCCTGCTGCCGGACCAGACCGGAACCGATAATATATCCGTCAGCCATATCCGAAAGCAGAATGGAACGGACACTGTCGTGAAGATCACCCCGCAATCCATCCACCGATAGCAGAGACAGTGAATAACCATTTTGCTGCAGTTCACGGGAAATTTCAGCAATGTAGCGGGAAATAAAAGGAGAAGAAAGATCCTGATGCAATGCTCCTGACACATAGCCCACAGTATAGGATTTGCCTGTGGCACATCCCCGGGCGGCACGTTTCGGACGATAATTGAGCTTGTCACACAAAGCGATGATCCGCTCCCGCTGCTCCTTGCTTATCAATGTAGCGGCAGCGGGATTCAATGCCCGTGAAACTGTTGAGGGATTAACTCCCGCCAAACGTGCGATTTCAGATAAAGTACTGCGTTTCATATCATTTTATCCACTGCTTTATATCAAATATATCACTGATATTTCTTTTTTGCAAGCGGTTGCATAAAAATTTTTTCTTAAATTCTGTTTCTTATACAGACAGATAAATATACTTGAAATTGGCAGTTTCAGTCTGTGCCACACCCATTAGCGCAGACAGGATTTGATTTATGAGTTCTTTCTTAAAATCCGGGGACTGTTTTTGATCACCTTGAGCCAGTATACGGCAGTTGCCCAAAGAGGATTCTGACCGTAGCGGATTTTGACTTTCAACTCATCTTTCAGGCACTGGAGTACATAACGGTCTGAGAGGCCGTCTTCCAGATAGTAAGCAATGTTTTGGGGCACATAAAGGGGCAGGATCTTTTCCGCATTGACAGCCCGGTACATAAAGTCATAATCCCCCAGAAGCCGGAATGATTCATCGTAAGTACCGATCCGTTCATAAATACAACGGGGCACAAACATAGACGGATGAGGTGCAAAGGCTCCCATATAACGATTTTTTTCCCGGAAACCCTTGACAACGCCCAAATGTTCATAAACCACATCGCCCCAAAAAATCCGGTCAAGGGCCCCGTGAGAAGCAAAAGCCTCAGCCACAGTTTCCAAAGCTCCCGGCAGATAGCGGTCACCTGAATTGATCATACCGATGACATCGCCGGTACACTTACTGATGCCTTTATTCATCGCGTTATAGATACCGCTGTCTTTTTCGCTCACAAAAAAGGCAAGCTGTGAAGCATATTTCCGGATTATTTCAGCGGTTCCGTCTGTTGAAGCTCCGTCAATGACCACATATTCCAGTTCAAACCCTTTTCCGGTCTGTTCCAGAACAGATTTCATCGTGTTTTCAATATGAGTACAGTCATTGCGGACGATTGTCACAACAGATATTTTCATATTCACCAGATTTTTATTAATTAAAATGACCGGGAAAGAATCCCCGGTCATTTCAAGATCCCCTTCCGGTATCACCTTTCATACCGGAACAACAGGATCAATGTTGCTCTGAAATCACTTTTTTCACACCTCAGTCGTCACCGCCGACAGCGGCTTCAGCATAGGAACGCTCAAGCTCTCTGAGGGCGACACCCCGGTGGTCACGGACGCGGTCAGTCAGTACATAGAGCTGATGTCCGACCTTGTCAATGGCAGTATCGAGTGTCCGATAAAGATCGAAGCCTTCAATTTCTGCCTTGAGGGTATGATACTTGCAGCGCAGGACGAGGGTGGTGGAAAAACGGTTCTTTTCACGACCGAAAACAACGGTAGCGGAGGTAATTTTCAAAGGAGTTGCGGAAACCAGGGACTGAAGCTGCTCGGTAACGTAACCGTAAATAGCCTGAGTAATTGCGAACTGTCTGCCGATGATGGAAATGTTCATAGTAACTCTCCTGTTTTATTAACCCCGAGACCTGTTCCCGGAATTATAGATCACAACTTGAAACCGCGGCCGAGATAAATCTCCTGCGCTTTGGGATCATTGATCAGATAATCGCTGGTCCCTTCTACCTGAATCTTTCCTTCTGCCATAATGTATGCCCGATCCACTACGTTGAGAGTATCGCGAACATTGTGGTCAGTAATAAGGATTCCCAGATTCCTTTCGTGTTTGAGTTTGATAATAATGTCCTGCACACTTTTCACAGCCAGCGGGTCAACGCCGCTGAAAGGTTCGTCGAGCATAATGAATGCGGGATTTGTCACCATAGCCCGGGTGATTTCAAGGCGGCGTCTTTCACCGCCTGAAAGAGTCATTGCTTTTTGCTTGCGGAGCTTGGTCAACCCCAGTTCTTCCATAAGGGCTTCACACCGCTTGTTGCGTTCCGCAGAAGAAATATCCAAAGTCTGCAAGATCGCCATAATATTTTCTTCAACGGTCAGCTTACGAAAAATGGAAGGCTCCTGGGCAAGATATCCCATTCCCATACGGGCTCTGAGATACATAGGCATATCGGTCACATCTACGCCGCGGAAATTGATAGATCCTTCGGTGGGGCGGATCAACCCCATCACCATATAAAAACTGGTGGTCTTACCGGCACCGTTGGGACCCAGCAGTCCCACGACCTCACCGGCACGCACATTAAGTGAAACACCGGAGACCACCCGGCGGCCACGATAATCCTTGGCCAAACCGCGAGCCTCGACTAACACTTCATTTTTCGGTAAATCGCTCATAGTTTTTATTACCTGCTACTATTATAATACATTGTTTTATATTTTTCAAGTCCTTTTTCAAAAAAAAATCATTTTTTTTCTGAAAACACCATAACCCGTTCTCCGCATCCGGGCAATTCAAAGGGTTCTGTCATCTGCCACTTACTTTTGAGAACAGGGAGTTCTTCTGCGGCCTGCCCCGGAGTTTTATAGAAAACAAATCTGCCGCCTTTTTTGGGGAAACCTGAAGCTGCCTTGGCAAGCAGGGGTGATTCCGCCACAGCCCGGGCGACAACAAAATCGAAACGGTTGCGGAAAGAATCCTGTTTGTTGAGCTCCTCGACCCGGCCGTGAACTGTTTTCAAATTGGTCAATCCCAAAGTTTGAGCGGCATTATCAACAAATTTAAGTTTTTTCAGCGTACTGTCAATGGCAGTTATTTTCAACCCGGGATAGGCCAGTGCCAGTATAAGAGAGGGGAATCCTGCTCCGCACCCCAGATCGGCGACTTCATACTCCCCGCTGGTGATTTCCGGAAAAAACCGGGCGATCACCAGAGAATCTGCTGCGTGTTTGAGATCAAACTCCTCTTTGCCCGTTATGCGGGTCAAATTGACAAATTTATTGGTTTCTTCAAGCAAAAGACGCAATTTCTCACAACGCTGTACAAAAATGTCAGGTGATTTCACCTGACAAACAGCTGCAAATTCCTCAAGATCGAAACTCACTGGGCTCCTCCTTTGGTCATAACAAGTGCCCAGAGTGCAAGGAGCATTTCCACGCCCCAGAAAGCGGCACAGATAAAGCGGATACTTTTCCGCCGGGCAGTGATTCTGAAGTAATCCCGCATAGCACAGGGCTTTCCGGAAATCCATATTCCGGCAATTCCTGTCAGCCATCCGGCAACGGCAATAACCGCCCCTCCGGGCGTCCAAAAGTCAAACGAATAGTGCACAAGATAATAACCGAGAAAGATAAACGCCCCCCCCAATGCCCGGGCTGCAGGATAATCCAGACTGAAAAATCCCAATATGGGGACGATCAAAGCAATGGGCCACAGCCAGGGAATCAGAAAGGCAGGAGCCACCACCACAGCGTGGGGCACGCAGAGCACCAACGCAAACCAGCCGACAAAAAGGCCGATCCAGCGGTTTCTTGCCAAAGGCTCAAAGAAGGAAAGTTTTTCCGGCTTTGAAAGCAATGTTGCAACTGCAACTGCCGCAAAAACAAGAACTCCGGCAATAAAGGTGATTCTTGCACAAAAAAATTCGATCATTTCACTGTTGTTCATACAAAACACTCCCGGCTGTACTGTTGGGGAACATTTTTTTCGATCCCGAAAAACCGTTTGCCGTTGGCGGTCGCAAGATCACAAAGTTCGCTGATACTCATTCCTCTGACCTCTGCCACCTGAGCTGCGACCAAACCGAGGAATCCTGGATGATTTTCCTTTCCCCGGTAGGGAATGGGGGCAAGATAAGGCGAATCCGTTTCCAGAAGCAATCGGTCAGAAGGAACAAGTTTGGCGATTTCACGGATATTTTCCGCACGTTTGAAAGTAACCATACCGGTGACACCGATATAACCGCCGAGTTCAATTATTTTCTCGCCCCATTTCCAATCCCCGGTGAAACAATGAACCTCAAAACGTCCACCGGCAGACACAAAATCCTGCAGCAGAGCCATACCGTCCGTAAAAGCGGCATCATCTCCCTGATCCCGCAGATGAACAATGGCAGGTTTCTGCCATTCAAGAGCCAATTGCAGAAACTCAGCAAAGACTTTGCGCTGTTCAGCGGCCGTTTCAGAGGCATAAAAATAGTCAAGTCCAAGTTCCCCCACAGCAACCAGCAGAGGGTCGTTGCGGAATGTTTTAAAATCGCTGAGTTTTTCCGTAAAACGGCTGACACTTCCGGGGTGGACTCCCACGGAAAACACACAATCTTTCACAGTGTGAGCAAATTCTCTTGCCCGGAGGCTTTCCACAAAATCGCCCCCCACTGCATTAAGTTCCAACGTTTCCGGAAAAACCCCTGCCGCAAGAGCATCTGTCAGGAGCCGGTTCATATATTCCCCCGGAGAAGCCTCTCCGGAATAATGAAAATGGGTATCAAAAAGGTGCACGAAAAAACACTCCGCAAAAATTCAATTACGATCAAAAAACACACGCCAGATACCGTAGCCGATAAACCCGAGAGTCGGCAGAGTTCCGGCGATAAAAGGAGGTACGAGCCCGCCTTTACCAAAAATCAGGAACACCTGAGCAATCACAATATAGGCAACGATGATCGCCACAGCTGAAATGATCGCCATAAGACTGCCGGTACGTTCATTTTTGGTGGCAAGAGGGATCCCCAGAAACACAGCAATCAGACAGGCCCACGGAAAAGAAATACGATAGAAGAAAAGAGTCATATAAATGCACTTTACCCGGTCAGGCATATTGGGATTGCGTCTGACCAGATCCAGAATAACTGCAGTTGAAAGATCATCCTTTTCCTGAACAGCGTTGTGTATATCCTCAATGGGTTCCGGAATCATTTTTCTGTCAAAGGTCAATGTCTTGTAGGCGACAGCATCGTGCACAGCAGAAGTTCCCCGGCTGGCAGATGTATCATATTCATCTTTGCGGTCAAAACTGACAAAATGACCGTCTTTAAAGTACCATTTGTCACGTTTTCCATCATAAGAAACCAATTTTGCAGAAATATCCACCTTTCTGCCGTTCAACGCTTTGAACACAGCCTCTTTCTGTCCGGCAGTATCAAGTGAAAGCAGCTTGGCAGAATAAGTAGGAATAACTCTTTTGACCATTTCTGCGAAACGGGGCGTCCCCGGCTCACCGAAAATATACCTGATCAAATCCTGATTCCAAAAGGTTTTCAAAGTCACATTACTCTGGGAGTTTCCCTTGACAAAGGTTTTAAAAAGCCAGTGCCGTTTGCCGTCAGGACTGCGAAATGCCAACAGATGACGCACGTGCCCCCGGCGTTCAGCAGCCTGCGTATAAATGCGGTCTGCCAAATTTTCCGTTCTGGGCACCAGAAATTCGTTAAAATAGACATTAATGCCTGTCACCACGATTCCCACGCATAAGATAGGCACTCCGCAACGGAAAAGAGACACCCCGGAAGCCCGCATAGCTGTAATTTCCAGATTCTTTCCAAACGTTGCCATACACCACATACTTCCGAGAAGCATTGAAACAGGTAAAATGAAACGGATATTCCCCGGCAGCTTGGCAATGAGAAAACGGACCATTTCCTTCATTGAAGCTTGAGATTCCAGAAAGTCTGCTATGGTATTGTAAACATCGCTCAATATAAAAAGGATAATAAATACCAGCATCAATATGCAATACTTGATGAGGAATTCACGCAAGATATACCAATCCAGCACCCAAAGGGGAAACCAACGGCGCGGCAGGGTTTCAAGTTCTCTGCACTTTGCTCTGTCTGTCAAATTTTTCACTAAACACACTCCATAAAAAATTAGTGTCTGGGATGCAGCCGTCTTTGGACTGCCAATGCTCCATTGAGATCCACGTGGGTGTAAACTTCGGTCGTTGAAATATCACTGTGCCCCAGCATTTCCTGGATACAACGCAAATCCGCACCGTGAGAAAGCATATGGGTGGCAAAACTGTGTCTGAGGGTATGGGGATGAACATTTTTTACGATCCCCGCCCTGGAAGCAGCCTCCTGGACAATTGACCAAACCCATTCACGATTGAGTTTTCTGCCGTTTTTTGACAGAAGCAGCCAAGGAGCTTTAGGGCTCTTTTCGGCCAACACCGGCCGGGCTTCAGCAAGATAACGCCGCATAAGTCGGAACGCAGGTTTTCCGCAGGGGACTACCCTCGTCTTACTTCCCTTGCCTGTAACTCTTAAAACTTCACCTTCCATATCACACTCTGTGATTTTCAAAGAAACCAGTTCAGAGGCCCGGAGTCCGGAGCTGTACAAGAGTTCCATCATCAAACAGTTCCGCATTTCGAGCTCAGTTTCACAGTTTCTAAATGCCTGAAGTATGGCTTCCACCTCTTTTTCAGAAAGAAAATCCGGCAGGATTTTCCAACGCCGCGGTGAATCCATCACAGCAGTAAAGTCATTTTCGATACGTCCCTCTTCGACCAGGCGGCCGAAAAGAAGTCTGATCGAAATCAGCCTCCGGGCAATGGTGGAGCTTTTTAAGGGATGTTCTGCACAACATTGCAGATAATCCAGCACATCGTCAACTTGCAGAACGCGCCACGATGCTTTACCTGTTCCGGCAAAAAAACCGGCAGCATCTCTCAAATCTGAGGAGTATGCTGCAACGGAATTACTGCTCAACCCCCGTTCCACAGTGAGGTATTCAACAAGCAAATTTATATCGCGTTCAAAATCCATCTGCTCTCCGGAGAGGGGTTATTTGACAGAACTGCGTCTGCTGTAACGGTGGCAGCTTTCCAGAAATGCCACAGCTTCCTCAGCCGTATCGACCACCTTAAAGAGATCCATATCTTCCGGAGAGATCATTCCGTCAGCTTCAAGCTGATTGCGGAACCACTGCACAAGCCCGCCCCAGAAAGAACTGCCGACAAAAATAATGGGGATCATATTGATCTTCTGAGTCTGCACCATCGTCAGGACTTCAGAAAGTTCATCCAGAGTCCCGAATCCGCCGGGATAAACGATCACCGCTGATGAATATTTCAGAAAGCACACTTTGCGGACAAAAAAGTATTTGAATGAGAGAGACTCATTCTGATACTTATTGGGGAACTGCTCCATAGGCAGTTCAATATTGAGTCCCACAGAATGGCCGCCTGCCTCAAAGGCTCCTCTGGAGGCCGCTTCCATAATGCCGGGCCCTCCCCCGGTAATAACGCCATATCCGGCTTTGACAAGCAGAGAACCTGCCTGCCGGGCCGAATTATAAAACTCAGAATCAACAGGAGTTCTGGCAGACCCGAAAACAGAAACGTGAAGCTGTTTGGAACTCCCCATACGGTCAAAAGATTCAACGAACTCGGACATTATCCGCAATATACGCCAGGACTCAGCGGGCAGAAAATCCAGATTACTTCCATAATTCATCATTTCAACAACATTCTTTTCCATTATTTTCGACTCCTCATTCAGAACTTATTGCTCAACAGGCGCAAGCTGCCGGAAAACAGGTTCTGTTCCGGGGGAACTGAAAGGCTGCGGTGCATTGGAAGGTTTCCTGCGCAATACAGGATTCTCATAATGCAAGACAAACTTTTTATTCTCAGAAAGATCCGCAAGGATGATCGCTGAACGTCCGGCATAAATCGTGTAACTGAATTTCCACAGTTTTCCGATTTCACGATCCATATCCAAATGAACAACACGGGTTTCCGGATCAACGGAATACTTGCCGCCCCACTCCCAGTAGCTCAAAGAACCGGGAATATTTTTACCGGCTTTCACTCTGAGAAAAATCAGATCCCCATACACCATAGCGAATTCGCCCCGATCTTTTCCGGCATATTTACCGCCTTGCAGCTGCACAGTGGTGCAACCGGTAATCAGAAAAAGCAAAGCTGTCAACAAAAAAAGTTTATATCCAGTCTTCATAATCATTCGCTCCCTGCTTTGACAATGTCAAATTACAATATTGATGATGCGGCCCTTGACGTAAATGAATTTACGCAGCTGCTTACCTTCCAGCAGCGCAGCGATCTCGGGCTGGTCAAAGGCGGCCTTTCTGGCTCCTTCTTCGTCGCAGTCAACGCTGACCATAATCCGCTTCCGGGGCTTGCCGTTGACCTGGATCATAACTTCGACCTCATTGACTTTGAGTTTTTCCTCATCCCAGACAGGCCACTGGACATAGGCAATACTTTCCTTGTGTCCCAGATGTTCCCAGAGTTCTTCGCCCAGATGGGGGGCAAACACGGCCAGCATCTGCACAAACTTTTCTGCGGCCTCCCGGGGAATCTCTTTGAGAGTTGCCAGTTCATTGAGGCAGACCATCAAAGCACTGATGGCCGTATTGAATCCGAAAGACTCAAGATCGGAAGAAACCTTTTTGACCGTTCCGTGGATCAGGCGTGCCAGTTCGGGAGTACATTCTTTGTCCACAACAGGCGTTGTACCCAGCACACGGCAGGCACGTTTGAGGAAACGGAAAACACCTTCCACACCGGTGGTATTCCAGGGTTTTGTAGCTTCCAGGGGGCCCATAAACATTTCATAGAGCCGCATACTGTCAGCACCGTATTTGGCGATAACATCATCAGGATTGACCACATTACGCAGAGACTTGGACATCTTTGCAGGGAATTCCACCAGCTTTTCACCGTCAGCCTTGCGCACGGGACCTTCGGGAGTGAACTCCACCTGATCGGTGGGGACCAGAACGCCGCGGGTATCTTTGTAAGAAATACCGAGGATCATTCCCTGATTGATCAGCTTACGGAAAGGTTCCTTGGTGGAAACAAATCCCAAATCGTAAAGCACTTTGTGCCAGAAACGGGCATAGAGCAAGTGGAGCACAGCGTGTTCAGCACCGCCCACATAGAGGTCAACCGGCATCCAGTATTTTTCTTTGGCGGGATCCCAGGCGGCATCGTTGTTGCCGGGATCGATGTAACGCAGGTAGTACCAGCAGCTTCCGGCCCACTGGGGCATCGTATTGGTTTCCCGGCGTCCTTTGCGTCCGGTTTTGGGATCGACATAATTGACCCAGTCAACGGCCTTGGCCAAAGGAGGTTCACCAGTACCGCTGGGTTTGAAGTCGCTCATAGGAGGCAGTTCCACGGGGAGATCTTTTTCATCGACCAGCTCAATGGAACCGTCTTCGTAGTGGATAATGGGGAAAGGTTCACCCCAGTAACGCTGACGGCTGAAGAGCCAGTCACGGAGTTTGTATTTGACTGCGGCCTTACCCTGATTCTTTTTGGCAAGGAAGTCGATAACGGTATTTTTGGCATCTTCAACAGAAAGGCCGTTGAGAGAAACTTCATCATTGGAAGAATTGATATGTTCGCCCTCGCCCACCCAGCAGGCCTTGCCGGCCAGAATGTCATCATAGTTGACACCGGCTTTTTCAGCTTCAGCTTTTTCAGGTTTCAGGATACAGATAACAGGCAAGTCGAATTTAACCGCAAAGTCAAAGTCGCGGTCATCGTGAGCGGGAACAGCCATAATGGCACCTGTTCCGTAAGAGATGAGCACGTAGTCAGCGATCCAGATGGGGATCTGCACGCCGTTGACAGGGTTGATGGCGTAAGCTCCGGTAAAGACACCGGTCTTTTCGGTTGCCATTTCGGCACGGGCGAGGTCGCTCTTGTTGGCAGCCTCTTTACGGTAGGCTTCCACGGCGGCTTTCTGCTCAGGGGTGGTGATGGTATCCACCAGAGGATGCTCAGGAGCAAGAACCATATAGGTGGCACCGAAAAGGGTATCAGGACGGGTGGTGTAAACGGTGATCTCAACTCCGGCGGGAGTTTTGAAAATCACTTCAGCACCGGTGGATTTGCCGATCCAGTTACGCTGCATTTCTTTAATGCCTTCGGGCCAATCCAGTTCGTCAAGATCCTGAAGCAGTCTTTCAGCATATTCGGTGATCTTGAACATCCACTGTTTCATTGGACGGCGTTCGACAGGATGATTTCCCCGTTCGCTGCGTCCGTCGATAACTTCTTCATTGGCAAGAACAGTTCCCAGAGCAGGACACCAGTTCACAGGCACTTCAGCCAGATAAGCAAGACCTTTTTTGTGCAGCTGCATAAAGATCCACTGGGTCCACTTGTAGTAGTTGCGGTCGGTGGTATTGACTTCCCGGTCCCAGTCATAGCTGAATCCGAGAGCCTTGATCTGGCTGCGGAATTTGTCGATATTCTTCCGGGTGGTGATTTCGGGATGAGTACCGGTATCGACAGCATACTGTTCAGCGGGCAAACCGAAAGCGTCCCACCCCATAGGATGCAGGACGTTAAAACCCTTCATTCTCTTGTAGCGGCAGGTGATATCGGTCGCGGTATATCCTTCGGGGTGTCCCACGTGCAATCCTGCACCGGAAGGATAAGGGAACATATCCAGACAGTAGTATTTGGGTTTATCTGAAAAATCATCTGCTTTGAAAGTCTTGTTGGACTCCCAGAAATTCTGCCATTTAGCCTCTATGGACTTAAAATCATATTCCGGATTCATAAAGAAATCTCCTTTATAATAATTAATAAAAACGTCTTTCCGTTAATATACCACAGCTTGCAGTGTTTTTCAATATCCTCTCTGCAGTTTAAGCGGGTATTTTTGCCTGAATCGGCATAATTTTTTTCAAAGATTTTGCGGGGAGGAGTTTTCCTGTTCTTTCTGCCCGGAATAATTTTTCAATCTGAAAAGAACTTTTCTGGAGCACACATATTGTAAAGTTGATTAAACGGGTGTATCTTATAAGAATGACAATTATATTCCCGGGAATTTTTATATGAATATTGAACACAACTTTCCTTTTGATCCGACCAATGGTTTGACATTGGAGGAATTATTGCAAATTCCCTCTGCTGAGGAACCCGCAGATTTTCAGAAATTCTGGAAAGAAACTTACGACCTTGTCGCCAATGCGCCATTGAATTATACGATTGAAACAGAACTCTGGTCACCGGTTCCGGGAGAAAGAAATTTCCGGGTCAAAGCTGTCAACTGGGACAGTGTTGAATTCACAATGTGGATCAGCCGCCCCGAAAACTCAAAAGGAGCCGTCCTTCAAGGCCAGGGATACGGACACCCCAAAGTTCCACTGGACAACTATTTCGGCTATCTTTTTGCCGCAGGTGAAAAGAAATTTTCCGACCAGCCCTGCTGCCCCCTGGAACTCACAAGCTGTCTGCCGATGGTGAGAGGCCTGGGAGCTTCTCAATGCAAAGATATTCCCTGGCTGCCTGAAAAACACGTTCTCCACGGTATTGCTTCCCGGGAAACTTACATACTCCGGGGCGTCATCGCTGACGAGTGGATGGCTGTCCGGGTGCTTCTGGATATGTTTCCCGACTGCGCTTCCAATTTGAACTATATCGGCGGCAGTATGGGAGGCGGTATGGGGGCGTTGCTTCTGCCCTGGGAAAAACGTTTCAGAGCGGCCGTGCTCCACGTTCCCACATTCGGTTCCGTCGTCCGTTATAACTATCAGTCAAGCGGAGCAGGAGAACACTGCCGCCAATACCTTGAAGCCCATCCGGAAGCAATGGAGGTATTGAAGTATTTTGACGGTTCGATTTCTGCAAAATATATCAACATTCCTGTTTGCTGTACTCCGGCGTTGTTTGATCCCTGTGTGGCTCCCATCGGACAATTTTCAATTGTCAACGCCATTGCAGAGGAATACAAAACACTTCTTGTCCGTGATACCGGACACTTTGCTGTGACCGAAAAGGACAAAGAAGTGGAAGAACAGCTCAGAGTCTGGTGCAAAGAAAACTTTTTACTGTGAGTACAGCGTTCTGACTGCTTTATGAAACAAAAAATCCTTCTCGGAGCAGGGATCATACTGCTGATTGTACTCTGCATTTACCTGACTTTCAATTATTCCCTTATTTTTTGCGGCATCACCTTGTTTTACACATTGGTGACAGCCTTTGCTGCCTACGGCTATAAACCCTGCAAGGAAAATTATTTTCCTCCCTGCGACATTCTGGTGCCGGCCTTCAATGAAGGTGAACACGTTTATAAAACGCTGCGGAGTCTTATGCTGTCAAAGTACCCTTCTGCGTTCCGGATCATTGCCATTGATGACGGTTCAACCGATGACACCCGCAAATGGATGGAACGGGCACAAAAAGAATTTCCCGGTATCGTCACCATTTTCTGTGACCGCAACAGAGGCAAAAAACACGCCTTGGCAGAAGGAATCAGGGCTTCAAATTCTGAAATCATCGTAACCGTTGACAGCGACAGTGTGGTCACTCCGGATTCCATTGCCAATTTGCTCCGTCCTTTCCATAATCCGCAAGTGGGAGCTGTTGCGGGAAACATCTGTGTTCAAAATCTCCACCGTAATCTGCTGCCCCGGCTGATGGATATCATCTTTGTCTTTTCCTATGAGCTTCTGCGCAGTTCCCAAAGCCGTTTCGGAGCAGTTCTCTGCACGCCGGGGGCTCTGAGTGCCTACCGCCGCAAAGCGGTCGAACCGCTCCTTGATAAATGGCTTGAGCAAAGCTTTCTCGGTCACAAAACGACTATCGGAGAAGACCGGGCTCTGACCTGTATGCTTATCAAAAGCAAATGGCAGATTCTCTATCAGGAAACGGCCAAAGCCTACACCAATATGCCGGAAAGTTACGCCGGTCTCTGCAAGATGCTGCTCCGGTGGGTCAGAGGGGACGTGCGTGAAAACATATTGCTTGCCCCCTATATATTTTGCAACACCTCTCTTTTTAACCTCAAGTCTCTGGGGTTGGCGTTTCACTATATTATTTTCAACATCGGCATTCTGTCGCCTGCAATACTTTCGCCCATATTGTTTTCTTACCTGATTTTCAACTTTTCTCACGCAGGAACGATGCTGTTTTATATGGCCACTGCCACTTTATTGTGGTCAATTCTGCCGACGTTGATCTATGCCCGCAAGAAATCTTTGCGTTATTCTGTTCACGCTTTCACATACAGTTTTTTCTCTCTTTTCTTTTTGATGTGGATTCCGCTTTATGCTCTTTTTACTTTGGACAACAACCGCTGGCTTACGAGAAAATAATTTTATTTCTGCTTCGATACAAGCTGCCGGAGATGTTCAGTCAATCTCTTAACAGAAAGGTCTTGTTCCTATGAGTGAGTGTCTTGATGCTTTGAAAAGCCGTACTCCCTTCGTCTGGCTCAATCCGGATTACGGCAAAAGTGCCGTTCTGCCCTATTCTTTGCAGGACGTTTACGATGCTGAAGCCCGTCTGGCCCGCTTTGCCCCTTTGCTTGCAGAACTTTTTGACGAAGCTGCCGTGCAGCACGGAATCATTGAATCCGAACTTCTGGACATTCCCCGTCTTTCTGAAAAACTTTTCCCCGGAACCAGAATGCTGTTGAAAGCAGATCACAATCTTCCCGTGGCAGGTTCAATCAAAGCCCGGGGCGGCATTTACAACGTGCTCTGCTTTGCTGAAAAACTCTGCCTCGAACAGGGCATATTAACGACCAATGACAATTACCGGAAACTTGCTTCCCCCGAAATCCGGAACTTTTTTGGCAAATACACCGTTTCTGTGGGCAGCACCGGTAATCTGGGGTTGAGCATCGGTACGATTTCTGCGGCTTTGGGTTTCAAGGCAAGAGTCCATATGTCAGCAGACGCCAAAGAGTGGAAGAAAAAACTGCTCCGTTCCCGGGGCGTTGAGGTCATTGAATACACTGGAGACTACTCCACCGCAGTAGCTCAGGGCAGAAAAGAAGCGGAAACTGATCCCTTTTCTTTCTTTGTTGACGATGAAAATTCACACGAACTGTTCCTGGGATACTCTGTTGCTGCTTTGCGGATCAAGGAACAGTTGAAACTCCGGGGCATCGTTCCAGACAGAGAGCATCCCCTGTTTGTCTATCTGCCCTGCGGCGTAGGAGGAGCTCCCGGCGGCGTCTGTTTCGGATTGAAAATGCTTTTCGGAGATGCCGTCCACTGTTTCTTTGCCGAACCTGTTGATGCGCCCTGCGTACTGCTGGGACTTGCCACAGGGAAAAATGCTGAAATCAGCGTTTACGACATCGGCCTTACCAACAATACGCTGGCTGACGGACTGGCTGTGGGCAGAGCCTCCGGATTTGTGGGCGGCCTTATGCAGACACTCCTTGCCGGAGCCTACACGCTGACCGATGATGTTCTGCCTGTACTTCAGGCAGAGACCCGGCAGCTTGAAAAGCTCAAAATCGAACCCTCTGCCGCCGCCGGATTCCCCGGCCCGGAAATGGTGCTGAAAACTGCTTTCTGCCGTCAGCAGGGGATCAAAGAAGAAAATATCTGCCATATCCTCTGGACCACCGGCGGCAGATATCTTCCTGAAGAATAAAGTTTCTTCCGACTAAAAAAACTGCGGCTTCCTCTTTACAAAGATGCCGCAGTTTTTTTATGTTCTTTTTCAGGGGGAGTACTTATTTTTTTCTGCTGAGAAGTGCTTTCAAATAACAATAGAGTGTATCTCCCATTTGATTGTATCCGGCTTTGACCGGATGCACGCCGTTGCCGGCCCGGAAAACCTTTGCCCCATTGCCCTCATTGACAGGCTGTTTCTTACGGGGGAAATTGTTTTCAGTGTCGATATTCATATACACAGGAACGACATTCACTTTAAGCTCTTTGCCTTTTTTCAGCAATGCCCTGTTGTAGCAGTCCAGATTTTTACGGTACTGCCAACCGGTCTGGCCGCAGTTGTAATTGTTGCCGAATGCATCCTGATTTGCTCCGGGAATATGCTGAAAAATCATAATTTCAGGCACAGGCTTGAGTTTGCGGAATTCAGAAATGAGCCGCTCCATTCCTTTGAGTGATTTTTCGGTGATTTCAACGATCTTCTGATCTGTCGCGTTGAAAAAATCATTGAGCCCCAGCTGGAAACTGACAACATCAGGAGCTTTTCCGTTGTTGTGTTTGTCAAGATATTTCTGCAAATCGAAAACACCTTTGCCGTTTTTATCCGGAAACAAAAAGGGACTGTTGAACCCCACAGGACGGTCAGGGTGCATACCATCCATTTTTTTGCTGTTCGCATATCCCCACCGGGTCAGAAAGCTGTCCCAACGCCAGCCGCCGTAACCTTCGTGTTTACCGATCCTGCCCCTTGTTCCAATGGTCTTGAATTTGGGGTTGCCGGGACGGTTCATAAGTTCCACTATTCTGTCAGGATAGACTCCGGCACCTGTCTGACTTGCTCCGACAATGAGCATTGTAATATTTTTGTCCGCCCCCGCATCAAAGGGAAGTACGATCAACTCAGATTCACCCCGGGCAGCAGTACCGTTCATATCAATAACTTCGACGGCCCATTTATATTTGCCCACATCACTCTTTTGGGGAGTAAAACGCCAGCGTTTAAGGTCATTGCGTCCCTTGGGACAAGTGACATCAAAAACATAATTTGCAGGATTGACGACAGTGACGATATTGTTGAAATAAATATTTGTTTCCACTCCCGGTACGGCGTAGATCTTTTCAGGGATCAGCAGACGGACATTGGGGCCGGCAAAAACAGCACTGATAAAAAACAGCACAGCGGAACATAAAAACACTTTGAAAGACATAATTAAAAATCCTTTTTTTTGTTTTGACTCTGTTACCGATAAAGCTCAGTAAAAACCAAGGGAAATATTGGGACGGGGCAAAACTCCTTTTCTCCCGTTCCTTCCCCCTTTCCCCAAAACTTTTTCAGCACACAGAGTTTGCAGGATTTGCAGCATCTTTGTGCCGCTGAAAGATATTGAGAAAGCCCCCCATATTGGGAACAGGAGCTTTGTTTTTGAGTATATTACATATTTCTGATATAGTCCATTGACTTATTCAAGACGGTCAGCGGATCTTCTTTTTCATATTCCAGCACGATCCATTCTGTGCGGCCCTCATTTTCGCACCATTTGAGAAGTGCCTGCCAGTCCTGATCGTCCGCCCCCACAGGAACGGAAAAACCTGCACTCTTTGAGTAAGGTTTCCAGTGAATGGAGTGATTTCTGCCGGGAAACATTTTAAGAGTTTCCATAATGTCGGCACCTCCTGCCAGAGCATTACCGCTGTCCAGCTGAAGCACCACATCGGCAGTGGTATTTTCAGCCACGACTGTCCAGGGGAGCACACCTTCGACCGGAGCAAATTCGTGCTCGTGACAGTGGAATCCGGTACGGATATTATAAGGACGGAGCTTTTCGGCAGCAGCATTGAGCCGATCGGCAAAAGCTTTCCAGCCGTCGATGGTATCGGCATTGAACCAGGGAACACAAATGTATTTATTGCCTACTGCCAGACTGCGTTCAAGAGTGACTTCAAATTTTTCGTTTTCAAGGGCATCAATGGGCGTATGCCAACCGGCACAAACCAGACCGGTTTCTTCAAGAAGTGCCCGGTAAAAGTTGTTTTTGAAGTGATTTCCGTAAAACTCCACGCCGCTGAATCCCATTTCCCGGATCATACGCATCGTTTTGAGGGGCATTTCAGGAAACATTTCCCGGAGTGAATATACTTGTAAAGCGACAGGTATTGTATTCATAATCAGAACCGCCCTTATTTTTGCAACATCAATAAAACTTCAGTTCAGGAAATATAGCATCAATAAGTTCAAAAGTCAAGGGGACCTTTATTCAAAAACTGTTACAGAGGGATTTTTACTCTCTTTATTTACGCCGTAATTGAAAAAGGAAAGTTTTTTTACCGGAAAATTTGAAAAAAGATCACATCGGATATATGTTATATATATAACATAAAACCCTTAAACCAAACATCAGGACAATACGATGAAATATTGGCTTTGCCTTGCTTTTCTTTTTCTTCTTGTGCTCCCCGGCTGCCGCCGCGAAGCACCGGTTCCGCCGACGGAACGGAATGATTTGACCATACGCTTTTTCCGCAGCCTGAGAAATAATGAAGGGGAAGCTGCCGCGCTTCAGGGGCAGAAACTTCTTGAGATGGAAAAGCGGAACTATTTTCTGCAAAGGCTCATAGAGATCCAGCAAGCCAACCGCTGTACCCGAAACGCCCAGCGTCATCTTAATGCCGGTCATCTGGAGTCCGCTATCAAAGAAATACAATCAGGACTCCGGCGTTTTCCCGGCAACCGGGAACTGCTCAAAAGTCTTGACCAGCTCCGGAAACTCCGTTATGCCGGGAAATACATTGCTGAAATGCGCTATGCCCCTACGCCTGCGGCAATGAATTCCGCACTCTTTGCCGCCAGAAACGGTTTTTCCGATATCAAATCGCCTGCGTTGCAGAGATATTTCAAATGGTATGAAGAAAGTATCAAAAGAAAACAACGCCAGATGTCTGCTTCAAACGAAAAAACAGGTGCTCAAGTTCCCATCAGGAGCTTTGACGATAAGTGAAGTTTTTTCTGACAAGTTTTATATTGCTCTGTCTTTTTTATGTCCAAGGGCAGGATCTCCCGGAAGTTGTAGCAAGATTCGGCAACACTGAATTGAAAAAATCTTTTTTTCAGCATACTGCCCTGCCGAAATCTCCCGTGGAACGGAGCCGAACCTTAAAGAAATTGGTCGATACTGAAGTTTATATGCTCATCGTCAGAGAGCTTTTGAACCGCAGCGGCATTTATCCCTCCCCTCGGATCGCTCAGCGTTATATTGCCGTACGCAGGGGACAGGCTTCCGGAAAATTTGCCGAAGAATTCATCAAAAACCTCGAAACAAAAGCTTTCCAACGGGATTTTCAGCTCAAAGCGGCACTTTATTTCACCTTTTATGCAGCAGTACCTTCTTCTGTTGAACCCTCCGCAGAAGAAATCAAAACCCATTATTTTCTCAATCAGGAAAAATTCCAGACACAAGTACAAAGAAATCTTGCACTTTTCAAGGCAGGTCCCCGGAATGCCGAGGGAAAAATACGGGCAGGCACCATTCTTTCGCGGTTGAAACAAGGTGAAAATTTTGAGGCTTTGGCAAAGCAGTTTGACCCGAACGGTCAGAAAAATACTCCGGCACTTCAGCTTTTGACCCAAACATATATTGACAGAATAAAAGATCTCCCGCAGGGCAAAGTCATCTCAATCGAAACTCCGGACGGTATTTTTATCGTTAAGATGCTCTCCCGCAAGGAGCCCTCTGCCATTCCCCTGGAAGAAACAGCAAGCTATATCCGTGAAATGCTTTCAAGCCGTAAACTGCAAAGGACTCTTGAACAATATATCCGGGAAATCCTTGCAAAAAAACCGGTCACCTACTTTTTTCAAGTACTGTAACCGAAAATTGCAATCGGCAGCGTTACAACGTGCCACACCAGCTGTACAGGGGCTAAAAGACCATCCATCATATTTTTCACCCCGGCAGAAAACATCCCTATGGGAGCTCCTATGGTAGACTGAATGACTCCGAGAGGGAGTTTCAATACACCAGCCAGATCCAAGCCGACCTTGATCAATTGAACGCCGGCGTTTTTCAACCCTTGAAGCACATAGGGCATCATAACCTCAGCTGCCTTTATTGCCACAGGAGCAAGGATTGCAATGGTCACAGGGTCCATTGCGTGTACCTTGACAGGAGCCAAAGGCAGCAAAAATCCGCCGATCAGCAAAGCTATAATAATTTTTTTACGCAACATACTTTCTTCTCAATAAAACATCCACTGCAAATACTGAATAATCTTGTCTGAAGGTCCTGCCACTGGCGACGCCTGAAAGGAAAAGATCAAACGCTTGAAAGGCTTGCGATCCCCCTCATCTGCCGAGATCTTCACAGTGTACACGCCACTCTCAGTCCGCGGCAAATTGTTAAGACGCCCCAACAGCAAAGGATCAAGAGAACCTTCACTCAAAGGCACTTTTTCATTTTTCCACTCTTGAATGGCCTCCATAACAGCCTCCAGTTCATCTTCATCGTCTATATTGCAATAGTTCATAATTTCCTGCCTGGTGGCAGTCAGCAAACTGGGGTTGCCGCCGATGGAAACAGTGTTTTCAGGCGGAATCAGACGGACACTTGAGAGCAAACCGTCTTTATCAACGGGGAAAAGTTCACGGAACCCCGGAATATAAAGAAGCTCCTCACGAAATTGAATGGCTCCGTTTCTGGGCAAAGGTTTCATATCCTCTGCCTCATAGTCACTTTCTTCCATACCCTCTGTTGACGTATCATCATTGGTATCGACATAATCGGTGATTTTATCTTTCAGATGCTCGATCATTTCAATAAAATCTTCATCATCGTCTATTCCGACTTTGAGAGCGTCAAGAGAACGTCTGTATTGAGTTCCGTCCATACGTCTGCCCTGCCGTGCATCTTCAATGACCACCTTGACAAGCCTGCCGTAATAGTCAATGGTATGGGGAGTCCCGTCAGCGAGGAACCGTTCATAGTCATATTCTTCGTAATCGGTTTCCCCCAGAGTTTCACTTCCGTGCAGATAGCGGTCAGCTGAAATAAGCCACTGCACCCGCTGTGCAACACCTTCAGCGGTAAACATAGAACGCTGCTGCTCCACGTGAGAAGCCACTTCAAAGGAGCTGCTGTTCCCCACAGCCATTGCCAGAGCGGTAATCAGTCCGCCGGTAAAAACCAGCACCAGCACAGCAAGGAGGGCGGAACCTTTTTCACTTGAACCTCTTTTCATCGGCTGCTCCTGCCTCCCCGGTTGCTTCCGGCATTGCGGTTTGAAGTACGGGTTGCCCGGGTGGATGTTGCTGCTGACCGGTTGCCGAAATTACTGTTGTAATTAACGCCGCAAGTCCGCCGGAGCCAATATTCTTTTGCTCCGTTTTTCCACTCGACCGTCATTCTGATGGCAAGGGGGAGATTATTGTGTTCTTCTTCCTCCCACTCCTCGAACCATTCGATTTCATTATCATCAGATTGCTCGGCGTACTGAAAACTGATATGGGAAATATTTTCTGCAATGACCTCTGTTTTGGTGACAGCACTGGGTTCATCTTCTTCCCAGGGCAGAATGGGATAATCGGAATATACGGCAATAAGTTTCTCATCTTCGACCTTCAAACGGATAAACAGCAGTGCACTGGGATCATTGCCATAGACCCTGCGTAAGGTGGTCACAAGCAATTCATCGTTTTTTCCTTCAAAGACATAACGGCTTTCGTTATTGTCATCTTTCCATTTGAACGGGAGCATATTGACAAGAGCCGAATCCCACACTCTGTCAATGGCCATACGTTCTTTCAGCCGTGCCGTGGCCTCGACTGAACGGCGGTAGCCGTTATAGAAAGAGGAACCGGCTGTTCCGATGACCAGAGCGACCACCATCATCACCAGCATAGCACAAACAAGTTCAACCAGAGTAAAGCAGCTTCTTCTTTTCATACCTTACTCCTCTGACTCAAAGTTGATGCGGTCGATTTTCACCCGGTCAACGACTTTGTTGTCCCGGCCGCGGACAAGTTCAACAGTAATGCACTTGAGAGGAGCGGCATCGTCGATCTCGGTAAACTCCTCGGGCAAACCTTCGGCATCATCGACAGAACACTGAACAGAATAACCTTCGTAGGGGAAAAATTCAGCAGGCACGTTCAAATTTTCATCATCAAAGAGCATAACATACTCCACCGCCTGGATCATCTTGTGCGTATTTTCCCACTTCTCCACCGCCCGGGCGACTTTAACTTGAGCATTCATAGCAAGGCTCAGCAATCCTGCAAGACTCAATCCCAGAATAGCTAAAGCCACCACGACCTCAACCAATGTGAAATATCTCTTCAATTCGGCAATTCCTCATCAATCATCACTCTGCCGGTCAGCTTGGAAATGTGGAACACCTTTTGCAGTCCACCGAGTTTAAGAACAAGTTTATGGCTGCCTGAAGCTCCGCCGTCGGGAAAAAAGCGGAACACGTCAAGCTCCTCGCCGTTGGCAAGCTGATTTTCAGCTCCTTCTTCGGTCTCAAATGTAAAACTTTTGTCCAACTTGAGATCAAGTCTGGGCAAAGGGGGAGCATCTGAATCATCGGCTCCTTTTTTTCCGGCAGTTCCATCGGGGTTTTCCTCAGACTCCTCATCGACAGCAACGGCATAAAAATTACGCCCTTCAAGATTGTATTTGAGAACCCAATCCCTGCCCTCCTCGGCGGAACGGAATCTGACTCTGGCACAAAAAGCAGAAATTTCGTACACCGTCCGTTCCATTTTTTGTGCCGGAGATTCACCACGCAGCGTAGTGACGGCAATTGCCAAAGTCAAGGCGACAATGGCAATGGCCACCACCAATTCAATAAGAGTGAATACTTTTCCTGCCGCTTTGCGGCGGCGGGGAAAAAAATCAATCATAGCTGGTAACATCAGCATTGTCACCGCTGCCGCCGGGCTGTCCGTCGGCACCGTAACTGGTGATCTCATATTCACGGTTTTCTTCACCGGGAGAAGCGTAAATATATTCACGTCCCCAGGGGTCCTTCGGAATCTTGGCGGGCTTGAGGTAAGGACCATTCCATTTCTCGTCGCCGTCAGGATTCTCGATCAGGGCGTTAAGACCGGCGTTGGTATCAGGATAATTTCCCATATCCAGCCGGTAACCGGTCAAAGCATCTTCAAGCAGCTTGATCTGCGTCTTGGCGGCACCGATGTTGGCACGCTTCACATAGTTCATATAGAGAGGCGTGGCGATTGAAGCCAGAGTGACCAGAATAATGATCACGACCACAACTTCAATAAGTGTAAAGTTTTTTCTGCGGAATTTTTGACTCTTTTTCATAATGAAGGTCCTCCTTGACTTATAGAGTTAATTTCCATCATAGCTACGAAAATTGAAACAACAACAATGAGCACGACCACTGCCAGAAATACAATAACAGCAGGCTCAAAAAGGCTCAAAAGACGTTTGATCTTGAGCTTGGTATCGTTTTCAAGGTTGGTGGCGATTTTTTCCAGCATAGGGCCAACGTTGCCGGATTCCTCCCCCACACGCAGCATCGGTGTCATACCGGAAGGCACAAAGGGATTCCCCTTCAAGGCAGCGGAAAGTTTGTCGCCCCCTTTCAGTTTCCGGTCAATGGACGCAAAAGCCTTGGCGACCACCGGATTGGAAATGATACGGCCTGAAATGCGGACTGTTCTGATGATTTCAACGTGATTCCCGATAAGAATCGAAAGGGTTCGCACATATTTGCACATTTCAAGATCAATGATGATACGGCCGAAAAGGGGCAGTTTTATCATCTGGCCGGCAATCTTGAATTTCAATTCATCTTCGCCGATGATCTTTTTCAGCGCATACCAGAATGCCATACATCCGGCAGGAATCATCCACCAGGCATATTTGGCAAATTCACTGACTCCCAGCAAAAACTGCATTGAAGGGGGCTGTTCCCTGCCCATATCGGTAAAAATATTGGCAAATCGGGGCACAAAGACCGTAAAAAGCAGCACTGTCACCAACAAAGTGATGCCCATAATAGCGGCAGGATAAACAGAACTGGAAATAATAAAGTCTTTCAGCTCCTTGCTTTCGCCCATAAACTTGTGAAGCTCACGCACCACTTCGGGGAGACATCCCGTTTCCTCACCGCTTTCGATCAGATTGGCATAATAAGGAGGGAAAAGAGCTCCGTGTGACCGGACGATCTCAGAAAATTTCTTTCCTTCGTGAAGTGCCTGACGCATAGAAGTCACAAAATCCCGTTGTTCCTTTTCGGCAGAACTTTCTGCAATAATGCTCAAAGCTCTTTCAAGAGGGATATAAGAATCCAGCAAAGGAGCAAGTTCCCGGGTGAACTCAAAGGTGTTGACCTTAGAGCGTTTGAGTGCGAAACTGCGTCTTTCAGCGGCAGCCTCGCCCAGAAACCTGACAGGAACGATCCCTCTGACCCGGAGTTTTTCTCTTGCTTCTTTTTCGCTGTCCGCCTCAATCAGAACCTCGCGGGGTTTCTCATTGCGGGCGGCTCCTATGTACTTGTAAAGTCCCATCTCTTAAACCTCAGCAGTGGATCGTCCCAACTCCTCGGCAGTCGTGATCCCGGCTTTGACTTTGGCTTCGCCATCCTGTTTCAAGGTAATCATACCGTGCCGGACAGCGATTTGCTCCAGTTCGGCACTTGAAGCATCCCGGGTCACGGCGGAACGGATCTCATCATTAAGGATCAGCAGCTCAAAGATACCGCAGCGTCCTTTGAAGCCGGTTCCATTGCACCGGCGGCACTTGACACCGTTGACACTGCCTTTGGAGTGACACTCCGGACAGATTTTTCTCACAAGACGCTGAGAGAGCACGCCGAACAAAGCAGAGGAAACAAGGAAGTTTTCCACTCCCATATCCAGCAGACGGGTCACAGCACCCACAGCGTCATTGGTATGGAGCGTACTCAGCACAAGGTGTCCTGTCAACGCTGCGTTAATGGCAATATCAGCCGTTTCGCGGTCACGGATCTCACCCACCAGAATCACATCCGGGTCCTGACGGACAATACTGCGCAATCCGGCGGCAAAGGTGACGCCGATCTTATGATTCACCTGGACCTGACAGAGGCCGGGGGTCTTGTATTCCACAGGATCTTCAATGGTGATGATTTTCTTTTTGCTGTCATTGAGCTGATTGATAACGCTGTACAATGTGGTGGTCTTACCGCTTCCGGTGGGACCCACAACAAGGATGATCCCGTGAGGGATCTGAATAAGTTTCTCAAACTGGGCAAGATGTTCTTCAGACATTCCCAAAGTCTTGAGGTCAAAGCTCAAAGCCCCCTGATCCAGCAGACGGAGCACAATACTCTCACCGGTAAGGATCGGAATGGTACTGATACGCATATCCAGTTCCGTCCTTCCCAGTTTCACATTGGTACGTCCGTCCTGGGGCAGACGGCTTTCAGCGATGTTCAGCCCGCCCAGCAGTTTGATACGGGAAGCGATTGCCGGAAACTCTTTCAAAGGAGCGGTCAGGATCTCAGTCAGCACACCGTCCACGCGGCAGCGGACGGCCACATTTTCCTCGCCGGGTTCAACGTGAATATCACTGGCCCCCAGTTCAATGGCTTGCGTAAAGATATCATTGACCAACCGGACAATACGTGCCTCGCCTGCCATAGAACGCAAAGTATTTTCATCTTCAGCTTCAACAGGAGTTTCCTCCTCACCGGATGACTGAACCTTGCTCAAAAGGCGTTCAAGGAAGGGACGGCGACAGAAAACGGGGATAACAACTCTTTTCCAGGCACAGGAAAGTGTGTAGTCAAGATCTTCGGCATCATAGGGATCGACCACCAGAAGTTTGACCATATTTTCGTCCCACTCCATAGGCAGACAGCACTTGGCATTGAGAAAAGCCATAGAAACTTCAGGAAAAATCTCGGGAGTTCCGATATCTTCTTCATCCATCCCCTGCACTCCGCAGGCTTCGGAATAAAGCTGAAGCAGCTGATTTTCTGTGATCTTTCCTTCTTCGACCAGCTTTTTGTCAGCCTCTCTGGGATCACTGCGGTCACAATCAGGGAAACGACGCAGCAGTTCTTCATCCAAATGGGCCAGTGCACCGGCATAATCTATTGCGTTGATACTCATTCCAGCCAAAACTCCGACTTGGTGAAAATACCGGGCTTGCTGCCGTCAGCATCCTCACGGTCCCCCAGCTGACTGTCATATTTGTTCAGAGCCTTGATCGCATCATTATAGCGTTTGATCATATCCTCGATGGGACTCTTTTCATTGACGATATATCCGGTAATAAGGACCAGGATCTCACTGCGTTCAACACTGGCATTTGTGGAACCCAACAGACGCTTGAGAAAAGGAATCTTGTTAATAAGGGGCAGAGATTCCAGAGTATCGTTGACCCGCTCCTGAATCAATCCGCCGATAATCATAGTCTGACCGTTGGCAATGGTCATCGTGGATTCCACCTTGCGGGTGGAAATGGACGGAGACTGAATGGGATCAGTGGAAGCCGGATCGACCTTGGCTGAAATTTCCTGAGAGACATTGAGGGCGATCAGATCGGTACTGGTGATCTGGGGAGTAACTTCAAGGATCACACCCACATCCTTATACTGATAGTTCTGGGTCACATTGGTATTGGACTCACTGTTGGAAATTCCCTGAGTCAGAATGGGAATGGAGCTGCCCACCTGCATATTGGCTTTGTTGTGACTGGTCACAAGAAGCTGGGGACTGGAAATAACTTTGACCTTGCCGTTACCGGCCAGAGCCCGGATATATCCAAAACGTTTCTGGGGATTGTCGGGGTCGGCGATAACAAAGGTGCCTCCGGACTGCCGATCACTGGCCGTACGAAGCACAGTTGAAGCAGCCGCAGTTCCGGCAGCATCGGCTGCGGTCTTGGTAATAAAGGGATTAAGTCCGGTTCCGGTTCCTGAATATTGATTACCAAAGAGAGTAACAGCATCCTGGTGAGCAGAAAATCCGGAAAATTCAAGACCGAACTGAGTTGACTCGGTAAGAGTAACTTCAACCACCATCACCTGCAGCAACACCTGTGCCGGCACCACATCCAGCTTATCAAGCAGAGCTTTGATAGCCGCATAAGTCCGGGGAACGGTACGGAACACCAGACGGTTGAGCACACCGTCAGAATGAACACGCACCTGCTGATCGAAGATATTGGAACTCTTGTCACTCAAAGTATTGGCAATGGTATTGGCCCGTGACATCACCTGATTACGCTGTGCATTGTTGGCGGTATTGCGGTTGACGCTGCTGGAGTTGATGTTCTGGGTACGGATATTACCGGTATTGGTGTCCATAGAAAGGTTGACACCGGTGGTATTGAAGATCACAGAAAGAGCGTGGGCCAGCTGTTCGGCACGGTTGTGACGCACCTTGTAAACAAAGATCCTTTCCTGATCGTTGTTGTCAGAACTGTCAAGCATTGTGATCCATTCTTTGATAAGGTCAATAGCTTCCTGAGTGGCAGCAGAAGCGACGACCACATCCAAACGGTCGACCGCAGAAAGACGGACGGAACCGGGCAGTTCATTACGGTCAGTTGTCTTGAAAACATTGAATCCGAGCACCGGCAGGATCTCATTCATTTCCATAACCACTTTGCTGGGGAGCACATTGTGGCAGGGGATAACGACCCGGGGCCAGGTACGGCGGCCGTTACGGTCGATCAGGTCAAGGAGCTGTTTGGCTTTAGCGATGCTGGGGCGCAGATCACACACCATAATGGCATTGGGGCGGGTCAGATCCACAATGGAAGCATCCCGGCTCATAAAAGGCCTCAGCTGATTGACAGCTTCACGGCCGGTGGCTGTGGTCAGTGGGTAGTAAAGGATCTCGCTTTCGCCGGAAGTACCGATCTTGTGGTCAGCTTCTTTGGCGAATTTACCGGATCCCACGATACGCAAGATGGAGTCTTCGACCTTGATACCGGCACCGGAAAGGTGGACCATACGTTCAAAGGTGTTCCAGAGTTCTTTGCGTGTCATATTGGAATTGAGGTTCAAAGTGACCACGCCGCGCAGATCATTGTCTGCAATGAAGTTGAAATTCAGCACATCGGCAAAGGCAGAAAGCACGTCCAGCAGCGGAGCACTGTTGAAAACCAGAGAAACAGGGATCTCCTCATCGCCGTTGAGGGCAATGAAGTCATCGTAAAAACGGGGGGCATTGGCAGTGGAGCCGCCGGGAATGATCCGGGATTTGGGGATGGGTTTCTGTTCCAGCTTTTTGATTTTTTCTTTGCTGACAGGGTGAGGATAAGGAGCTTTGGCCTCCACCTGTTCGTCAGTCATTTTTTCTTTTACATCCTTGTGAGGTTCAGCTTCTTCCCGGCGGAGAAACTGGAAGCGGTCTTCTTCCTTGCCTTCTTCCTCCGGAGCCCCTTTTCCTGATTCACACCCAAAGGACAGAACCAGCATCAAAACGGCACTTCCCCACAAAAATCTTTCCCATACTTTTTTCATTGTTTGTCTTCCTGATATATTAAACTGTTTGCTGAAAATCATTAATTATCGTCTGCCGCCGCCGCGTCCGCCGTTGCCGCCGCCGGATTGAATGGAGCGGTTGAGATTTTGCATAGCACGGCTCATTCCCCAGGACATCCGCTGCATCATCTGCATCATCTGCCGCTGGGAGTTAAGAGAATTCTGCATAAAACGCTGTCCGGCACTCATACGGCGGGATGAACTGCGTCTGACCTGATTTTTGGAAGGATCTTCAAGAAGCAGTTCTGTTTTGCTCCCGCCCCTGCTGAGAATGACTTTGAAACGCTGCACTTCGACCAGAGTATGACCGCTGGCCAGAGTTTCGCCCACCTTGACATATTGTTTGGTACCGGTGGTAGCTGAATCGGCATCTTCTTCTTCACCGCTCATCTGACGGAAAATAGAGCTGAAACGCATACGGTTATCGGTTCCCGACATCATACCGCCCCGGCCTTCAGAACGTCCGGCATTGCGGCGGGGTTCTGTACTCTGCTGCTGGGTATTATTTTGCTGCATTCCCTGCTGAGCGGGGCTCCCCATACCGGGCATTCCGAACATTCCGCCGCCCATCTGCATAAAACGGTTCTGATTGACGGCTCCCCGGACACGGATAATGGCACCTTCGCTCTTGCCGATCTTGAAAGTTCCCACCAGAGAAAGCTGCACCCGGCGGTTTCTTCCCTGCGCCCCGGTATTGGGACTGCGTTCAGGATTAAGGATATTAGCGGTCAGAATGCTTTGCAGCTGCTGATCTTTGGTATAAACAACGGCAGGAGTTTGCTGTTGACCGTCGTCCTGACGGATCTGTTTGCGTTCCCGTTTTACGGGGACGACCTGTTCTTCTTTTGAAAGGGACTTTATATTGCTGACAAAAGCGAAACAAACACCGCCTGCCAAAAGACAGTTAAGCAATATCAGAGGAGTTTTCATTTTTTGAGTGCTCCTTTATTTGGGGCGGTTGATTTTTTTTGCAGAGCCGCCACATTGGAAGAACCGTCATACCCGATGACACGGATCACACCGTTGAACATAACATTGACAGAATTCTGATCCTGCACAGCCTGAGCCCGTGCTGCGGCGAGATTGGTATTGTTATTGTTGTTCCGCATAAAACGGCGGCGGAAGTCAGGACGCAGGTCGAGGCGGCGCCAGCTGAGTTTGGGCTGACATTCAGCGACAGCGGCGATAAATTTAACCACTTCTTCGTAAGTGCCATTCATCGTGATGTCGATTTCTGCGAAATAAAAGTCTTCGTTAATACGGTTGGTCCGGACAGTTCCGAGGCTGTTGGGTTTAAGTTCCAGTTTGGTAGCGGTATCAGAAACGATACGCCGCAACTGTGTTTCCACGAGGCCGTGTTTGCTTTCCTGCCACGCAGAACGGATTTTTGCGTTGTATTTTTCCCGAAGTTTGAGATATTCTTTTTCTTCAGCCTGAGCTTTTTGCAGCAGGATCTTCTGCTTTTTGAGTTCTCTTTTTGAATCCTCAAGTGTGTCTGCACTGGGCAGATTTTCGATAAATTCGCCGCCGAAATAGAGGATCAGCACGAACCACACGCACCCGAGGGCACAGAGAGCCGCGATCAGCTGTCCTTTGGGAGTGGACAAAAGTTTCTTTACATCAAGACTCATCTTCCGGTCCTCCTGCCCGAATTAAACTGTTTGCGGCGGAAAGATGTGCCGCTTTTTTTCTTACCTTTATCAACAGTGTCAGTATTGGGAACCAGACGCAAATTGATGGAAGTCACATCGCTTCCCCACATCTGCCGCTGCTGCAGATTGCCTATTTTCCAGAAATTAAGAGGTTTGAGCAGTTCGGGCAGGTTGATATTGGCATTTTCGGACTGCAGCTGCAAATCGACGCCGGAATCGCTCCAACGCATATTTGAAACAAGGACATTTTCAGGGAGCAGCCGTGAAAAGGCTGCAAGTTTTCCGATAACATCACTTTCCCCGGCAGAGATTTCCACAACTCTTGCCATATCTCTTGATGCTTTCTGATTCCTTTTGAGCCGGGAGTTGATGGATGTGATCTTGCGGCGGCAGCTTTCGATTTCCTGAGTCAGTTCTCTTGCCTCACGGTATTCTCCGCCATAATTGAGATAAACGGCCCAAAGCAGATTTGCAATAAGCAGAGCCAGCAGTATCAGTCCAAGCTGAATGTGGGCCCGGTAACGCAAGGGGCGGGACTGTTCAGGCAGGACCCGCAAAGAAAGGCGTTCTTTGACTGAGACTCCGGAACACTCCAGACGTGCGACCAGAAGCACGGAAAGGAATTTTGCCACGTCGAAATTTTCGGGCAGCACAAAAGTTTCATTCATAACCTTGCGCCAGTTTTCAGCGGCAGCGGCAAGGATTTTTTCTCTGCCGGCAGCCTTTTTCCAGACGCCGTTGTGAAAAAACATATGGGGATTGATCACGTCAAAGTGCAAAGGCGCATCGCCCGGCTGCTGACAAATAAGGGGGGAAATAAATTCATCAGCTTTGTAATTGGCACGGTTGAGCATTGCAGAAACCTGATCAAGCGCAGAAGCGGGGAATGCACAGACACTGACAGTAACTGCTCCTTCTTCATTTTCGGGGGATTCGGTAAACTGAAACACGGGGTCTTCCACAGTTCCGGGCAGAGCACTTGCAAGTTCCATTTCGACCGCTCCCAGCTGTTCTTTAGGCGGCAGGGGAACAGACTCCCAGTTAAAAGCAAAACTGTTTGCCAGCTGTCCGGTCAAAAAGAGATCGGAATCACTGGAATAAGCGATTTCCTTAAGTAAAGCCTTGAGTTTATCTCCGGGCAATTCGGGGCCTGAAGAAATTTCTCCGCTGCGGACCAGTACCCATCTTGAATTTTGCCTGGCAAAAACCGCTCCCCGGAAAAGCTCCGGAGAGCAGAACACCACAGCAAATTTATTTTTACCGAAAAGTGTCATTCGTTTACATCCCCCCTGAGGTATAATTACTTCCCGGCAGGCTGCTGCGGGGCAGTTTTTCCGGGAGTCTCAAGACGTTGTATAAGTTCCCGGGTCAATGCACGGGCTTCGCCGTGTTTGTTTTGCTGACGGAGCTCAAGAACCTTTTTCCATTCTGCGGGATAGCGTTCACGGACGGCATTGATCTTGGCAACATCATTGCGACGCATCTGTGAACGGTCACTGGGCCGCTGGGCTTCAGCTCCCCGCATACCGGGCCGCATACCGAATCCGAAACTGAGTTTAAGTTTGTGTTTCTCAGCAAGAGCACGGAGTTTTTCAAACCCTTCCCGCATAGTTTCCCGCTGTTTGAGTTTATTTTCGATCTCGGCAAATTCAGCGGGAGCCTTTGCCTTGAGCTGTCTGAACACATAGTTATTGTCAACGGGTAATTCGACTTTGGCCTTTTGGGCAAGTTCCTGCAGTTTGGCTTCAGCTTCAATGAGCTGTTTGGCAGCTTTGGCGTATTCTTCGGGGAACTTCTGCTGGATCTCAGCTTCTTTTGAGATGCGGTTGAACATCATACCGCCGAATCCCATACCGCCGCGCATACCGGCTCCGCCCTGTCCGCGCCAGCGTCCCTGCCCGCCCTGACCGCGCCAGCGACCCTGGCCGCGCATACCGCCCATACCGCCACGACCGCCCTGTCCCCAGGCGGGTCGTCCGCCGCCGGGACTGGCTTCTGTGGTATCAGCAAAAACGTAACCGGAAAATCCGATCAGAGCTCCGCACAGAACAGTTGACAAAAAACTCCTTTTCATAAATTACTCCCTTCTCCTCTCCGACTGATTATTTGGATTTATTCCTCCACAATTGTGGAACTTCGACCAATTAACGCCCGGAGAGGAGCTTTTATTGTAGATGGAAGTGACTTTTTTTAAAAAATCACTCCCACTCGATTGTCGCCGGGGGTTTCTGGGTGATATCATAGACCACACGGTTGACCCCTTTGACTTCAGTAACGATGCGCTGAGACATCTTGAAAAGGAGTTCCCAGGGCAGTTCCACCACCTGAGCGGTAACGGCATCCACGCTGTTGATGGAGCGGATGGCGATGACGTTGTCATAGCTTCTGCCGCCGTCCCGGATACCGGTGGTTTTGACGGGAACAAAGATGGCGAAAGTCTGCCAGGTTTTGGCATACCAGCCGGATTTCATCAGTTCTTCAGTGACGATGGCATCGGCTTCCCGGAGCACAGCGAGGGTATCCCGTGAAATAGCTCCCAGATGACGGACACCGAGGGAGGGGCCGGGGAAAGGATGACGATCAAGCATAATTGAAGGCAGTCCCAAAAGGCGTCCCACCTGACGGACTTCATCTTTGAAAAGACGTTCCACGGGCTCCACCAGTTTGAATTTGAGGTCGGGGGGAAGACCGCCAACGTTGTGATGACTTTTGATTGCGGGTTTACCGTCAAAAGAGATACTTTCGAGGATATCGGGATAAATAGTCCCCTGACCGAGGAAAGGAGCGTTGACAGCTCTTGCAGCATCGGCAAAGACTTCGATAAATTCCTTACCGATGATCTTGCGTTTTCTTTCGGGTTCATCCACGCCAGCCAGTTTATCGAGGAAACGGTCGGTGGCATCCACATAAACGAGGTTCATATCGAAAGTGTCGGCAAAGATTTTCCGGACGTTTTCGGGTTCATCTTTACGCAGCAGACCGTGATTAACGAAAACGCAGGTCAGCTGTTTGCCGATAGCCTTGTGGATAAGGGCTGCGACGACACTGGAGTCAACGCCGCCGGAAAGTCCCAAAACGACGGTCTGGTCGCCTACCTGAGCCCGGATATCGGCGATAGCTTCTTCGATAAAGTTTTCCATAGTCCACTTGCCGGTGCAGCCGCACTTGTCAAAGCAGAATTTGACCAGGGGTTCAACGGCGGTAGCGGAAGCGAGTTTCACGCTATCCATACCGGGGAACATTTCAGCGGCACCGTCCACGGCGATCTTGGGCAGATCGAGAGCGGCGATCCCGGCGGCCTTGGCGGCGAGTTCGGGTTCATTTTTATCGGCACAGAAAATGATACCGACAGGTTTCTCTGCCTGGAGCCGTTCCAAAGGAACAGAACAAGGCATAACCATTGTGTAAACTTTTGCACTGCGCACGGCGCGTGCGATCTTCTGAATCTCATTGCAATTGCAATCGATCAGAACAACTGTTTCCGGAGTAACTTTCATTCCAACCTCACTTCTTCTGTAAGTTACCTAAAACAAAGCATCCGGGCCTCTGCCCGGAGCTTCAAAAATCTCCAATATTCAACCTTAAAAATGATTTAATCCAGATACTCGATCTGCTTCACCCGCAGCCGGGCCCGTGGGACATCACCGTCCATATAGTGGAGTTTTTCAACTGTCACCAGCATCCGGCATTCTCCGATGATCTCGTCATAATAAACTGAATCGTTCCAGTCAGCTTTGATCTCGGCATCAAACTTTCCTTTGGCTGCCGTTACACTCTTGAGCGCATTGGCAGAATCTAAACGGCTGACACTTCCTTCCCAATCCCGAATCGCCTGTGCAACCACCACAACTTTGAAGACATTGGGCAGCGAAGCTCCCCTTCCCTCAACCAGATTGATGGTTTTTCCGATAAGTTCCTCACGGGCAGCATCGGTGGTCAAGCCATCGATTTTTGTTTCGATTTCCTCATTCTTTCCGAAAATATTGGAACGGAGTACTGTCACCGGAGCCTTGGTGAAGAAGTTGTCCACATCTACAGTAAAGGGCAGCGGCTTTTCCTCTGCAGCATCGAATCCCGGAGCTTTATCGGCATCGGAGGTTTTTTCCACAAACGCAGAGGAACTATGGGACTTCACATTTTCAAAGAGTCCCTGAAGAAGCTGCTTTCTCAAAGTTCCGAAACCATCTCCGCCATCGACCCAGTTGGCGGGCTGGTTCTGCAGCGCACTGAAATCAATCTTGCCGTAAGATTTTGTAAAATCGGTCAGCTTGACCTGATCCAGAATACCTGCATCACCATACTGATACAAAGTACCTGTTTCAGAAGCCCCCATATTGCTCCATTTCTTGAAATTTGCAAGAGCGTGGGCAGTTTCCGACAAAGTCTCACTGCCATCGATCCCGCCGGCTTTCTGCAAATTGATGGTCTGGAAGGGAATCCCCCGGTGGATGAATCCCAATTCCCAGAGACTCCGCATAGGTTTGTTGCGGATGACAGCCGTGGAAATATGTTCATTATCTGCAGTGCCTTTCCACGCGGGATCCGTGGCGGTTTCCTTGTCAATACGACTCAACGGATTGGCAGAAACACCATCTGTCACATCTGTTTTTGAGGGATTGGAAACACTGTTGACCTTGCCGCCGGTGATCCGGGTGGTCAAGTCATCCCATTTGAGAGAAGAAGTTGTGGACAAACTCTGCACAGCCCCGGCAACGAAGGTCAAAGAAGGAAGGGCAACCACATCCCAATCGTTAGTGCAGTTGTCATTATTGGTCGAAAGATCAAATCTGGCATTGAGATTCTGCCTGGGATCCCGCGCCTCCATACTTCCGAAATAGGCGATGGAAAAATAGCCTGCCCCAAGAAGATTATTGAAGTTTGCCTCCGTACCGTCACACAACGTCACAGCAGAAGCCGGTTCACACAGATGTTTGGTTCCTGCTTTGTTTTCCATCGCAGCAAAATCAATGCCGACAGGCGGAGTTGAATCACTTGCCCAATCGGGGGCAAGGAGCACAAGGTTGCCGAAATTGAATTCGACTTTGGTCAGCCCCACCTTGACATTGACCAGTTCCACAGCCACACGACTGGGCGTTGCACCATCAAAACTGTAAGCACTCTTCAATTTTTCGGTAAGATCGATCTCCACATTTTTCACCTTGCCGCCGACAGCATCTGAAAATTGCAGAGGCACACTCTTGACCCAGTAAGGTCCGTCTCCGCTGAAACCGCCTTTATCAATCTCGAGAGTACAGCGATTGGAGGAGTCGATGAGAGTAGCAGTATGTTCCACATCATTCAGGGTAAAATCAGTGGTCTCTCCGATCTTGCTTTCCACACCATCCTTGGTCTGGTAAAAAGTGACCTTTCCTTTAAGCTCCAGTTTGAGAGTCAGAGCCAAATCATTCACTTTGCCCTGAAAACTCAAATCAGCAGCAGTAAGAGCTGTTCCTGCCTGATTTTTCGCAAGAGACTGATAGACCTTGATCAGCTCGACAAGGACCTCTGATTCGATCTCTGTCGAAAATTTATATTCACTGCCGTTGGTGGTAAATTTGCTGTTGCCCACCTTGAAGCCGAAGCCCACTTCATTGATATAAGGGGTCTGTTCATTGCCGGTATAGAGTGGAACTGTCCCCGCCCCGGTCACAGCATTGAGCCACTCAACTGCCTTGACATCGCTGGTGGGGATATAGTCGGCATCGCAATAGTCGTTCAAATTGGCAGCGATCTGCTTCCGCAAGTTCACAACACTTTCAAACCCGCCCTTTTCACTGCTGCTGCCGATCAGGCGCAGGAAAGGCAGCCCCAGGACCGGATACTGTCCATCGTAAAGATTTCCGTCCGTATAACGCCCGAGCAAAGCAGGGTTTCTGTCCGTTGTACTGATCCCGCCGGTGAGCAATTCCACCACATCATCACTGTTTTTGATCTTATTGATCTCCGTTGTTTCCGCAGCCGCATCAGCAGGGGGAGCAGGAAGATCCAGAAAACGCTGATACCAGGTGTTATCCGTATTTTTGACAGTGACCCGGGACTTGCTGTCAGCATTCCAGTAATGCTTGAATTCGCCGAGATTGAACCGGGGATACCAGTTGTTGCCGCCGCCCCAAAAGGCTTCCCGGGCGACACGTCCGCGTCCTTCAGCAAAAATGTGTTCGAGCCACCGTTTACGGCTTTCGGTAACAGCATTATCATCATAGAAATAGTTTGCGTCACTCTTGGTTCCGGAAAGCAGATTGACAAAGTTGTCAAATTCATGGATGGGATCACACAAATCATCTCCGCTGTTGAAGTTCCAGTATTTTGAAAAGATCTTATTGGGTGTTCCCGGAATGACCAATTCATCAATATCCACTCCCAGGCGGTGCTTCTGGGGGATCCTTGCCGTGGCGGTGGTATCAAGGTCTTTTCCGGCTCGGCGGGAGGCTCCGGCAGTCACAGCAAAGAGGGAGAGACGGGAGTTGGAGCTTTGGGGCAGGACCTGATAGGCAAAACGTCCGACGATCTTTTCGCCGGTTCCCTGTCCGTCTGAAAACTTCCCGTCTTCGTGGAGATAGATCCATTCGGCATAGCTCTTTGAACCGTCGTACCATTTTTTGTTTCCTTCCTGTCCCCGGCTGATGGAAAGACGGGGGGAAACACCGGTATAAATCTGATCCCGTCTGGTGGTCAGAACTGTTGCATTGTCAAAAGCTCCGGTACTCATCCGGCTGAAAACACTTGATGCATCGGAGGCATAAAAATCTCCGTTGTTCCGCACTTGAATAAGCTGAAACATAGTCAAATGAGCTAAAGCCCGATCAACAGCACTGCGTGCCAGCAATTTTGCACTGGAAGACTCCTGACTGTTGACGGCGATCTTCTGACTGATAAGGGCATTGCCGAGGAAAGCCACTCCCATAACCAGGATCAGAGAGAGAATCCCCAATGCAAAAAGCAGAGCTACACCGCGCTGACCGGATGAATTTTTAATATTCGTCATATTTTTCCTCCATATCCCAACGTTTGCCAATATGGATCCTTCGGGTAAAAGTCATCTGATTTTTCAGTTTGAATTCTTTGTTTTTCCCAGTATTGAGCCATGTTTCAAAATCTGCATCACTAAGGACGGAAAGGGTCACTTCAATTGCATAAGGAACTTCGGTAACTCTTGCAGTATCCTTATGCAGCTCGTTACCGTCTGCCTTGAGCAGCGTCACTTTGAACTCCGTCACGTGATCAAGAAGTTTGATAAATTCCGGAGTTTCCCCCGAGCCCGGTTTGAGCTTGCCGTTGAGGATTTCCTCAAGTCTTGTCAAAGCGGTATCAGCATCTATGACTTGAGATGTATTTTTAGGATCCTCAAAAGAGGGAGCGGGCCAGAAACAATGATAAATATCACTGTTTTTAGCTGAAATATCCTTATCTTCGCCATCTTTTTCGGCATTGGAAATCACTGTCAGATAGAGGGCATAAAGCTCTTTTCTTTCATCGCTCAAGTTGAATTTGAAAGCAGCATCGTTGTCAGGTGTGGCGTACTGTACACCGATAAAACGAATGGGGTTGCTTCCGGGAAGATCGATATTGGTTTTGGAAGCAAAATAGAGTGCCGCAGGGGCATCGCTTTTGGCTTCAGCCCTTTTCAGGAGGAAAGGAAACTGCACTGCATCGTCCATAATATCCGTACTGGCATTGGTATAATACATACTGCCCGCCAGTGCGGCGACCATATCCATAGCGATACGTGCACTGTAACTGGCATCGGTTCGTTTTTCGGTATTGGTCCACGCCAGACGCATACCGCTGAAAAACTGCATAAAAAGTACAAGCAGAATACTGAAAACGCCAAGAGAAACCAGCAGTTCCACCAGTGTAAAATTACGACGCATTCTCACCATCTTACTCGCCCTCCTCCTCTCTGACAAACCTATTGTATTTATCATTGAAGACCTCCATAATATGGACCTTGGATTCCCGTTGATCCGCAGGAAGATCCGCAGGGTAAGAGATGGTCACCTGAAGCACGACCCGGAAATTGTCAACCATATCCTTGCCCGTTGTGTTGTCATCATCTTTGAGAGTTTCGGTAAAACTTGCCCCCGACGGATCAAGAGGATTCGAAAGATAGATATCATTGAGAGAATTCTCAATCCTTTTGACAGTTGCCACAGCGGAAAAGGCGGGCACATAAGCTGAAGGTTTCCCTGTATTGTCAAATTGAGAAACCGTCAGCTGCCGGTAGAGAAAACATCCTTTGTTATCCCCTTTTATGATATCCGTATTGCTGCCTTCAACAAGATCAGCAGCAAAGTCCCCGGCCCCTTCAACAGCACTTGTGGGAGCGACTTTGGCAAGTTCGTCGGACTTCCATCCGTTTTTGGTCCGGCAATCTTCCACTTTCTGACGGATATGGTTCAAAAGAGATTCACTCACATCCGGCATATTGCTGCTGGCGACAGTGGCATTACCCGTTTTAATACCGGCAGTAAAAAGAGCCATAACGCTGGAAATACCGATGGCAATGATAGAAATCGCAAGGATGATTTCAATCATATTGAAGCAATACTTTTTCATCATCTGTGATACTCCACTTTTCCGGTTAAACGGTTGATCCTGAGAACGCGGTAGTTGTTCAATTCCCCGCCGGGGAAAATGACTTTTTCGTCGTTGTTCATAGCCTCAGCCACGACAAGATATACATCGGAACTGCTGCGGATGCCGCCTTTGGGAGAAAAAATGATCCCGGCATCGGCAACATCTTTTTTGTCGGAGCTTTCCTCGTTGAACTTTATATTTTTGATCTTTTTGAGAGGCTTGCCTTTTTCACTGCCGTTGACAACGGGAAGTGTCAAAGGCTCGTTGTGAGCAAGCTTGTTAGTGATATCCAGCGTCCCGTCGGCTTTAACGGGATCCCCGCCGCAGAAAGCTGCAATGAAAGCCCCTCTTTCTGGAGTTGTCCAATCTTCATCCGGGAGCCAACGGACGAATTTGGCCTCATATTCATCATCAGCCACTTTGATTTCATCCACATAACACATCCGGCTGCCGCCGAGTGCAGCGGCTTTTGCTCTGGCTTTGGTATCATCATCAACGCCCCAGGCGGTCGTATCTCCGTGAGGCAGCAGCAGTGCCACGTGGCGGCGGGAGCTGGCGGCGTGGGATTGGGCGCGCTCCAGGCGGAGCTTTAAATTGGAGGCTAAGCGGTCGACGGCGGAGCCCGTGACCATACGGTTGAAGGCAGGAAGCACCAGCCCCATCAGAAGTGAGGCGATGCAAATTACGACCAGCAACTCAACCAGTGTGAATTTGTTGTGTCTCATATTCATTCGGGTGCCCTCCGGTAAGCGGACATTCTTCAGGCATTCCTTACAGCTTTCCTGCCCTCAGTTTGTCACAGTTCAACAGTGCATACTATAAACCCGGAAAAGCAATTTTTCAAGGGCGTTTTTTGTTTTTTTTGCGAACTTCTTTGAAAAAAAGACGAAATTGTGCTAATGTTTCTTCTGCAAGAACTCCGGACACAACTTCAGGATGCCACAGATTCCCGGGGTGGACACATAAATTCAAACTGCCGCCGCAGCCCCCTGTTGCCGGATCGGAAAAACCGTAGACGATCCGTTTGGCACGGGCGTTGATCAACATTCCCGTACACATAAAGCAGGGTTCTTTGGTCACAAAGATTTCACAATCTTCCAGCCGCCAGTCCCCCCTTTGCTGACACAAAGCACGCATCAATTCAAACTCTGCGTGCCCGTCAACAGCTCCCCGGGATTCCACACAGTTGCGTCCCCGGGCAATGATAACACCGTCACAAACGGCAACGGCTCCCACAGGGACTTCACCCGCAGCAGCGGCAGCAGCGGCTTCTTCCATAGCCGCCGCCATAAAAGAAGCATCACTCATTTTTCAATAACATCCACCCGAACCACAAACTCACGGTAGGTGGAAAACACCAGACGCACATAGCGGTCACGGTACTGGTAGTTAAAGGTGATACGGCGGTCAACAGCTTCAGGCAGGTCGATAATAGCATCCTGCGGAGCAAGATATTCATTGATGGTCTTGGTCTCACGGGTGAATTCAAAATCCACCTTTTTGATCAATGCACGGATGGCATCGTATTTTTCTTTGGTGTTGGGAGCAAGTTTCGGATCTTTGAGAACAGAAATAAGTCTGGCATTGAGCACAGGAGCTTCTATATCCTCAGAAGGAAGACGCTTTGCAGCACAGCCGGAAAGCACAAAAACAAGTAAAGCAAACAGAACCAAGGCAATTTTTTTCATACAAACTCCTCCTCAATACTGTAAAAAGGCAAAAAAAAATGGAGCGGGTGACCGGAGTCGAACCGGCGTCGCCAGCTTGGGAAGCTGGAGCATAACCGTTTTGCTACACCCGCAACCTATATTAATAATATAGTATCCATTAACGACAATGTCAAGAGCTTTTTCAAAGAAAAGCAGAACTTTTCTCTTTGGCAGTTATTTCAAACCCTTTCTTTCAACCAGGAAAGCATTTCTTCCACTGAATAAAAAATCAATCCGGGATTGACTTTTTCAAGTTCTCCGATCCGGGCAGATGAAGCCCACGCCGCCGTCAGACATTCCACTCCGGCCTTGCGGCAGGCGGTCACATCGGAAACTGCATCCCCCACATAAAGGATCTCATCAGCCTTCAAGCCGTATGCTGACATCACTTCACGCAATTGCCCTGCTTTGTCATTTTTTTCAGGAGAACCGTACTTGGCTGAAACAAAGTATTTCTGCATCCCCAAAAAGTCAAGTGAAATATTACAGGTGGTCTCAGAACGTCCCGTCAGGATCGTCATAGGAATTCCCTTTGATTTCAGAAAATCAAGCAGACCTATCACGCCGGGGAAAGGTTCAGGACACATTTCAGGGTGCAAAGCCCGGTGAAATCCATAAAAATCTTTTTCCGCATCCGGATTTTCCTGCCCCATAAAAAAACGGATCACCCCCGGTTCATTCATACCGAAATTATTGTAGACCGCCTCCCGGTCAGGAGCTTTTTCACCCATATATTTGGCAAATACTTTTTCAAATACCGCAAGACAGAATTCTACACTGTCGGCCAGAGTTCCGTCAAAATCAAAAGCTATATGCTTAATCATTTTTTATCCTCTATTTGAAACAAAAAAGCGGCATAAGAGCCGCCTTGGAATACGATTTATCTCAGTGGTGGCAGCTGCCGCCGCCGCAACCGTGATTGCCGCAAGTGTGTCCTTCACCGTGGTGGTGGTGATTGCAGTGAAAATTCTCACGGACTTTCAATGTGCCGTTGGCAAAGGCTTCAGCCACTTCACGGACATCACCTTCAGCTCCGCCCACAACCATAATGAAAGCTGACTGCAAAGCATTGATTGCTCCGCCGCCAATGCCGCCGCAGATAAGGACATCCACCTTTTCTTCAGCCAGCAAAGCGGCAAGAGCTCCGTGGCCGGAATCACCGGAAGAAAGGAGTTTTTCACTGATGATTTTACCATCTTCTGCTTCAAAAACAGCAAAACCGGGCGTATGTCCAAAATGCTGAAAAACCTGATGATTTTCACAAGTAACTGCAATTTTCATAATATTTTTTCTCCTGAATAACAAATATTCTCACATAACGTGCATATCAATAACTGTGCCGTTAAAAAGTTCAACAACTTCTGCAACCTTGGGGTCTTCATAGACAATGCGGCGCATTGCATCAGGATCGTGAGCAAGGACACTGTGCCTGACTTTGCGATCAAGGGCCTGCTGCACATCATCACTTTCACCAAGTTCACGGCTGTCGATGGTGGCACTTTCAAGATTTTCGTCCTGAGAAACAACGAACTTCTCATCCCCGGAAACGGCAGATACTTCAGCTTCCGGAGAAACAATTTTTTCTTCTGCCGCGACTTCAGGAACAGCCTCAGCAACAGGAGTCGGCTCAGCAGCAGGAGCAGCCTCTGCAACAGGAGTCGGCTCAGCAGCAGAAGCGGCCTCAACAGCAGGGGCGGCCTCAGGAGCAGGAGTCGGCTCAATAACAGGAGCAGCCTCTGCAGCAGGAGCAGCCTCTGCAACAGGAGCAGCTTCAGGAGCAGGAGTCGGCTCAATAACAGGAGCAGCCTCTGCAGCAGGAGCAGCCTCAGCAACAGGAGCGGCAGCAGGGGCAGCTTGAATATGAGCAGTCAAAGCTCCGGGAATAGGCAAAGGAGATTCCACCGCAGGGAGTTTTTCAAGAAATTTCAATTCTCCAGCTGTCCGCAACTGATTCAAGCGGCGCAAGATATCATCGATCCGCACAGCGTGAGCTTCACGCATTGCCTTCAATATCAATGTTTCAAGAACGATTTGCCGGTCAAGAGCATCCCGGAGCACCCTGCCCGCCGGAGCAAGCTGCTCAAGGAGTATACGCACCACATCGCTGTTGGGAGCCAGCGTTCCCAGTTGACGGTATTCTGCCACAGCTTCGGGAGTTTCATCAAGCACCAGTTCCGGCTGCGGCAGCAGACTGCACAGCTCCACCGCCCGGATAGCCCCCAGCAGTTCTTCAAAAAGGGTTTCAAGATTTTTACCCTTTTTCGCCAGTTTCGCCACAATGGTAATAACTCCCGCAGGATCATTACGCAGCATTGAACCGACCAGATTGTCCAGTTCTCCCTTATCGGTCAGACCGAAAAGCGAAAGCACCTGCTCCCCGGTAACGACTCCGCCGTCACCGTGCAGAAAAAAGGCGATCATCTGATCCAAAAGAGACTGGGCATCACGCATTCCCCCCTCAGCAGCACGGGCAATAGCGGCAACTGCCGCAGGTTCAACGGCCACATTTTCAGTTTTGGCAATCAGTGCCAGACGCTCGGCAATAAGTTTTGTGGGGATAGGCTGCAAATCAAAACGCTGACACCGGGAAATAATGGTGGGCAGCACCTGATGAACTTCAGTGGTAGCAAAGATAAATTTAACGTGAGCCGGGGGTTCTTCAACAGTCTTGAGCAAAACGTTCCAAGCCACTTTTGAAAGCATATGGACTTCGTCGATAATATAGACCTTATATTTGCCCCCCACCGGACTCGGCAGCACATCTTCAGCCAGTTCCCGCATAGATTCAGCGTTATTGCGGCTGGCGGCGTCGATTTCAATCACATCAAGGGAACGTTCCTCTGCCATTGCACGGCAGTTTTCGCACTGACAGCAGGGTTCGCCGTCAACAGGAGCCAGACAGTTGAGAGCTTTGGCAAAAATACGGGCCAAAGTGGTTTTCCCGATTCCCCGGGGGCCCACAAAAAGGTAGGCGTGCCCCGTACGGTTTTTGGTGATGGCGTTACGCAAAGTGCGGACAACGTGCTGCTGCCCCACCACATCTGCAAAACGCTGAGGACGCCATTTTCTGGCAATTACCTGATATTCACTCACTTCAACCCCGCCTCGATACATTCGTGCTGGATCTTGAAAATCTGACGCAGGCCGTGTTCGGCAAGATCGAGCAGTTCATTCATACGGCTTCTGGAAAAAGTACCGTGTTCAGCAGTACCCTGGATCTCAATAAATTCTCCGGACTCAGCCATAACCACATTCATATCGACTTCAGCCCGGGAATCTTCTTCGTAACAGAGGTCAAGGACAGGAGTCCCGTCCACGATCCCCACACTGACAGCTGCCACAAGCTGCTTGAAAGGAGACACTTCAGGATAAAGTCTGCAACACGCCATTGCAAGGGCGGCGGCGGCACCTGAAATTCCTCCGCAGCGGGTTCCGCCGTCGGCATCAATCACATCGCAGTCAACAAAAAAGGTATTTTCGCCCATTTTTTCCAAATCGGCACACATCCGCAGAGAACGGCCGATAAGACGTTGTATCTCCACAGTACGCCCCCCCTGTTTGCCGGAAGATGCCTCCCGTTTCATACGGTCGTGAGTGGAAGCGGGCAACATTCCGTATTCGCAGGTGATCCAGCCGCCGGTTTTACCCTGACTTTTCATCCACGACGGAACGCGGTTTTCAGAACTCACGGCACACACCACTCTGGTTCCGCCGCAACTGATCAAAGCGGAGCCTGCGGGATGAGAAAGAAAGTTGGGGACAATACTCCATTTACGCAGTTCATCGGGTCTGCGCCCGTCAATTCGTTCCATAGTGCTCCTTTTCCTTGATCCGGCTTGAAACAGAAAAATAAAAAGAGCCGGAACAGATTACCCGAGGCCTGTCAAAAATCGCGTAGGGCTGCTTGGTTCCCCACCTGACCCGGTTGGCGCTTTTGACAACACACGGGGTCCGTCCCGGCATCAAAAAGTGACAATATTACAATATATACTCAGTTTTTGAAAATTTCAAGCAAAAATCCCAATTCTTTTCGTAATTTTTTTCTTTCAGTAACCCGGTCAATCAAACCTTTTTCCCAGAGGAACTCAGCTTTCTGGAAATTTTCAGGCAATTTTGCATTGGTCGTTTCTGCAATAACCCGCTGTCCGGCAAAACCGATCATCGCTTCAGGTTCAGCAATAATCACGTCGGCAATGGTGGCAAAGCTGGCACTGACACCGCCATAGGTGGGATTAGTCAGCACGGCAAAGTAGGGCAATCCTGCTGCGGCAAGTTTTTCAAATGCACCGCAGGTTTTGGCCATCTGCATCAGACTGACCACACCTTCCTGCATTCTGGCACCGCCTGAAGCTGTTACCATAATCACGGGCAATTTTTCAGCAATGGCGCGCTCCACCATACGGACGATCTTTTCGCCGACCACGGAACCCATTGAAGCTCCCATAAAACGGAAATCCATAACACCGATAGCGCAAGGGTGCCCTTCGATCGTGCATTTACCGCAGACGACAGCTTCTGCAAGACCGGTTTTCGTCACGCTTTCATCAAGTCGTTTGGAATAAGGCTTGGAGTCAACAAATCCCAGCAGATCCACGGATTTCAGGTTCTTGTCAAACTCCTCGAAACTGTCCGCATCGGCAAGCTGTTTGATACGGTCGGGCGCGGTGACACTCAAGTGGCAGCCGCAATTCCAGCAAACGTTAAGATTATCCTCAAGTTTCTCGGTGTAAAGAGTCTGACCGCAGTTCCGGCATTTCACCCAGGAGCCGTCCGGAATAACCATCTTGCGAGCCTGAGGAGACACAACGCGTAAAGTCGAATATTTTCCGCTGCTGAAGAGAGCCATAAATACCTCTTTGGTCTTTTTGTGGTCTGGTTCCGGCATCTGTATCATTTGTTTTTTTGCCGGAAAAACCGTTTACAGTTTTTTATTGTTCCTATAATATAGCACCATTTACCACTTTTTTCAAGAAGTAAAGGGACGATTTCTCAGATTCACAAAGGATCTTCAGCATTAAGTTTATCAAGATTTTTCTGACACTGATCCAGAAAATCCCCCCACGCTTCAGGATCATAAAAGGCCAATTTATCCCCGGCGATCAATTTTTCATACCGTTCAGGAGTATTATTCTGCTTGGCGTGATTACCGATAAAAACGTCCACCTTTTCCAGGCGGCAGCGGGCAATACTCGACCCGAAAGCTCCCCGCCACTGTTCCGGGGGAAGATCATATTTTTTAAGGTAGGAACTTGCCATTGAATTGATCCCGGCCCCCCCCATCGTTCCGGCACGGTAAATTTTGCCTTCATCCTTTATATCCCAGAAAAAAGAAAATGTCCCGGCCGTATGTCCCGGCGTTGCCGCACAGTCGATCACAACATCCCCCAAAGCGATCTTGTCGCCGTCTTTGAGCAGATGATCCGGTTCAAAAGTGCCGTTGAAAGCCATATTGTATTCAGGTCCCCAGGTCAATTCCGGCCGGGTTCCGTTGACCATTTCCCGGTCGTTTTCACCGATAAAAGTTTCAGCTCCGGTCAATTCGACCAGAGCTCTGGTCGCTGCGGCGTGGTCGATGTGACCGTGGGAATGGATGATATATTTGATATCGTATGGCGAAAAACCGCATTGATAAATGGAATCCAGCACATAATAAAGACTTTCCTGATAGCCGCTGTCCAAAAGGATCAGGCCGTCACCGGTATCGATCAGATGAGTTGAGGCCTGCTTCAGTCCCACAAACCAGGTATTCCCAAAAACCTGAAAGGGCTTCATTGCCCCCTGCCACGGATGATTTCTCACGGTATAATGCCTTTCAAAAAAAGTTTATATTTATATGTAATATAACCGTCCTTTTTTTCAAATGCAAACAAAACATCTGTCATTTTCCTTAATTTCACCCGGTCAGAGTGTTCTACTTTCCTTGAAAATGAGCTCACTATGGGTTATATTATCTGCATTGAACTTGATTTTTAACATTTTTCAGGAGAAAAAAGCTATGAGTGCCACATCCCAGGCTCAAGCCAGAGAATTTATCACCAAAGAGACCCAGTTTCATCTGGGATTCCTGCCCACCGAACAATCCAATCCCCAGACCCGCAATCTGGACAAGGAATTCGCCCGTTCCACCGTTGACGGCATTGCCAATTTGCAGCTGGTGGACCGGAACGTGCTTGATATGGCCAGAAAAGTTCTCAAAAGTGCCCAGTTTGAAAAAATGGTCGCAGACGGACTCGAAACTTTGAAAAACGGACAGAAAATCGTCTTTTCCGGCTGCGGAGCCACTGGACGCTTGAGTATCCTTCTGGAAGGAATGTGGCGGGAAACTGCTGAAAAATATGCTCCTCTCAATCAATATGCCGATCAGGTGTTCAGCATTATGACAGGGGGCGATTTTGCCCTTGTCCGCTCTGTTGAATTTTTTGAAGACTATCTTGAATTCGGCCGGGAACAGCTCCGCGCCCTCAATATCGGCAAAGATGATATGATCGTCGCCATTACCGAAGGCGGTGAAACATCTTCCGTGCTGGGCACTCTTGAAGAAGCGGTCAACCGGGGAGCAAAAGGGTTTCTCCTTTTCAACAACCCTGCCGATCTGCTTGCCGAACGCATCGAACGTTCCGCCCGGGCGATCAACGACCCCAGAGTCACCGTCCTCGACCTTTACTGCGGACCTATGGGCCTTGCCGGTTCCACCCGTATGCAGGCCACCAGTTCCGAACAGCTTATTGCCGGAGCGGCACTGGAATACATTGCTGCCAATTTAATGGGAACTCCCGTCCCCGATGTGGCAGCTGACTTTGAAAAACTGCTCAATGAACTTGAAAGCCCCGCTTCCCGGAAAGCAATGGCAGATTACATCGACTTTGAAGCTGAAACCTACCGCAAACACGGCCGTATCACCTATTGTGCCGACGACTGCCTGCTGGATATCTTTACTGATACCACGGAACGTTCTCCAACCTTTATGCTGCCCCCTTTCCGTCCGTCAGATGATTTGAGTGCTCCTGTGCCCTGGGCATTTGTTAAAAATCCTCTTTTTGATACGGCAACGGTGTGGAATCGCAATATGCGCCGTCCCCTGCGCTGTCTGGAATGGACAAAAGAGGATTACATCCGTTTGGGAGCTGCTGAAAAGATCCAGAACAATCCGCCTAAAATCGGCAGTGCCAATCTGCTTAAAATCGCTATCGGCAACGAAGAATCTCCTGAGCGTTACGCCACCGGAAACGATGGAGCCGTTCTGATCGAAACCGGCATTGCCGACAACCGGAATGAACTGGAAAAGGCTTTTAGTCTTTACGCACAGAAATTTGCTTGCGGCAAACGCCTTTTCATCGGCTGCGGCCAAGGGGATTTCACCGTTGAATGTACCATTCCTGATTCACCGCTGCGCCTGATCCGCCATATGGCGGTCAAACTGGTGCTGAATAATATTTCCACCGGCACAATGGTGGTCTTGGGTCGTGTCACCGGCAACTGGATGAGCTGGGTGGACTGCACCAACAAGAAACTGATGGACAGAGGTACCCGGCTGGTGGCTGAAATCGGAAATCTCAGTTACGAGGAGAGCTGCGAAAAACTCTTTGAAGCTCTTGAGATCATCGCTTCAACCACGCCTCCCGGTGCCGAAAAACAATCCGCCGTACAGTATGTACTGGAACGGCTGTAAAAGTTACAGTCCCTTAAAAACTCCTGAAAAGAGTTTTCCCCGCCAGACGGCGATTTTCAGCTCCGGATAGTTGACGCTTCCGGAGCTTTTTATTTGCAGCAGATAACGGTTGAGCATCGCACGGCGGAGCAGTTCCGCACGGCGGAGCCTTGCTTCATCGGGACGCCGGTAAAGTTCTGAAGCCGTATCAAATGCAGCTGCATTACCTTTTTCATCCAAAAGACGCTCCGAGGCGGGATCTATGCGGAAAGGAGAAACTTCACCTTCTTCCAGAGCTAATACTGCATATTCAAGAATTTTTTTTGACTTCCACCCCGTCATCATCCCAAGAGCAGACAGATAATCTCTGTAATTGCCGTCTGAATTGCCAAGGGGAGCGTGTTTCAAATTCAGCAAGGCACAGGCCGTTAAAAAATCCAGCTTTTCTCCAATGAGTTTTTCAGCCGTCGCTTGAGGATCTGAAGCAAGCACAGTCAGACCGTACCGGATCGCTTCTTCCAGCACTTCAAGTGCCGGATCTTTTTCAACGCCCCAGGAATCCCGGTAGCCGGTCTTCAGTGAAAACAGAGCAACCGCTTTTTCTGATTGAAAGTGCTCTCTTGCCGTTTGAGCAAGAAATTCAGTTACCTGAAGTCTGAGCAGACGGTCACGCACCGCCTGCTGCATAACAGACAATTCTATTTTCTGCGGCTGAAAAAGTGCACAGCCCCCCAGCACAAAAATAAGAAGATATAATAATATTTTAGAAGCTGTGCTCATCATCAGGAAATACACCTCCCCGGACTTCGGCAGCATAATTTCCCAGGGCTTCACGGATGATACGCCCCACTTCTGCATAACGCTTGGCGTGCTTCGGAGTATTTTCAAAGAGCCCAAGCACATCGTTCATCACTTGCACCTGTCCTGAACACCCATCCCCGGAACCGATACCGATAGTGGGAATACTCAAGGCTTCAGTGACCGTTTTACCCAATTCAGCAGGCACGCACTCCAAAACGACAGAAAAGGCCCCCGCCGCTTCAAGAGCTTTGGCATCAGCAAGGATCCGTTCCGCCGCATCAGGTGTACGTCCCTGGATCCTGTACCCCCCCATTGTCTGCACCCGCTGAGGGAGCAGTCCAACGTGAGCCATAACAGGGATCCCGGCCCCCACCAGTGCATCGACCAGAGGAGCCATTTCTGCACCGCCTTCAAGTTTAACAGCATCGCAGTCAGCTTCTTTCAGAGCCCGTCCCCCATTGTGAAGTGCTTTTTCAAGACTTTCCTGATAACTCATAAAAGGCAAATCAAAGACCACAAAACTTCCGGGGGCTCCCCGCCGGACAGCCGCAGCGTGATGAAGCATCTGCTCCATCGTCACAGGCAAAGTATTGCGATACCCGAGAACCGTAGGAGCAAGAGAATCCCCCACCAGCAGAATATCGATCCCCGCATCTGCGGCAGCAGCAGCACCGGGAGCATCGTAAGCTGTTATCATAACGATTTTTTCGCCTTCCCGCTTGCGTTTTGCAAAAGCGGCAACAGTAGTTCTTTTCAACATAGGACCTTAATACTCCTCCAAGAATTATTAATTCCGTTTAAAAATCTCTTTTTTCAAAAATCCGGGCAATTGATGTTTTTCCGCGTAACCGGAATCCGGAAAATATTTTTCAGACAGTTCGTACAGCTTTTCAGGGGCTCCCATAACCACAAGATCGTCCCCTTCCTCAATAACAGTACTGCCGCAAGCGGGAATAAACCCCTTCCCCCGGCGGATCATCGTCACAAGTGCCCCCGGCGGAAGTTTGGCTTCAGCCAGAGTCATACCGACCAGAAGCGACCCGGAACCGACTTCAAATTCGTGCAGATCGTAGTTGACCCCATCCATTGTTTCGACTTCCACCGGCACCCGGCTTTTACTGCGGAACGCCCGGGCAAGTCCCAATTTCCGGGCCAGGGGCATCAGAGTGATCCCCTGTGCCAAAACCGAGCCGATCACCATAAAAAAGACCATATTGAACATCAATTTTGAGTTTTCCACCCGCGCAACAAGAGGGAACGTGGCAAGTACGATGGGGGCGGCCCCCCGCAAACCTGCCCAGGAGATCAACACCTTTTCCTTGAAAGTGAATTTGCTCGGAATAAGAGAGAGAAACACAGCCCCCGGACGGGCAATGAACATCATACACAAAGAAAGCAGGATTCCGGGAATCAGCACAGGAAGTTCGATCAATTCCCGGGGATTCACCAGCACGCCGAGAGAGGTAAAGAGGATCACTTGCATCAGCCAGGCGATTCCTTCGTTGAATTTGGCAAGTCCGCCCCGGAAATTGTACTTCAAATTCCCCATCGTCACGCCGCAGACATAAACGGCGAGAAAGCCATTAGTATGGCACAATTCAGCAAAACCGAAGCAAATCAGCACCAAAGCCACACCAAGGACATAATACAATCCTTCGTATTCAAAACGCTGCCCAAAGAGTTTTTTCCCGGCAACCCCCATAAAAAAACCCAGCACAGCCCCGACAATGATCTTATAAAAGAGCAGAGGTATCTGCCAGAAAGAAAATCCGCTTGAAGCCGTGACGATTTGCAGCATAACCAGGGTCAGCAATGCGGCCATAGGGTCGTTGCTGCCGGATTCAAGTTCAAGCAGAGGCTGCAGATCACCGGAAAGATTCACGCCGTTGCCCCGCAAGATGGCAAACATAGCCGCCGCATCTGTGGAAGAAATAATAGAGGCCATAAGCATCCACCAGGCAAAACCGGTATTGTGATTGAAAGCCAGACAAATCAGATATCCGCAGATTCCCAGAAAAATCGCTGTCAGAATAACTCCCGCCGTAGCCAGAGTGACTCCACTGCGGATAACAGGGCGGATGGAACGAAAACTGGTCCCCAGACCGCCGGCAAAAAGAATGAAGCACATTGCTACGGTACCGAGAGAATTGATGGGGCCTGCGTGTTTTTCAGGCTCCAGATGCACGATTCCCAAACCGTGAGCTCCCACAGTCATTCCCACTGCCAGAAAGAGCAGCAGGATAGGCATATTGAATTTACTGGAAAGTTTATTGGACAAGACCCCGGCAAGCAGAAGCACGCCTACAAAAGTCACAATAACTCCAAACGAAAGTTCCATAATACCTTTGCTTCAGCTTTCAACATTAAAAAAACAAAAAAATCCCATAAAAACCTTTTTACAGGTTCTTCCTATAATATAATGCGGAAAAAAACTTATTTCCACTTGCAAAAGAAAAAAAACTTGCATTTTTCCCTGTTAAGTGATAAATTATGCGTATGAACAGTTGGATTTGGATATACACAGCCGTTTTTTGCGGCGGAGCATCACTTGCTCTTTTCCTGACACCGGTCTTTGCCTTTATAGCAAGAAAGACCGGCTTTCTTGATGTCCCCGCATCAAATCACAAAAAACACCAGAATGCCACTCCCCTTCTGGGGGGAGCTGCAATGTTTACCGCCTGGATCATCGCCATCATTGCCGGTATCATCGTTGTCAGAAGCAATCTTTTGCCTGCATTACCTCATTTCAACGGCATTATGCCAGGGTTAATTTCCGCACTTCCCAATCTGGCAGTTATCGCAGGCTGTGCCGCCCTGGCGGTACTTCTCGGTCTCTGGGATGATAAATTTGCAATGTCTGCCGCCGCAAAGTTCGGCGGTCAGTTCATTATTGCCCTGCTGGTCACTCTCTATGGCGGAGTCAGGCTCAATATTTTCATCACCAATCAGTATGCGGTTATGGCGGCGACGGTATTCTGGATTATGCTGATGATGAATTCCATCAACTTTTTCGACAATATGGACGGTCTTGCCGCCGGAGTCATTGCCATTGCTCTCGGGATCTTTGCAGTCATCGCAGGGCTGAACGGACAATTTTTCATTGCAGCCATATCTTCACTGAGCTGCGGTGTGTGCTGCGGATTCTGGTTCTACAATGCGGCTCCGGCAAAGATTTTTATGGGGGATTCCGGAAGTCACTTTCTGGGTTTTCTCGCCGCCGTCACAGCAACTGAGGTCAGCTTTTTTGACATCAGTTACTCACTTTCCCGTTTCCCGGTACTGATCCCGCTCCTGGTACTGGCCCTGCCCCTCTTTGACACAGCAATGGTGGTCATCATAAGGACCATTAACAAAAAGCCCTTCTGGATCGGTGACCACAATCATATTTCCCACCGTTTTGTCAGAATGGGCTTATCCCGTCCCCAGGCAGTTCTGCTGGTCCATTTGCTTTCACTTTCAATCGGAATCACGGCTCTGCCGATTTTCTGGGGAGATTTCCGTACAGCGGCCATATTGGTCATTCAGGCACTTCTGCAGTTGACGGTCATCACTATACTGCAATTTGCACTGGCCCCAAAAAGTTGAGTAAAAAAATACGGAATCTATAAGCACCGCTTGAAAATTTGTCTCAAGCGGTGTATATTATATGAAACAGTTTTCAGGTTTTACTTCTAAAGTAAACATTTTTTAACCCCTCAAAAGGAGAAATGAAATGGGCAAAAGAATGGAGACCATCGACGGCAATCACGCCGCCAGTTACGTCGCTTACGCTTTCAGCGAAGTCGCCGCCCTCTACCCCATCACCCCGTCCTCACCTATGGGTGAGTACGCTGATGCCTGGGCCAGCAAGGGTATGAAAAACATGTTCGGCGAACCCCTCCGGATCGTCGAAATGCAGTCCGAAGCCGGTGCTGCCGGTGCTGCTCACGGTTCACTGAGTGCCGGTGCTCTCACCGTCACCTACACCGCCAGCCAGGGCCTGCTGCTGATGATCCCGAATATGTACAAGATCGCCGGCGAAATGCTGCCCACCGTCTTCCACGTGTCCGCCCGTGCTCTCGCAGCTCAGTCTCTGTCAATCTTCGGTGACCACTCCGACGTTATGGCCTGCCGTGCTACCGGTTATGCTATGACCTCCGCTGCTTCAATTCAGGAAACTCACGACCTGGCTCTGGTTGCTCATCTGGCCACCCTCGAAAGCGAAGTTCCTTTCCTCGCTTTCTTCGACGGATTCCGTACCTCTCACGAATACCAGAAGGTCGAACTCCTCGACTATGCTGATATGAAATCCCTGGTCGATATGAAATATATCGAACGCTTCCGTCAGCGCGCTCTGCGTCCTGAGGCTCCCTACGCCAAGATGGCCGCCCAGAACCCCGACGTCTACTTCCAGGGCCGTGAAACCACCAACAAGATCTACGCTGATCTTCCCGGTGTCGTTCAGAAATATATGGACAAAGTCGCTGCTCTGACCGGCCGTCCTCTCCACCTCTTTGACTACGTCGGTGCTGCTGATGCCGACAAGGTGATCGTCGCTATGGGTTCCGGTTGCGAAACCATCGAAGAAGCTATCACCTACCTCAACGCCAAAGGTGCCAAACTGGGTCTGGTCAAAGTCCGTCTCTATCGTCCCTTTGACATTTCCGCCCTTTCCGCTGCCATTCCTGCCACCGTCAAGAAGATCGCTGTCCTTGACCGCTGCAAAGAACCCGGCTGCTACGGCGAACCTCTCTACCTCGACGTCAAGGCCGCTCTCGCCGACCGCGACATCACCGTCATCGGCGGACGTTATGGTCTGGCCAGCAAGGAGTTCACTCCTTCTATGGTCCTCGCTATCTACAAGCACCTCGACGGCAAATGCACCCACAACTTCACCGTTGGTATCGAAGACGACGTCACCAACCTCTCACTGCCCGTTGACGAAGTCATCGTCACCGAACCTGCCGGCACCACCAGCTGTATGTTCTGGGGTCTGGGTTCCGACGGTACCGTGGGTTCCAACAAGAACTCCGTGGCTATCATCGGTGACAACACCGACAAGTACGTCCAGGCTTATTTCTCCTACGACTCCAAGAAGTCCGGCGGTATCACCATCAGCCATCTGCGCTTCGGTGACAAGCCCATCACCAGTGAATACCTGATCACCAGCCCTGATTTCGTGGCTTGCCACAACCAGGCCTATATCGGTATGTACGATATGATCTCCTCCATCAAAGAAGGCGGTACCTTCCTGCTGAACACCAATGCTCCCGCAGACAAGGCCTTCGCCACTTTGACCAGGGAAATGCAGGAAACCATCATCGCCAAGAACGTGAAGTTCTATGTGGTGGACGCTCTCAAGGTCGCTCTTGAAGTCGGAAGCCCCAAATACATTTCCACCATTATGCAGACCTGCTTCTTCAAGCTGGCAGACATCATCCCCGAAGCTGAAGCCATCGGCTACATCAAGAAGGGTATCGAAAAGAAATTCGCCAAGAAGGGCCAGGAAGTGGTCGATCAGAACAAGCTCTGCGTTGACAAGGCTCTTGACGGTCTGACTCAGGTTGCTGTGCCCGCCGCTGCCGGCGAGTGCTATGAGCCCGCTCCCAAGTTCACCGCTGAAATGGGTGAATTTGCTGTCAAATTGATGAAGCCCGTGCTGGAACAGAAGGGTGACACCGTTCCTGTTTCCGCTATGAGCTACGATGGTTCTATGCCCATCGGTACCGCCCGTTTTGAAAAACGCGGCGTTGCCCCCAAAGTTCCCACCTGGGATTCCTCCAAGTGTATCCAGTGCAACCAGTGCGTAATGGCTTGCCCCCACGCTGCCATCCGTGCCAAACTGATCGCTCCCGCTGATCTGGCCGCTGCTCCTGCCACCTTCACCACCGTGGACGCCAAGCCCCCCGTCAAGAAGGAACTGGGTCTCAAGTACCGTCTGCAGGTCTACGTTGACGACTGTCTCGGCTGCGGCGTCTGCGTCGAAAGCTGTATCGCCAAAGAAAAAGCTCTTTCAATGGTTTCCGCCGCCGGCGAACGCAAAGCCGGTCAGCAGGCCAACCTTGACTTCTTCACCGCTCTGCCCGACGGTGAAATGGGCGGCACCACCGAAGCCAACGTCAAGGGCGTGGGCTTCAAGCAGCCTTACTTCGAATTCAGCGGTGCTTGCGCCGGTTGCGGTGAAGCTCCCTATGTCCGTCTGATCAGCCAGCTTTTCGGTAACCGTATGATCGTTGCCAACGCTACCGGCTGCTCCTCCATCTACTCCGGTTCCTTCCCCAGCTTGCCCTACTGCAAGGACAAAGAAGGCCGCGGTCCCGCGTGGGCCAACTCCCTCTTTGAGGACAACGCTGAATACGGTTTCGGTATGCGTGTCGCTGTTGACACCAACCGTGAACAGCTGAAGAACCTGGTCAACCGTGCTCTGGAACTGGGCGTTGCCTGCCCCGATATGAAAGCCGGTTTTGAATACGCTCTGGCCAACTGGGATGCCAAAGATGATGCCGCTATCGCCAACCAGAAGAAACTGGGCGAAATGCTCGCCAAAGCCGCTGATTGCAAATGCGAAGGCGAAATCAAACAGGTCATCACCAAGATCGCCGAACTCAAGGACTACTTCGTTGACAAGTCCGTGTGGATTATCGGCGGTGACGGCTGGGCCTATGACATCGGTTACGGCGGTCTGGACCACGTTGTCGCTCAGGATCGTAACGTCAACATCCTCGTGCTCGACACCGAAATCTACTCCAACACCGGCGGTCAGGCTTCCAAGTCCACTCCTATCGGTGCTGTGGCCCTCTTCGCCGCTTCCGGTATGCGTATGACCAAGAAGAACCTCGGCTTTATGTGTATGAGCTACGGCAATGTCTACGTTGCCTCCATCTCTATGGGTGCCAACCGTCAGCAGACTCTGACCGCCATCCGTGAAGCTGAAGCCCACAATGGTCCTTCCATCATCCTCGCTTACGCTCCCTGTATGCTCCACGGTATCAATATGACCAAGAGCCAGGAAGAAGGCAAGCGTGCTGTGGAAGCCGGTTACTGGCCTCTCTACCGCTACAACCCCGCGAACGCTGAAAAGCCCTTCGTCTGGGAATCCAAAGAACCCACCATCGCTTATCAGGACTTCATCCGCAGTGAGAACCGTTACAAACAGCTTCTCAAGGCTGATCCTGCCAATGCCGATGCTCTGCTCGCTCAGGCTGAAGAAGATGCGAAACGCCGTATGACCTTCTACAAGACCCTCGGCGATGTGATGCAGTAATCAACGACTGACATTACAAGCAGTTAAAAACGCTCCGGAATTTTTCCGGGGCGTTTTTCTTTATTTTGCAGTGTATATGTTTCAATTTTCATTTTTTCTATTGACAATTCCCCTTTTGTGAAGTATCTTATAAGCAACGACCACTTTTCACTTAACCAAAAGGTATGCAAGATGAAGAAAGTTTTTGCTCTTATTTTCGCTGCTGCTGCATTTTCCCTCAGTGCGGCAGTAAAACTTCCGACGATTTTCTCTGATCACGCAGTTCTTGCCCGGCGTGCCAAGGTGCCGGTTTTCGGCAAAGCGGCTCCCGGTGAAAAAGTCACTGTGGAATTCAACGGTCAGAAACGTACCACCGCCGCCGGTAAAGACGGAAAATGGCGGGTGGATCTGAATCTGGCCAACTCCCCTGAAGGTCCCTTTGAACTCAAGATCAACAATCTGGTCATCAAAGATGTGCTTGTTGGTGAAGTATGGCTCTGTTCCGGACAGTCCAATATGGATCTGCGTATGCCCCGCAGCGAAGGTTATGCTGCAGTCAAAGCCAAACCCGCCGGCAGCCGTCTGCGCAGTTTCAATGCCTCTTCCCGCAGTGCTGCCACGCCTCAGTTCTACGGCCCCGGCAAATGGGTTTATGCTGATACAGCAAATATTGCGAGTTTTTCCGCAGTCGCCTACTATTTCGGCGTGAAACTTCTTAAAGAACTCAAAACCCCTGTGGGGCTGATCAATAACGCCTGGGGTGGTTCTCCCATTGAAACCTGGATGACCATCGGAGCTTTGAAAGAGTCTGTTCCTGCCGTTCTTGAGCGGGATGCCGATGTTTCAAAACGCCTGAAACTTTATCCTGCCGCCGTCAAAAAATATATTGCCGACCGGGCCGTGTGGGAAAAGGCCAACAACCGTCAGGACACTCCTCTCAAATATCCCGCAGCCAATGCAGTGTGGAAAAAATCTGCCACCGGCCGTCTTCCCGGCGGTGTTGTCTGGGTACGCCGTACCGTAACGATTCCTGCAAACCACAAGGTCTTTACCATTACGATGCCCCGTCACAAAGAGCCTTTCACCGTCTGGTGCGACGGCAAAAAAATCGCCGACTGGCCTCTTGAAAAATGTGTCCGGAACATTTATCCCAAATTCAAAGTTCCGAAACTTGCTCCCGGGAAACACGAATTTATGTTCCGTTTCTACAATCCCCTGAACAACAGAACAACTCTCCACCAGGCTGTGGTCATTTGCCAGCAGAGCTTTGACGGCGTTGAATGGGAGTTCTATCAGGAAAAAGCCTACACCGGAAAAGCCGCTCCCGCCCCGAAAAATCCCGGCATCCCCCCCAGAGAATTTTTCAACGGTCAGCGTGTCTATAACGGCTGTATCGCTCCGATCGCTCCCTACGCCCTTGACGGTGTCATCTGGTATCAGGGGGAATCCAATTCCAGACGCCACAATGAGTATGCCGCTTTGCAGCGGGCTCTTGTAAAGGATTGGCGAAAAGCCTTTGAAACAGCTGATCTGCCTTTCTACTGGTGCCAGCTGCCCAACTTTTATTACAAGAGCAAAAACCCTGCCGACGACCCCTCCTGGTCCTATTTGAGAGCCGCCCAGACAGCTGCCCTTGACGTCCCCCATACCGGTCAGGCCATTCTCATTGATGTGGGCGAATCCGGCGACATCCACCCCATCAACAAAGTCGTTCCCGGCGAAAGACTCGCTGCCATTGCCCTTGCCAAAGTGTATGGTAAAAAAGTCCCCTATGCAAGTCCGGCGGTGACAAAAGTTGTCCGTGAGGGCAGCTCTGTGCGGATCAGTTGGAACAATCTTTACGGCGGTCTTGTTGCCGCTCCTGTGCCTGCTTTTTATGATGTTGTGAAGCGTCAGGGCAAAAAGGCTCCTCTGGTACGCAACGCTCCCAACACCCAGCTTGAAGGTTTTGCCGTCTGCGGCAAGGATAAAAAATGGTATTGGGCAGACAAAGCAGTCATCGACAAGGATACTGTTGTTGTTTCCTCAAGCAAAGTTCCTGAACCTGCGGCAGTCCGCTACGCCTGGCAGAATAATCCCAACACCAATTTGTACAACAAAGCAGGCTTCCCTGCGGCTCCTTTTGCAGCGATCCTCATTCCCCAAAAGTAAAGATATATTTCTATGAAAAAAATCTCACTCTGTCTGCTCTCTTTGAGCGTCCTTGGCCTCGCAGCAGCTCCTGCGCCTCAAAAAGAGGCCTCAAAGCAAGCGGCCCCCGCCAAAAGTAAAGAGGTCAAAAAGCAAGTTGCTTCCCAATCGGGCAAAAAGGCTAAAAGAACTGCTCCTAAACTGAACATCACCTGCACTCCTGCTTCCCACGTGGTCAAAGAAGGTGAAACGGTAAAATTCGCCATTACTTCCACCTCAGACAAACCGATTTCTGTGGTCATTTCCCTTGACGGAAGCGATCAAAAGATTTTCAAGACTCTGACTGTGAAATCTCCTGCTGTTGTAACATCTTCACTTTCCTACCCGGGTTTCCTGATGTGCACCGCCCGGAGTTACGGTGCAGTCGCCCGTCAGGCGGTGGCCGTCGCTCCGGAAAAGATCCGCTATGCCAGAAAAGCTCCTGCGGATTTTGACAAGTTCTGGGCAGATTCTTTCAAAGAAGCGGCAAAACTGCCCCTGGATCTGAAAGCGGAACCGATCAACCCCAACCCGGATTACAACAGTTTTATCCTGAGCTGTGCCAATGTGAATGGGAAAAGGGCCTACGCCCTTTATACTGCACCTAAAAAAGTCAAGGGTAAAATTCCCTTGATGGTCTATTTCGGCGGCGGTGAAGCTTATGCGACCGCTGCTTCACACCCCAATATAGCAATCAGACTTGCCAGATCTTTTAAACAGCCTATGGCCGTACTCTACTATCACCTGCCTCCCTACCGTCCTGCGATGACCCGGCAGGAGGCTCGCACGATGCACAAGAAATTTCTTAAAGAGCTGGGATTGCGCCGCTATATCATCATTAACTATAAAGCCCCCTCCCCCAAGAAATTCTACGCCTATCCCACGATCCACGGCTGCCTGAGACTGCTGAATGCGGTAGCAGAACGCCCTGAGATCGACAAAACAAAAGTGCTTTTCAGCGGAGCCAGTCACGGGGGAAAAATCGGGGCCTACATTGCGGCTTTCTTCCCGCTCAAAGCGGCCTTCCTCGGCGTACCCTCATCCTGTGAGATCAACGCACACCTGGAAGGCAGATACGGTTCTGCGGCCAAAGAGTGGAAAAACAACTGGAAGGTCACCGACTACTTTGATCTGGTCTATTTCGCCCCCAGAATCAAATGCCCCGTACTGGTGACTGCAGGTTACATCGACCGTTCCTGTCCTCCCACCGGTGTTTACTCTTTCTACAATGCCATTCCGGAAGGCAAAAAAACTTTCTTTGCAAAGATCCGCAACGGTCACGGCGACAGCCCCGAAGGATATTCTGAAATGATCAGCAAATATCTTATTGACCAGCTTGCTGATAAGAAATAAACAACACAATTTCAAGGAAAAGAAAAAAATGATCAAAAACGTATTGACACTCGCAGTTGTTGCTCTTTGCGGCTCAATTCTCTCTGGTGCGGATATCTTTCTTGCCGGAGACTCCACCTGTGCAAGTTATCCTGCAACTCGTGCCCCTCTGACCGGCTGGGGACAGGTGCTCCAGGGATTCTGCAAAGCCGGAGTCAAGGTCAACAATCTGGCCATTTCCGGAGCCAGTACCAAAACCTTTATTGACACCAAAGCGTGGGACAAACTTATTGCAAAAGTCAAAAAAGGCGACTTTGTGGTCATCCAGTTCGGACACAACGACGGCAATAAGAAAAATGCCAAAAAGCACACCGTTCCCGGCGGAACTTATGATGCCAATTTGAAAAAATTTATTGCTGATGTCCGTGCCAAGGGAGCAACTCCCATTATTGCCACCAGCATTGCCCGTGCTTCTTTCAACAAGCAGGGTGTCATCGTTGTGGGCAACCTCAAAAATTACTGCAATGCCTCAACTGCCGTTGCCAAAGCTGAAAAGGTTGAACTGATCGACCTTAACGGAGCAACTGTCAAACTTTTCAATACACTTAAAAAGGATGCGACCCGCAAACTCTTTATGTGTACTTCCGGCGATCCCAAACGTAAAAATGATATCACTCACGTAAACAAACAGGGTGCTGAAGAAATTTCCAAACTGTTTGTCAATGCAGCCAAACAGCAGAAACTCAGCATTGCCGCCTGTTTCAAATAATCACAAACTCATTAAAGAAAGGAAATTTTTATTATGAAAAAGATGTTACTCCTGACCGCTGTCCTTTTTGCTGCAGCAAGTTTCGCAGCAGAACTCAAGATCGATTTCAATGCGGCAACGCCCTGGAAAGAGATCCGCAACCACAGCAAAAGACTGCAATTTGAAACCAAAGAGTTCAAAGGTAAAAAGGCAACGGTTGTTACTCTTGCCCCCAAAACCAAACCTGCGGATACAGCTCTCAGCCTGGCAACGCCCCGATTTTCTGTCAAAGGGAAAAAATCCATTACCGTCAAATTCACCTTTCTTGCTACCAAAGGTATGAAGGGCTATACCGGCGGCGGCTGGTGGAACAGTGCTGTTCGCTGGTATGATGCTGCCAACAAAGAGGTCACTCCTGCCGTTCCGCTGACGATGCCGGTTGCCACAGGTGAGTGGCAGAGCGTGACCAAGGAAGCTCCCGTTCCTGCCAAAGCAGTCAGTGCCTATGTCCATTTCGGTTTTGACTACCCCAATATCGGTCTCAAGGATATCTTTGCCATTACTGATGTGGTCATTACTTACTGATTACGCCGTATGCTGATCAAAAGGCCGGGATCTTCACAGGTTCCGGCTTTTTTTGTGCGGATCTTCCCCGGAACGGGAAAGGATTGACGTTTAATTATTTTAAACTTTTCAATATTTTTTTATTTTCCTGTCTTTTTTAACTGGCAATCTTTTTTTCTTCCGTGTATATTACTTTTATGAAGAAATAAAAAGGAGTTTTTTCATAGACTTATGGGTCTGGTCATAAAAAAAACTGTTCAGGTGCTTAAACTTGTGGCTTCTCAGGAGCATTGCACTTTGAAAACACTTTGCACAGCAACAGGCAGTAAAAAATCGGCCTTGTGTCAAATGCTGCGTTCAATGGTGGAAACAGGACTGCTTCTGCGGGACAGTAAAGGAGAATACCATATCGGTCCCCTTTTCAGCGACCTTTCCGGTGAGCGTGATGAAAAACTCCGGCAGCAGAAATTGATTGAATCCATTGCTGTTGACATTACCACCGCCAGCGGTGGCAATGTGACGGTGGCGACCATACGGGACAGCAAGTACAGACGGCTTTTTTCCTGCTGCACATTCCGTGTGACCCGGCTGACGCCGACGGCTCCGGATGAGGAAAATTTCTACGGCAATGCCACGGGCAGAGTGCTTCTTGCCAATGCTCCGGCCTCCCTGCGGCTCAGGATCATCGACAATCTGGGGCTGCCTTCTGAACAGGAATGGCCCGAAGCATCAGCAGATCAGGAGTCATTGCTTGCAGAATTGGAAAAAATCCGCCGTCAGAACTATGCAGAGGTCTGCCGGAGGAATGCTTCCAATTACTATATTGCCTGTGCGGCTCCCCGGGAAACGCCCGAAGCGATGCCGCTGGCCATCGGTATCGGCAGCAGGGCTGCTGATAAAAATAAAAAAGAGAAGTTTCTTGAATTGCTGCATCAGGCAGCACAACGTTTTGAATAACCCAAGGAAAACAAAAAATGAGCGAAATCAAAACAATCAGCTGGGGGAATAAAGAAATTCCCGTCGTCCGTGAAGTCGATGTTCTGGTGGCAGGTGGCGGTTATGCCGGTTTCGGTGCTGCTATGTGTGCCGCCCGCAACGGTGCCAAGGTCATCCTGGTGGAACAGCTTTCCGCTCTGGGCGGTCTGGTCACTATGGGGTATGTGGCTCTGACCTTCAGCTACATCGAAGGTATCGGTTTTGAACTTTTCCACGCCCTGAAGCAGAACGGTGCTGTGGTCGGACGTTTTCTCGACCTGGAAAAAGCCAAAGTCATCCTTGAACAGATGCTGCTCAAAGAAGGTGTTGAGATCCTCTACTGCACCAGTATCGTGGATGCCATCGTTGAAAACAATACCGCTGTGGGTGCTGTGATCTTTAACAAGAGCGGCTTCCAGGCCATTAAAGCCAAACGTTCTGTGGACGCTTCCGGTGACGGCGACCTTGCCGCCTATGCCGGTGTCCCCTTTGAATGCGGCTGCCCCGAACTGAACAACTACAATCAGGCCACCAGTCTGGTGATGCACGTCGGTAACGTGAACAGCGAAGAACTGGCCAATATCTCCCTTGCCACCGTCTGGCGTGAATCCATCGAGAAGGCCCTCGAAAATAAAGAATATCCCTATATGATCGACAAGCGGGTCAACTGGCTGGTCAAAGTGCCGGGCCGTGATCCCAAACACGCTGAATATTACATCTGCTACGCCCACAGCCGCAACTGCCGCTGTCTGGACGGTTTCGACCTGACCCGTCAGCTCATCGAACAGCGTCAGCAGTGCCAGTGGACCATCGGTTTCTGCCGCAGATATCTGCCCGGTTTCGCCGATGCCTGGCTCATCGACTCAGCTCCTCTGCTGGGTGTCCGTGAATCCCGCCGTATTATGTGCGATTACAAAGTCACCGCTGATGACCTGGTGGACGGTGCCCGCTTCGACGATGCCGTCGCCCGTGCTATGCACGCCTTTGATGCCCACCACCCCACCGATCCCGGTCACATCAAACACATCATCCGTAAAAATGCCGATGGCGTGGAAGAAAAGTGTTATGTCAATCCCGGCAAATGGCGCGAGATCCCCTATCGTGCCCTTGTGACCAAAAACATTGAAAATATGCTTGTGGCAGGCCGTAATGTTTCCGCTGACTTTATGGGCCAGAGCGGTATCCGTCTGGTGCTGGAATGTCTCAATATGGGACAGGCCGCCGGTACTGCCGCTGCCCTTTCAGTCAAAGACAATGTGACCGTCCGTCAGCTGGATGTGCAGAAACTCCGTACCCGCCTGGTGGAAATGGGTATCAATTTGTTTAATAATCCTGCCTACGGTTCCGCTAATATTCCCGGAAGCACCAAGCTCACTCCTCAGGATCTGATCTATCCTGAAAACAATCCTACGGGCCAGATGAACGTTGTTCTGACCGAAGAAGCAGCAATAAAATATATGGTCGACGTCCGTGCCATCGAAGCTGAACGTATGGAACAGTATCTGAACAAGAACGGTTACACCGACAACGGCGGTGATGTGGGTACCAATCTGGAATAATCCATTTTCCTTCTTGTAAAAACGATCCCCGGGTGTTATATTACACAGTGTATGGGGATCGTTTTTTTATTCCCGCATTTTCCGGAGGAACAACTTATGAAAATTATGATCGTCACCGACCTTGAAGGAGTCGCAGGCGTAATGAACTTTGCCGACTGGTGCACTCTTTCATCCCCCTATTATGAAAAGGCAAAAAAACTGCTGACTCTTGAAACCAATGCGGCTGTCGAAGGTTTTTTTGCAGGCGGAGCCACAGAGATCCGGGTGGTGGACGGTCACGGCCCGGGAGCCATTGATCCGGAACTCCTGGACGAAAGAGTTGAACTGCAGCGGGGAGCAGCTTCCCCCATTTGGCCCTTTACGCTTGACGACAGTTTTGACGGCATCGCCTGGGTGGGCCAGCACGCTATGTCCCGGACGCCTTACAGTCATATTTCCCATACAGGCAGTTTTGAAGTCTTTGAAGCAACCGCAAACGGCATTGCCGTAGGGGAATTCGGACAATTGGCCCTCTGTGCCGCAGAATTGAAAGTTCCCGTCATTTTTGCTGCCGGAGAAGAAGCCTTTACCAGAGAAGCTGAAGCCCTCGCCCCCGGTGTCATTACCGCAGCTGTCAAGCGGGGATGCAACAGTGAAGAAGGCCTGGAAGATGTCACAGCAGAAAGTTACAGCAGAGCGAAACTTTCAGCGATCCACCTTTCCCCCGCCCGTTCCCGGGAACTGCTACGGACAGGGGCAAAAGAGGCAGCAATCAAGTTGAAAACGGCTCCGGATTCTTTTAAGACAAAAGTCATTGCGCCCCCCTATGAAATCGTTACAAGATTCCGCAAATCAGAGAAAAATCCGGATCTGCCTTCCGTACTCTTTCGGCGGCATCCGACAAGCTTCATTGCGGCAATGAATGCACCTTCGACTTTAAGCTGAAAAAACTTTTTTCATCCAACAAAAAACTGCCCTGTGTCTTCCGTATGAAACGGAACGCAGGACAGTTTTTTTAATGCTTTTATATTCAGCAGCCGGCGTAAGCACGGCGCATATTCACCAGACTGGTGGTGATACCGTGACGGCCCTCGCCGATGGAACACTCATATTCCAGAGAGAGTGTACCTTTGTAACCGGCATCCTTAAGGATCCGGAAACACTGCTTCAGGTCAATAACTCCTTCCCCTGTGGGAACTGAAGTAAATTTATTGTTGATGATCAGATAATCTTTGACGTGAACCATCGCAGCAAGATCAGCAATCGCAGCCACGCCCTGTTCAGGAAGTTCATTACCGTGAGTCCAATAGTTGCCGATGTCAGCTGTGGCACGGAGGAAAGGAGAATCAATCGTGCTGATGTAAAAAAGCTGTTCGCTTGAATCTTTACAAAGAGCACCGTGATCTTCAATAGCCATCACCACATTGTTTTTGGCGGCGTGTTCGGCACAAACGGCGAGAGCATCGGCAATGCCCTGGCTGTATTTTTCCCATTCCAGATCATATCCTCCGGCAAAAACCCGCAAATTTCTGCATCCGAAAAAGGCGGCTTCGTCGAGGGCTGTCTTGACTTTGTCGATCTCAGCTTGCAAGCGGTTCTCGGCAATAGCGTTTCCGAAGTTGTTTCCGGAAACATAGTTGATAAGTTTCAAATTCAGGTCTTCAGCCAGTTTTTTAGCATCAGTTAATTCCTGTGCTTTCTTTTCCTCGTTCCAATAGTAACCGAGGTCGATACCGTCAAACCCCAATCCGGCAGCAGCACGCATAATCCCGGCCACAGTACGTCCTTCTTCGGGGACAAGCATATGGGCACCGTAAACAGACACTGTAAAATCCATAATAAACTCCTTGATTTTTATAATACGGTTCAAGAATAATATAGCACCTCAGAAACAAAAATTCAAGCATTCTGCACTGCAGTACTTGTAATTTCTATCTTCAAACAGTATATTAATTGGGAAGAAAAAAATAGTCCTTTCAATAAAAGGAGATATAAAATGCGTTTTTTGAAAAGTTGTTTTTTTACATTTCTTTGCGGCTTCACCCTATTGCTGTGCGGAGCAGAGAAATTTCAGGTCACCTATTTAACAGGGCCTTCTGAACCCCGTATGCGGCAAGTGCATACCCTGGTCAATACGGCGGATGTTTTTGCCAAAAGGCTTTCTCAGACCTTAAAACAGACAATCAAAGTCGTCCCCTTTGATAAAGCTGATGCTGAAACAATCTTTCTCATCACCCGCGAAGGGGCTCTCGGCAAGGAATACAGCAAGATTCTTGCGGGTTTGCCGCTGGACAGTTTTCTGATCCGCTATCCTGTAACGATCAAAGGAAAAAAGAATGTCTGTCTCCTGATGGGACGGGATGCCTGGGGTTACTGCTATCCCGGAAACTACTTCCTGCGTCAATATCTGGGGTATGACATCGTGTTCCCGGGGGAATTCGGCGAGGTGATCCCGGACAACTCAAAGTGGCGGATGCCCTCAAAGATCGCAGTTAAAGAAAGTCCCGATTTCAACACCCGTGCCTGGACGATGAACACCGTTGTTGACAAGGATTTCGCCCGTATGAACCTGGCTGAAAGCCGCCGGAACATTTCCTGGCACACTTTCGGACGGGTCATCGATCCTAAAAAATACGGCAAAAAACACCCTGAATACTTCCCCCTTGTCCGGGGCAAACGGCACAATGCCCCCAAAAAACAGCGTTGCGACTGGTCTCCCTGCGTCAGCAATCCCGACGTGCAGAAACTCTTTGTGAACTACCTTATCAGGAACTACGGCAACCACGGTTCCGATGCAGTTGAACTTTCAGTCAACGACGGTTCAGGCAATCACTGCGAATGTGCCGGGTGTACTGCCTGGGATGATCCTGCCGAAAAAGCCAAAGGCTTCTACTCAAAGCGTTACTTCACCTTTTACAACAAAGTTCTGGAAGCCGCCCAAAAGATCAATCCCGATGTCAAAGCTTGTATTCTGCTTTACAGCGATGCCACAACCCTGGTTCCCAAAAACCTCAAACTGCACCCCGGTCTGGTGGGTATGAGTACCAAAGAAAACACATTGCGCAACTTTGCAAAGAATGGGATGAAGCGTCTGGGATTCTGGCAGCATCAGCTGGACTATCTCTATCCGCTGCCCCGCCACTATCCGCGGGCTATGGCTGCAAAACTCCGTGAAATGCACAAGATCGGCGTCAGGGAATACTTCGGTGAAGTCTATATGATCGCCGCTGCCAATGCCCCCAAACAGTATGTCCTCGGCAGGCTTCTCTGGGATTTGAACACCGATCCCGACAAGGTTATGGTCGAATATTGCAACAAAGCCTATGGACCTCAGGCCGGTCCCTATATGAAGAAATACTACGATGTTTGGGAAAAAGTTTACACCCGTGAATGTATTGCCAGACAGGGCAAATCAAAACCCCGGATTATGAACTATGGCCCTGAATGGTTTGTCGGCTTGCGCCACGATGATGTAAAAGTGCTGAAAAACTCTCTTGCGGCAGCAGAAAAATCCAAGATGACCGCTGTTGAAAGAAAACGTTTTGAAGTCATCAAAAATCACTTTTCCTACATCAGTTGTCTGGTTGAAAATTATCTTGACGGCGTGACCTTGAGAAACAGCAAAAAACTTTCTGTCGATGAGATCCACAAGATCTTCAAACGCTGCGAGGCCCGTGATGCAGAATTTGCTTCACTGTGGGATAAGATCGTCAGCAAAGACAAGCTCGGATTTTACCGCAGAATGTCCTCTAAAGGTAAGCGGAGTGACACTGTTTTCGTGCTTTACCGCAACGCTATCAAGGCTTATGTGCTGGAATCAGTGGAAACTGCCCTGCGCAACCACCAGACAAGTGCCTGTGCCAAGATGAACCGCTCCGCCCGGCTGAAATACTGGCAGGAAGCCTACAAAAAGTTTCCCACACTGATGCCTGTGGCCTTGATGATCGGTGACAATTCTGATCAAAAACTGCAGAACTATATCCAGAACGGCGACTTCAAAAAGGGTACGCCCGGCAATCCCAAAGTCAAAGGTGCCCACCCAAAACTTGACAACTGGTACTTCTATGAGCAGATCGGCGACATCCTTGCTGATGACTACAAAAATCACTGGGATCTTGTCAGAAACGCCAAAGGTTCCAACCACCTTTGTTTCGGTGAAGGGAAATATCCTGAGATCCGTCAGTTCATCTATCTGCCTGCCGGCGTGTACCGCTTCTCCTTCCGCCGGACTGGTGAAAGCATCTTCAGTTTCAATATGTACGAAGTGCCCACCTTTACCAAAGATGCTTTCAAAAGCGTGATGACCCTGCGTTCTCACAGGATCAAAAGTCCTGCGGTTTTCAGCTGCAATCACCAGCCGGGAGCAGGTGTCCGGAGCTTCAGCCAGCTGGTGCTGGTTGAAAAGAGTGCCTGGTATGTGTTTATGATCGCCACCCACTCCCGTGTTCCCAACACCTGGGATCACCTGATGGACGTGAAAATGGAAAAACTGATCCCCTGATAAAAATAAGGATTTGACAACTATGAAACGCATTAAGTTTGTTCATTCCTCCCTGTGCACAGGGAGGAAGCCTATAGGCTTCACTTTGATTGAACTCCTTGTTACTACTGCACAACAGAACTGTTTTTCAAAAATAAAAAAATACACATCCTTACGCCCGGTGGGGCGCACTTCACGATTTTTTTGCGGATGCAAAAAAAGCTCTTCACACCTTCACATCTTCACTCAATCAGCGTTCACGCTGATTGAACTTCTGGTTGTTATTGCCATCATTGCCATTCTTGCCGCTATGCTGCTGCCTGCCTTGCAGCAGGCACGTGACAAGGGCAAATCGATCAAGTGTCTCAATAACTTTTCTCAAATCGGCAAGATGACCCAACAGTACATCTCTGACTACAAGGGCTACTATCCCCGGCACACCAGTAAAGCAGGCTTTGCTGCCGGTGATCCTTATCTCTGGTTCCATTACAGTGCTTTTTTCCAGTATGCCCCCAAAAAGGTAAGTAATGAGCGTTTTGCAAGTATATATCTTTACAACAAGAAAAAACTTGTTGTCAGTGCGTATGCCTGTCCGGCTGCTCCTGCTGCCCCCTCCTGTTTTGTCAAATCCGACGGTGACGGTATGACGGTATGCCGTCCTGCTATTGAAGGGGAACTTTATGTGACTATCGGATTCAACCGCCATTTTCACGATGGCAAAGATAACACGATTCACAGTGTCAGGGTGAAACGTCCTGCATATACTATTTATATGGCTGATAACTGCGGCTGGGGAAATATTGACTACCGCTGTACTTATAAAGACAAGTACAGTGAAGACGGCAAAGGCAAATCTGTGCCCCCCCGGCATACTGGTGGAGCCAACTTTCTTTATGCAGACGGTCACGTAAAATTTATAAGATATGCTGCCTATCCTGACTCTGACAAGGTCCGATACAACGGCTTGACCTGGAGCCCCAGTGCTGAAAAACCGTAAAACTCTGTAATAACTGTTGCGTTCATTTAACAAGGAAGAAAATCTCTGATCAAATTTTCTTCCTTTTTTTCAGACATTATATCTCCCCCAAAATCAAGGAATTAACAATGACAAAACTCTCTTTACAACTTTGCACAGCACTGCTTTTGCTGTGCACCGCCCTTTCCGGAGCGGAAAAGTTTCAGGTAAGTTTCCTCAAAGATGCTTCTGAACCCCGTTTGCGTAAAGAGGTGACTCTTGAAGCCACAGCCGCCCTTTTTGCCAAACGCCTTTCCCAGACATTGAAACAGGAAGTCAAAGTCGTCCCCTTTGAAAAGGCCGATGCCGAAACCATTTTTCTGATCACCCGTGAAGCTGTGGCAGGGGGGGATTACAGCAAAGTTCTTGCAGGCAAACCCAAAGACAGTTTTATCATCCGCTATCCTGTGACCGTCAGGGGCAAAAAGAATGTCTGTCTGCTGATGAGCCGGGATGCCTGGGGCTACTGCTACCCCGGAAACTATTTTCTGCGGAAATATCTGGGGGTGGATATCGTTCTTCCCGGTGATCTGGGGCTGGTCATCCCTGACAATTCCAAGTGGCAGATGCCGAAAAAAATCGCTGTCAAAGAAAGCCCCGACTTCAACACCCGGGCCTGGACAATGAACTCCTATGTGAACAAGGAACTGTCCCGTATGTATCTTGCCGAAAGCCGCCGCAACATTTCCTGGCACTCTTTCGGTGTTATCATCAATCCTAAAAAATACGGCAAAACACATCCCGAATATTTCCCCCTCATCCGGGGTAAAAGACACAACAAACCCAACAAACAGCTGTGCGACTGGTCGCCCTGTGTGAGCAATCCCGATGTGCAGAAAATCTTTGTGCAGCACATTCTTGCCAGATACGGCACGGGCAGCTCTGACGGCGTTGAACTTTCTGTCAACGACGGTGCCGGACATCACTGCGAATGTACCGGGTGTACCGCCTGGGACGATCCCGGAGAAAAAGCAAAAGGCTTCTACTCCAACCGTTATTTCACCTTTTACAAGAAAATCCTTGATGCCGCACGCAAGGTCAATCCTGAAGTCAAGGGAATCATCCTCCTTTACAGCGATGCCACAAGCGTAGTCCCTGCCAAAGTTGAGATCCACCCCGGGCTGATCGGGATGAGTACCGTTGAACAAACTGTCCGTGATTTCGCCAAAAAAGGAATGAAGCAGCTGGGCTTCTGGGAACATCAGCTTGACCAGTGGTATCCCCTGCCCCGGCACTATCCTCACGCTATGGCTGAAAAACTCCGGGATCTTCACCGCATCGGTGTCCGGGAGTATTTTGGTGAAGTCTATATGATCGGTGCCGCAAACTCCCCCAAACAATATATTCTCGGCAGGCTTCTCTGGAATTTGAAAAGCGACCCTGACAAAGTCCTTGCTGAATACTGCGACAAGGCTTTCGGCCCCAAAGCAGGTCCCTATGTCAAAAAATATTACGACCTCTGGGAAAAAATCTGCATCCGTGAGAATGAAGCCAACAAAGGAAAAGGCAAGATCTCTATCAGAAGTTATGGTGCAGAGAAATTCATCGGTCTGCGCCACGGTGATATTGAAGCAATGGAAAAACAGCTGCTCCTTGCGGCAAAGTCCCCGATGACGGCTCTTGAAAAACAGCGGCTTCAAGTTATTTCCAACTATTTTGCCTACATCCGCTGCCTTGCGGAAAACTATCTGGACGGTGTCACTTTGAGAAATGACAACTCCTTGACACTTGAAAAGATCAATGCCATTTACACCCGCACCCTTGCCCGTGATGCCGCATTTGAAAAAATGTGGAAAACTCTTGTCAGTCAGGATAAAATCGGCCTCTACCGTTACGTTCCCGGAGCCCACCGACGTAAGCGGGTGAACCCCATTTACGGTCTCTACCGCACCGCCATCAAGGCATACGTTTACGAGTCTGCAGAAAAGGCCTTGCAGTCACTTCAGAAAAGAGTCTGTGTTTCTATGAAACGCAAGGCCCGGCTGCAGTACTGGAACGATGCCTTCAAAAAATATCCCGCTCTTATGCCTGTTACCACGATGATCGGCAACAACTCCGGCGGGGCTCTTAAAAATTATATTCAAAACGGTGACTTCAAAAAAGGAACTCCCGGTGATCCCAAGGTCAAAGGCGACCACCCCAAACTTGAAAACTGGTACTTCTATGAGCAGATCGGTGATGTCCGGACAGATGCTTATAAAAACTACTGGAAACTTGTCAAACCCAGATACGGCTCCTACCAGCTGGGATTTGGAATGGGGAGATATCCTGAGATCCGCCAGTATATCTATCTGCCCGCCGGGATCTACCGATTCTCTTTCCAGCGTATGGGGGTCAACACGATGAATTTCAATCTGTATGAGATCCCCAATTTGAACAAGGCGGCTTTCAGCACGGTTGAAACGTTACGCTCATACAAGGTCAAAAGCCCTGCCATATTCAGTTACAATCATCTGCCTGCCCCCAAAACTCAAGGGGTTTCACAGACACTTATCATCGAAAAAGAAGCGTGGTACGCTCTTTTCATTGCCACCCCTTCCCGGCTTCCCAACTCCTGGGATCGGCTGATGAATGTAAAACTTGAAAAACTGACCGATCTGAAATAATCTTTTACAGACGGCTCAAGGCGGTTTCCCTCAAAGAAGCCGCCTTTTTATATTGATTTTCGATGATTCAGCACAGAGAAAAGAACTTTTGTTGTTGAAATAGTTAAAAGTTTATGCTATATTACCTGAAAAGATTTTTTATTTCAAGTTCAAAAAAGGAACAAATAATGTCCAACATTTCCAATCCGGTTTTCAAATGTACCGCGACCGGCGATGCGATGATCACCCGCAGGCTGCCCTTTGAGGGTGAATACGACGGCTTCAGCGAAGTAAGAGATTTTATCCTTAAAGGAGATTTCCGTTTCGGCAATCTGGAAACCACCGTCCACAACTTTGAATCTTACGGTGCAGCCCAATCAGGGGGCAGCTGGCTCTGTTCTCCCCCGGGAGTCATCAGAGATATGCGGAAATTCGGGGTGAATATCTTAAGTACCGCCAACAATCACGCCCTGGATTACGCTTATGACGGGCTTATCAAAACCCTCGAAAATCTTGAAAAAGAGGAGTTCCTCTTTACCGGCACGGGCCGTACTCTTTCTGATGCTTCACGGCCCGTCTATCTCGACACCGTCAGCGGCCGTTACGCCTTGATCGCCTGTACAATGACCTTCAACCCCGAAGGTATGGCAGGAGAACAAACCGCCTCCCTCCCCGGCCGTCCCGGAGTCAACGGCATCAGAGTCACCAAAAAATATCGCGTTCCTCAGGAAGAACTGGAACATCTCAAGCGGATCGCCGATTCCCTTTCCCTCAACGCAAGTTCCGACATTATCCGTGCCGAGGGCTATCTGCCTCAGCTGAAAGAAGGGGAGCAGCCCTTTGCTCAGATGATGTTTGAAGCTGCCGACAAAGCAGAAGTCGTTTCGATCATCAACGACACCGATATGAAACGGATCACCGATGCCATTGCTGAAGCACGCTTTATGGCAGACTATGTGGTGATCGCTATGCACAATCATCAAATCGACGGCACGATCAAGGAATCCGTTGACAAAGTTTCAACGGAGTTTTCCTACAAGTGTATTGATGCGGGAGCCGATGCCATTATCGGAACCGGCCCCCACTTGCTGCGTCCCGTGGAAATTTACAAAGGCAAACCCATTTTCTACTGTCTGGGTGATTTCATCAATCAGCTGGAAACGATCCTCAGAGCCCCCGACGGTATGTTTGCCAAGCAGAAACTCAACGGCAATGAACGGCTTGACGTGCTTTTCAACAACCGTTCAGCCAACGGAAAAAGAGGATTAAGTTACAGCAAAGTGATGTTTGAATCGGTCATTCCCTACTGGGAAGCGGAAAACGGCGAACTGAAAAAACTGATTTTCCTCCCCATTGAAGAACACTTTGCATTGCCCCGTTCCCGGAACGGCTGGCCTAAAAAAGATACTCAATCCAATATTATTGAACGCTTCGCCGAAATGTCAAAGCCCTGGGGCGTAGACATAAAGATCGAAAACGGTATCGGCGTTGTCCAACTCTGAAATCAAAAGGAACTTTACAATATGGCACTCAATTCTGAAATGACCGCCTATGCTGCTGCAGCCTGGGAAGAAGCCGCTCAGATCGTCCGTGATCTCTGCAAGATACCCGCCCCCTCTCATCACGAGGAACGCCGGGCGGAATACTGCAAAAAATGGTTTGACAACAATGGTTTCACCGATGTTGCCATTGACAAAGCTCTCAATGTGATCGCTCCTGTCAATATGACAGAGAGCTGTGACATTACAGTGGTTATGGCTCATACGGATACGGTTTTTCCCGATATGGAGCCTATGGCATTTGAAGAAAAAGAGGGGTTTATGTACTCCCCCGGAGTCACTGATGACACCGCCAATCTGGCAGTGCTTATGGTCTGTGCAAGATATTTCAAAGAAAAGTACCCCTTTGGCAGCAGAGGATTTCTCTTTGTGGCCAATTCCTGTGAAGAGGGCTTGGGCAACCTTAAAGGGACCCGGCAGCTTATGGCGGATTACGGTTCACGGGTCAAAGAGTTCATCTCTCTGGACTCAGCTTCTATGAACCATATGGTCTGTGAAGCCGTGGGCTCCCACCGTTACAATGTGACCGTCCGCACTGAAGGGGGCCACTCCTTCGGCAGTTTCGGCAACCGGAACGCCATCCACATTCTCAGCACGATGATCACCTCACTCTATTCTGTCAAAGTTCCTCAGGAAGGCTCCAGCAAAACCACCTATAATGTGGGGATCATCTCAGGGGGAACTTCAGTCAACACCATTGCTCAGGAAGCATCTATGATGTATGAATACCGCTCAGACAATAAAATTTGTCTGGCAAAAATGCAGAATATGTTTGAGAAAACCGTCGAATCCTTCCGGGCTATGGGCGTGGAAGTTGAAGTGGACAAGATCGGCGACCGCCCCTGTTCCGGCGACGTGGATCAGGAATGTTTTGAAACTCTGAAAAACCGGGCCGGAGAGGCTGTCAAAGAAACACTCAATCTGGAAATGATCGAAAATTCCGGTTCAACAGACTGCAATATCCCCCTTTCTATGGGGATCCCCGCTATCTGTTTCGGCGTCTGCCGGGGCTCCGGGGCCCATACCAGAGAGGAAAAACTTGAAACAGCCAGCCTGCAGGACGGCTGCAAACTGCTGCTGGATTTCCTTTTCCGGCAGTAACGTTTTGAAGGTTCCACGCTCTGCTTTAACCGGCAGGGCGTTTTTTTGTTCTTATTTCTGAAGCAATCGGCGGATTTCCGGATTGCGGTGAGTCAGGATGCCTTTCTTTTCAGCTCCGGAATCAAGGAGAAAACGGACCACATCCGGATGAACGTCCCCATAGCTGAGAGCCTGCTGCAAGGCTGTTTTCTTTGTGGGAGAAAGCATATTGATATCCCACTTGTTACGGAGTAACGCAGAAAAGAAAGGTTTGGCCTTTTCCGGATCCTTTCTGTAATGGGAAAGAATGGCATCAGGCAGATAAAGTTTTTTCTGCCCATACTGCCACGTCATATTTTTGAGCTTGATCTTTTGGATCAGATACTCCAGTATTTCCGGGGCCCCTGTGCAAACAGCAATACCAAGTATGGAAATGCGTCCGGCATTGCTCCGGGGAGAAGCTCCCTTTGACATAAGAAACTTCACCAACTGCAGATTTTTCACAAGTACAGCACATTGCAGAGCATTAAGACCGTTGCAGTAAACATAATCAAGTGAAGCCCCCCCATCAAGAGCCTGTTCGACCTGCAAAGGGATATTACTCATAATCCCTTTGAGCAATGCTCCCTGAGCCCGATCCTCCCGGGAGACAGGCACACTCAGTCCGAAACGCTCCAATGCGGCAACAGCCGAAGCAGCGTGATTTCTGATAGCATAATGATAAGGTGTATTGCCGTCCTGATCGCGGTGTCTGCCGGAAAGAGCTCCGGCAAGAAGCATCCGGGTAATAAGTTCCCCCCGGTTATGAAGTGCCGCATAGTGCAAGGCAGTCCGTCCCTGGGGATCTTCTGCATCCAGCAAAGTTCCCGTATCGACCAGAAAATTGGCAAGATTCCAGTCAATGCTGTTTTTTTCAGGACGGCAGACCAGATAGGTATGGCGGGGATTGACCACTGAGAGCAGCAGAGGACCGTGGATTCCGGTGTCAATATTATCAACTCCGTTAAAGACACATATTCCAGTGAGCCGTTCCCAGATTTTTGTTTCCCGGGGCCCGGGCGGAAATGCGACAGGAGTTCCCAGATTATTGTCGATATCAGCTCCGGAAAATATCAGGAGTTTCAACATCTCCTCAGACCAGGGCAGAAATCCGCTCAGGGCGATGCCCGTCAGAGAGCGTTTCTCATTTCTTCCATCGGTAAAGAGAGAATCCGGATCTATCTCCCCTGCCTGCAGAGCGCGCATTATTCCATTGGAGATGTGTGCTTTGAGCTTATTGAATCTGAAAGGTTCTTTACAGTTTTTCAGGCAATCCCGGATCTCTTTATGCAGTTCCGGTGAACAGCTGATACGGCAGGCTCTTTCTTTGCGTTTATTTTTGCGCCTTATCAGATTTTCAAGAGTGCGCACCCGCTCAGAAAAGAATTTTTTTCTTTCCTCAGAAAATGCAATCCCTTTCGCCTCCGGAGATTTTAGGTATGCAAGAATCTTCCGGCTTTCATTCAAACGGACAGCCAGGCCTCTCGGTTGTGAAGTGTCAATAAAAGGAGCAATAAGAAACTCTTTTTCAGGCGTTTTTATTTTTTCCGGCAACACGGCAGGTGCAGAATTTTTTTCATTCGCTGCAATCTGCGATATGTGATTGAGTTCAGTCAAAACTCTCTTTCGTTCCCTGTGATCCCGGACTGAAACAACAACAACAGCAATAATAATCAGCAGCAGAAAAAAAGCAGCTCCCGTAAAAAGTCCGTTCTTCCAGAATCTTTTGCGCCGGATAACACAACGTTTCCCTTGTCTGACATTTTCGATCATCGCAGACAAAGTTCCGGCATCCGGGGGACGATCGTCGGGATTTTTTGCCATCATCGCCTCGATCAGTTCCATAAAAGGGACACTCAGCTCCTTTGACATCACAGCCAAGGGTCTGGGGACTGTGTTCAAAACATTGAGTATCGTTTCCACCGGCGTAATGCCGTTGTAAGGTTTTACGCCGCTTGCCAACTGATACAAGGTCACTCCCAATGAATAGATATCAGCCCTGATATCCACATTATGAGGAGAACGGCACTGCTCAGGACTGGCGTAAGCAGGTGTTCCTATGACCACATCATCCAGCGTGATTGTGTACCCTTCTGCGGGTTCTTCCCAAGCGGTTTTGGCAATACCGAGATCCATAAGTTTATAACTGCCGTCTGCGGTACGCATAATATTTGAAGGTTTTATATCCCGGTGCACCATCTGCTGTTTTTCCAGCTCAGTCAGAGCCAAAGCTATATCCCGGGCAATATTGAGCAGTTCCTTTTCCGGCAGAGTTTTTCCATCTTCCAGCAGCAGGTTCCCTCCCTCAAGGAATTCCATCGCAATATAAAGAAATCCCGTATTGGCATCACATCCGATATCATAAACCCGGACAATATTGGGATGTTCAAGCAGATGAAAACACTTGGCCTCTCTCAAAAATCTTTTATTGGCGTGAGATTGTTTTTCGCTGCCGAAATTCTTGATAACCTTGAGAGCAAAGGTCTGGTGCAAAAGCAAATGCTGTGCTTCGTAAACTTCAGCCATACCGCCGTAACCGACGATGCGGACGATTCGGTACTTATCAAAGACAGTTCCTGGAGTTAACAGAGATTCAGTTTTTTTTTCATTTGCCGAAATTCCGGCAGCAGTTCCGCACCGGGGACAGCAATATTCTCCGGAACTGTTCTTTTCAAGCTGCAGGAAGCATTTAGGGCAGATTTCTCCCCCGGAAATCATTGTTTATCTCCGGAATATTCTCCGCCGGCAGGAGAAGAACTGTCAGCAGAAAAACGCAATATCGCCGTCCGGAACTTTTCAGCACTCTTTTTTCCTTCAATGACCCGTGCATAACGCTGGCGGCAGAGAGCACAGTTTTTCAAGTGCATCCGGCAAAGCAGCCGGAACCACAAAGTTCCCGTGGAATTGACAAGATGTTCTATTTCGTATTCTTCAAAGTGTCTCATAACCAAATTTGTCACAATTTTTCCAACTCGTGTACAGTCCGCCGCAGAAATTCCAGTGCCCGGCATTTGTTGATGTAGACAGCGTTGACCGAAATGCCCAAAGCTGCAGCGACCTCAGCTGGAGGAAGATTCTGCATAACATACATATAAAAGGAACGGAACGAAAGTTCTTCCATCTCTTTCTGCAGCAATTTAAATGCCTCTGCACAAAGATAATTATGCCATTCTGCATCCCATTTTTCATCAAATGCAAAGTCCATCAGGGCGGGATTTGCAAATTTTTCTGCGGAAACAGGAGAACGTTTCTTAAGTATGGCAAAGATTTTTGTCTTGGCGATTTCCTGAAGATAAGAACGGAATTTCCCTTTGGAACGATCATAACGAAAGGTCTTTGATCCCATAAAAAAACCGATCATCACATCCTGAACAAGCTCATCATTTTCACTTTCACTCAATCCCCACTCACGACCGCAATACCGGATCAACGGAGAATAGATATCGTGAAATTTACTCCAGGAAATCTCATCTCCGTCACTTATTTTTTCCAAAAAAGAAACATCTGTTGTAAAAGACACTCTTCCACCTGTCTGCATTAATGTATCGTTTTTTAATATATTACTTCAATGCCAACATTACAAATAAAATACAGTATATTTCTTAAGATAAATCAATCTTTTTAATAAATTCCCCCTCAATCGTTCACTTTTGTACATTGTTCAGGGGCAGAAAGTGAAACAAGTTTACCATCAACAACGTCGATCAGGATCTTTCCCCACGGAGTAGGCACTGCAGCCGACGCCGTGATTCCCGGCAGGGGAGCGACACGGAATTTGCGCCAGCCATCTTCAAGAACTTCAATGCCCAGAAAAAGTTGAGGCAGCAGAAAGAGGGGACCTGCGCTCCAGGCGTGGCAGAGACTTTTGCCGAAAGGCCGGTTGTAAAATGCAAGATGTTCATTTCCGGAATGTGCCGGATCAAAGCCTTCCCAGAAAGTGGAAGCCCCCTCTCTGAGCATACCTCCCCAGATTTCTCTGACCTTGGCGACAGCTTCCCAAGGGGCGTTGCAGCAACTCAAGGCCATTGCTTCAAACACCGACATATAAGGCGTTCCCACAGGGGGCAATTTTTTTTCTGTCAATGCCTTTTTTATAAACTCTGTACTTATCCCCTCAGCAGCTCCGGCTGTCACGGCAAGCAAATTGGCGTGACGTGAAAATTCCTTTGCATCCGGAGCAACGGTAAAAAGTCCTTTTTCAGAATCAAAACACTTTTCCTTTACAACAGTGACAAGCTGTGCGGCAGTGTTTTCAAGTATTTCGCTCCGTATGGAATCGTTCATTCTCCGGGCAAGTCGGGAACCTGCGCGCAAGGCCATAACAAACAACATCTGCAATGCAGTTATTTTTTCCCCGGGGACCCAGTCAATAAAAAGCCAATCTCCCGGACGGTCTGCACGGAGAAATCCTCTTTCCTCCCGGAGTGTCAGCAAAAAATCCAACGTTTCACTGATGCGGGGGTATTCCAGTTCCAGAAACTCCCGGTCCGCAAAGTAAAGTTGATAAAGGTCGTGATTGATAATGTACCAGAGGGTATAATCCACAATAGTGTTGATGTGGGCGACCTTGACACTGACTGCGCCAAGAATAGAGAGCGTATCTCTGACAAGCTGGCTGTTTCCAAAAGAATAAGCATTGCCCAGCAGAGAAACAGCAAGATCTCCAGCCCAGGGCAGCCGGTCCCGTTTAATGCCGTCGAGCAGAAAATTCATCATACACAAGCGCAAAGTGTAAGCACTGTGCATCCAGATCTTTGTCATTTCCCCGTCTTCCGGAAGGGCAAAGGCCCCCTTGTACTCAGCAGGCTGAAAGAAACCTTTAAGTTTCACTTCCGGAGCAGAAGCATTTTCAATCTGGATATATCTCAATGCCAGCGGAACTTTACTGACAAAACATCCGGGTTCCCTGGAAATCAGTTCTCTGGTCTGTTCTTCAACGCCGGGATCACGGTTTTCCATTTCGGCCCGGCTTTCGCCCACATAGATCTCCGGCTTTTCCTCTGCAGCACAGCGGATCTCAACGATCCCCAGCACCTCGGTGTTGAAATCCCACACATTTTCTGCGATTTGCCGGGGGCAAAGTTCCATTTGAGCCATAGGAGCGTGATGCGGAGCAATACCGTCAGCTCTTGCGGCACAATTGACGGCGGTACTGTATTCCCGGCCGTCGGGAGAATAGGACCAGTTTTCTTTTTTTACAGGACACCAGAGTGCGGGAAGTTCCCGGGTTATATCTTCACATTGGATGCACAAAACCACCTCTGCATCTTCCGGTATAAGTACTGAATGTTCCTTTTCCGGCTCTGCAGCAGTCAGGATTTTTCTGCCGTTGACCCAAAGTTCAAAAGCCCCGGTCGTCCTGAATATGAAAATCTCATTTTTTTCAAAACTGTTTTTGAAAAATGCTCTTGCGCCGGGGACCCGGCGGAACTCGGTATAACCGACCTTGAGTTTTGCTTCATTTTTTTCCCGGCACATCCGTTCGAGAATAAAGGCTTCCCGTTCATAATGCCCGTAAAACCACACGCCCTTCCCCGGAAATTCAATCGGGTATTGACCTTCTGCAGAATAAGCGGGATCTATATTGAACATTGCAGATTCTGTATGTGCACGGGACAACATTTTTTTCCTTTCTGAAGTAAAAAGAGATTTTCCTTTTATTTTTCGGCATCTTTTTTGTTTGTATAAATGAGTCTGTATTCCCGGCCGTTAGTCCGGGGATCACTGCCGTCTGAAGTTTGGAATATGACCAAATTCTGCCAGCGTCTCCATTTTTTCAGAGGCTTGCCGTTTTCGGTAAAAATATGCCGTTTCAGAGCGGCATCAGCCTCAGCTTTAACAGCCGGCGGAGCTGGATAGACCAACACTTCTTCAGGAGATTCATTTTTCAGAGAGGAGCACCACTCCCCGGAATCTTTGGCACCGGGCATAGGGATTATTTTTTCAAGTTTTTCATTGAAAGAGGGTTTGTCTTCCCATTTCCAATCTTTCTCTGAAGTATATTTGAAAACATATTTTCTGCCGTTTTTGGCAGGATCACTGTTGTCAGAAGTATTCATCATCAACCCCTCTCCGGTGCAGCTCCAGCCGGGATATCCATTCTCCCTGATGCAGACGTGGGGAAAAGCTCCGGGGCCGATCACCTTTCCGTCCTCATAAAGACGCATCCGCTTGATAGCAAGCCGGTAACGGATCACGCCTTCAGCATCCAGATTCTTTTCCAGCCCCCAGTCCCGAAACAGAGGCTTTTGGAACTGAGCGACACTATATCTATTCTGCGGATAAGCGGAACGGGCGATCTTTTTAATCACTTCGGTCCGCGATTCCACATCCTGCCAACGGTATTTATAGCTGAAACATTCTTTCTCAGTAATGCCGGCTTTCCGCAAAGTTTCAAGGGCGTAGGGCAGCGTGTTCCAGTAAAGAAGGCTTCCCACGCTCAAATTGGCGATATTCCATTTTTTATCGAGCTTGTCCATAGAGGTATTTTCGGGGAGGGTATGATCTTTTTCAGCCGTTGCCTTGAGCAGATAGATCATTCCTTTCAGCGTTTCATAATTGTAAGCTGAAGGTTCATACTTACAGGCAAGCACAGCTGCCGTATAAGGGGGATATCCTTTGGGGAGCAAGGGCGAACGGTAACGGGGAGCATAGAGTCCGGCTCCTTTCAGGACACGTTCTTTAAGGAGTCCCGGCATAATGGATTCAATAAAGATGTATCCGGGAGCATCGTAGGAATTGCCTCTGAAATTATCGTAAAGCGGAACTTTTTTCTCGGCTTTGAGCTCTTTTTCAAATCGTTTCAAATATTTTTCCCTGCCGGTGATCTCATAGAGCCGCAGAGCTATAAAGCGGCCGTAATAAGATGTTTCATTGGATGCAACAAGGTCAAGCACTTCAAGGAAACGTTCTTCCCCGGTGAGCAAATAGGCATAAACGCCGTCATCTGAAGTATATCCGTAGGCAACGGGGGGAGTTCCCCAGTGCTGCTGATCGTGACGGCGTCCCCTGCCCACCATAGGAGTCCCGGGCCAGTAGCAGTATTTTTTGTCCCGGGGCCAGTAGTGAACGGTGTCCACATCTGCAAGATGCCACGAAAAATCCAATCCGTCCCGCAGTATCCGCTGATCTCCGGTACGCATAAAATGCATATAGTACCCGGTTGCCATTGAAAAGTCACCGTTGCTCCAGCCGGTATAGCCGCGGAAAGGAGAACTTTCAGGAGACCCTTCCCCCATATGATCTTTCATTCCGTGAGCCCCGAGCGGGATATCTCCCCAGTCCATCATACCGTCGAAGTGCCCCTGACGTTTAAGATTATACAGATATTCAAAACTGAAGTCGAGCAAAGCATCCAGCTTGGGGAAAGCTGCGCCTTTGAGCATATACTCTCCGCAAGCCAAAGTATTGCGCCAGTAGCGAGGAGATTTTGTGGGCAGTTCAAGTTTGTTAATCCTGTCGGCAATGCGGGGATTGCTCCAGGAAAGATAAAGGTCGTGAGTTTTGGCCACTCCGTAACCGCCGGCGGGATTCACATAATCAAGGTAACGGCGGTCCACCTTTTCCCGGCGGCGCAAATCCAGCACCGCCCCGGTACTTTCGGGCCAGATGTGAAAAGAAAGAGCCTTTTTGTCACAGGCGATCTCTTTTGGGAAAAGTCTGGCAAAATCCTTGACCACGGCGGTAAGTTTTCCGTCGCGGATCACCCCTTTCCCGGCAGGGGAACTTTTCTTCCGCCACGAAACCATATGATGAAATCTTGGCGTTCCCTTCACAAATTCACGCTGCACCGTTTTTCCCGGACGGTTGACCTTGAGGATCATAGAACGCAAAAAATTGTAATTGGGATCCAGAGAACAGATAAAGGTGGTCTGGATTCTCACAGTATCTTCATTCTTCCAGAGAGAAACACGGATGATATATTTGTACCCGGCGTCTCCTGCAATACGCACCACTGCCCGCTGGGGGCCGTTGGTCTCAACGGTCACAGTTCGCTTTCCTTTTGAAGAAAAGTGACGGAACTTTTTGGCTTTTCCGGCATTTTTCATCCAGTTTTCCCCTTCGCAGACGCCGGGATCGTCAAGCTGAAACTTTGTCAGCAATTCCACATTCCCCTTTTCGCCGGGAGCTTCGTAGTAAAAAAGAGGTCCTGACTGCGGGAAAGTGATCCTGACCCGTCCATTGGAAAGGAGACCGTTTTTGTAGAGAGGCTCTCCCGTATGAGCCTTTCCCACAGTAAAATCCCCTTTGAAGCTGCGGGGAAGATCCGTATCAAAAAGGGCCCATTTGACAGAACCGTCCGGCCAGCGGCCGTTGACTTTGACTTGAAGGGGTTTGCCGTTCAAATTAAGTTTTGAAGCATCTTTCACAGCTCCCTGTTTGAAAGGCAGCCCAAAAGTCACAGGCCCCGCAGGGCCTTTGTAGGTAATTACGTTGCCGTATGATCCGGCTGCGGTAAAGAAACAAAGTAAAAGAAAGAAATAAAAAATTCTCATTTATAAACCTCTGTTTGATTTTTCTATGCTTCTGTCCTTATCATTATTGATTAACGGAGAATAATTTAGTTGCAAATCAGAAATTTTCAAGCCCGTAAAAAAAATTTTTGCATTTTTTCTCCTCCTTCCTTGACAAAGAGGAATTGAAAGGCTATAGTATGTACCAGAGTGTACCATTTTTGTTTTAACAACATTGACTTGTGGGAGATATTTTGTTCTATGACAGAAAATGAAATACTGCTCTACCGCAAGGTGGAACGTGAACTGGAAGAGAGGCTGAAAAAGGGCATCCTGAAAAGAGGGAGCCGGATTCCCGGTGAACGCCAGCTTGCCTGTGAACTTCAGGTTTCACGGGGAACTTTGCGCAGTGCCCTTGAAGAGTTGGAAAAACGCAATTTTCTGCTGCGTGTTCCCGGCAAAGGGACCTTTATCCGCGACAACGGCATAACTGTCCGCAATATAACCATCGGCTACCTCTTTCCTGAGCCTGAAATTTCTCTGGTCTTTCAGAATTACTCAAACTACGCCATCAACTCCGAAGTGTGGCGGGGCATTATGGAGTGCTGCGCCGCCCGGGGAGTCGTTGCTTCCTTTATTCCGGCGCAATCTCACGGTTCAGCAAAAACCAACAGAGAAATATTGGCAAGACTCAGAGAGAAGTGTTCCGCAGTCATATTGCCTTCACACGAATTTGAAGAGCTGGCTGAACTTCTTACTCAGGAGAATTTTCCTTTCTGCTTTACCGACCTTTCAGAACGTTTCCCCTGCATTTTTTACGATGTGGCAGGAGCCGCCGCAGCGGCCGCAAGCAAATTGCTCAGCAACCGCTGCCGTTCAGTCATTATGCTCTCATTGAATAAAAGCCGGAGAAAAAACACTTTCTCCACCTGGGAAACCAAAGTCGAAATTTTCAAAAGTAAGTTTAAGGCCGCAGGATTTCCCATTCCTGAGGAGAACATCATCGAACTTCCCTGTGAAGATATGGAAATCCTGCCCGCTCTGAGGAAGATCCTCCCCGAGGATCGGCCTCTGCCGGACAGTTTTTTCACCGCCACCCCTATGGTATCCTTCGGACTGCTTCACATTGCCGCAGAACGGCACTGGCAAATCCCCGAAAAAGTCCAGATTATGGGCTACGCCAATAATATGAATATGCGCCGGACTATTCCGGAGCTGACCTATATTGAACTTCCCCACGCCGCTATCGGAAGAAGAGCGGTGGAGCATCTGACTGAAAAAATACTTTCCGGCAGGGAGATCCCCCGGAAAACCATACTTGAAGCAACCCTCATTCAAGGAGAAACAACTATATGAAAAACTCTCATCCTGCCGTGTGTCCAAGCCGTTGCTCATTCACGTTGATTGAATTGCTGGTGAGTACTACTTGTCAAATAGGTGTTTATACTTTGCGAAAAATTGCCTCTTGCCTTAATATTTGCCATTGCAATCCTGCAAAATGCGGGATTGTCGGTTTTGCAAATGCAAAAACGGCAATCCACCAAAAGTTTTTGGCAAGGATGGATGGGGCCCGGGGAAGGAAGGGAGAACCTTTTTTCAAAAAGGGTTCCCTTCCTTCCCCGGCTCCTTTCACCTTGATAGAACTTCTTGTCGTTATTGCGATTATTGCCATTCTTGCCTCTATGCTGCTGCCCGCCTTACAGCAGGCAAGAGAACGCTCCTATATCCCCAACTGCCTGAGCAACCTCCGTTCCATTGCCCAGGCCTCCGCTCTGTACAGCGAAGACAACAAAGTGCTCCGGGTCGCGTATTCGGTCAATACCAATGCCGGAGTCAAACAATGGCGGGAAGGACTGGGCATTTTGAAGTATCTTCCCGAAAATACCCGGGACAACGAGCCCAGCCGCAACCCCACTTCCAAGGTGGATATCTGCCCTGCCAATAAGATCCATATTAAAAACACCTCCAGCTCCCAGAACAACTTTGCCGGTTCTCATTACGGCATCAACTACTGTCTTGCCCGGTATTGGGCGACTTCCAACGCCTCCCTTCTTACCTACACCTGGCGCAGCAATGAACATATGGACAAACCTTCCAAGACTATGTATTTTTCAGACAAAAATCCCGGAGCAAAAAACTGCTACTACGCCTACTATGACGGAGCCACCCGCTGGAATGCGCCTTCCCGCAGATTCCGCCATATGCGGGGAGTCAATTCAGTCTATCTCGATCTTCACGCCTCCTGGGGCAGCTACAAGCAGATTCCCAATGAGTGGTTCTACGAAGCCTCCGGAATAACCACCAACGGAAGCGGGAGCAACATTCTGGGCTCTTACTACTACCGCCGCCACGACTGGCTGAACAGTACCACTTACAAATGGCGTGAATTCTGATTTTTCTCCACATAAAATGTTAAGGTTTTTTATGAAAAAGATTTTTACTGCAACAGCGATATTGCTTTTTTCTGCTCTTCAGGGCGCAGAAGCCGTGAACAAAAACGGCATCTATATTCTGAGCAACTCTTTTCTTACCGCTGAAATCAACCCGGCACAGGGAGGAAAAGTTATCCGCCTTCACGACAAAAAAAACAAAGCGGAACTGGCCAAAGCCTACTCAGCCCTTGAAGCTCCCGCCGGAAGCGGCCTTTTTGCCGAAAGATTGTGGCCCACCCGGGGCAGACAGTACCGTCACTACGAAACAACCCCCTACAAAGTCGTCAGCGTCAAATCAGACAAAAACCGTGCCGAACTGAAACTTCTTTGTGAATCCAAACCTCTGGATATTGAAAAAACCTATATCCTCAACGAAAAAGAAGCCGTCCTGCGTGTGCGTTATGCCTTAAGCAATCCCGGCAGCGAAGCCTTTACCGGCCGTTTCTGGTCTAACTCCGTCATTACACCTCCCGGCAAAAAATGGACCATCACTCTTCCCCGGGGATATTACAGCGACAACGGGCGCAAAGGCCCTGAGAAAAAGGTGATCCTCTCCCACACTCCCGCCAATCCCCTCCCCGGGAATCACTGGATCCTGGAACCTCAAGCAGAATGGGGCAGTGTCACAGATGACAAAACAGGCGCACTTCTGGCGGCCCCTTTTGAATTTCTGGGAACCTTTTACTGTCACATTGCCCAGAGCAAAGGGGCTGATGCCCCCACAATGGAATGGATGACTTTTCCTCTCCACATCAAACCCCTTGCCGTCGGCAAAGCTGATGCTGTCAACCACCCTGAACTGGAAGATCCCCTGCAGGACTACATTGTCCGTTTTGAAACTTCAATTGCTCTGACCACCCCTGAAGATGCCGGAAAAAACCGTCCTCTCCCCACTGCCAAAAAGAATACCCGTTTTCTGCCGGTACTGACGGCTGGCAAAGCCCATATGGAATTTGCAACACTCCCCGCAGTGCCCTGGTTTGCCAATCAGAAAGAATCCCCCGGAATGATTTTCTTTGCCGGGCACAATATTTCTGCTGAAGCCTTTGACTTTTTGCGCCGCTTCAAAAGTAATTCTGAAATCATTGAAGGGTGGCGTATGGGCGGCAGCGGCGATACGGTTTATGCCGGGTATGCCATTCCCTCCCCCATTGCTATGACAGAAAAAATGCTCAAAGGCAAAGTCGACGTGATTTTCATTCCCGGCTTCACCAACACCACTATGCCCAAAGCCCTGAAAGAACAGCTGATCGACAAGGTCAAAAAAGGAGCTGTCGTCATTTATGTTTCCGACCGCAACCGTTTTACCGACCTTTTCCCTGCCCGGGGAGGCAAAAGCGTTCCTGCTGAAATTTTCAGAGGGATCCCTTTCAAAACCAATATCCGTGAATTCAAAGTGGGCAAAGGGAAAGTATTTTTCGTTCCCTTCAGGCTTCATTTGAACAACCGTATGTGGTCACAGCACAATCTGCTGCTGCCCGCCCCGGAAGAAAATGCCGTTTCCCACGAATACATTTATGCCGCCTACTGCCGTCTGCTGCGTTACGCTTTGAACTTCAAAGCTCCGGCCTCTCTCAACGCCGTCAAAATCAAGGGAAACAAAGCTGAACTGACCATTGTTTCAACCGTTGCCGCCCCCGCAGCTGTCAATGGCCGGAAGTACACTCTTGTCAAAGGGGCCAACAAGATCATTTTCCCCTTCAAAGCAGAAACTCTCAACGGAAAATATGATTTGCCCCTGATCCTCGATGTGAACGGCCACACCGCAGACATTTTCATTGCACAGTATGAAATAAAAAATCTCCCTGCTCTGCGTTCTTTTACAACAGAAAAATACGCCCACGAAACCAACGAGGCGGTCAAAGGCTCTCTTGAACTTGAAGGCAAAGGGGATGTGATCCTTTCTCTTCTGGATGCGGAAAAACGTGTCATCGGTCAGGAGATCAAAAAGAATGTTTCCGGAAAGGTGAACTTTGCCCTTAAAGCGGCCTTTTCCGGTGTCAACTCTTTCTGCCGCCTTGAAGCACAGCTCTCCCGGAAAGGAAAGTGTACAGAAGTACGTTCACTGACGCTCTCCCGGCGCACACCTGACGATTCAAAAATTCAATTTATCCTCTGGCACAACTCCCGTATCTCTCCCACCGCTATGATCCGTCATCAGGGAGCCCGTGAAATGGGATTCACCCATCTTATGGGCAGCCAGGGGCACGCTATGGCCCATCTGGAAAGCCGACTCGGTGCTGAAGCCATTCAGCAGACAGGAGCCCGGTATATGGTCAATACCCTCTACCGTTTCTTCCAGAGTCAGATCCATAAAGAGAAGGTTTTCCGCAATCCCTGTCTCCGTGACCCCAAAGGGCTGCAGACGATCCGTCAGAAAACAGCACTCCGTGCCGGGAAACATATTCAGAACTTCCCCGTCCGTTATTACTCTTCTGACGAAAATTCTCTCGGATGGCACGATGTCCAGCACGACTACTGCCGCACGCCTCACTGTCTGGCAGGATTCCGCAAGGCAATGAAAAAACATTACGGCACACTTGCCAAACTCAACAGCAGCTGGAACACAAAATTCAAAACCTGGCAGGATGTCACTCCTCCCACCTTGAGCGAAGCCCGGAAAACCGGCCATTTCGCAGCTTGGATGGCCCACCGGATCTATATGCTCGGAGCCCTCAACGACGGTATGACAACTCTTCTTGATGAATTGCGCAAAATCGATCCCCAGGCAAAACTTGCCCATTCCGGTCAGGGACTCACCCGTATCAATGACGGTTGGGACTGGCGGAAAATGCTCGATCACTACTCTCTTTCCAACCTTTACGCCCGCATAGGAGGACTTCCCGACTATATCCGCACCACCCGGCCCGGATATGCCGCAGGCAACTGGAACGGTTACGGTAGGCCCCTGCCCCAGATCCGCTTCACCACCTGGAATGATATTGCCGACGGTATGTTTGCTCCTGCTTACTGGTATGACTGCTACTTCTTCCGCCGGGGCGACAACGCCCTCAATGAAGCGGGGCTCCATATGAAAGATGTGATCTCCGAAATCAAACAGTCCGGAGCCGATCCACTGATGACCACAGGGAAAAGGGTTCTCTCCCCCTTCACACTGGTCTACTCACCGGAATCTCTTGTTGCGGCCGCAGTTACAGGAAACTTTTCTGCCATCAACAGCGGTACCTATAACGGCAATCTGACCGGCTGGGTGCGCCTGCTCCGCAGTGCGGGATTCCCGGCTCCCCAAATCATCGGCGACGATCATATTTTCCGGGTCACTCCCCAAAACACCAGAGTGCTGGTTCTGCCTCTGCTTCAGCTTATGAGCAATGCTCAGGTCGAACATATCAGAAAATATGTTCTTGCAGGAGGAATCCTTGTTGTGGATGCACAAGCAGGCATTTTTGATGAATTTTACACCTTGCGCAAAGAAAATCCCCTGCTGAAGCTTGCGGGAGTAAAAGTCCCCCTTGCCAAAGGGACTTCCGGCGGAACGCTTCACTTCGGAAATCTCCCTGTGCGTCTTGTCCCTGCGGGAGCAGCTGCAAAAGCTGCCGGGGCAAAAGTTCTTGGAGCAGTATCTGTCAACACTCCCGGTGCCCGGTTCAACTCGATTGAACTCGGCCCCGTCAAACGGACTCTGGGCGGAGCCTTTTTCAGCTGCAATGCCGGAAAAGGCAAGGTTATTTACATCAACGCTCTTTTCCACGGGCTCCCCTCTGTCCTCAATGATCCCGCTCAGGCACGTCCTCTGCTTGAAGCCTTCCGGACTCTCTTTGAGAAAGCCGGTGTCAGGGCATTTCATACCGGCGGCAGCGATATCAGCATTGCGGAATACACCAAAGGCCGATACAGAATGTTCGTCGGAACCCGCCGTCAGGGAGCTGGATGCGAAAAAAGTGTGTATTCTCTGACAAAGAGTTATTATCTCTATGACACATTGCTTCACAAATTCATCTCCCGGAGCAGCAATGCGGAATTTTCCTTCAAAAGTTATGATGTCAAAACACTCATTGCCACGGAAAAGCCCCTCCAGGATCCCCGTTTCACCGTCAAGTGCCGTAATGGGATTGTGGAAATTCTTTCCGGCTCCGACTCCGGTCTCTGGTTTGTTCAGATGTTCAGAGACGGCGTTGAATTGAAAAGTCTCTCCCGCACTGTTGTGCTGGATAAAAATGACAAAGCTGAGTTCAATTTCGGTTTGAACTGCAAAGGAAAATGTGAAATCCGCCTCTTGAACATTATGGACGGAAAAAAACTCAATTACTAAGGTCATACTCTGAAAATGAAGAAAATTTTTATCCTTGTTTCATTTTTTGCACTTCTTGTGTGCCAAGCCTCTGATGTTGCAATCACCCAGCTTGACTTCGACAGCACTCCTGCGGCAAAAAAACGTTACCTTGCCCAGCCTTACAGTTGGTGGGGCCGTGGTCAGTACCCGGTCAAAAATGATGAGTTCGGCAAAATCATCACTCTGACCAACTCCCGCACCCGCTACGTTTTCTTTTTCTTCGGCAAAAAGAATGTCAAAGGTGAATGGTTTCCCGTCATCGGTATGGTGAAACCCTCCAAAGCCAACTGGGGTGCCAGCGGATTTTTCAACTTCAAAAGCGGCAAGCTGACCTCCCAACGCTGTTCCGCCCGGGTGACCGATGTGGAAAATGGTGGATTCACCATCACCTACACAGCTCCCGATTACACGGCCCAATGCCGTATGGAACTTAAAAAGGATGATGACAGGCTCTACGTCCTTTTCAACTCCCCCCAAGAGACGGCGGTTCAGCTGACAGCTTATCCCTCAAGCTACGCAGGCAGCCACAAAAAGGGCCTCCATTTGCGGAAGCGTTACGGCCTCACCCCCAGCCGCCGCCTTCCTATGGGGAAAAGCCGGGTCGCTCTTGATGCCAAAGAGTATTACATTCTCCTTGCGGACTCCTATTTTGATCCGGCCTCCAACCGGGGTGAAGGCCCCTGCGGCGTGATCTATGACCCCAAATTCTCAAAATGCTCCGTCGGAGTCCTCAATTACGGCTGCAACGTCACTCTCACAGGGAAAGGTCCTATGCCCTTTGTGCTCTTTGACTTCAAGGGGACTTCCAATGCCGAGGCAGAACGGATCATAAAAGAGCTTCCGGTCAGGTTTCACTGCAACGCAGCCTCCTCCGGTGGGGCATAGTATGGATTTTCGGCAAAAATCCCTCAAATCGAGCTTGACATTTCAATTCTGCGGAGTTATCTTAATAGCGGAATGTAAAATCCCAACCCAAGGAGGAAATTCATTATGGAAAAGTTTAAAGTCGCATTCGTCGGATTCCGCCACAGTCACATCAATGGTCTTTATGACAGAATGAAAAATTCTGAACAGTATACCATCGTTGCCGCCTGTGAAGAAAACGCCGAAGCTGCTGCCGCCGCCAAAGAGCGGGGGATCGACATCACTTTCACTGATTTCCACGAAATGATGCAGCAGTGCGATTTTGATATCCTTGCCATCGGTGACTATTTCGGCATCCGCGGAGCCCGTGCCATTTCAGCTCTCGTTGCCGGAAAACACGTTATCGCCGACAAACCGCTGTGCACCTCTCTGGCTGAATTGCGTGAGATCCGTCATCTCGCCCAGACCCGCAATCTGAAAGTTGGCTGTATGCTGGATATGCGTCTGAACGGCAATGTCAATGCCGCCAAAGCTGTGATCGACTCCGGCCGTCTGGGTGAGATCCACGCCATTTCTTTCGGCGGCCAGCACCCCATTTCTTACGGAACCCGTCCCGGCTGGTACTTTGAACAGGGAAAACAGGGCGGCACCATCAATGATATCGCTATCCACGGCCTTGATGCCGTTGAATTTATGACCGGTCACGCCATTACAGAATTTACCGCAGCCCGTACCTGGAACGCCTTTGCCACCTGGGCTCCTGTGGTCTTTCAGGATGCGGCACAGGGTATGTTTGTCCTTGACAACAAGTGCGGTGTAATGTTTGACGTTTCCTATTTCGCTCCTGAAAAAACCGGTTTTGCCAATCCTTTCTACTGGCGTTTCACCATTTGGGGCCGCAACGGTGTAATGGAGTTCTGCAACGCCGAACCCGGATGCAAACTCTATCTTACCGGTGCTGAAGCTGTGGAAACTGTTCCCGCCGCCACCGACGGCTCTGACTACCTGAAGATTTTTACTCAGGAAATCACCACCGGAGCCAATCTGCCCTTTGGCAGCGCACACATTATGGATGTCACCGAAAAGTGCCTGACCCTTCAGGCTATGGCTGACAAAAACCGCTGATATCGCATTAACAACAAAAAAATCCCGGAGAGACACATTTCCGGGATTTTTTTCAGAAACATTTTTTTATGAAGACAGAATACGCCGATACAAAAGCTGCTTCACGGCTTTTTTCCTGGAACTGGATCAGCAGTGAGTTCACAAAAGGCTGGGAAACTCTCAGTACTTCTTCTGCTCACACCGATGAAAAACCCATTTGGGAAAGCGGTTTCACCGATGTGCGGCTTTTGGAAGTCCCCTCTGAAACAGGCACTCCATTCCGTATTGCATTCAAGACCTACCGGGAAAAACGTTTCTTCCGTTATTTTCTGCGTCCTTCTCTTGCTGCCCGTGAAGCCAAAGGTTTTGCCGTTGCCGCATCTCTCGATATTCCCGTCGTCAAGGTGCTGGCATTCGGAGAAAAACGCAAATTCCTGAATTTGGAAAGTGCGTTCTTTATTACCGCTTTTGAAGAAAACACCCAGACGATGCTGTTTTTCAGAGAAAATTATGAGGATCGGGAAAAACTGCTCTTTCTGCTGAAAGAAAACATCGTCCGTCTGGCAAAACTCCACGCCGCAGGCTATGTCCACTGCGGAGCACATCCGCGTAATTTCCTCTGGAAAGACAATACAGAAGGAAAGCCGGAATCTATCTGGCTCGATCTGGCCTCTCTCAGAAAAATGCCCGGAGGTAAGAAAAAATGGAAGTATCTGCTCACCGATTTAAGTGATTTTTGTGAACTCTTTAAGCTCACTCAGGCTGAACTGGATATGCTCCTTGCCGAATATCTCAAGATTTTTCCCATTCCGGTCGCTTACAAACTCCGCACCGATCACCAATGGAAATTCTCAGAAGCATACCGTACTGACAAATAAACAAGCTCAAAAAAAATCCCCCTGCAAGCCCAAGCCTGCGGGGGGTACGGTCTTCTGCGGGATTCAGACCACCTGTTCGCCGTTGACAAAGACCATACAGACCTTTGTGGAGCTTTCAAGGATACATCCGTCACAGACCACAATGTCAGCATCTTTGCCCACTTCGATCGACCCCACCCGGTCTTCAATCCCCAAATGACGGGCGGGATTGATGGTGATCGCCTGCAATGCAGCAAAAGGATCCATTCCGGCTTTGACAGCCAATCCTGCACACAAAGCCAGATGCTCCTGCGGAATCACATTGGAGTCGGTAATAATGGAGACCTGACAGCCCGCCCGGTGAAGTATCCCTGCGGTGGCGTAAGTCTTTTTACGCATTTCGGGCTTTCCGGAATGGGTAAGGGCGGGTCCGACTGCCAACGGGAATCCCTCAGCAGCCAGCTGATCGGCAATGAGATGGCCTTCGGTACAATGTTCAAGAGTGAGCTTCACGTTGAACTCTTTAGCAATACGGATGGCTGTAAAAAGATCATTAGCCTGGTGAGCGTGTGCCTTGAGGGGGATTTCCCGGCGCATAACAGGAAGCATTGCGTGAAGTTTGAAGTTGAAATCCGGCTTCTTGCAGTTGGGATCTTTTTCAGCGGCATCAAGTTTTTCCATATACTCCCGTGCCTTTGCCAGAGTTTCCCGCAGTTTGGCGGCTGTGGTCATACGGCTGGAAATAAATTTGCTCTGGTAAAGATTTTTGGGGTTCTCTCCGAACGCACATTTCATAGCCACCTTTTCCCTGACCACCATATCATCAACCCGGCTGCCGTGGGTCTTGATGGCAATAAAGCTTCCTCCCAGCACATTGGAGCTTCCCGGTCCGGTACCGACACAGGTCACGCCGCCTTCCAGAGCGAAACGCATTGTCTCATCAAAAGGATTGATGGCATCAATAGGGTTGAGTTCCGGAGTGACACAATCATTTTTTTCGTTGTAATCAGCCCCGTCGTAACGGTTTCCCCAACCGGCCATACCCAAATGGCAATGAGCTTCCACCAGACCGGGCACGATCTGCAACCCTGCAACATCAATTTTTTCGCCGCCGGAATAAGTGCCTATTTCAGCAATTTTCCCATCGACCACTTTGATATCGACCTGACGGGGTTCCGGGTTGATTCCGTCAAAAACAGTTCCGTTAACGATCCAGTATTCCATAATTTTCACCTTCTTTGTGTTACAGGCCCAACTGAGCTTTGAGCTGATCTTTGGTCATAAATCCAGTCAGCTGTTTTTCCAGTTTACCGTTGCGGTAAAAGAAAAGAGCCGGAATGGCATTGACACCTAAAGAAGCGGCAAGCTGGACATTTTCAGCATCTTCGACGCTGATTTTTCCAATAACAAGATCCGGAAATTCCGCGGCAAGTTTTTCCAGTTCCGGAGTCAATTTCTGACAGGGACCGCACCAGGTGGCCCAGAAGTCAATAAGAACAGCCTTTTCACTCTGAGCGGTGAGCTTGTCAAAAGATTCTTTGTTGAGGTGAAGTATATCCATAACGCTTATTTCTCCTTATAATAAAGTTTGCAGTGACAGAAACCGGTAAACCCGGGGTCGGCGAGTTGTTCCTGAAACTCCTTGCAGATACAAAGATTTTCCGGAGTATGCTGGATCCGGCAGGGACAGTAGCCGCCGTTTCCGGCCATAACTTTTTTCAATTTTTCCACATAAGCGGCATCTTCATTGAGCCGCACATTTTCAGGCAGATCCATATTAAACTTTCTCCTTGTTTTCAGATACAGCAGTGTTCCACAAAGTTAATATAACCGGATGAAGTTGCAAAGTCAAGAGATTACAGATAAATTTTTCTTTCTTCACTTGCAAAAAGGGGTATTGCCTCCTTGCGTATTTGAAATCAGGAATTTGAGATGCTATATTAACTGAAAAGTATTCCAGATAACCTTAATCAAGGAACAATTCTATGCAAAACAACCTTCTTAAACTTGCCGCGGCCCATATAGACAGAGAATGGGTCAACAAACATTCTTTTGAACTCAACCGCCTTGAACGCTCCACTGCCAACGATGATTTTCTGATTTCCACTGATTACGTTCTTGAATTGATGCGTGAAGCAGGTTTTTCCGAAATTGAACGTTATGCCCTGCCCTGCGACGGCACAACCGTCTATGATGACTGCATTATGCCCCAGGCCTGGGACCGTACCGGACGATCCACACTGGAAATCGTTTCCCCTGAAAAAGAACTTATCGCCGACAGTGACGCTGAACCTATCCACGCTGTCATCTGGAGTCCTCCGACACCCCCTGAAGGCGTGACCGCTGAACTGGTAAGTCTCCGCAGTGTCCAGTCAGAGGATTGGCACGAACTTGCCGGAAAAATCGTTTTGTGGGACAACTCCCCCAGCCCCGCAGAGAAACTGAAAGTCACCCGCAGCGGTGCTTTGGGTATCGTCGCCTTTGTTGATTCCATCTATGACCGCACCCCCGATGACATCCGCTGGATGAACGGTTCCGGACTCCGGGGCTGGTATTATACCAAAGCAGACCAGAAGATTTGGGTCTTTTCCATTACGCCCCGCAAGGGACGGGAACTGGAACAACGGCTTGCCGCCGGTGAAAAAATCACCGTCAAAGCGGTTATGAACACCCGTATTTCCGACGGAAAAGTCTACACCGTCACTGGAGTCATCCCCGGCAAAAGCAAGGAAGAAATGGCTCTTGTTGCCCATATGTATGAGCCTTTCGTTCCCGATGATGCCGCAGGTACCGTCCTTTCCATTGCCGCCGGCAAGGCTTTGAAAGCTATGGTCGATCAAGGAGCGATCCCGCCCCTTGAAAAGAGTTTGAGAGTGGTTTTCTCAATGGAACGTTACGGTTTCTCGGAATATTTCCTCAATCCCGCCCGGGGCGGCAAGGTCATCAGTGCCGTCAATATGGACAGTATCAGCCACGCCACATTCAAGATGGCCGGAATTCCTGCAAGATTGCGCCGCAGTGCGGCTTCTGCACCTCATTTTGACACCGTTATTATGGGGAACTACTTTGCGGAAAATTATCCTGATCTGCCCTTTGTCAAAAATCCCGGCTGCCTTTCAGATGACACCTTTATGGCAGACTCCACCTACGGGATCCCCTGCAGCTGGTTCTACACCCACTATGTTCCCGGCTGTCATCACAATACCAACGCCATTTTTGACCAGCCCGACTGGGAAGTGGGCATTGCCATTACGGCAGCAGTCACAGCCTATCACGCCAAAGTCAATGCCGCTGCCGCCGGAGTCAACACCCAGGAGGTTCTTGATGAAATCATTTCAGGCGTCACTGCCGATGCGGAAGAAGATTTCAAACGTCTTGCTGCAATGAGCTGTTCTGAATACGACAACTCTGTCATCGGAACATTTTTGACAAGTTTTCACACCGGCCGAATTGCCTCCTTCAACCGTTTCCTGCCGGGGAGCGTGAATGAATCCGAAATCAGCCGGAAGATAGGGGAACTTCAAAACGCAATTGTTCCTGTTTCCTGCAGCAGTGTCAGTGCCCCGGCGGATCCTCTGGCACAAATGATCGTCACCCGGGCAAAAGGTTTTACACATCTGATGTCTTTGGCAAAGGTACCGATTCCGGAACGTTACACGGTTCTGCGTATGCCGGAAATGCTGCTGCTTGCCTTGCTGGACGGAAAACGCTCCTGCTATGATTCTTTCATCATCAGCAATTTCCTTCTGGAACGCACGCCCCGAGCCAATGATACGGAACAGATTGCCCGTACAATAAAATTCCTGTCAGGCTACGGCTACTTCAACATTGAAGAAAGGTAAATTTTCACATTTTCCGTCTGCCCCTTTTTCCGCAGACGGGAAATGTCCATTCCGGGGTCAAATCCTGCTTGCACTTTTCCCCAAATGAGTGTATATTATCCAAACTTCAAATCCAGTTTAAGAATTAAGGAACGATTTTTATGAAGACCAGTATTGTCAGAGAAAAAATGCGCCGGGGTGAACCCATCCTTATGGCCAAGATCAACTTTATGAATCCCGATATGGCCGAAATGATCGGCTATGCCGGTTACGATGTGCTTTGGATCTGCAACGAACACGCTTATGTGGATCCCGACACTTTGAAAAACATTCTGCGTACTGCCAAGATCACCGGCATTGATATGATGATCCGCACCTCCTACGGCAAAGGGGACTACACCGATTTGATCCAGCCCCTCGAAGCAGGAGCTCAGGGTTTGATGATCCCTCACATCCACGACAAATCCCAGCTGGAATTCATCGTCAAAGAGTGCAAATTCCACCCCCTGGGTCTCCGCGGCGTTGATGCGGTCAATCAGGATGCCGACCAGGGCTATGCTCCCTTGCTTGACTATATGAAATTTGCCAACGACAATACCTTTATCGTTGCTCAGATCGAAGACCCCGAAGCTCTTGAAAAAGCTGACGAACTGGCTTCTGTCAAAGGTGTCGATGTGCTCTTCCTCGGACCTTCTGACTTCTGTCACAGCATCGGCAAACCCGGACAGTTCCGCTGTCCTGAAGTTCTGGCTGCCATTGAAAAGCTGGCCGGTATCTGTGAAAAACACAATATCTACTGCGGAACCGTGGGCTTCGGTGAACCTGATTTCTGCCGCAAGATGATTGATATGGGTGTCAAATTCCTGGGCGGCCCCTCTGACTGGGGCATCTGTTACAGCGGATTCAAAGCCGATGTGGAAAAATACAAGCAGGCAGGTCTTTTCTCCTTCCGTGAATACGGAAAATAAGCTGCTGTTTTCCGACAAAAAAAACACCGGGCGAACCGGTGTTTTTTTATTGTCCTGATTTTGAAAAAACAGCTTTTTCTTCAGCGGCGGGGAGCAAATTTCCCTTCGGAAAAGAATTGCCGTGTTTCATTCTGCAGTGCCTCATCAGCGGCAAAGACGATCAAATGACCGTTGATGGAGTCAGCAAGCTGAGTGCAGGAAATGGAAGGAGTCCCTCCCTCCACAAATTCCACAAAGTCCATAGCCAGACGCAAGTCGCCGCCGCCGTGGTCACCGAATGCGCCGGTAGTATCTCCCATATTGCCCAAATCCACCACCTCTTCAGTATACTCTTTCTGACCGGGCTGCAGATGGCCGGGTGTCAGATCTCTGCGGCGGACAACAAATTTGTTGTCATCAAAAATACCTTCGATCTCACCTTCGGTACCGATGATGTGGATCTTTCGCATGGGACGGGCGGTGTTGGCAGCCATGGTATGGGTGGCAACAGTTCCGTCTGCAAAGGTGATCACGACCGCCTGATTGTCAGGCTGGTCGTTGTCACATTTCCAGACACACCGGGAGTGAGAATGATTGGGGTCTTTCAAAGCGGCTTCACGATACTCAGGGGTATTGGCTTCGGGACAGTAGGCACTCTTGGGCCAGATGTAGCTCCGCCACCTGACAGGGTTGTCCAAATGCAGACGGCGCACGGAAAAGTCGCAGGTATGCTCCAAGGGGCAGTCAATGAGACAGTAATTCCCTGAATCAGCAGGGGCATTGGCGGCATTGAAAAAGGTGATGCCTCCCATACTGTCCACAGAAACAGGCTCCACGCCGCTTTTGAACCAGGTGATCAAGTCGATATCATGGCAGCACTTGGCAAGGAGGCTTGATGCGCCGCATTCGCTGTGCTTTGACCATTTTCCCCGGACATAACAGGCTGAGAAGTGATGATAGCTCACGTGTTCGGCAGTCTGGATATTGAGGATCCTGCCGATATCCCCCTTAAGGATGCGTTTTTTTATCTCGGCATAAAAAGGTGCATAACGCAGCACATGACAGATCATCACCTTGCGGTTCGTCTTTTTGACCGCTTCAGCAAGCTGCTGCAGCTCTGCTTCATTGACGGCAAAGGGTTTTTCAAGCAGCATATCATATCCTGCTTCAAGCAAGGGAATGGAAGTTGCCACGTGCTGCTGATCCATAGTTCCGTTGATGATCACATCAGCAAGTTTTCCCCGGGCAGCCAGTTCTTCAGCACTTTCAAAGCACATCTCCTCTCCGAAAGAAAAATACTCACGGGTGTATTTTCTCCGTTCAGGCAGAGGATCCGCCACACCAACGATCTTGAGTGATTCTCCCTTGATTTTGGCAAGTTGTGCATAAGCCAGGGCACGATGCCCGGCTCCAACGATGATTGCGGTAAGCATAATACTGAAAATTCCTTATATTTAGGAGGTGTTTTTTCAATAAATTTTGTAATTGCTTTGCTTATTTGGAGCTCTTCACGATTTCTGCTGACATAGTGAACTCAGCACTGGTTCCCGGAGCCAGCTGAACTCTGGGATATACCGGCTCAAAGGTGGAGCAATCCATTTTTTCCTCATCCCAGACCATAATGGAGTGGGGACGGGGAGCAAAGGAGAATTTCAACGCGTTCTTGCTCCAGGGGGCCTGAAGGACAACGGGAAATTCCCGGGCAGTGCTTATGTGTTTGGTTCTTTTGTAGGCCTTTTCCAGCAAAGGATCAGGAGCAGAGGTGCGAATGAATTTCTGAACATAACTGCGGGGGAACCTTTCACCGGACGCAAAGAGGACTTCTCCTGTTTGTCTCTTCTGCCTGCTCAGCAATGAAGACATATTGTGATAGCGGAAAGCAAATTCAACTCCATCGTGGCTCAAATTGGTGAAACGGAGCGTGGTCACAACAGATGAAGGTGCAAAACTGTGTGTCAATTCCAATTTGTTTCCCGCGAGACGGCTGTTATCCTTGGCAGAAATAACACGGGAAAGTTTCACGGAAACACCTTTGTCTGTCTTTTTGATCCATTCAAGTTTCATACCGGAACGGAGCATCAGAGCCGCATCCGCAGGATACCAGACTGCCGGGACAGCATACCCCCATCGCGGGCGTTTGCCGATCATAACATCAGAACCGCACTTCCAGTTATGGATCCGTCCTCCCTGAGAAGGCTCCAGAGTAAGGGTATAATTTGCGGTGGAAATTTGCAACGATCTCTTTCCGGGAGCAACAGTAACGCCTGCTGAAGTGACTTTTTTGAGGGCATTGTAATCCACTTTGGGGTTATCCGCCGCCGTGTAGGCACTTACCTTTTTGTAATGGGCTTTCTCCCACTCAACTGCCTTGCGGATAAGGGGCAGACGGGATTCCATAAGTTTCCTGAGGGAACTTTGTGAAACCTCCTCATTAACTGCGGAAGCTCCCACACGGATGAACTGCCAGCGCAATGCACCGGTCTGCATCACAATACCCTGCGCAAGCTCTCTGCCGGTGAAGTTGCCGTACCCCTTGCCGGAGACTTCAACGCCGTATTTTTTTCCCGGTTCAAGTCCGGCAATGGAAAGTTTGAAAAAATGTTCCCCTTTCTGCCAGAAGTTTCCGGTACAGATGAGCATTTCATTGTTTTTCCGCCAGACCTGGAACTGGAGAATTTTCATTTTGCTCAAGCCGGGGAAGTTTCCGCTTCCACCAGCGGGTTCCTCAGCCCCCGGGGGGTAGAAAAGCTTTTCAGGCCCCGGAGTCAGGGGGAGAACTGAAACACCTTTATTGTCATTTTTTCCTTCAAATATAAAGTTTTCATACCGGGCGATCAAGGTATTGGTCCGTGCCATAGCTGCCCAGTGCCGGTAATCATATCCCCGGGGGAAATAGTAGCAGAAAACCCCTTCAAATCCCCAGACAAAGAAACTCAATGTCTCAAAGGCGAGTGCTTCAGGTTCCGTCACCCAGTCGTTGCTCTGGTAACCGTGAGGGAAGGCAATGAGCCTGGCAACAGGCCCTTTGGCACTGTGATCCCGGAAAAATTCCTTCATCATCCCTGCGGCATTGTAAGTGACCAGATGGCGGGTGGGGAAATAGTCATAGATCTGCCCAGCCCGGTGATAGATATAAGGCCCCCACAGTTCAAGCCAGGGGAGTTTGTGCATAAACTCTTTGATATTGTACTGTTTGCAGTAGTAGTTATGTTTGTGCGTACCGCACTTCCAGGAGAGTTCGGGGATAAAGAAGCTCTCTTTGCCGACACTTTTGCCGATGGCAGTCACATCCTTATGGAGAGTCTCAATCAATTTTCCGTGCTGCCAGGAACGGAAAGCAAAATACTCCTCAGCATACTTCTGAAGCAATTCCCCCGGCCATACTTTCATAACCTCTTCTTTGGGGATCTGCTTTGCATAATATTTCACGAACTCCTCCCGGCAGCGGTTACAGAAACAGCCTTTGGAGTCCAGATAGTAAGGCTCCCAGTTGGGCATAAAGCTGTCAGTGAGATCCTGATCGGCGATGAGAGATTTGAGCAGTTTGTTATAGACAGCCTCCATATAGTAAGGGCCTCTGGTGTAGACTTCCACAGGGCAGACCTTGCGGGAATAGGGCTTGCCGTCAACCATCTTGAACTGGGCAAATTCAGGTTTTTCCCCTTCCCCCAGACGGAATCCGTTGGCCAGATGAGAGTTTTGCAGATAGCGGTGGATCTTACGGGCTTTCATAGCCTTTGAAACGGGACCTTTGGCTCCGAAAATGGCGGAGAAACCACTGGTCATATAGAAGTCGGCAATCTTTTCGACACCGGCCTTTTCAAAAGACCATTCATTATTCAGCATAGCTGATGAACGGAACTTTTCAGGGCGGTTCCCCTGAACTGCAGGAATAACTTTCAGGTAAACGGTATTTTCCCTGCCTTGCCATTTTCCGTCCTTGAGACGGTAGCGCAGAGCATAGAGTTTTCCGGAAGCAGGCAGGGTGCTTTCCACCATCACCGAACATCCGTGCTGAACATACCAGGGGCGTTTAAGAGCCGCAGGCAGCAGCCGGGTAAGCCCTATTTCCCATACGCCCTTCCCTTTGGAGACAAGGGTACAGTTCTGGCGCACGTCGGTTATTTTGAAACCTTCAGGCAGACGCAATTCAAGAGTCATCTTCTTTGCTTTGAATTTTTTATCAGGAGAATTGAAGGCAAAGTTCATAACCCCGGGCAGTTTTTCGCCGAGACAAAAGGTATTGTCAAGAAGCGCATAGGGCATAAGCCGCACCTGAAGAGGATCGCCCGTGAATTTCACAGGGAAAAGCCGCACATCATCGAGACAGGCTTCACCGGCACCGTAAAGGGAAAGAGTGACGTTGGCCGCCTTGCATCCTGCGGGCAGAGAGAAGTCAAAGTTATGGGTGCTCCACTCTGAGCGGAGTGAAAAGAACCTCTGGATACCGTAGCGCATATTCTTTCTTGATCTGGATTTCTGCACGAAGCCCACAGGGGTGACCTGTACCAGAAACAATCCCCGGTTGGGAGCTGTCGGCGTGTGATACCCTTTGGCCTTGAAGCTCAGACGGAAAGTTCCCTCCTCGTTTACCTGAACCGGAACCTTCTGGATAAGACGGTTGGAAATCTGCGGAAAGGGCTTGAACCACTCTTTTACCTCATCAGGTGTCTTGATGAGAATGCAACTTTTCCCATCAGCAGCTGAAATCTGAGTAATCTTCCGTGTCCCTGCCTTGGCGAAACGGGCCTGAAACGCCAGAGCTTCAGGAGTTTTCTTCATACCGTGAGTGCGGGTCTGGGCTCTCCAAATGCTTTTCCGCTCGCCAAAGTTGACAGGCTTTTCAAAAGAACCGTTGCGGACAAAATTGATGGTGCTTTTTACTTCTGCTTCGTCCCGGGTTTGATATTTCGACCAGTCTGTCTCAATTCCGCCTGAGGTGAAAACATCTGCGCCCTGAAGCTGAACCAAACAGAAAACTGCCGTCAGAAAAAAGAAAAAAGTTTTCATCTTTTACAAATTCCTTACAAATCGCTCTTACCAGTCTTTATCGCCTTTGACAGGGAACCAGAAGTAGTTATAGTCCAATATCTCAACCTTGTTGAGGTTTTTGAAAGGCAACCGGGAAACCTTAACTGCTTCCAGATGGCCGTCAAGCATAACTGCGTTGAACTTGCCCTGACTGGAAAGCAGCAAAGTGCCCAAATCTTGGATCGCTCCGGAACCTCCGTGAACAGGCAACGGGAAAGAACAGCTGCTTTCCGTCTGGTACCAGATACGGGGCTGGGAGCCTTCGCCGAAGAAGTTGGTACGTGAGGGTTTCTTGACCTTGGATGAGTGAACCACCTTGCCGCTGCCGGGAACCTGGGCCACGTTGGTATTGATCGCATAACCGTAGCGGCTGTAATCAACATCAGTGTCCAGTCTGAAACGATCCATACCGTTCACTGCAGGACAGGCAAACTTGCTGACTTTGAAGGGCTCCTTCTTTTTCTTGTACCAACCGCCGATGGGAGCACTTTCATCAATGCCAAGATAGGGAGCAAGCATACCTGAACTCTTGGAACCGTAAAGAACATAACGGTCGCTGGTCTTTTTGGTCTTGGCGTTGTAGAGCATAGGATAAAATCCCTTGTTGTCGTCGCTGTAAAAGAGTCCCGCCTTGCCCACTGAAATAAGATTATTGGCGCAGTGAGTTGTCTGAGCACGTCCCCGGGCCTGCTGCAAGGCAGGCAGAAGCATAGCAGCCAGAATGGCAATAATAGCAATAACAACCAGAAGTTCGATCAAGGTGAAAGGAACCGGGGAAGGAAGGGAACCCTTTTTGAAAAAAGGTTCTCCCTTCCTTCCCCGAACCCCATCCATCCTTGCCAAAAACTTTTGGTGGATTGCCGTTTTTGCATCCGCAAAACCGACAATCCCGCATTTTGAAGAATTGCAACGGCAAGTATCAAGGCAAGAAGCAATTTTTCGCAGGATATAAACACATATTTGACAAGTTTTGTTTACGAGAAGCTCTATAAGGGTAAAGCGTGCTTTACCCTGCCTATGGGCAGGTGAATATCTCATCTCAGTTCCCTCTGTACAATCACTGCCGAGACGTGATCTCTTTACCGGCAGCTCAATAGAAGCAAAGCTCAGAAAATTCATCCATTCTGCGGTCCGGTCCGAAAAAGCAAAGTATGATTTCACAATATATTCCTCCTGCTCATTATACAGATTTATTTAAAATACACCAACTTTCTCAAAAATACAAGTCAGGCAGGACTTTTCTCTTTCCGTGAATACGGCAAATAAGTAAAAGTTTCAAATCAAAGGGGGCTGTTGCAAAACCTCAAAAAAGGTGAGCAACAGCCTTTTTCTATTGTTTGAGCAGAAAGTTGGAGGTATAATAAGTTATGATAGGAGAAAATCATAGCTTATTTTACAAATTCTCAAGGCTA
>SUWB01000053.1 GCA_015061745.1 Lentisphaerota bacterium | reverse complement strand
TTTTGGTGGATTGCCGTTTTTGCATCCGCAAAACCGACAATCCCGCATTTTGAAGAATTGCAACGGCAAGTATCAAGGCAAGAGGCAATTTTTCGCAAGATATAAACACATATTTGACAAGTTTTGCCTACAAGAAGTTCTATCAAGGTAAATCTTACATTCTTTTTCATCTTCGGAACTCTCCTTTTATTTTATTTCAGTTAAAGAAACTTCATCATACCAGGCTTCACCGGCAGCACTCCAGATCCAAAGCCCGAGAACGCAGTCTGTCTCAGGCGTAATGTAGGAGGGAGTTTTGAATTCAAAGGTGCGTTTGTGCCAATCGGTGTTTCCGGAAACCCGGATCGTGGGACAGGCAAATTGTTTTTTGCCCATACTGAAATACCCCCCTGCCCCGAGAGGACCGGTCAGATTTCTGGTCCGCATAAAAAAGGAGAGGCGGTAGCGGGTATCTGGCTTCATTCCTTTGAACTTCTGCCCGGCACTGATGCGCTGTTTCAATTTATTGGTCAGGTGCAGAGAAGCAGTGCCCGTCATAAAGACCTTTTTATCTACATCGACACGTTTCACTTTGTATCCTTCAGAACCCCACAGGCCCCACTTTCCAACGTAATAGGGCAGACGGATTTTTTCCACCTCAAAACTGCCGTCTTTGAGGAGATTTTCTGTTTTCTGAGTGCCAAGTTTCATCACGCCCCAGCGTTCGGCAGCGTGAAATGATCTGCCGGAAACAGGACTCCACTGATAATAGATCTCTTTCACTTTCCGTGCTTCCGTTCCTTTGACAGCACGGTGCCGGGCAAAGTTAACGGGGAATCCGGCTGTATTGTATTTGCCAATGGATTTTTTGGGCAGCACAAGAGTGATCTTGAAGCCTTTTTCCTGTTTTACAATATTCACCTTGCAGTGGGAATTCCATTTATAGTCGCCTTTACCGTGCCGTTTCCACGCGGCATCAGCGACAGAACCGTTGGTGTTGACAACGATGTGATAATAATTCTTTCTGTCTCCGGAAGGATTCAAAAACAGCTCCACACAGGAGTCCATAAAGTTGTCTTTATTGTCCAAGCCCTTGCAATCAGCTTTGATATGCTTCATCAAAGGTTCTTCGCAATCAAACACAAAAGTAAAATCAGCTGCATTTTCACTGACGCGGATATGGGTCGTCACATCACAGACATCCCCTTTATAAGGCCGCAGCCCGATGACACCGGGAACCGCAAACTGCCAGGAGTTCATCATCTCCCGGGCACTTTTGAATTTTTCCGCAGCAGCTTTGATGGGCCCCAGCATTTCACGGCGGATAAATTCGATCCGTTTCAGAGCCATAGGATCTTTTCCGGCAGCTTTTCCGGCTTTAAGGAGCAAAGCGTTCAGCTCTTTCAGCTTGGCAGGAGAATAGATCTTGTTCCACACCTCAAAGTCGTTGGGAAGTTTTGCCACAGGCCCCAGGGGGGAGTCCATAATATTGCCGATGATTTTTTTGCACCAGAGATCTTCAAGTTCATTGAAAAACTTTTCCATTTCCGGAGCTCCGGCACCATACATCAGTTTGTAATGCTCTTTGAGGAGCTGATCCAAATCGGTGTCAAGATTCCAGGCGATCTTGGCAAAAGTATAATAGTTGAGATAGTTGAAAATCTCATAATCAGTTTCGCTTTCAAGAAATACGCCGTAGATATAATTTTTGACGTGCTGCAGATAACGCCCTGTCTGCCGGTGCATCATTGCAGGGAGTCCCTTCATCTCTGCTTTGCCCATATGTTTTCCGGGATAGGTCCAGATAGAAACTTTACCTTTAGTCTTGGCATACCATTTTTTCAGCAGAGCCACATCATCGGCCCAGTATTCCGGTTTGCCCATTCCTTTGACAGCGACCTGGACAGCCACATTGTCAGGAATGTCACATTCAGGCAGCCGGTCCAGACAGCCGTAAGCCATCTGGGTGATAATGCCATTGATATTGTCTTTTTTGAGGCGATTCGCCACATTTGCCGTGTGTTTCCACATAAAATTACAGACAGCCTGAGCTGCTTTGGGATCTTTTTCATAAGCCCGGGCTCCGGGAGCTATTTTTTTGCATTCCCTGCAGCAGCACCAGTAAAGCCAATCCTGAGGCATAATCGAAACATAGGGACGGCTGCCGAAATTGACACTCCAGTTTTTCAGCCCCCGGCTTTTGGCAGGAGCACCGTTAAGATAGGCTTTTACATCTTTGTAAATTTCTTCTGTAATATTGCTTGAATAGCAGATGTGTCCGGGATGGGTCAACCCCGGCATATTATAACGGTTTCCGTCCGGCATAAGAGCGAAATATTCAGGATGTGTTTTGCTGTAACGTTTGATCAAATCAAGGTATGCCAGACCGTGTCCGAAGGGAAGAGCCTTGTCGGAATAACGCTGACGGAGAAAATTGAGATTATCACCTCGAAGTGTCCCCAGATACATATTTTTCTCATACCAGACAGATTGGGGGCCGCTGTAATTTTCACGGGTGATAAGATCCGGACGGTCGATGATGTCGATTTTTTCAGGAAGTACCAGTCCGCTGCGTTTGGGGACAACAGTTCCCATTTCCCCGGGGAAATAGAAGCGGACACCGGCAAAACGTTCAAGAAAATCATAAACAGCAGTCAAAGTTCCCCTCTGTATCCACATCCGCCAGCGGTTCTTTTGAGGGTCGGCAGCCGGATCATCAAAACCGGCAAGGAAAATACGATTTCCCACTCTTTTGATGTAAAAACCTTCAGAAGCAAGTTTTTTCACATTCAACCCGGCTTTTTGCGACAAAGCATTATCCCCCAGCACCAGAGCAATTTTCTTTCCCGATTCTTTTTTGAGAATGGGAGCCGAGATACCGGCTGATTGCTTCAAAAACCGCTGCAATTCAGCTGCGGCAAATTTCAAAACCGGGTTGGAAACAGGAACAACGATCTCAAGCTCCTTCACCGTTTGAGTCCTGTTTGACACGCTGATTTTTCGCTCCCCCCGGTCAAACTCCACAGCACAAACGACAGTTGCACACACTGTGAGCCCTAATAACACTAACAACTTCTTCATAAATCCCCTCCTTTTTATGAGACTGACTTGTTACTTAAAATTTCAACTCCTCTTGAAAACAGCTCAGGCCGCCGGCTGCAGTTTGGCAGAAACAGCCTTTTTATGTAACTCTTTTTTCAATTTTTTGAATGCAAAGAAAAGAAAAATCACGTTCATCGATATAATCATTATCCAGGAAATCGGATAAGAAATAAAGAGTCCGAAAAAACTGCGGTAGGAGGGAAATACAGCCCACACCCAGAATACCCGGAAAATACACGCACCGAAAAGAGTAATCATCATTGAGCTGAAAGCATACCCCAAAGCTCTCATTGTACCATTGAGACTTTCCATAATTCCCAGGAGCATATAGGTTGTGAACATCACAGCGGCACGCTGCATTGCCCAGTCAATAACCTGAGGATTCGGATTGAAAATCGCCATAATCCACGGTCCTCCCAGATAAAAAGCCCATCCGACGATGGTACACAGAACGGTTGCACAAGCGATACAACCGTACATACTTTTTATAACACGCTTGTAATTGGCGGCCCCTCTGTTCTGAGCAACAAAGGCAACCGATGTGTGAAAGAACGAAACCGAACAAACGTGAAGAATAGACTCCACGCCGGTTTCCGTGGTACTTCCGGCCATAGCGTAGGAACCGAAAGAATTGATGGAAGACTGAATCGTCAAATTTGAAACGGTAAAAAGAGAACTCTGGATCGCAGCCGGTACGCCGATTTTGAGCATATCCTTCATAATGCCCATATCAATATGCATTTTTGACCAGAAAAAGCGGGTACTTCTCTCGTTATTCATCATTGCACGCATCAGAAGTGCCGCCGCAATACCGTGGGATATGGCAGTTGCCAGTGCAACGCCCGCCACATCCATACCGCACACAATAACGAAAAAGAGGTTGAGCAGCACATTGACGATTCCGGCTGCAGCCAGATAATACAAAGGACGCTTGGTATCTCCTACAGCCCGCATAATGCCGCTGCCGATATTGAACACCAATTGAAAAGGCAGCGAAGTGTAACAAATCCAGGAATAAAGACAGGACTTTGGCAGAATCTCAGTTGGCGTTTCCATTGCCGTCAGAATAGGTTTGACGACAGGCAGCCCCAAAAGCATAGCGATCACACCTCCCCAGATGGCAAAAGTCATACCGGTATGGATCGTCCGGCTCAGCATACGGGGATTTTTCGCTCCAAAATATCTTCCGGCATAGACACTTGCACCAGTGGAAAGGCCGCCGAAAATATTAACGATCATTACATTGAGCGTTCCGCAAGCCCCCACAGCCGCCATCGCTTCGTGAGAAGCAAAATGGCCGATAACGATCAGGTCGATGGCGTGAAATATCAACTGCAGTGCAGTTGACAGCATCAATGGTATTGCAAAACGGACGATCTTGCTGAAAAGCGGTCCGCTGCACATATCCATCTGGTATTTATCAGCTGCCATTTCGTTCCCTGTAATTTGTTGGACATAAAAAAAGAGGGCTGAAAAAAGTCAACTTTCCTTCAGCCCTGTTATCGGTATTTTCAACAGACTCAGAAGCCGATCTTGTTTTCCAGATAGTCACGCAGCTGAGTGATATTGACACGCTCCTGGAGCATTGTGTCACGGTCACGGACAGTCACGGCGTTGTCATTGAGAGAATCAAAGTCAAAGGTCACGCAGTAAGGAGTACCGATCTCATCCTGACGGCGATAACGTTTACCGATACTTCCGGTTTCATCGTATTCGGCACGGAAGTAACGGGAAATGGTCTTATAGAGAGCTTCGGCATTTTCCTTGAGTTTCTTGGACTGGGGCAGCACTGCGACCTGAATGGGAGCCACGAGAGCGGGCAGATGAAGAACGATTCTCACATCTTCTTCCATACCTTCTTTCTTGGTGGCAGCCGTATCTTCGTCGTATGCCTTGCCCAACAGAGCCAGAATGGTACGGTCAAGACCGACACTGGTTTCAATAACAGTGGGCATCAGAGTCCGGCGGTTGTCGTGGTCAACGTAACTCAGGTCATTGCCGGAAAATTTGCTGTGCTGAGAAAGGTCCCAGGTGCCGCGGTGATGGACACCCTCAAGTTCGCCCCAGCCGAAGGGGAACTTCACTTCAATGTCGATGGCAGCTTTGGCATAGTGAGCAAGTTTTTCGTGCTCATAGATGCGCATAAAGTCATCGGTGAAGCCCAGTTTGTTGCGGTAGTAGTTGATCCGCTGTTCTTTCCAGTATTCGAACCATTCCATACCTTCCTCACCGTCGCAGAAAAATTCCATTTCCATCTGGGTGAATTCGCGGCTGCGGAATGTGAAGTTTCTGGGGTTGATCTCGTTACGGAAAGCCTTACCGATCTGAGCCACACCAAAGGGAAGTTTCTGGCGGGCAGCGATACGGACACTGTGGAAGTCCACAAAGATAGGCTGACAGGATTCAGCACGCAGATAAGCGATGTGTTCATCGTCAAAAACCGGTCCCACAAAGGTTTTCATCATCAGATTGAATTCTTTGGGTTCAGTCAGATCTTTGCTGCCGCAGGCAGGACAGGTGGTGGGATCTTCCATCTGATCGACACGGTGACGGGCTTTGCATTTTTTGCAGTCGGTCATCAAATCGCTGAACTGATCAATATGGCCGGAAGCCTTCCAAATGGTAGGATTGGCAATAATTGTGGAGTCAAGACCTTCGATATTGTCGCGGGTTTCGACCATTTCACGCCACCAGAGAGCTTCGACAGCTCTTTTCATACGGCAGCCGTAAGGACCATAGTCCCAGAAACCGTTGAAACCACCGTAAATTTCAGAACTGGGGAAAATAAATCCGCGCCGTTTGCACAAACTGACAATCTTGTCCATCAGTTCCTGACTTTTGAAATCGTCGGCCATAATAACACTACTCCTTGATTTTTAGGTTTATAAAAATGTAATCTTCTTAATATAACACCGGAGAGTGTCTTTTTCAAGCTGAAAATCAAGGTTCTGCTATGACAAATGCCGGAAATCCCGGGATATTCCACAGCTTCAGCAAGGGGGCAATAAGGGGATCTCCCGGTTTTTCAGCCTGAAACTCCACGAACTCGTATTTTTCAAGGGCTTTGCGTACCTCAGGATCTTTCAGCACAGTCCGTTTCATCACCATACAGTTTTTGCACCAGGTGGCATAAAAATCCACCACAACAGCCTTTTTCTGCGTCTTGGCACGGGAACCGGCTTCAGCCAGTTTTGTGATCTCTGCCCGGGGTGAAAAATTCCCGGGCATCAAGGACCAGCCAAGCCAGGCATAGTAAACAGCTCCGGCAATGATGAAGATTGCAAATATGTACTTGACAGTTACCATAAATCTGCCGGGTTTGGGAAGAACCGCCATACCCATTGCCGCAAAAGGCCACGGCAGCCCCATTCCGATACCGAGCAAAAGCCCCATAAAAGGAGCAAACTGATTCCCCTGAGCATAGAGTGCCGCGGCAAAAATCATAACGCTGACAACAACAGGAGCCACACAAGCTCCTGCAAGCAAGGCGGCAACGCCCCCCATAACGAAGGCTGCGGCCTCTCTGCCCCCTTTGATTTTACCGGGATTCACATTGCAGAAACGTGAAAAGTCCAAATTGAAGGCCCCGAGCATCGCTGCGGCCAAAACAACAAAAAGCACAGCAACTCCGAAATTGAACCAGCTTGAAGAATTCAAAGCTCCGAAACTGCCCCCCGTATAAACGACCACCGCACCAAGTATGCCGTAAGCCACAGCCATTCCGGCACCGTAAAGAACTCCCCGGCGCAATCCGGCGGACTTGGATTCTCCGGCACCGATAATGGCAAGGTTAATGGGGATCATCGGCAGCACACACGGGGTGAGATTCAATCCGAGCCCTCCCAGCAGTGTCAGCAAAACAACAAGCCACAAAGCTGTATCGGCAAACATATTGTTTCCGGAACGGCTTTCTTTTTCGGATGATTTTTCAGAAAGAAAGTGTAAAAACTCCTCTTTGGTCATTGTTCCGGCATAGCGTTTTACAACTTTCCAGCTGCGGTAAAATTCTTTTACAGAGGCACTTTCAGCAGCAGCCAAGGGAGCAGGAGCTCCTCCCGCCAGAGTCAATTCTTCAGGCATCAGACAGACTGCCGGTTCTCCCGGAGCAGCCTTTCTGCATCCCTGAAAAGAGATCTTGACCTGATAAGGGGGAGTACCGCCATAGACCCAACGCCAGGTTCCCTGGGGCAGGATAAGTGTTTTTCCTGTTTCAGGATCGTTGATTTCCTGTTTAGGCGGCAGAGAAACCACCGGCGGCAATTTGCCCTGTGCGTCTTTTATTTCTGTCAGCAGAGAATCCAGATTCAGATAATACCCCTCGCTGATCCTGACAGTAACAGCCAATTGGCCGTTGACAGTTTCGGCTTTCCACTCAAAAGGAGCTCCAGCTGCCGACACAAAACAGGACAATACCACAAAAAGTACGATATAAAGGTATCTTTTCATAATCCGGGCCTGTTTTTTCTGAGGTTTTAAATCTTATTTTTCAATGAGTTTTTTCAACTCAGCAAAGAAACTTCCGGCAGGAAGATTGCCAACGATGCGTCCTTTTTCTCTGCCGTTGGCATCGAGAACGAGGAGAGAAGGGAACCCTTCGATCTTATATTTCTGCAAAGCGGCTCTGGCATTTTCTGAAACAGCATTGCGATTGGAATAATCCATTTTTACAGCAGCATTCTTTTTGACGATGGCAGCAAATTCAGGTGAAGCGATGGGCCCTTTTTCCAGAGCCCGGCAGGGACCGCACCAACCGGGAGCGGTGAAAAAAAGCAATATGGATTTTTTTTCTTTCCCGAGAATTTTTTGAGCGGATTTTACATCGGGAAGCCATTTTATTCCATTTTCTTTAACAGGAGCTCCCTGGAGTACACAGAAAAAAGCAGCACAAACCGACAGAACCAAAAACTTTTTCATAATTTTCAAGAACTCCTTTCTCCAATAAAACTGATTTTCCGGGGAAACAACACTGTTTCCGGAAGTAAAATAAACCGATACTGCATAAAAGTCAAGTAAAAAAAATGCTTTTTTCAGAAATTTCTCTTGAAAAGCACCCCGGATACTGTTATTTTAACAACGTAACAATATTTTATATCACACACCACAACGAGGCTTTTTATGAGAACGGCTTTTTTCGGCGGCAGTTTTGATCCGCCCCATTCCGGACATCTGGGCGTGGCAACAGGTGCATTGCGCTCCGGCCGCTGTGACAGGGTTATGTGGGTTCCCGCTTTTATGCCGCCTCACAAGCTGCAGCGGTCACGGCAGCAGTTCGCTCACAGGTTCAATATGGTGCGGCTGATAACGGCGGGTATCCCGGAATTTTTTGTTTCGGATATAGAATACCGCCGCCGCCAAGTTCCCTCTTACACGTTTGATATCCTTGAAGAACTGAACCGCGATCCGGCAGAGAAATACCAGCTTCTTATCGGAGCGGATTCTCTGTTGGATCTTCACACCTGGTACCGGGCCCGGGAGCTTGCGGAACGGTTTGAAATACTGGTCTATCCCCGTCCAGATTGTCAAGTCACATTGGAGTATCTCAAAGAAAAATTCACTTCTTCCGTTGCGGAAAAACTTTTCAAATCCCAACTTGACGGAGAATTTTTTGAAATATCTTCAACAAATTTGCGTTTTTCAATGGAAAAATCCGACAATTGGGACAATATTATATCAATGACACCGGAGCCGGCGGCTCTCTATTGCCGGCGGCACGGTTTGTACCTTAAAAACAGGAGTTCAATATGACGGAAAAAAATATGACGATGCCCTCCCCTGAAGAATTGGCTGAATTCTGTGCCAAATGTGCCGATGACAAACTTGCCGAAAATGTCAAAGTTATTTCCGTGGGAGCCGTTTCGTCAATTGCAGACTATTATGTGATCGCCACGGCAAATTCTGAGCCCCAGCTCCACGCTCTCTGTTCAGAGATCGAACGCCGGGTGCGTGACGAATACAAACTCCACCCTGCCCGTACAGATGGTATCGGTACCGGCGGTTGGAATCTGATAGATTTCTGCAGCGTACTGGTCCACTTGATGACCCCGGAAATGCGCGAACGCTACAATCTTGAAGGCTTGTGGGAAGATGCCCCCGCAGCCGAAACGGTGGAACAACTCAAAAGCCTTCCCCGGGAATAAAACATTTTTTTCAGCAAACTGAATGATTTTTGCTGAAAACAGCAGGCGTATTGTCCGGCAGCGTATAAATGAGCATAGAAAAACAACTTGCCATTTTTTGCCGTTATGGCGAAAAAGGAGCCTCAAGTCGGGTGCGTTTTTTCAGATACCGCCCCTTTTTTGAACGTGCCGGAATTACGCCTCTGTATCACTCTTTCTTTGATGACGCCTATCTGCAGCAGCTTTATTCCGGCGGAGGCCGTTCCGCTGCCGCTCTGCCCCGGGGATTTTTCCGGAGGCTGCGTGAGCTGCGGCAGACGCCGCCTGACACGCCTTTGCTCATTGAGTACGAGCTGTTCCCGCTGCTGTGGGAGTGGTGCGAACTTCTTTTTCTGAAAAACAGAAAATTCTTTTTGAACTTTGATGATCCGGTCTGGGAAAAATATGCAAAAATCCCAACGCTCAGGTCTAAATACGATTCTTTAGTTTCCCGTGCTGCCGGAGTGATCGTTGCCAATGATCTTTTATTTGACCGTTTCAGCAAGCTCAATCCCCGTATCATAAAAATCCCCACAGCCATTGATCTTGACCGTTATACGGCTGCCGGAAGCGGGGAAAAATTCAAAAAATTCACCATTGTCTGGATCGGCAGTCCTGCCACGTTTCATTATTTGAACTCCTTTCAAAGGGTATTGAGAGAAATGTCTGCTCATTGCGACTTTGAACTGCTCATCATCGGTAAAAAATCCTGGGGAGCTCTGCCGGGGATTCCGGGATACAGCGTAGACTGGAGCGAAGAAACAGAAGCAGAACTTCTCAGTAAAGCACATTTGGGGATAATGCCGCTGCCGGAAGAATCCTTTGCCAAAGGGAAATCGGCTTATAAGCTCATTCAATACGGCGGTGCGGGGATTCCTGCCCTTGCTTCAGCTGTCGGTGAAAACTGCCAGATCATAGAAGACGGAAAAAATGGATTTCTCTGCCGTACGCCGGAGGAGTGGACTCAAAAACTTCTGACCATTTTTCACAATGCCGACTTGAGAAAAGAAATGGGTAAAGCCGGTTTCCAAAAGGCACAGGAATGGTCGCTTGCAGCCAATGCCCCCAAACTGATCGAATTTATTTTCGGAGGTGCCTTATGAGGTGGCATACCAAATTGTCGCTTCTGCGTGATCTTGCGGCAGTCAGATATTTCCCGGCAAAAAATTCTGAAAAATCGGGAACGTTGATAGTCCGTCTTGACCGCATCGGAGACTTTGCCCTCTATGCTCCTTTTGCTCATTCAGGAATGTACCCCGGAGAAAAAACTTATTTTCTTGTCAACTCATTATGGGCAGAACTTTGTACAGTTCTTTTTCCGGAATGTGAAGTAATCCCTCTGGAGCCCCGCACTTTTTTGCAATCCAGCTCCTACCGTGCCAATATGTTGAAGCAAATCGCCGCATTGAAGGTCAAACGGGTTCTGCTGCCCCGTTTTTACCGGGAATTGCTCCTTGAGGGAATGATTACTGCTGCGGCAGCTCCTGACGAGTTTTTGCAGTTTGCCGCCACTCCTTTGCATCTGCAGTATCCTCTCTTAAAGTATCTTTCGCCCTCCGGTGCGATCGAACTTGAGTACTTACCGGGAGAACACGAACTTCAGCGGAATTTGCGTTTTGCCCAAAAGTGTTCGTCCGGTTTCGCTTTGAAAAATCCGTGGCTCGATCATCCCTTTGAAGCCCCCGGAAAATACAGAGATGCAGAGTACCTTTGCGTTTTCCCGGGCAGCGGAAAAGGCAATTACTGTTGTTGGCCGCTTGAAAGATGGATCGCCTTGCTGAACAATGTAAAAATTCCGGAGATACTGATTTGCGGAACTCCTGCTGAAAAAGAATTTATGGAATCCATTGCAGCAAATGTTTCCGGCAAAAAATGTTCTGTGATCCACAATGTTTCACTTCAGGAATTTGCGGGTATCGTTTCCCGTGCCCGCTGTACCATAGGAAATGATACAGGGGGGATCCACCTGAGTGCTATGTCAGGCGTCCCCTCTCTTGCCATTTCAGGCAGAGGACAACCGGGGTGGTTCCTCCCCTACCCTGAAACCGCTCTGCCCCCGGGGTGCGTACCTCCCCTTGTGGTGACGACACCGTGCAGCTGTGAAAACTGTTTCTGGCGATGCACTCATCTGCACAATGGCATTTGCCGGTGCATAGATGATATCAGCGTCGATCAGGTATTGGAAACAATGGAAGAAAACAACTTTTCGGCATTGCGGTAAAAAATCATTTCCTGCTGTTCCTGAGAAAGTCCCAGCTTTCTGATATCTTCAATAGCCCCCTGATGCCGCCGTGCGGGATAATCACTGCCCCAGAGAACTTTGTCACATCCGTGACTGAGAATGATATTTTTTGCTTCTTCAGCCGAAAGATAACCGATTGTACTTGAAGAATCAAGCCAGACGCCTTCTCTGCCCACCAGGTGACGTTTTCCTTCCTCCCAGGCACGATATCCCCCCAGATGAGCGGCAATAACTTTCAAGTGGGGCATCATATCAAGGAGTTTCCCCAGACGTTTCGGGGCGGAGTAATCCTGATAAGGATCCCCCACGTGAAACAGCAAAGGCAAATCGTCCCCGGCAAGTTCATAAATCCGGATCATCTTCGGGTCATCAATGTGGAATCTCTGAAAATCAGGATGTATTTTCAATCCCTTCAACCCCAGAGCCCTCAATCTGGCAAACTCGGCGGCGGGATCGTGATACTCCGGATGCATCGTTCCGAAACAGACGATCCGGTCGGGATACTTTTCCTGCAGCGAGGCAAGATAAGTATTGGCTGTTTCCACCTGTTCCGGTTTGGTGGCACAGGAAAATATATTGCATCTGCGGACACCGGCAGCATCCATAGAAGCAATCAGATCCTCATAAACGCCGGTTCCTTCCCACTTGAAACCGTAATATCCCTCAAGCTGGGCGATCACTCTTTCCGCCACGTGGGGCGGAAAGATATGGGCGTGAACATCAAAAAACTCCATAAGCTCAGCAGAAAAATTCAGCAGGAACCTTAAAGACTCCGGTCAGGATCTCGATGATCTTTTGATTTTCGCCTTTGAGGATGAGAGTTTCTGATTCAAGTTCACTTCCGGTAACAGAACCTGATGCATCAAGAGTCATAGGAGCAAGTGTTTCCAGTTCGTGGAAATTCAGTTCTTCAGAGCCATTGAAAATACTGAACTGGTCAGCGGCAGAAAAGGCTCCGTTTTTCTGATCGTTGTCAGCGAAATTGATATATTTTCCGTCCTTCCGGCAGGGAGTCCAGCGCAGCACGGCAATTCCTCTTGCAGGATCAAAAGAACCGATAAACTCAGGAGCGGCAGCGGAAGAAATACCGATTTGCAGACGGTTGGGGCCGCCCAGATCAAAACGGAACCATTCCCCTTTGAAACTCATACGCACAAGAGGATCACCGTAAAAGTCGGTGTTGATCCCGGCTTCCGCCCCTTTGGTACATCTGCCGAATCCGGTGATACCGGCGGCACCGGGGAGCTGTTCAAGGGACCAGGCTGAAATAACGCCCTTATCCAGAGGACAAGGTTCAGCAAGGGTCAAAGTTTCAAAGGTACGATAACGCAGAGCTTCCACGCCGTACTTTCCGGAAACGGCACATTCCACCCGGCGGCGCAAAGTGACTTTAAGGGTATTGCCTTTGCGGTTGAGAAGTTCAAATTCTTTGCCGATAAGGATGAAGTTTTCACCTTTTTCGATAACGGCCGTTTGACATTTGTTGATACCGTCCTGCACATACCAATCCCCGTTGGGAGGATAATTGAAGGCAAAGTCCCCCCCTTCGGGAGCGGGCCACAGGGAGTTGCCGCCCAGGTTGTTGAAGTTGTCCGGATCGGGATTTTCGGCAAGATCAGCTTCAAAACGGTGGATCAGTTCTCCTTTGATCTCAGCCATAATCCTGCCCTGCAGAGTGTTTGAAATAAGAATATTACCGTCGCCGCAGGGAATATGGATCAGCTGCGGGTCGATCTTTTCAAGCCGTTCAAGTTTTGTCATATCTGAAAGTTCCTTTTTTATAACACATTATTTGAAGTATTTGTAAAATATACCATAAAAGGGTGTTATTTTCAAGGAAAAACAATAAAAAAAGGGCAGAGTTCCTGTTTTGCAGGAAATCCGCCCTTTCAGTCAGGACAAGAAGAGCTGTCTCAGGGGAGCACACTCTTGGCCAGAGGATTCTGCCGGTGGGCTTCTTCCATAACGTAGACCTGACGGCGCACCTGATCGAGGGTGATCTCACGGGGAGCACCGTTGACGATGACATCGTAATAGTTGTCATAGATCGCGGCAGAAAGACCTTTAAATCCGTTGGAATTGGATTCGTTGTTTTCAAAGGTCCATTCTTCTTCGATCCAGTCAAGCTCTTCGTGGCAGTAGCGGCGATCCTGACTCCAGGGTTTCCAGAACTCCTGTTTGGGAGCTTTGGCAGGATCAAAGTATTTCCACTTCAGTCCCTTGGGACCGCCGGTCAGACCGCCGTATTCAGCCTGGATATTGTACATTTCGCCCTGGGGATAAGCCTGGAAAGAGCTGATCTGGACTTCAACCAGAGGATGTCCTTCACCGTAAAGGCTCACGGTGCAGAAGTTGTTGGCATCGCCGCCGAGTCCGTGGTGCAGAGCAGCCATACGGCAGAAAACCTGGGGCATACCTTCACCGAAAAGCACGATCGCCTGATCGACGGGGTGGGGACCGGTGTTGAAAAGGTTTCCGGCCAGCTGATCCTGACGGGTCTGCCAGTCCCAGCGGCGGGCAAAGTTGCTCCAGTTGGAACGGATGCAGACGATCCGGCCCAGAACTCCGGAAGCGATGATTTCACGCATCTTGATGAAGAAGGGATAGAAACGGCTGTTCTGATAGGGCATAAACAGACATTTATTCTGCTCGGCAGTGGCAACGAGCATATCAAAATCTGCGACAGTGGGGGCACTGGGCTTTTCACTGATAACGTTGAAACCTTTGGAAAGTCCCATCTTGGAACAAGCGACGTGGAACTTGCTGGGGGTGGCATTGACCAGCAGATCAAAACCGCCTTTTTCGATCATTTCTTCGTAACTTTCGTAGACCTGACAGCCGAATTTGTCCACAGCATCCTGGCGGCGTTCAGGCAAATTGTCAGCCACTGCGATCACCTTGAAGCGGGGATCTTTTTCAAAGTGTGCACCGTGGATATTGCATCCACTGCGGCCGAATCCGGCAATAGCAACTCTGATAACTTTGTCCATTTTGTATTCCTTTCCTTTTTAATGGACTACGTGTCTCCGTTGCGGCGCAACGGAAAAATAAGTTTATGTTCAGGCACAGTTTCACGTCCGCCTTCAAACAGCGTTTTCAGCTGATCCAGAGCGGCCGTGATCAGAGCCTCGTAATCTTGCAGAAAACTTGTCACTTTGACTCCCCAGACCGATTCCGGATAATGGTTATCAAAGTCACTGTACCACAAATCTTTTCCCCATTCCCGGCGGCTTTCTGCGGCGACACGCATAAAAGCTCCCGTAAGACTGCTGCTGTCAGAAACGACAACAACAGCCTTTCCTTCAAGGGGAGTCAGTCTTTGCCGGATAACTTCGGCAATTTGAGCAAATTTCTGTTCCGCCGAAAAGTTCCAGACCTCATAAAATTTCCCGGCACTGCGGCAGGCATCCGCAAAGCCGTCAAAACGGCTCTGCCCCAGAAGCATATCACATCCGGAACTGAGAAAAACGGGGATCGCATCAGGCATTTGAGTGATCCGTTCAGCGGTAATGGTCCGATAGGCTCCCCGGTGATCGGTGGAAACACAATTGACTCCGGGGATCACCCGGTTCACAACGACTTGCGGTATCTTGCCGTTGACAGCTTCAATGACCGGCATATCCCCACTGCAGGGGAACCGCCATAAAAGGGCGTCATATTCATAGAGCATTGCCCAGTTGGAACGTTTGGCAAGAAGTTCTTTTTTAAAAACCCGGCAATTGAAATCCTTGTATGCTTCATCATCCACCCCGTAGGGCATACCGATCAGGGCAACATCCCGCCGGTGTTCACTGACGGGATTGACCGAAGTACCGGACCCCCGTCTGCTGGTCAACCGTCTGGAAATGACCAGTTCCTGAACAGCCCGATCCAAAGTGGCACGGGCCACCTGAAACTCCCGCATCAATTCAAGGCGTGAGGGAAGCTGTGTATTGGCCGGGTAAACACCGGTCAATATACGCCTTTCTATTTCACGGGCGATGTCACGATAGTTGTTCATCAAATCGCTTTTCAATAGTTATATGATCATTCTGAATATAAAATAATTTGCATAGTCAACTTTTTCAAGTCCATTTTTTGAAAAAAACGTTAAATTTTCAAAAATTTTTTTTCTCTCTCTGAATTTCGTTCATTTTTACATCTCCTGACTTGAAAAAAAAGATTAATGAGCTATATTTTTGAAATAACATTTCACTTATAAACAGGAATTATATTATGAAAATCGAACGTAATTACGATTTCCGTCACCGTATGGATATCGTCCACCACCCTGAAACCCGTGATCCTGAAGCAAAACCCCAGGCAGGAGAAATCATCATTGACGAAAGCTGGTGTATCGTCGCCGCAGCTGATGCAGATTACCGTATTGTCAATACTGCCGTTGACCTGCAGGACTATTTCCGGGTCGCAATGCAGATTCCTATGCTCATCAAAAGTTCCGCTGATTCAAGATGCATTGAACTGACCATTGATGATACCCTTGAAAAGCCTCTTTCCTACCGTCTGAAGGTCCAAAAGGACAAGATCACCATTGCCGGGAAAGATCCCAGAGGCGTCCGTTTCGGCGGTGTCGGCCTTGAAGATATCCTCAACTTCCGGGAGGCTCCTTTTATTTCTGAACAGGATACTCTCTGTGAACGTCTCGTCACCCCCCGTATGGTCCACTCCGGCTGGGGCATTGATGAATTCCCCGACAGCCACCTTAATGCAATGCTTCACGCAGGTCTCGATACCGCCGTGGTCTTTACCAAAGGCGTTGACCTGACCAATGTGGGCTATCTGGATATCAATGACGTGATCCAGCGGGCAAAACATTATGGCCTGGATACAATGCTTTACGGATATCTTCCCGGTTACAAGCATCCCGACGATCCCGATGCTCAGGAGTTCTTTGAATCAGTTTATTCCAACATTTTCAGACACTATCCCGATGCCCTCGGTATTATGCTCGTGGGCGAGTCAGGAGAATTTCCCAGCAAAGACCCCGAAACAACCGGAAAACGCTGGCGTGAAAGTATGGTCGACGGCATCCCGGATTCCCGTCCCAGCCCCGGCTGGTGGCCCTGTTCCGATTATCCCCGCTGGATCGCCCGGGTGAGAGATGCTGTACACAAGGTCTCCCCCAGTGCTATGGTGGTTTTCAATACCTACAACTGGTTCTGGGTGGACGAAGAACGCCGCAAGGAATTTTTGCGGAACTTCCCCGAAGATGTTTATGTCCAGATCACTTACGACATCGGTATGAAATACGAACGCGAAGGCATCCCCAGTGCCGTTATGGACTACTCGCTTTTTGCCGACAAACCCGGCGATTACTTCACCAGCGAATCCAGAAATGCCCACTCTTTCGGCATCAAGCCTTTTACCACCAGCAATTGTGCCGGAGCCACTTGGGACTTTGGTGATATCCCCTATCTGCCCACCCCCCAGCGTTGGATCACCCGCTTCAAACATCTGGATCAGGCCCGCCGTGATTGGGATGTTTCAAGATACTACGACAATCATCACTACGGCTGGTGGCAGTCAGTCGTGACTGATCTGGGCAAAGGATACTTCCAGACCCCCCAGGCCGATCCGGAAAAGCTCCTCGAAAAAATCGCTATCCGTTATTTCGGAAAAGATGCTGCTCCCGCTATGCTCGAAGGCTGGGCAAAATGGAGTGAAGCAATGGGACATTACACTCCCGGCAATGAAGACCAGTACGGACCGTTCCGCGTTGGTCCCTCTTACCCCTTGATTTTCCAGCCCAACATCACCCGGACAATGGGCAATAAAGAGATCCAGTTCCCCACTGCTCCCCACGCTCATTTTGGCTGGAAGATCATCAAGACCTTTTACCAGCCTTACGAAAACAAGGATCAGTTCCCCGGCAAGATGCGTTACCCGGCTGAAGTCCGTTCTCTGGAAAAAATGCTTGCCCTCTGGGATGAAGGTCTGACCCTTATGAAAAATGCCCTTCCTCTCGTTCCTGAACGCAAAAAAGAACGGGCCGAAAGAGAGATCAATCTGGGTGAATTCATCCGCTGTGCCATTATCACCGGTACCAACGTCAAACGGTGGTGGCTGCTCAACAATGCCCTCGTTGCCAGCGAATCCCCCAAAGAAGCTCTGGAACTTCTCGACAGGATCGAAGCCCTTGCCTATGCCGAGATTGCCAATGCTGAAAGTGCGATCCCCTTTGTCGAAGCGGACTCCCGTCTCGGCTGGGAACCTTCAATGGAATATGTTTGCGACAAGTGGCATCTTGAGTGGAAGATCCGTCAGGTCAAGTCTGTTCTGTCAGGCGACATCGCCACCTATCGCGGCATTCTCAATCTGAAAAAATAAAGTTCTGGTCCCTGCAAAGGTCGGTAAAAGCCCTTAAAGGAGTTGGGGCGGGAGGAAAGACCGAAACGTCGGCTTCGTTGTATTTGCTTTTTCCCCTTGTCACGGCGAAGTGCAATGAAGACGGAAAACCTTTTTCAGCACTTTTGTTTTGCGAGATTTGCCAAAGCATTGTGCCGCTAAAAGATATTGAGAGGGAAAAACTCCCCATATAGGGAACAGAACCAAAAATAAAACAAGGTCACTTAATTATGGATGTTCAAGTCTGGAGCGTCAGTCAGGTCAATGCTTTTGTCAGAGAAACTATTGACGGAGCGTTCAATCCTTTCTGGATCAGCGGTGAAATCGGCAATCTGCTGATCCACCGCTCCGGACACGTCTATTTCACCCTCAAAGATGCCGCTTCACAAATCAAAGGATGCTGGTTCAACGGTGCTGAACAAGCTCAGAAGCTGCGCCTGAACAACGGCACACTCGTTGAAGCATTCGGCAAGCTCGGCGTTTACGAACCCCGGGGCGAATATCAAATGAATATCCGGCAGATGCGTCTCGCCGGTATCGGTGAACTGGTCAGACAGTTTGAAGAATTAAGACGCAAACTCGAAGCAGAAGGCCTTTTCGCTCCGGAACGGAAACGGCCAATCCCCGCCCTCCCCCGGCGTATCGGCGTCATCACCAGTCCGTCAGGTGCGGCGATCAGAGACTTTCTGCAAATCATCAACCGCCGTTTCCCCAATGTGAATGTGACCATATACCCGGCTCAAGTTCAGGGCAGCACTGCGGCGGCAGAAACCGCTGCCGGTGTGGAATTTTTCAACAGAACCAAAGCCGCTGATGTTCTGGTCATCACCCGGGGCGGCGGCAGTATGGAAGATCTGTGGCCCTTTAACAGTGAATTTCTGGCCCGCAGCATTGCCGCAAGCAGGATCCCTGTCATCAGTGCAATCGGTCACGAGATCGACTTTACGATCTGTGATTTCGTTGCGGATCTGCGGGCCCCCACGCCCTCGGCCGCAGCAGAGTTGGTCATAGGAAAAAGAGCGGAATTGGCTGATTCAGTGGAACACCTTGCAAAAAATATGCAGCAGAGTGTTTTTATGCAGCTGCAGGAAAACCGTTACCGCCTCGACAGAGCTGCAGGAAGTTACGTTTTCAGAGAACCTCTGAGGATGATCGAACAACGGCATCAATATCTTGATGATCTGGAATCCCGTATGAAGAACACAAGCAATTTCGCCCTCAAAAATTCAGAAGGAACGCTGGAACGTCTTTCAATGGCCTTGAAAGTTCTGAATCCCGGCAGAGTTCTTGAAAGAGGCTACGCTTTTGTGACAGACAGCAGCAAAAAGGTCATTACTTCAAGCAAACAGCCTGCCGGGACTCTCCTTGATCTGCATTTTGCAGACGGCATTCTGCCTGTCAGAAGCGAAAGCAAAAATCAGTAACGCATTTCAATGATTCTTTTTCCGGCACTGCCCCATTCCGTATCAGGAGCAAGCTCCCAATTTCCTCTTGCCTTGGGCAGACGTTCCTGAATATCTTTCCAAACGGGATCGCCTTTGACCTGAAGCATATCAGCAGCTTTTTGCAGTTTTTCAGCCAGAGCGTGCAGATAAAAAAGCTGACGGTCAATATTTTTGCCGAAATTGCTGACATCCCCGATCTTCCCCCCGGGCAGCGGAGCATAGGGCAGTTGAAGCTGATAATTATCGGGTATAATGGAAAGTTCTGCTGCACGCATCACTTTTTTCATAAAGTCGAACACATATTTTTCAAGAAACTCCATATCGTGCAGGGTGTTGCAATATTCAAACATTTCACAGGCACACAGACAGGAGTAAGAAGCATCCAGAGCGATCAGCCAGTTAAGTTCCAACGGACAACCTTTTTCATCGCATCGCCGGGGCAAACGCAAGCCGTCGTCGATTCCGGTAAAACATTTGGCATTGAACTGTAAAAAGGGAGTCAGACGGCAAATTTGCATCAATCTGGCTTTAAGAATATCTCCCAATTTCAATTTTCTCAATGCACCGCACCAGCAACTGAAATTACCGTCAAAGAAAAATATCTTTTCGGGAGCTGTAAAAAGCAAATTCAAGTCAGAAACAAGAAGCTGTTTTTCTGAGTCGCTTAAAGGCAATCCGGCAACAGCCAGGGCAATTTCACTCCAGCGGCTGTGATTGAATTTTTCATTTTTTTGCCACATCGTTTCAAAGTCAACAGAGTTTGCGGCAAAAAAATCTTTTTCTCCGCAGCAAAAAATATTCTTTTCTTTCCGGAGAATCCAATTTTCAGAGAGCAGACGGCACTCAATTTCGCCGCTGCTGCAAAAAAAGAGAATATGGTCAGGCGTGGAACTGTTGGCTGAAAAGAGGATTTCCAAGTTCCCCCTTTCAAAAATTTTCATACTCCCGGATTCCAGCTCAAATTCCCATTGCAAAGCACGGCACTGCTCCCGGGGAGTGATTACAAGGACAAAACTCCCCGTTCCCTCACAATTCCGGACAGGGGCCACATAGTTCATCAGTTCTATATTTTTTTCGTCGAGAGCCTGAATAATCCTGCGTTGTCTGGCAGTTCCCGGCCACGGAGTGCCAGAGGGAACACTTTTACCGGAAAGAATAAGTTGTGCATCTTTATATTCAATGCGGACACCAGGAAGGAATGCAAATTGCGCTGTATTTTTTTCAGGTGTAAAAAAACCGCTTATTTTTCTGTACATAACTGCCTCTGTTATTTCAAGCTCAATATTCTCACAGCATAATATACAACCGACACTTCAGCTTTGCAAATTTTTGTTCATAAAAAACGGGGCTGTTGCAAAACTATTTTTTTTGCCCCGAGCTATTTCTCTCCCCCATTGAGGCACAAGCCCTGAAAGGGCGGCAAGGGCTGAAAGCCCGGCAGAGAATAGACCTGGGCAAGGGGGCTGTAATTCCCCGCAGCCCCGGGACGATATAAGAAAAAACAAGATCAGCCCCTGAAAGGGCGGCAGAA
>SUWB01000052.1 GCA_015061745.1 Lentisphaerota bacterium | reverse complement strand
AAGGTTCACATCGCACTATTCAATTTTCAATCAGCTGTCAAACTCTCGAGGAATTTGACGGTTGCTTAATATATCACAGCTTTTCGTGTTTGTCAAGCCGGATTATTAATTTTTTTCAAACTTTTTTGAAGTTTGATCAGCATTGCTGCTCATCAGGAGCAAGCCCCTGAAAGACGCAACATTTCTTAATATACCACACTTCAAAGTGTTTGTCAAATCGATTTTCAAAGTTTTTTCAAACTTTTTTATCAGCCCTCATCACTTTTGTTCAAGCGTTGAGCTCAATCATCAGTGACGATTTTCTAATATACACCGCATTTTTTCAAAATACAAGCTCAAATTTAAAGAATTTTGCACTTTTTCTTCATTTACGCCCTCTTTGAGCCCTTTTAAGGTTTTCCAGCAAACGTAAAAAACATACAGCAGCATTACTTCTGATTCTACCATACCCCATATTGAAAACAGAACTTTGACGAAAACAGCTTTTAAGAAAATTTACGCTTCAACCCCAACTCTCTTATTTGGAAAAACGCTTTTTCAGTGCTATATTATCCTTATGTTACATTATATATAATGCGGGAGACCTTGATTATTATGAACCCTACCCTTATTACCAGCGCGCAGAACAACGGCATCAAACATCTCGTCCGTTTGAGAGAACGGCGGGAAAGAGAAAAAGAAAAACTGACCGTCCTTGAAGGATATCGGGAACTGACAAGGGCCGATGAATATGGTATGACAATCACTGAAGCCTGGTTTTCCCCGGAACTTTTCCTCGGGGAAAATGAATATCCTCTTTTGGCCCGCCTTGAATCAAAAGGGGCAAAGCTTTTTCAAGTACCTCCCCATTTGCTGACCAAAGTCACCTACAGGGATCGCCCCGAAGGTCTCATTGCCGTAGCCAAAATGCTCAAACACGATTTGAGTTCCATTCCTTTGCGCAAAGACGGACTCTACCTTTTAGCAGAGTCCATTGAAAAGCCCGGAAACCTGGGCTCTATGCTCCGCAGTGCCGATGCCGCAGGAGCTGACGGACTTATTATCTGTGACCGGCAGACCGATATTTATAACCCCAATGTGATCCGCGCCAGCACCGGAGCTCTTTTTTCAGTTCCTCTTGCTGAAACTGACAATGAGTCCGCCCTCGCCTGGCTGAAAGAAAACAACATTCTTTCCATTGCCACCACACCCCACACCGATAAATGCTATACCGATATAGATATGACGGGACCTGTCGCCATCATTATGGGAACCGAACAGACCGGCTTGACCGACTTCTGGCTTAAAAATGCAGATATTCCGGCAGTCATTCCTATGCTGGGAAAAATCGATTCCCTCAATGTTGCCACAGCCACAACGATCCTGCTTTATGAAGCAGCCCGGCAGCGCAACTTCAAAAAACGCTGAAGTCTGTTTCTGAAATTCGAGTTCGCCTGCACAATGAAGCAACAGGCGAACTCTTTTTTATCCTCATCTGCCATTTAAAAAGGCTTTATGCCTCTCTTTTCAGAGTTTCTTCCCTTTCAGACAGCATTGCTTCTTTTTGCTCACGCAAATGCAGCCGACACCTGTACCGTCCCCGAAAAAAGCTGCATCCCGCCTTTTTCTTCAAGGTCAAAGCTGACTTCCCCTTTAATATCCATATAGAGGATCGACTCATATTTTTGCAGAGGCAAAGCAGCAAAAAGCTTTTCAAAACACTCCCACAGCATACGGCGATCCGGAGAAACGCCCTTGATTTCAACAGTAAATTCATTAAGAGAGTTGACCGTCTGAGGCTTACCGGAAAGCAGTTTGACCTCAAAACCTTCTCCAACTCCCTGCGGCAGAAAAATTCTGTACACTTTTCCGTTCATTCCGGTAACACTTTCGACCCAGTGGGCCAGCTTCTCTTCTGCAGTCAATATATCCACAGCACATCTCCTTTTGTTCTGTTCGGCGGAATTGCCAACAATAAGAAAAATGTCAAGTAAAAAAGTTTGACTTTTCGGAAAATCACTGCTATATTATGTGGATGACGCACCGACAGCGCAGAGCAACCGGTATTTACATTGGCAAGCTCTCATAGCTCAGCTGGATAGAGCGGCTCCCTCCTAAGGAGCAGGTCATGCGTTCGAATCGCATTGAGAGCGCCATTTTCTTATCGCAGTTTATTCTGCGCCGTGTCAGGAGTGAGCCAGACGGCAGAAATTCCTGTCGCCGGATGTCCCCAAAAACAAGCATCCGTTCCCCTCGGCGGGACAGAAAAAAATTGCGCAACATTATGGATTGTATCTGAGTATGAGCGAAACAACGCAGAAAAATGTGATGTATTACAGCCGAATCGGCGGTAATTACCAGTTGTTGACAGATAACTTTGCCCACTTGCAGGCGGTGCTCGAATTGGATGAAGCATTTTGGGCCCTGAACTGCATTGACATCAATTCCCTGCGGATGGACCGCAGATTCCTTTCTTTTATGGACGCCAATAACGATGGCAAGATCCGTACCGACGAAATCAGAGAAGCAGTTTCATTTCTCCTGACCCATTTGAACGACGGTTCAGGTTTTGAAAACTCCTCAGATGTTCTTGACCTCAATCATATAAATCCGGAAACGGGAGCAGCAATGCTTGAGTCAGCAAAACTGATTCTCAAGAATATCGGCAAACCGGAAGAAACAAAACTCACTCTCGCCGAGCTGCGCAATGACAAAGCTATTCGCAGCCGTTCCTACAACAACGGTGACGGAGTCGTCACTCCCGATGCGGAACAAACTGATGAGGTCAATGCCCGCATTGCTTTGATTATGCAGACTGCCGGCAGTGCCGATGATGTTTCAGGCATCAAAGGGGTCAACATTGCATTGCTTGAAAAATTCACCGCCGAAGTCACAGCTTTCCAGAAGTGGGACGATGCCATCAAAAATGATGACGGCACACTTCTCTGTTTCGGAGACAACACTCCCGCCGTTTACGCTAAATATCTCCCTGTAAAAGAGGATATCGACAACTTTTTCCTTAATTCTGAAACCCTGGAGTTTTTCAGCGTTGAACCGGAACGGGTCGCAAAAAAAGACCTTGCAGCTGATGTGCGGGCCCCTCAGGAAGTCCGGGCTATGCTTGAAAAATCTGTCCTGGCACTCCCCAGAACAGACAGAACTCTCGATTTGAACGATAAACTCAACCCCCTGCTCCGGGACAAAGTCAACGGCTTTTTTGCTCTCGAAGAAGCCGCAGCACTCCTGCAGGACGGCAAGCTGACCGCTGAGGAGTGGAACAGCTTTAAGTCTCTCCTTGCTCCCTTTGACCAGTGGAACAAAGCAAAGCCGGCCTTTGCCGACACATACGCTGCAGTGGAAAGAGAGCTTCTTGACAGTGCAATCAACGACAGCACGATGGAAGAACTGAAAACAGCCTGTGCCAATGACCTTAATGCCGGTACGGCTTTGGCAGGAATCGATGCTCTGCATAAATTGATGCTTTTTCAGCGTTATCTGAAATCCCTGCTCAACAACTTTGTTTCGCTTTCTGCGCTGTTTGACATTAACGACCTCTCTCCGCTTCAGGCAGGAAAACTGATTATGGACGGCCGCCACTTCACTCTGGCTGTCCCCGTCTCTGATCTTGCTGAACACAAACGAATCGTTACAGCCAGTAATATCTGCGTGCTTTATGTAGAACTGTCAAGTACCTCACCGGCGGTGAAAGTTCCTTTCAAGAATCTGGCTGTGGCAGTCACATCAGGCAATATGCTCAATCTGTTTGTAGGCAAACGCGGTATTTTCTTCGGAGCTGACGGCGGTATCTTTGATGCAAAAGTCACAGCCTTTGTAGAACAGCCGGTTTCCATCAGCGAAGCCCTGAAAAACCCCTTCTACCGTTTCAGCAACTTTGTATCTGAACAAATCAACAAATTTCTCAACACAAAATCTGCCGGAGCCCAGAAAGAACTGGGAACTCAGATTTCAGCGGGCAAAGTTCCTCCCCCGCCCGCTGCCGGCAGCAATCCCTCAATGCTCCTTATGTCCGGCGGTATCGGACTGGCTGCTTTGGGAAGTTCAATCGCTTTTATTACCAAGCAGCTGCAAAACGTTTCCATTTGGGACATTCTTTCTGTCATCATCGGAATCGTTCTGATTTTCGGCGGTCCCGTAGTCGCTATATCGCTGCTCAAACTTTACCGCCGGGATCTTTCACGGTTCCTTGAAGCGACCGGCTGTGCGGTCAACCGCAAGATGCGTATGAGTTGGAAACTGGGAAATATTTTCACCTTTATGCCGACCTTGCCTCCCGGTAAAAAGGTTCGTTCAAATTTCATTGCCAGACGGGTTGAAGGAGCGTGGAAAGGCAGACTTACCTTTGTCCTGATCGTGCTTCTTATAGCTGCGCTCTGCGGAGGAGTCTGGTATATGCGCGGCAAAGAAAGAGCCAAAAGTGCAGCCCGGAGCCTCCCTGACAATTCCGCTGTCAACGGCAAAACAAACTGCTCGCAAGCTGAAAAAAAGGATGTTTCAGCAAACGGCAAAGCAGCTCCCGCAACATCAAAAACACCGGCTTCCAAAGGAGCCCCTGCCCCTCAAAAAGCAGCAGCTCCCAAAACAGCCGTCCCTGTAAAAAAATAAGCATACATTAACATAATCATCAGGAAAGGATATAATTATGAAAGTTCCGTTGCTTGACCTCTGCCCTCAGTACAATTCCCTCAAAGAAGAAATCCTGAAGGAAGTCGCTGAGGTTTGCGATTCCCAGCGTTTCATTCTCGGCGGCAAAGTTGAGAAACTTGAGGAAGAACTTAAAAGTTATTGCAGTTCTGTGGGCTGCGTCGGTGTCACCAGCGGTTCTGATGCTCTGTTGATTGCCCTGATGGTCGAACAAATCAAGCCCGGTGATGAGATTATCACCTCTCCTTTTACCTTCTTTGCCACCGTCGGTGCCATTGTCCGTGCCGGTGCAAAACCGGTTTTTGCTGACATTGATCCTGTCACCTTTAACATCGACCCTGTCAAAGCCGCTGAAAAGATCACTTCCAAGACCCGTGCCATCATCCCTGTGCACCTTTTCGGACAGGCCGCCGATATGGATCCCATTATGGAACTTGCCGCCAAGCACAACCTCTTTGTGATCGAAGATGCCTGTCAGGCTATCGGCGCAGAATACAAGGGCCGCCGGGTGGGTTCCATCGGTGACTACGGTGCTTTCAGTTTCTTCCCCAGCAAAAACCTGGGCTGTTTCGGTGACGGCGGAGCTGTCACCTGCAATACCGAAGAAAGAAACGCCCTGCTCAAGATCTACCGCAACCACGGCCAGAGCGGAACCTATATCCACGACTATGTGGGCGGAAACTTCCGTTTGGATGCTTTGCAGGCTGCCGTGCTTTCAATCAAACTCAAAGCTCTGGATTCCTGGAGCGAAGCCCGTCAGCGCAATGCGGCTGAATATGATGAGCTTTTCAAAGATCTGGCTGCAAAAGGTGCGATCATTCCCCCTGCCAAAGCCGCTTACGATGTGCGCCACATTTACAATCAGTATGTTATCCGGGTCAAAGATGGCAAACGTGATGCCCTCAAAGCCTTCCTGGCCGAAAAAGAAATCGGATGCGCCGTTTACTATCCCCTGTCACTGCATCTGCAGAACTGCTTTAAAGATCTGGGCGGCAAACCGGGTGACTTCCCTGTTTGCGAAGCTGCCACTTCAGAAGTGCTGGCTCTGCCCATTTATCCGGAATCCACTTCTGAACAGCGTCAGTATGTCTGCGAATGTATTACTGAATTCTTTGCTAAATGAGCCACTCTGTACGTTCAACAGCAGCCACCTACTGGCGGCTGCTTAAATATACAAAACCTTATTGGAAAGTCCTGACCATCGGCATCCTTGCGGGGATGCTGGTGGGCGGTTCCCTTTTTGTTACATTGATGTTCATCCCCAAGATGGTGAGCGCAGTGGAGCCTGTCAATACAGTTTCCGTTACTGCCCCTGCCTCTCAGGGGGATACCTCAAATAAGTACGTAAAGCAGGATCCGAAACTTGCCAAGATGCTGAATCAGGCGACCTCAGTCATTGAGGACTTTCATTTGCCTGCAAAAATAGAAGGAACGGCTGTCACCATCACCTGGCCGGCCCGTTGGCAATTCGACATCGTCGATGCCAGAGGATGTATTGCCTGGCAGCTTTTGACGCTTTACGGTGTCTTTTTCTTCTTCGCCTGGCTGATCAAAAACGTAGCGCACTATATCAACGGGTTCTGTACCCGTTATGTGGGAGCTATGGCAATCAGAGATTTGAGAAATGAACTTTTCAGACACCTGACCAATCAGTCTATGAAATTCTTTTCCGGCAGTGATACCGGAACTCTCATCAGCCGCTGCACCAATGATACTTCAGCATTGGAGTACTCCATTTCTCACAGCATTGAAGATCTGACCAATGCTCCGCTGCAGATCCTCGGATGTGTCTGCGCCATCGCTATGGCGTGCCGCCAGTATGATAATTATGCTCTGCTGCTGCTGTTGTTGTGCACCTTTCCGCTGATTATCCTGCCAGTGTCCATATTGGGCAGAGCCATTCGCAAGATCTGCAAAAAGAGTTATGCTTACATTGCCGTTGTTTTCTCACGGATGCACGAAACCTTTTTCGGTATATCAGCCGTCAAGGCCTTCAATACCGAAGAAATGGAAAATGAACGGTTCAACACCACCAATAAACGCTATGTCAAACAGGCTGTCCGGTGTATCAGACTGCATATGCTGGTTTCACCTACAATGGAACTGGTTTCAGTAACAGCGGCTCTTGCTTTTATGGTTTACAGTTACAGCCGCGGGGTCACTCTTTCTGAGCTGACAGCGTTGCTGGCTCCTTTGTTTATGGCTTACCGTCCTTTGAAAGACCTTGCCAAGATCTTTGCCGCTTTGCAGAAATCAATGGCCGGTGCGGACAGATTCTTTGAGCTTATGGACACCCATATGGAACTGCCCGAAAAAGCAGATGCCAAAGAGGTCAAAGAATTCACTGACAAGATCACACTTGAAAATGTCTCCTTTGCCTATGTTGACGGTCAACCCATTCTTTCTGATTTGAATTTTGAGATCAAAAAAGGAGAAATGGTGGCAGTAGTCGGTGAAACCGGCTCAGGAAAAAGCACCATTGCCAATCTGATCGCCAGATTCTATGATGTTTCATCCGGCAGTGTCCGCATTGACGGAACGGATGTCAGGGATATGAAAATATCTTCTCTGCGGAATATGATCGGCGTGGTGGGGCAGACCCCCATTATCTTTAATGAATCCATTGCCTACAACATTTCCTACGGCACCCCCGGTGCAACTCAGGAAGATATCGTCAAGGCAGCAAAACTTGCCAATGCCCACGACTTCATTGTCGGCGGTAATCACGCTCAGGGATATGATTCCGACAGCGGTGAAAACGGCTGCCGTCTTTCAGGCGGTGAAAAACAGCGTCTCATCATTGCCCGGGCAATTCTGCGGAATCCCCCCATATTGATCCTTGACGAAGCCACCAGTGCCCTTGATACCGTCACTGAAAGAATGGTTCAGGATGCCTTGAACAAGGCAATGGAAAACCGTACTGTTTTTGCCATTGCCCACCGTCTGGCGACGATCCGTCACGCTGACAAGATTCTGGTCATCCAAAAGGGCCGGATCGCTGAGGCGGGAACTCACGAACAGCTGATGGAAATCAACGGCATTTACCGCCATCTTTACGAAACACAGTTTACCAGATGAAAAAACTCTATTTCACAGGTATCGGCGGGGCCGGAATGGCCCCTTTGGCTCAGCTGGCCCTGGAATCAGGAGACCGGGTTTCCGGTTCTGACAGTGCCCCCTCCCCCAAGTCTGAACATCTCAAGGATCTGGGGGTTGAAGTCTATACAGCTCACAAAGCAGAACAGCTCCCCGCAGACACAGATCTGCTGATTTACTCCTCAGCAATTCCTGAGACAAATTGCGAAAGAGTGCGTGCAGCAGAACTGGGGATCCCCCAGTTGCGGCGGGGAGAATATCTGGGCGTTTTTGCTCAAAGATTCAAACGTGTGGCTGCGGTTTCCGGTTCTCACGGAAAAAGTTCGATCACGGCTATGCTGACCACCATATTGGAAAAATGTTCCTGCGATCCGGGAGCCCTCATCGGGGCCGCCAGAATGGAAGGGGAATCCGCTATGCTGGGCAACGGCGATATCTTTGTCACAGAAGTTGATGAATCTGACGGTACTCATATTTGTGTTTCTCCTTTTCTGGGCATTGTCCCCAATATTGACGGTGACCACGAATGGAGCGTGGGAGGAGCTGAAGCACTGAAAGAAAATTTCCGTACTTTCGGAAAAAACAGCCGTCATCTGCTTGTTGCCGATACGCCGGAACTCAAAAGTTTTTATGCTTTTCATCCGGCTCTTGAGCTTTGCGAACAACCTGAAACCTTTGGTAAATTCAAGGGGTTTATGGCTAAAAATGCGGCTTTGGCTGTCAAAGCGGCTGCCTTATTAGGCGTGGATTACGCCAGGGCTGCGGAGGCGGTCAACTCCTTTTCCGGCATAGAAAGGCGTATGAACCTTTTGAGTGCCCGCAACGGCGTTTTCATCCTGGAAGATTACGCTCATCACCCGACCGAAGTGCGTTCCTCTCTTGAGCTGGTGCGGGAACTTCATCCTGACCTGCCCCTGCACGTTGTCTTTCAGCCCCACCGTTATGCCCGTCTGGAACGTTTTTTTGACGGTTTTGTTGAAGCTCTCAAAGGAGCTGACAAACTCTTTATTACGCCGGTTTTTGCAGCCTGGAGCGAAACGGGTTCTGTGGATTCACAAGCACTTTGCAGCCGCCTGCCCAACAGTCTGCTGCGGGGAAATGCCTGGAGTGATCTGGCTCAGGAGATCCTTTCTGATCCCACGCCCCGGGTGGTGCTGCTTCTGGGGGCGGGAGATATTTCTGTTTTAGCTTCTCTGCTCCGGGACAAGTGATCCCCTATGGCAAAGCGATACGCTCTGCCGGCTGATCTGGATGCCGAAAGCCGCCTGCAAACGGGGGCTTTTTACACGCCTGATTCCATTGTTGACTTTATGGTGGCAGAGGTACTTGCCGGGCGGCAGTTTCCTTTGAGCATCTGTGATTACGCCTGTGGCGGCGGAGCGTTTCTGGCCGGCATTGTCCGTCACCTCAAAAAACACTTTCCTGATAAATTCCGGATATACTGCCGGAATTTATGGGGCATAGATATCAACCCCAATGCCTTGGAGCTGGCACGGAAAAATCTTCCGGAAATCCCGCCTGAGAACTTCATCTGTGCCGATACGCTCAACAGCGCAATCCCGGAAAAATATTCCTTTGACATCATTATCGGAAATCCGCCCTACCGCTGCGGCGGCGTACGGAACCGGGAAAGTTTTTCAGCAGAGCGGCAAAAGGAACTGAAAAAGCTCTTTCCCAACAGCTTTGAATACAAGATGAATCTGTTTGCCCTTTTCATTGAACAGGCCTCAGTGCTTGCTGAGGAGTTTTCACTCATTGTCCCTGACACACTGCTGTGCGGCAGATTTTTCTCAAAGCTGCGCCGCTATCTGGTTGAAAACTTTTTCATCAAAGGGCTCTTTGTACTTGAAAAACCCCAATTTGATGCCTCTCCGGGAAATGTGGTTATTATTCACATATCTTCTGCGGCATCAAAGGATGCGGCCTCTCAAACCGCCTGCTGCCGCTTCAAGCCGGGCGAAGTGCTCAGCTCCGGAAAATTTCACTTCATTGAACAAAGCCGTTTTTTATGCGAAAGCCGCTGCCGTTTTCAGTTGACCGGCTCAGAGCAGGAAGAAAGGCTCATCGCAAAACTTTTTTCCGGTTCTACTCCGCTGAAAAACTCATTTCTCTTTGCAAGCGGCATCATCAGCAGCCGGGGAAAAAACGCCATTGTCACCACCACCCCCGGACCATACACCCAGCCGGGAATCATCCTGGGCAGAGAAATAAAACCCTTTGAAATCCACTCTGCAAATGCCCTGCTGAATCTTGACCCGCAATATATCAAAAGCGGTCTGAATCATCAACGCTTTGCCGGAGAAAAAATTTTCGTCCGGCAAACGGGCAGTTCTCTCATTGCCGCCGTTTCACGGAAAAAGCTTTATTCCCTGAATAATTGCCACGTCGGTACACCCACCGGGAATTTTCCTCTTGACACTCTGGCAGCTCTTTTGAACAGCTCTATTATGAACTGGCTCTATCGTTTTCTCTCGGGGGAACACAACCGGAACTTTGCCCAGATCGACATAGATCTTCTCAGAGAACTCCCTTTGAAACGCTCTCCGGAATTTGACCGTTTCGCCGCCCTTTGTGCCCATACGGTTTCCCTGAGAAGCGAACTGGATACCCGCTGTGCAGAACTGTACGGCCTGACAGCAGAAGAAACAAACTATATTGCCCAACACTGATTTGAGTCAGCTTTCTCCCCTTGGAAGCAGCAAAAAAAATGCACCTTGAACGGTGCACTTTGAGAATTGAGTTTTTTCTTCAGGCTTCTGCAAAGGAAGAATAGAGATACTGGGGACTTTGGCTGTAAAGTTTCAACCGTACAAGAGCCAGTTCGTTTTCCGGATCACACGCCTGAAGGGCTTTCAGCAGATAAAGTTCCTTGAGCTGGTATGTTCTCTGGATATTGTCACAGGCATTACTGCTGTTCCGGCTGATGATCTCAGCAAAAGAACATTCAACATTCCCCGAAAGCTCACTCCGGCGGAGCAAAGCTTCAAGCAGCGGAACCGCCTCCGGACAAGGTTTCTTTCTCAACACAGCAGACACTGCTCTGAAATGAGAAAATGCCAGTTCCGGCCTGAGTTCACTCAGCAATCTGAGGATCACACTTCTTTCACTGCCGTCGGCGATATTGGCAAGAGCAATAAGTTTGGCATCAAGGGGCGAAGCCGCCGGACCGAACTGTCCCATACCACGGAACTCCCAACCGTCATCCCACCGGGCGGCAGCAATCGTTTTGAGCAGAAGTTCCCGGCCGCTGTCATCTTTGAAAAAGGCAAGCAAAGCAGCCAATTCAGGATCCTGTGTTTCAGCCATTTCCTGCCGGATACGGGGCAGATTTGCTTCAGGATCCCGGAATACTTCAGCAAAGTCGGCAAATTCAGGCACAGCCTGTTCCGGATCATAGCCGTCTTGCTCATAAAGGACACTTTCAGGCAGATTGCCCAGAGAACACAACATTCTCTGGAGTTCCTGCATATTCACATTGCGCACCGTAAGATTACGGTTGGCAGACATTCCTGCGGCCAACCCGGCAGCAAAGCCCTGATTCTGCACATCAACTTCCATACGCACCACAGGCATCGCATCCCGGTGGGCACTGATTCCCAATCCGGTCACCAGTATTCCGTCCAGTCCGGCAGGAAGCAGAGCACGATAGGGCACTTTGGCGGTCAGTGGTTCCTCTGATGTGGCCTTGAGCAAAAAGAGTCCGTGGACAGTAAACCCGTGAGTATCAAAATTGCTCTGGGCATCCACAATGGTATCGTGATAACATCTGCCCAAAAGGAAATCTTCAGGTTTCAGCTGCAAATCCCCCACAATACGGCGTCTTTCACGGGTTCCGATCACAGCGGCGATATCAAATTCCGCGGCATATTTTTCCCGGCCGCGCACCCAGGCGGAAGTTGCATCCAAAGCATCTGTATCACTGACAAAACAGTAGTCACAATTGGCATATCCGACTTTGGGGTTGGCCCGGCTGACGCCGGTTCCCTGCAAGGCAGCCTCCCCCGGAGCGGCAAATTCGCAAGCCGCACCGGCGGCGGCAGCCACATCAGCATTTCCGGTTGAGTCGATGACAGCAGCACCTTCAACCAGACGGCAGCCGTCGGGAGAGGCACTGATAACGCCGCAGACCAGATTGCCCCGGCGCAAAGCTCCCACAGCGATGGTGTTGAACCAGATATCAACTCCGCCCCGGTCGGCGGCACGGAGAAAATGGTGCTGTTTCCATTCGATATCCCACCGTCTTCCTTCGGGCGGATACTGAGTATTTTCGCCCATTTCCGCCACGCTCTTATCCAGTTCGCAGCTGTATCCACGCCGATTACCGAACCAATAACTGGCAATACGTCCCTGAGTGGTCAAACCGCCCAGATGGCAGGAACTTTCAAGGCAAAGGACTTTGGCGGAACTGCGGGCAGCTCCCAATGCGGCGGGGGCACCCCCTGTACCGCCGCCGGCAACAATAACACTGGTACGGTATTCTCCGGGAATGGAATTCAGACGGAAAGGAATCTTGGGGAACTTCCGGTAGCGGGGGCAGTTTTCAAAGCGTACTGCGGCATATTCTCTTTCCACATTTTCACCGGGAATGGAAATATTTTCCCCCGGAGTACACACTTTAAGCATTTCGAGAGCTCCTTTGGCATCAGTAACAAAAGGAAACTTCTCACAGGGGGTGAAGCCGGACTCCAGGGCAGAAGGCAGCGTAAAAGTACAACTGTCAGGTGAAAACACCTGTTCAGGAGACCAGCAAAGCTGACGCATTGCTTTTTCCACCTTGCACATTTCTGTCCAGTCTCCGGTTTCAAACCAGAAAGAAGCCGAAGCCCGGTAGGTGGGATAATTTTCTTCTCCGAAAGTAAATCCGGGATTGAGCTGGATCACTTCCACAGCGTTAGAATTCTGAGGGGGAGCACCGATCAGGATACGTTCAACAGTATAATCTCCCGGCACAAAAGAACGTTTCGGAGCCCCGGCAACGACACTGCTCCAACGGCGCATAGAACCGTCGAGCAGAACTTTTGCACGCACAACGAAAAAACCTGAACGGCTGGCAAGAAGCAGTCCGGCAAAGTTCCCCTTTTCATCTTCCACACGTTTCACAGGGAAACAACGGTAAAGAAAAGGGACGCCGGCCTCTACAAGCTGCCTTTCCAGGAGGCGTTTCACCTCCATAGGCCGGGGCAGAAGTTTAGGGAAACGCGGAAAAAGCTCCAAATCGGGCACTGCCGCGTGAAAATCCAATGTACTTCCGGGATCATCTCCGCAATAGTTGCGGGGCATCGCAGCAAAAACAGAAACATTATTCTTTGCCAATGCGGCAGCGGCACGGACAGCTTTGACAGAACCGCCTGCAACGATCACGTCAACATCGGCAATAACAGGTACGTGGATAACCATCGATCACTTCTCCAGAGTTTCAGAATAAGAAAAAATAAAGCTGCGGAACTTGGCAGTACATTCCCGGTAGCACTGCTGCTCTGCCGGAGAAAGAGTCTGTAAAAAGGCTTCCGTACATACCGTAAAACGTTCTTCAACCTGCACAAAGTGGGCGTGGAGCTCAGGGATAAGCCTGATTTGCACCTGGCGGCGGTCAGCCGGGTCCTGCTTGCGTTCAAGAATCTTTTTGCGGACCAGTACATCAACCATTTCAGAAGCCGCAGCGGCAGTTGTTCCCAAATTACGGGCTAAAAGCTTAAGAGGGACCCCATTCTCTGAGACCCGGGTCAATTCATAAACGTTTCTGACCATTTTCAGCTGACTGACGGTCACCTGAAAAAGCAGAGATATCCGTTTTGAATCGGAGTGGAGGTTTTTCATTTCATCAGCAACATCAAAAAGGTCACGCCACAGGTGTTCTGCACTATTCACAAATAAGTTCTCCCCGAAATATATAATTTTTACACAATATCATTCACACAGGTAATATACCACAGGGTCACGAATTTTGCAAGACCAATTTACCTTGCAGAAAACTTTTCCTGAAAATTACGCTTGCCGCGCCATAGCATAATGCGGTGTTTATTGTAAGTGTAATTTTCGGGCAGCAGATTTTTCCAGCTCCATTTTGGATTTTGGGGAAATGAAGTACTGATAAGATAAACAACTTTTGAGTGATTGTCCGGCAGCATATCAACCGATGAGAGCTGAATGATCCTTGCCCCGGAATAAAAAAGTTCTCCGTAAAGTTCACCGGCATCACATTTAAAAATTTCAAGATCCTGCTTATTTTTGCCCATATCCTGCAATATTGTTTTGCGGATCAATTGTCCGAACTCACGGTTTTTAGAAGCCTGCGCCTGATAACGGAGCATAACCGTTCCGTAAAAAATACCGCACATAAGAGAAAGAGAAAGCAACGTAATCCATACAGGCAGCGTTTTACGTTTCCAACGCAAAAAAAGCCCGATAGCAAGAACCGCCAGCATCGCTGTGGATCCCGCAATAAAAAATTGAGGCGTTGACCGGAAATTCAATGACAGCCCCAAACTGAGACACTTGGCAAGCAGTTTTTCTTCACCCCACATTCCCACAGCAGTCGCCAGCACAACAGCCAAGGCCACATATTCCGCTGCAGGAGCAAGTTTTCTCAGCCGTTCTCCGAAGCGGCGTACTCCCAATTCATAATACACCCCCGTCAGAATGGAAAGACACCCCGGCAGATAAAGAAGTTCCCTCCCTGCGATCCGGGGGGTCATCCAGATAAAAGCCGCTGTTACCAGCACATTTATGCGCAGAAATTTGCTGAAAAGCGGCTTGTCATCAAGACGCTGCAATGCGGCACAGAAAGGTATCCACGCAATAAAACTCCAGGGCAGCAGACGCAGCGGCAGTTCCAAACCGAAAAGGAAAAAATCTCCCAAATAATCCGGGTCGGTAAATCCTCTGAAAAAAAGCGTCCCCCCTGAAGTTTTTTCCACACTCCACAACACAGCAAACCGGGTAAACAAAGCCAGAAGCACCAATACCAGAGCCACAGGGAATCCCGGATTCCGGTACTTCGCCCGCCCGGCAATAAGCCGGCGGAAAAAGAACATCGGCAGCAGAAAGAGAAACAAAACAATGACTCCGCCTGAAAAAAATCCCAGCATCAGCAAAAAAGCAGTCAAGGGCCACGCAAGATTCCATTTGCCCCGCCTCAAGCCGAAATAGAAAAAACTGACCTGAGACGCAAGAAGTAAAAAGGCACTCATCGTTTGAGGAGCCCCCGTAACGCCTTCATCCAGCATCAGCATTGTGGTACAATACATCGACGTCGCAACTAAACCTGCGCGATTGCCATTGCCGCTGGCCGCAGCAAAGTATACCAGCACCCCTCCCGCAGCGATAAACACCACCGTTACCAGGCGCAAAGCCACTTCCATAGGCAGGCCACAACGGTAAAGCAGGGAACAAAAAGCGGGATAAAGGGGATAAGCATTGCGCACCGGCGTTTCGTGAACAGTCACCATAGGATTTTTAAGACTGAACTCAGCAGCTTGAGCGGCATAAATACACTCTTGCCGGAACAGTTCACGGGGATAAAGCACCCAGCCGCAGTAAATCAGCAGAAATACTCCGGCTATCAGCAATGCCCCCACCCAGGGATTGACTGTACTTTCGCGGTACATTACAGTTTACAGCTCCAATTCCATACCGTCATAGGCCAGCATAACAGCTTCGCCGCGAATACTGGCACAGCGTTCAGCAACTTCAGACTGATCCCGCAGTATTTCCCGGCCGTGGTGCATAAATAAGACCTTGCCGATCTTGTAATTTTTATCTTTCCACTCCTGGCAGAGTTTCGGAGCACTGTGGTGACCGGTTTCCATAAGGAGCAAATCACACCCTTCTTCAAGGAATGGAGCAAGATCAGCAGTGCCCCGGACATCTCCGGAAGCAACAATCGTCTTGCCTTCTGCCTTGATCCGGAAGGAATAAGAACATCCCCTGCCGTCAGGTTTGGGCTGGATATGATTGTTTCTGATACATTCGACCGTTACACCGTCATTGTCGGTCAGGAGTCCTTCTTGTGTTTTACGCACAGCGATCTGCAAAAAAGGATCCGGCTTTTCGTCAAGAAAGTAAATCAATTTTTTGGTCATTTCGACGATTTCGGGATCAGGAACGATGGCTTCCACCTCAACGGTGGGGATCCGGACAGCGGGATCGTAGTTACAGTCGAGAGAATTGAGTTTGCGCATCGTCAGAAAAAGGTTGTACAATCCCCCCAAATGGTCTCCGTGAGAGTGGGAAATAAACAACTTTTTGATTTTCCGCACATCATAATGCTGCAAATGAGCCATCCGGGCACAATTTTCCCCGGCATCAAACCACCAGAGGATACCATCTTTTTCCAAAGCCCAGGAGGTATGATGTTTCCCCGGCATAGGTTCAGTTCCGGAAAGGCAACCCCAGATATGGATTTTCATTTTCAATTCCTTACAGTTCAAATATTTGTCCATCTTCGGCAAAAAAGAGTTCGCCGTCCCAGATATCCCGGGAACGGTTCCAGGCATCTTCATAGTGGTCAAGGATCTCAAAGCCGTGATGCATAAAAATAAGTTTGCCGATCTTGCGTTTTTCGTGCTTGAATTTGCGGCAGAGTTCCGGAGCACTGTGGTGGCCGGTTTCCATAAGAAGCACATCCGGGTTATGCAGCCAATCCCCCAGTTCATCAGGGGACTTCACATCACCTGAATAGACGATGGTCTTACCTTCTGCTTCAATCTTAAAAGACCAGGAACGGCTCTTGCCGTTTTCACCGGGCGTCAGATGTGTATTAGGCCGCCAGGTAACTTTAACACCATCCATCTCAGATACACTTTCTTCCTGGAGCGAATGTTCTTCCATAACCGTCCCGCCCCACAGAGAAGAAGTTTTGTCCAGCAGCTGATAGAACAACGGGAATATTCCCGGTTCCGGCGTAAAGATCTGCATTGTTTCGCAGTTTTCCTTTTTTCGCCGCAAAGTTCCCAAAAGGCCCATCAGACCGCCGCAGTGGTCGATGTGAAAGTGAGAAATAAAGATCCGCTTGATCTGCTCGGCCCGGTAGCCCATAAAGTAGCTGGTCCGGGAACAGTTTTCACCGGCATCGAACCAGTGCAAAAAGCCGTCTTTTTCCAGCGCAAGGGCAGTATGATTCCGCCCGGGCCGGGGATTTGTTCCTGCGAGACATCCGAAAATAATCAGTTTCATCCGACGAAATCCACCTCTGTAATTCTGGGCAGCCGGGCAAAGGAGTCCGCCCCCAGATCAATAAAACGTCCACGACGGAAACCGTGGAATCCGGCTCCCGCCACCATAGCGGCATTATCAGTACAATACTTGGGAGGAGCCAGCATCAGCCGGGCGGAATTGCCCACGCTTTCAGCGATCCTGCGCCGCAGCTCCGCATTGCAGGCGACGCCCCCTGCCACCACAACAGTACGGGCACCGTAAGTCCGGCGGGCATCCGCCGTTTTGCGTACAAGGACATCCACAACAGCAGCCTGATAGCTTGCCACAGTATCAGCAAGAAGCTGACCTGACATTTCAGGATATTTCTGGCTGTGATACAAGAGAGCGGTTTTGATACCGCTGAAGCTGAAGTTGTAACGGTTCTCAGGAGCCACCGGTTTTCCAGCCCCTCCCGTAAGGGGGCGGGGGAAACGGAATTTTTCGGGATCGCCACCGGCGGCAACTTTTTGGATCACCGGGCCGCCGGGATACCCCAAATTGAGAAGTTTTGCTCCTTTGTCGAGAGCTTCACCGGCAGCATCATCAATGGTGCATCCCAATTGCTGCGCTTTGCCCTCTTTGTCAATGAGCATCAGTGAAGTATGTCCTCCTGAGACCACGAGGGCCAGAATAGGATACAGAGATTCATCAGCAAAGACATCTGGCGGTGAATCAAGAAAAGCACCATAGATGTGAGCCAGAAAATGGTTCACTCCCACCAGCGGCAGGCCGTTGATCTGACTGATTCCTTTGGCATAGTTGAGCCCCACCAGCAAGGCGGGGATCAATCCCGGCCCCTGGGTAACAGCAACAGCAGAAATATCTTTCAAAGTGACACCGGCCTGCTTCAAGGCTCCGGAAACTACTGGAGTAAGGGCTTTCAGATGTTCCCTTGCGGCAAGTTCAGGCACAACACCGCCGTGGACGGCGTGTTTGGCGATCTGCGAGGCAACCTCACTTGAGAGCACCCGGAAACCGTCTTCCACCACAGCAGCTGCGGTTTCATCACAGCTGCTTTCAATTCCAAGAATAAGACTCATAAGCACAAGTAAGCACCGGGAGAAGATATTGCATCCTCTGCCGGTGCCGGAAAAGTTAAATTTCAGTTGTTTCAGCGATTGGCAACTTCAAATTTCTTCATAAAGTCTACGAGAGCGTCAATACCTTCCATCGGCATAGCGTTGTAGATGCTGGCACGGCATCCACCCACCAGACGGTGGCCCTTGAGTTCGGTAAGACCGGCGGCCTTGGCATCGGCGACGAATTTGGCATCCAGCTCATCAGAAGGAGTGCGGAATACCACGTTCATACGGGAACGGTCAGCCTTGTTGGTGACGGGGCTGGAGTAGAAGCTGCTTCCATCGATGAAGTCGTACAGTTTGGCAGCCTTGGCATTGTTGATCTCTTCAATACCGGCGATTCCGCCCTGTTCGATGAGCCAGTCAGACACCAGTTTGAACATATAGATGCCAAAGGTGGGAGGCGTATTGAACATAGAACCTTCTTCAATATAGGTGGAGTAACGCAGCATTGTGGGCACCTTGGAGTCATCGGTGCGGGCAGCAAGATCCTTGCGCATCACAACGAGAGCCATACCGCTGGGGCCCAGGTTCTTCTGAGCACCGGCATAGATCATACCGAACTTGCTGGCATCGAACTGACGGGACATAATATCGCTGGACATATCAGCGATCAAAGGCACACCTGCGGGAGCGGTGGGCATTTCTTTGTACTGGGTACCGGCAATGGTATTGTTGCTGGTGATGTGCAGATAAGCGGCACCGGGAGTCTGATTCCAGGTGGAGGGACAGGGGATATGATCGTATTTGGTCTCTTTGGAACTGGCCACCACATTGGCAGTACCGAACATCTTGGCTTCCTTGATCGCCTTGGAGCTCCAGACACCGGTATCTGCAAAGTCAGCAGTACCGCCGTTGAGCAGGTTCATAGGAATCATAGCAAACTGCATACTGGCACCGCCCTGGATAAAGAGCACTGCGTAGTCATCAGAAAGGTTCAGCAGCTGACGCACATTGGCTTCGGCAGCATCAATCACGGGTTTGAAGTATTTGCCGCGGTGGGAAAGCTCCATAATGCCGCTGCCGCTGTCCTGGAAGGCGCAAAATTCAGACTGAGCTTTTTTCATCACTGCTTCCGGCAGCATAGCCGGACCCGCCGCAAAATTGTAGATTTTCATATGCAAATACTCCTTTTAGGTTTAGCATCTCGTTTTATCCGTCAGCCTTTCCGGAGTGATCCGGAAAGCTTATGTCTATAATATATCACAGAAAATTGCTTTTTACAAGAGCTAAAATTGCGATATAGTTATTTTTTTACTTAACTTTTTCTTTTTCGGCAAATTTCAACAGCTTAAAAGCGGGCAAAGCGCAAAGGATAAAAAGTATCCCCCCTGTCAGAAAGACTCCTTTGACCCCGGCAAGGTAAACGACTCCGCCGCTGACAAGGGCACTGAACATAACGCCGCCCACACTGAAGCCCTGCATCACGCCGAAAACCTGCCCCCGCCGTTCCTGTCCTGCTTTGGCACTGATCAAACGCTGGATCACAGGGTCAATACCGCCGCTTGCCATAAAGCCGAGGAATCTGAAAATCATAATCCAGATAAAGTGAGTGCTCCAGCACTGAAGCACGATCATTCCCCCTGCGATCAGCAAAAGAGGCGGCAGCAGCCATTTGGCGGGGATCCGGTCGGCAAGATGTCCTATGGACACTCCGGCGATGACTCCCCCCAGAGCGGCGGCGGCACTGACAAAACCGGTATTGGCACCCGCCGTACCGGGGGCACTGACATTTTCCACCAGCAAGGCAAGATAAGGAGTTTCAAAGCTGCGCATAAAGCCTGTGAACATAATCATCCATATAAGGAGTCTCAAGGCAGTTCCGTATCCTGCCATAAGTTCCCAGAAGTGCTTTTTGTTTTCTCTGACAGGAACCGGCACCCGGGGAGTAAAATCCTCTTTTACAGGCAGAACCAGTATCCCGGACAAAAAGAAACAGATCCCGCAGACGATGAATCCGGCATCAAAGCCATATTTATCCACCACCATACCGCCGAGAAAATATCCTGTCATATGTCCTGTCCAGGCGGCGGTACTGACAGCTCCCAGTGCAAATCCCTGCCGATCTTCGGGGGTCACACTTGCCACAAGCGTCTGAGCAGCATTCACCGTTCCCGAAAAAAAACTTGCCAGCACCCGTATGCCGATCAGCATCCAAAGCGACGTTGAAAACATCATCAGCGGGAAAAGCAGTGCTGAAATAAATGCCGCCCGCAGGAGCATAAGTTTCCGGCCGAACCGGTCGGCCAGATTGCCCCAGACAGGAGCGGCGATGGCAAGCATTCCCATTCCGAGAAAGTTGAACAGTGCCACGCCGACACCGCAGCTGCCTTCGTCGATGATCCCCAAACGGCTCTTGATAAAGAGAGGGATAAAAGGCATTGCCATAGAATATCCCCCCATTGCAAGAAGCTGTGAGAGCCAGATGAGCGTCAGTTTTTTCTGCCAGGAGACCATTGTATCAATTTTTCCTTAAGACAACACAGGCAGCGCAAAATTTTTTCTTTTTGCGTGCCTGTGTCAGTTATGGTTCAATTCAACTTAAAAAGTTTTCCATTCGCCTTTGGCGGCAGATTCTTTGACCACTTCGAGATAACGCTGGATCTTGATTCCCTGTTCCAGTCCGGGATCAGCTTTCACACCTTTGTGGACACAGGAAAGGAAGTTGTAAAGACAGTGCATATGTCCCCTGAGCCAGCCGATAGCAGCCTTGGGGGTGGGGAAACCGGCCGGCTTGTCGTAACGCTGTCCGCAGTCGATAGCGGTCCAGCCCCGAACACCGCCGATGGGAGCACCTTGAGCTGTGCGGTCATAGAAAAAGAGTTTATCCAGATTCATCGGTTCCCATTTGATGCTTCCTTTGGAACCGTGAATGGTGAATCCCATTTCATCTTCGGCACCCGTTGCGATCTTGGAAGCACGGATAATACCGGAAGCTCCATTGGGCAGAGTGACGATACAGTTCATATTGTCCTCAGCTTTGACTTCAAGCTGAACGGCAGGATCGGAAGCGGAAGGCCGGGTGGGGTAAGCGATATGGGTCGTGGCACACACCTGTTTGAAATCTCCCAGCAGGTAATTCATCAAATCAAGGATATGGCTGCCCAGATCGGCCACGGTACCTGCTTCAAGTTTCCATTTGAGGGGAGCCTTGGGATCGGAACTGCCGCTGTGCAGATAAGCTCCGTCAAATTCGAGGATTTCGCCGATGCGGCCTTCGTCGATCAGCTGTTTTGCCCGGAGCGTAGCAGGGAAGAAACGGTTTTGCAGCGTCATCTGGGCGATACCTTTGTATTCAGGCAGCAGGGCTTCGATTTCGGCGGCTTCGGCGGCGGTGGCAACCAGAGGTTTGTCACAATAGATATGTTTGTTGTTTTTCATTGCGGACTTGAGAGCCTCAAGGTGGGCATCATTGGGAGAACAGATATCCACAATGTCGATATCGGGATTTTCAGTGATTTCCCGGAAGTCGGTAACCCCTTTTGCTCCCAGAGCGGCGGCCGCTTTGGCGGCACTTTCGGCCCGGGAGGTGCACACCATCGTGATTTCAGTTTTGAAATCCCCCTGCTCATAAAACATAGGAATGTTCAAATGTCCGTAGGTATGGACTTTGCCGATAAATCCGTAACCGATAAGACCGACTTTATAGACCTTCATAACATAACCTCGCATAAAATAAGGAATTGAAAATCGAGTAGGAGGCTGTCCATTATTTGGACAGCCGTCCTCTCACACCACCGTACGTGCCGTTCGGCATACGGCGGTTCAGTAACTTGAGTGCAGTTCATTATACCGGATGAAGATATCGTCATA
>SUWB01000051.1 GCA_015061745.1 Lentisphaerota bacterium | reverse complement strand
TAGCCTTGAGAATTTGTAAAATAAGCTATGATTTTCTCCTATCATAACTTATTATACCTCCAACTTTCTGCTCAAACAATAGAAAAAGGCTGTTGCTCACCTTTTTTGAGGTTTTGCAACAGCCCCTTCACCTTTGGCTCCGACGAGTTAAATACCCATTTTCGCCAAAGGGAGCTGCTGCTGTTTGATAACCGGGAATAATATACAAGGGAACAGAGCTAATAAAAAAACGATCTTGAACAACAGGAGATAAAAGCAAATATACCAACCTTTTCTCTGTTCTTTAAGCTCTCCTCAGGCGGCAATATGCAGGGCAAAAAAACTTTGCCGGCAAATCGGTACACCGGGATATTTTTTGTATTGTGCATTTTTTCAAACTATATTTTTCACAAATTCAAACTTTTGCTGTTTGTATTTTATTCTTCACAGTGTAAATTAAAGGTGGAGCATCAGAATTTTTTTGCTGTTCTGTGAAAAATATACATCAATACCGGAAAACTTATCTGTACAAGGGAGGAAAGTTATGAAATGTTCAGATTCAAACCGGCGGCCTCTGTTCCCGATCACGTCTTCTTTCACCCTTATAGAACTTCTTGTGAGTACTACTTGCCTTAATACTTGCCGTTGCAATTCTTCAAAATGCGGGATTGTCGGTTTTGCGGATGCAAAAACGGCAATCCACCAAAAGTTTTTGGCAAGGATGGATGGGGCCCGGGGAAGGAAGGGAGAACCTTTTTTCAAAAAGGGTTCCCTTCCTTCCCCGGCTCCTTTCACCTTGATCGAACTTCTGGTTGTTATCGCCATCATCGCCATTCTTGCGGCTATGCTGCTGCCTGCTTTGCAGCAGGCCCGGGAACGGGCTTACAGCACGACTTGTGTGAACAATCTTGCTCAAATGGGTAAAGCCTGCGGCTTTTATACAGATGATAACAAAGGATATGTGATGCCGCTCCGCAACGGAGATGCAAATCATTCCGACTGCAAAAAAAGTTACGGCTGGAACTCCGGCTCCTCCCTCTTTGCTCCTTATATCCCTTTGAATAATGCAGTCGTGGGCGGTGCCCGCAAAGATTATGACCGTCCCTTCATTCTTTCTCCTCTTGCCTGCCCGGCACGCAGATTGAATTATTCAATGAAAGCTGCCAGCAACAGTCTTTACACTTACGCCAGACTTGCCTATCAGCCTTTTTCCTGGAAAGCGGTTCAGACCACATTGCCGTCACGCAGTGCTTTTTTTGTGGAATCTGCCGTCAACTACTCATCAATCAATTATACTCCCCTCAACAGCGGTCACGCATTCCCTCACTCAAGTCAGGGGATCAATGACAATGTGGATGAAGTCCTGATCAACGGTCCCGGCTATTCCAACGTGCTTTTCCACGATCTCCACGTCGGGAAAGTGGAACGGAACAAATGTCCTATGAAGGGCCGCTATTCCGGTTCTGATAACTCGACCTACTGGAAATGGGGCAGACATCTGACCCAGTGGTGGAACGATAAATGGTAATCCCCTCTTACGGTGAAGGAAATATTTTTATGAAACGGATACTCTTGTTTTTACTGTGCTGTGCAGCAATGTCACTCTGCTGCGGAGCAGATCTTCTTATTGCTGACGGTAATAAAAGCACCTATCAGATCGTCGTTCAGGATCCTGTGGCCAATAAGGCTTTGGATAAATTTATCTTTCTGGGCGGTCAATTGCTTCAGGATACCATTTTCAAAGCCACCGGAGCAAAACTTCCTCTGGTCAGAGAAAAAGAACGGATCCCCGGAAAACCTGCAATCTTTATCGGCAATACCGGAGCTTTGGCAAAACAGGACCTTTCTGCTCAGAAATTTTCCCGCTGGGAACACGCCATTGCCGTAAAGGGACAGGATATTTATATTTACGGAAAAGATTTGCCCAGTCTCAGAAAAAATGTCAAATATCCCAACTGGTTTTTCTATTACACAACCCCTTCCCTCAAGGGGGCTTGCGTCTTTGCTGAAAAATTCATAAACACCCGTTTTGTGGGACTTGTCCACAACACTTACGGCCTTGACGACGGGATCCGGACTATGCCTCTGAAACAGATCAGGGTGCCTGCCAATTTTTCATACCGGGACAAGCCCCGCTTTTTCTTTACTAACGGTCCTATCGGCGGCGTTATTTATTCCGTTGCCAACAATCACTATTTCAACAGTTCCGAGGAGTACGCCGTCCATTATCACGCCCGTGCCATTCCTCAGGAAAAATACGCAAAAACTCATCCTGAATATTTTGCTCTGATCGACGGAAAGCGTCATTTTCACAGGGGGAACGGCCTTGACGGGATCCGCCCCCAATACTGTCTGAGCAATCCCGATGTGCAGCGTTTGATTTATGAAGAAGCCCTGAAACGGGCCGACAGCGGCTATTCTGTGGTTGAATTCGGTCAGAGCGACGGTTTCAGAGGGTGTGAATGTGACAGATGCAAAGCCTGGTACAACACCTCAAACTGGGGCGAAAAGCTCTGGTGTTTCCACCGTGATCTTGCATTGAAACTTGAAAAAGAGCGTCCCAATGTTACGCCTGCCATTTCCTGTTATGGTCCGACCCACCACAATCTGCCCAAGTCTTTCAAAAAATTCCCCACCAAGCGGATGATTATCGACCTGGCCCCTGTAACGCCGCAGCACCTTGCCGCCTGGGAAAAATTCAATATCACCGGCATTGTGGCCTGGACCTATTATTTCGGCAGTTATCTTCAGAGCGGTTATTCTCCGCCCCGGTCTTTCAAAGAATTGCAGCACGAAGTCAAAAAACTTGCCAAAACCCGGGTCTATGCTCTCTTTAACTGTGATTACCGGGACGCCCACTCTATCAACGGTCCCTGGATCTATGCTTACGGCAAGCTCTGCGGCAACCCCGAACTCAATACGGACAAACTGCTCGAAGATTACTGCCGTTTCGGGTTCGGTGAGAAAGCGGCTCCTGAGTTTATCCGCTTTTTCAAGCTTATCAATGACAGACTGGAAAAATATCCCCTTCCTGCTAAAAATCAGGATTTCAACAATTTCAACCAGGAAATGAAAATGTTTGCCCTGCCTTTCTGGAACTTGCGTTATCCTCCGCAAGTGATAGCGCAGTTGGAAAAAATCTTTGCTCAGGCTCTCAAAAAAAGCGATCCTGAAAACTTTATGGTCAAGGAGTTGATCGTCGGCTTTGATTATATGCGTTTCAGTGCCAAAGCCGCACACGCCGCCGCAGCCGTACAAAAGAATCCCTCACGTCCCAATCTGCTCAAACTGGCGGACGCTCTGGAAAAACGCAATGCCTTTATCAAAAATCTGCCCCGTTCCAGAAAAAATCCTGAACGGGTCATCGGTTATCCGGGTTCCCCCCGGGAAAAGAATCTCCAGGCGGGCGGCTATATGTTCGGCGTTTTCGGCAGTCCCTTTGACATTGCTCCTGAGCTGCTGCGGGCTGAGAACAAAAATATTGACGCCGTCAGGGTCAAAGACTTTAATGATCCCGTATGGGCAAAGATCCCCTCTCAGCCTTTGCGGGGGCTGCGAGCCCGTTATCCTGCTGTCGATGCCTCTTTCAAGGTGGGGTTCAATGATGAAGCGATCCTGATCAAGTGTCAGGCTCCTCATCCCCAGGCGGCGGCGATGACCGTTCCCAGAGACAGTACGAAACTCTGGAAAAATCCGGTATGGGAAATTTTCCTTTCAAACTCTGATCTGAACCTCAGACAAATGGTTTTTTCCAGTGCTCCCGGAAGTGCATACGATTCCACATTTTACGGCAAACAGAGTTTTGTCAAATGGAACGGCAGCTGGAGCCACAAAGACACGGTCAAAAATGGCATCTGGAACAGTTGCGTAACGATTCCTTTCAAAACTGTTTACGGCCGACTGCCCCGGCAGGGGGAAAAGCTGCTGATGCAGTTCGGATTTTCTCCCGCCGGAGCTCCTGCTCACTATGCGTTCAATATTCCCTTGAGCGGAGCTTTCAACGATGTGACCGGCTTTGCCCAGGTACGCTTCGGGAATCCTCCCAAACCGGGCACAGTGAGAAATATTGAGCTGAACGGTGATTTCAAGGTCAAAAACAAGCAGGGATTCCCTGCCGGGTGGGTGTTTCTGCCGAAACGATCTGACAGTGTGATTCTGGCTGGAAACAACAGTGTCACGCTCAAGAAAAAAGGCAAGGCATATCAGGGACTTTACAGTCTCAATCTCGTTACTGCTGATAAAGATGATGAATGTGTTTTTACTGCTGTCCTTAAAGGGAAAGGCCGTGTTCAGCTGGGAGCCGGCTGGCACCGCGGAGACAGAAGATTTGCCGTCAACACAGCCGACAGAATAGTGACTCTGACAGAAAAGCCTCAACGGCTGACCTGGCGTTTCAAGTGCGGAATCAATGCGGTACGGAAGAATGCCTGGGCTTTTCAGCCGGTGCTCTTTCTGCTTGAAGCGGACAGCTGGATGACGATTGAAAAAATTGAGGTCAAAGTTATTCACCGCTGACAGCGGAAACACGAAAAGTAAAGGAACTGCTGCAAAAACTCAAACAGTTTTTTGCAGCAGTTCCTTATTTTTTGGCTCTGTTCCCGACAAAGGTCGGTAAAAGCCCTTGAGGGAGTTGAACCGACAAGGAAAGGCCGAAACGTCGGCTGCGTTGTATTTGCTTGCCCCCCCCCCCTTGTCACGGCGTAGTGCAGCGAAGCCGGATTGTCACGGTGTAGTGCAGCGAAGCCGGAAAACCTTTTTCAGCACTTTTGTTTTGCAAGATTTGCCAAAGCATTGTGCCGCTGAAAGATATTGAGAAGGAAAAACTGCCCGTATGGGTAACAGAGCTTATTTTTTATCATCCGGAGGAGTGGTATTTTTTTTCATACGCCGCCACTGTCCCGGAGTAACGCCGTAGATTTTTTTGAAAAGCGTCATAAAATACTTCGGATTGCGAAAGTCGCATTCAGCAGCAATCTCTGCAATGGATTTTTCCGTCGTTCCAAGCAGCAGCGTGGCTCTTTCAAGCTGCTGGTGCCGCTGCCACTGATGAGGTGTTTCATCATAATATTTCCGGAAAATATTGTACAATGAACGGGTGGAAACGCCGAAAACTTCAGCGATCTCATTATTTTTCCTGCGGGGCATATTTCCCCGTTTCAAATTGATGCTTTTTTTCTGTATATCCACCGGCACATCACCGCGGCTTGTTTGCCGGACCTGCCGGGAAAGATCAAGCAGCAGAGTCCAAAGAAAACCTGCTGCCCGGCAGCAGCCGATATCAGAATGAAGTTCCATTGCTTCACGAATAAGGCGGAACTGCTTTGCTGTTTCCTCACGATCTTCAAGGTGGATCAGAGTATCCTGCTGAAATCCCAGTTCGTGCATCAGGGGCTTGAAAAAACTTCCGTCAACAATGATAAATATTTTATGGGTGGCCTGCCGCTGGATGTACCAGCGGTCCTGATTTGGGGCAAAAACCAACAAATCACCGGCAGCTGCTTCGTATTTGCTGCCGCCGGAAACAAGTTCGATCCTCCCGTCCAATATGAGCTCAAGTGCGGCAAAAGGGTAATTGGCGTGTCTGCACCAATTCAAATCCCGACGCACGGATTCGCACCAGTAAGTTGCATAAACAGGGATCGGGAATGTGCAATTTTCCTGATTGGAGCAAACAACAAGTCTTTCCACATCCTGTTTCTGGGGAAACAGAATAAAAGCATCCTTATCAAACTTGTCAAAATACCTTTTGTAGAAATCATCTTCAGCCATAAACGTACTCCCTGAAATGGTCGTTTCGCTGGGATCCTGAAACAGAACTTACTTCAGAACTTCACGGAGACGGGCATTGCCTTTGTCATTGGGGGCTCCGCTGTGATTGCCGGAAGGATAAACGGCAATGTATTTCTTTGAGCTCGCAATATTCCTGTAAACCAGATAAACTCCGGCAGGAGAACAGCTCGTGTCCATAAGACCTGTGGTGAGATAAGTTTCACACTTGATCCTTTTGGCAAAAAAGATATTGTCAAAGTAGGCCGTGGCATCAATGACCTTCTGACTGGGTTTTGCCGTGCGGGCATCGTAGAACCGGGGCCAGCCGGGACGGCGGGGAAATTTGGCGATGGAACCTGCGTGATCTCCGATGGCGGGAACTGTGGCAATACACAAAGTCACCTGAGGATCCAGTGCCGCAGCGGCAATAGCCTGTCCGCCCCCCTGACTGCCGCCGCAGGCCACAAGGACTTTACCGTTCCATTCAGGACGGGATTTGACATAATCCAAAGCCCGCATAACCCGCAGGAACATACCTCTGAAGTAAACGGTGTCCCGGTTGCTGATACCCTCGTGCCGGTACCCTTTCAGAGTTGTTTTGTTCAGATTTTCATAGAAAGCGGTTTCTTTGCCGTTGGGCAGGCCGTGGGCGTTGATATCCAGATGAATGGAATGGCCGAAAGGATAAGCGTGAGCCCCCCGGACACCGGCACCGTGATAGGTGACAATGGCGGGCAGACTTTCAGGTTTTGCTCCGGCGGGGATGCAGAGGTAACCCGAAACAGGTTTTCCCCCTGCACAATCGATCTGGACATCCCAGAAATTGTATTTACCCTTATGGGGAGCCGGTGCCGGGAAGGGAGTCAAGTTTACTTTGAGGGGGACTTTGTTCAGCAGTTCCCTCTGGGATTTCCAGAAAGCATCAAAGTCAGCGGGCTCCGGCTGGCCGGGCTGGAGCTTGTCCGGGTCATACAAAACACCGATTCCCTTTTGGAGGATTTTCTTGTTCTTTCCACTCTTGATATATTGCCCCTTTTCATCACGGGGGATGAAGTTGATGCACAGCCAGCCGGGGCCGTTAAGAGACGCTGTCAGCTCAAAAGGTTTATCAGCGGTCACAAAACGGCCTTTCTGTTCTTTCATACCGCCGTCGCCCATAAGCCAATAGGTAACAGTGCGTCCCTTGACAATCTGCCAGGGAGCTTTGGCATTATCTCTGCTTAAAAGCTGAAATGAAAAGGTCACCTTTTCACCGGCTTTCAGTGCCCAGTGCTTCTTGTTGGTCTTGACCTCAAGATTATATTCGGCAGCTCCGGCACAGAACGCAAGGAGCAGTACGGCAGCGGTAAGAAAGTGTTTCATTTATTTGCTTTTTCCGGTAAGGATCTCTCTGATACGCTTCTGACCGATGGTCTGGGGAGCACCGCCGTGGTCGCCGCAGGGATAGACTTCAAGATTCTTTTTGGCGGTCTTGAGATTTTTGAAGTAAAGCCAGACACTGGTGGGAGGACAGGTGCGGTCAATCAAACCGGTGGTCAGATAGACTTCACATTTGACCCGGCGGGCAAAGAACACATTGTCATAGTAGCTGGTGGCCTTGACCACATTGCTTTTGGCTGTTTTTGCATAGTAGTACTGGGGCCAGCCGGGACGGCGGGGAATGGGAGCCAGATTGCCGCCGTGATCGCCGATAGCGGGAACTCCGGCAGAAACAAGAGTGACCTGAGGATCAAGAGCGGCCGCGGCAATGGATTGTCCGCCGCCCATACTGCCGCCTGTGACGATGAGGGTCTTGCCGTCCCATTCAGGGCGGGATTTGACATAATCAAGAGTGCGGAGCATACGCAGGAACATACCTCTGAAATAGACGGTGTCCCGATCTTCTTTTCCGGCGTGGGAATATCCTTTGAGTTCGGTGTCGCGCATCTTGCTGTAATATTCTTTGGGCTGGCCGTTGAGGATACCGTGGGCGTTGACGTTGAACTGGATCGCCTGCAGGCCGCTGGTCTTGTGAGAACTGCGGACACCGGCAGCGTGATAGTAGACAATGGCAGGCAGACTTTTGGGTTTAGCTCCGGCAGGGATGCTCATATAAGCTGAAACAGGACGGGTTCCGGGACAGGGGATCTTCACATCCCAGATCTGGAAACGGGGAGTACCTTTAACGGGAGTCAGGACAGCCTTCATAGGGTGTTTATTCAGGAGTTCCCGCTGGGATTTCCAGAAAGCGTCGAAATCGGCGGGTTCCTTGATTCCGGGTTCCAGTTTGTCAGGTTCCACCAGAGCACCGATACCGCCTGCCACCTGACGGACAGTGCCGTAACGGTCTTTGTAAGTGGCAGGTTTTTTACCTGCATCGTCATAAAGATTGCAGCGGAGCTGGATCCAGCCGGGCTTATCCATCTTGACCTTGATGGAAAAGGGTTTGGCTCCGGTGGTGAAAAAGGCGGCTTTGCGGGTCACATCGTTTTCAGAGAAAAGGTATCTCACCTTGCGGTTTTCCACGATCTGCCAGGGGGATTTTTTATCCGCTCTGGAAAGAAGCTGGACGGTAAAGAGAGCTTCTTCGCCCCGTTTCATATTCCAGTGTTTATCGCTTTTACATTCAAATTTGTACTCAACAGCTCCGAGGCACAGAATGGCAAAGAGCGTTGCCACAGAAAGAAAAGTTTTCATATTCAGTGAATTTCCTTATGTTGATTAATAACAAATCGCCGCATCCCGGACATCCCGGGAGCGGCAGTATGACGCAAGATTATTTTTTAGCGTTCAAGAGGTCTCTGATCCTTTTTTGTCCTTTAAGGCAGGGGGCACCACCGTGGTTGCCGGTGGCAAAAAGGTCAATATGTTTGTTTGCCGCCGCAAGATTGTTGTAGACCAGATAAATACCGGCAGGGGAACAGGTGGTATCAAACAATCCGGCAGTAAGCCAGACTTCGCATTTGATACGGCGGGCAAAGAACACATTGTCATAGTAGGCCGTGGCTGCGACCACTTTGGGGTCAGCTTTGCGGCCGTTGCGGACATCGTAGAAGCGGGGCCAGCCGGGCTGGCGTCCGGCAAGAGAACCTGCGTGGTCGCTCAGGGCGGCGACACCTGCCACACACAAAGTGACCTGCGGATCAAGAGCCGCCGCGGCGATAGATTGTCCGCCTCCCTGGCTGCCGCCGTAAACGATAATGGTTTTGCCGTCCCATTCGGGGCGGGTCTTGATGTAGTCAAGTGAACGCATAATCCGCAGATACATACCATTGAAGTAGATTTTTTCCCGGTCTTCCCTGTTTTGAAACGCATAACTTTTGAGAGTTGTTTGTCCCAGCTTCACATAGAAATCCCTGGGCTGTCCGTTGGGGATGCCGTGAGCATTGACATTCATTGTAATAGCTCCCGGTGCACTGGAAGGTGCACTGGAGCGGATACCTGCTCCGTGATAGAGCATATAGGCAGGCAGACTTTTGGGTTTGGCATTGACAGGGACAGTGAGATATCCGGAAACAGGTGCACTGCCTGCACAATCAACTTTTACATCATAAAGTTTGAAGCCTTTGGGGGCTTTTGCGGGAACTTCGGTCACTTTGGCGTTCAAAGGAACTTTGTTGAGCCGTTCTCTCTGACTTTTCCAGAAAGCGTCGAAATCTTTGGGTTCCGCCTGGCCGGGTTTAAGTTTGTCAGGTTCCACCAGAGCACCGATACCGGCGTGAATAAGTTGGACTCTGCCTTTGCTGCCTTTGAAAGTGACAATTTTTCCCTTTTCATCGAGCAATATAAAGCGGGCATAGATCCACCCGGGACGGCTCAGTTTGCCGGAAATCGTCACAAACTTGTCAGTAACGGCGGCTTTTTGGGTCACAGTCTTGTTGCCGTCACCCACCAGAAGACAGAGCAAAGTTCCGGTTTTTGCAGGAGCAAATCCGGTTTTTGCATCAGCCCGGGAAAGGAGCCGGGCGGAAAAAGTGACTTCTTCCCCGACTTTGATAATATCAGGTTTATTACTTTTAAGTTCAAATTTGTACTCAACAGCTCCGGCACAGCAAGCCAGGAACAAAGCACACAAACAAGATAGATGCTTCACGAAAAACTCCCCTTTCTGTTAAGTGAAAAGTTAAACTCTTATTCAAAGAAATGGAATGTGGCAGGTCCGCTGTCACCCATATCGAAGTCGCGGGTCGCAAAGGGGATAAAGCAGATGACCCAATTGGAATGAACCGACTGGCTGACTGCAGGGCCGACCATCTTGAGTTGTTTATTGGTCTTGGCATCAAGGACTTCAACATAGAGTTTGCAGACGCCGGTACGGCGGATACGCTTGAAAAGGGGCAGTTCAGGGATCACAATGCTCAAACTGGCATCCGGAATGGGAACGGGAAGCTGGGGTGTACCGAAAACGATCTTGTTGTCTTCAGTGGCCAACACGGCACAAACGGGACGGAGCACATACACAGCTTCTTCGGGCTTGAGAGCAATGATGGCACCTGCGGCGGCAATACTTGCTTCCACTGCGGCCTGAACATAATTTTTGTCAGTTTGAGTGGCCAGCAGGGAGTAGTCGATCCGCACCTTGTCCTTGGCCAGCATTCTGAAATCCAGTTTGGCGGCAGAACGGTCAACTGCGGTGGTAAGCAGCATTTGTTCAATGGCATTTCTGCCGGTATTGGTGATTCTGGGGTCAGCACAACCGCTGAACAGCAGAATGACACCTGCGGCACAACAGCACAGAGAAAAAAACATTGATTTCATTATATTGTTCCTTGTTGTAATTGCAATTAATTGTTTTGAGGATTATTCTGTTTTTTGAGTCGTTCCACATCTGCAGAGGCGTAGTTGATCACATCGTTGAAGCGTTCAGCATTGGCACTGTCGGCTTCCACCAGTTTCCGGTGAGCTTCTTCCACAGTTTCTGCGGTTCTCAACATATCCGAAGCCCCGCCTGCGGCAGCACCTGTTTCAAGAGCTCCTTCGTGAAAGGTGAAAAGCTCATCAACGCCCAGATCTGCCAAAGAGCGTTTCAGCAAATCTGAGGCATTGTAGATCTCAAAACCGGAACCGTTGTCGACCGCCTTGAGGCCTCCCATAGAAAGAACCCCCATAAAGGTGCTGTCCATAGCGGTACATTCTTTGAGATCGACCCGGATCGTTTTGCGGCCCTCATTGCTGTTGACCAGTTCTCTGATGGGAACGGCGTATTCAAAGTTGGCCCGTCCCACGGCAGTAATGACAAAAGCGTCTGCAGTTTCTCCGATTTTGAGATCATTGGCATTCATAAATAAAGCGTCCTTTGCAGTGATCTTTGGGAAAAGGTTATTTGCTCTCGATGACAGCCTTGATACGGCGGACACCCTGGCTGGAGCTTTCTTCTTTAAGGATCCGGAACTTGACCAGTTCGCCGGTACGGTTTGCGTGGGGACCGCCGCAGATTTCGCAGCTCACATCACCCATAGTGTAGACCTTGACTCTTTCACCGTATTTGTCGCCGAAAAGTCCCATAGCCCCTTTGGCACGGGCGGATTCAAGATCCATTTCTTCGCAAACGATTTCAAGATCCCGTGCGATGGCTTCGTTGACCAGATCTTCGACCACTTTAAGCTGTTCAGGAGTGACCTTTTCGGGGTGAGAGAAGTCAAAACGCAAACGCTCGGCGGTAATATTGGAACCCCTCTGGCAGACGTGATCGCCCAGGGTTTTACGCAAAGCGGCCTGAAGCAGATGGGTGGCTGTGTGGAGTCTTGCAGTCTGTTCAGAAGCATCGGCAAGACCGCCTTTGAATTTCTGCTCAGCTCCGGCACGGGAAAGTTCCTGATGTTTCTTATAGGCGGCCTCGTAGCCTGCCATATCGACTTCAAAGTTCTGTTCTTTGGCCATTTCGACAGTCAGCTCAATGGGGAAACCATAGGTTTCAAAGAGGTTGAAAGCGTTTTTGCCTGAAATGACCTTTTTGGCAATGTGAGCAGGAACTCTGTCGATCAGTTTCTGGAACTCTTTAGTTCCTTTTTCAAGGGCTGAAGCGAACTGTTTTTCCTCTTTATCAAGAGCTTCAAGGATCACAGCACGGCGTTCGGTCAGTTCAGGATAGATATCTTTGAACATCGTGATGACTGCCTCAGCCACCTGGGAACAGAAAGCCGCTTCAATGCCCAGCTTTTTGCCTTCGCGGACAGCACGGCGGATCAGACGGCGCAGAACGTATGCCTGATCGGTACGTCCGGGGGTGATGCCGTCGCCGATGATGAAGCAGGAAGCTCTCAAATGGTCAGCGATGATACGTTCAGAAGCACTGCGGGAAGCGGCATCCTGCCATTCCACACCGCGGACAGCATCAAGTGCGGCAAAAATGGGCGCAAAGATTTCAGTTTCATAGCAGCTCTTTTTGCCCTGAAGCACAGCGGTGATACGTTCAAGTCCCATACCGGTGTCCACGTTGCGCTGTGAGAGGGGTTCATATTTGCCTTCAGCATTTTTGTTGTACTGCATAAAGACATCGTTCCAGATCTCGACCCAGCGTTTATCTTCGGGATCAAAGGTTTCAGGGGCGGGCAGCGGACCTGTCCAGTAGAACATTTCAGTGTCGGGACCGCAGGGACCGGTCACACCGGCGGGACCCCACCAGTTGTCTTTCTTGGGGAGCTTGGCGATACGGGATTCGGCCACGCCGAGGGAACGCCAGAGGTTGAAAGCTTCCTCATCAAAGGGGCAGTCTTCATCACCGGCAAAGACGGTGAAGCCCAGCATATCAAGGGGCAGGTTGAGGTTTTCTGCACCAGTGAGGAATTCAAAGCTGAAGCGGATGGCTTCTTCTTTGAAATAGTCACCCAGGGACCAGTTGCCCAGCATTTCAAAGAAAGTCAGATGTACGGGATCGCCCACTTCGTCGATATCGCCGGTACGGACACATTTCTGATAGTCGGTCAAACGGGTACCGGAAGGATGTTTGGCTCCCTGAAGATAGGGGACCAGAGGATGCATACCGGCAGTGGTAAAAAGACAGGTGGGATCGTTTTCAGGGATCAGGGAGGCACTGCGGATCTCAGCGTGTCCCTTGCTTTTGAAAAACTCAATATAACGGCGGCGGATTTCTTCAGCCTTCATCGTGCTACCTCCTTGTTGGGTAAATAAAAAAATACTATTGTTATAAGATACACCCAAAAGAGCTTTTTTACAAGAAAACCTCTCAAGAAAAGTCAAGAAAAAGCCATTTGATTCAAGCCATAATGTAGGGACGCATACGATCACTCAAGAAAAGTCAAGAAAAAGCCATTTAATTCAAGATGCAGTTCTCATCTTTTGCCCCTGTAATCATCTTGTGCAATTTTACAGGAAATTCATTGCCCTTATGAATTTTGCAGTTGTAAATTTTCAAATTAGCGGTATATTAAGCTGAGATATCTCTCAAGTCAATGAAAATATGCCAAAAAACAACTAATTCACATCAGGAAAATCGGATTATTTTTATGATAGACGGTCATTTTTTCTTTGCAGTAATCAGACTGTTCAAATTGAAACACTATCTGAAAAACATATTGATCTTTTTTCCCGTCTTTTTTTCCGGTAAACTGCTTGAATACAGTTTCGGATTTCTTTTGCAGTGTTTCCTTATTTTTTCTCTGCTGTCGTCAGCGGTTTATATCTTCAACGACCTCTGCGATATGGAAAAAGACAGGAGGCATCCGCAAAAGTGCAAACGCCCGTTAGCTGCCGGAGATATTTCAAGATCTGCCGGGGTGGTCATATTTTTACTTACTTCAGTGATTGCGTGCTGCTGGGGATATTTTTTCTTCAACTCTGCCAAGCTCCCCCTGACCGTTATGGGCCTGTATCTGATTTTGAACATCGGTTACAGTTTGAAGTGGAAAAATATTCCAGTCTGTGACCTGGCAATATTGGCATCGGGCTTTCTTCTCAGACTTCTCTACGGCGGATGCAGCTGCAACATTACAGTTTCTTCCTGGCTTTATCTGACTGTGCTTGCGGTTTCCTTTTATATGGGCATCGGGAAAAGACTGAATGAAAAACTTAACCCGCAGGGAGACAGCACCCGTACAGTGTTGTCGTTGTACTCCAAAAACTATCTTGAAAACCAGATGTCTCTGGCGGCGACTCTGGGCATTGTCTTTTATTCACAATGGAGTGCTCTCGGTTCTCAGAAAGAGACACTTTTGTGGACAGTCCCTTTTGTTATCCTCGCTTTTTTCAGATACAGCTACGTTGTAGAAAATAAAAACAATGAAGATCCCGTACAAATCATTCTGAAAGACAGGATGCTTCTTGTTCTCGGTGCAATTACCGGTCTTATTATCTTTATCAGCATCTATGGGGATAAGATTAGTGCTTTTCTGCCTTTCTGATGAGATCTGCTTTAACAGTATGTCTCTTTGTTCCGGACTCTGAAGATGGGGCTGTAAACACCGGAATATTAAGTATAAAACGGAATAAGGAATATCAAGTATGAAAGTCCTGCTGCAATATTTTTCTGCTTTGTGTAAAAAATATATTTATCAAATTTGTTTTGCTCTGATTATTCTGAGTTCTTTGTCCGTTATGCTCTGTAACTTTGATCCTGCTCTCAGAGAAACAGGGGAAGCAAGACATTATGCACTTTCGACATACACTCTCTTGAGTAAAGGGAGCATATCATTCAACCGGAGCGATATTGAAACGGGCAAACGTATATTGGGTTCTTTTGACAACAAATTTCCCCGGTACAGCTATAAAGAAAAGAGTTTCCTGCACAGATTTGCAACAGCCCCTGCTGCTGACAAAGATTTTGTCGGCAGATCTTACTACTGGGGGACATATTCCGCTTTGTGCATTCCTGCATTCTGGTTTTTCAGAGCGTTCCATATTTCTTCATCCAACTTGTACAATGCTTTCAAGATCACCAATATTCTGATGCTCCTGATCCCGCTCTTTGTCATCATTTTTCAGCTTAAGGCTGATAACCGGATGAAATTATGTCTGCTTCTGGCATTTGCCATTCCGCCGGCACAACAATATGTCAACTGGGCGAGTGCAGAAGTATGCATTTATATGTTTACACTTCTCTCTTTGCTCTCTCTTTTCAATAAACAGTATATCGTAAGTGCCGTGATGCTTTCTCTGGCGGCAACTTTGAATTGTACTCTTTTCCCTCTGGCCGTTGTCATATTCATTGCAATGACCGTTGACAACGCTGAAACATTGCTTGCCCAAGGGACCCCCTGGAAAAAGATTGTTCCGTGTTTGCTCAAAAAAACGTTTTTTTTCGTCTGCTGCTTTATTCCGGTTTTTCATGCGGTCCTCACCACCTTTTTGCAATATTCTTCTATCGTCACAATGGAAAATATGAAAGAGTATTCATATCTTTTCCACCGTTTTGCGGTTTATCTGTTCGACCCCAATTTAAGTTTTCTGGTGTATTACAACATTTTTTTTCTGCTGTTTCTGGGACTGACTGTCTGGTTTGTTATCAAGCGTGAATACATTTTGTTTTCCCTCAGTGCTGCCTTTTTTCTGATTGTCCTGGGATTTTCCCTGATTCATCATATCAACTGCGGAATGGAAGGTATTTCAAGATACGGTGCCTGGAGCGGAGCGATCATCATATTTACAGCAGTTGTCGGCTTTGACAAAACTGTGCGGTTGAAAAAAAGTTTGTTGATCTTTACGATCATATTTTTCTTCATCAGCTTATACCTTGCTCTTTTTCCGTTGGGCAAAAGTTATGTTCACTGGAACAGTATCTCTGAATTTATATTCACCCATTGCCCGAGACTCTATAAACCTCTTTATTCAACCTTTATTTCCAGAACCCGCCACGTTGACGGAGGCAATTACACAGGCCCTCTTTCTCTGGAAGCGGGGCAAAACAGGATCTTGCTGTTCCGCAAAGGTGATTTACAATATCTCTGGACTCTTTTTGCAGCACAAACCCCAGAGGCTGCAAAGGCTTTGGATAATCAAAAAAATGCGATACTATCTTCCGGAACAAAAGATTCTGAATATGTCTATTTGTATGCCAAGGCAAAAGATATTTTTCCCCGTTCTGATCAACATCAAATAGTCATTGCCAGAGACAGAGACCTTTTTTCTCTCCATTCCGGTTTTTCAACCATTGAATCGTGGGGTGTCTGGACCGATGGAAAACTGGCTCACGCACAATTCAAGATCCCGGATCACTGGCGTGGACAGGATATTATTCTTTCTCTGAATGCCTGTTCTTACGGGAAAAAGGGGACTCCGCAGACAGTTATATTGAAATCTAACGGCCATTATTTGGCGACATTCCGTTTCGATAAGCACGCTGAACTTATGATGTTTCAAACCAGAATCCCCGGAAAATTGACTTGCAAAGAGCTGCTTTCCCTTGAATTTCATATCACTTCTCCCCGAAGTCCTGCATCCCTTTCCGCCGGTCAAGACCGCCGTCAGCTTGGCATCGGATTGGAAAAAGTCATCTTTTCACCATCGAAATAATGGGGGGCATTCCGTCACATTATCCCGGTATATGTGAACAGCAGAAGGGGCAGCTGCAATATGTCAAGAGGTCAATTCCTCCGGAAACTTTGTGAATATATCGGGGAAAAAAAGAAGTTTTTTCCTTGAAAAAAACCTTTTCCGGTGCTACAATATGAACAGTGTCAATTTTTTCTGAGGAGCCTGTATAAAAGATGAGCGAAATTAAAGCAGTTTCTTACAATGTTCATTCCACTATCTGTATGGATGGCAAAAGCGATTTCCGCCGCAGTGCAGAAGTTTTGAAAAATCTCAATCCCGATGTGGCGGGTGTTCAGGAATTGGGCGTCTTTACCCAAAGAGTCCCCGATGTGAATGCCCCGCTGGAAATCGCCAAATACACCCGGATGAATTATCTTTTTTCCCGTTCTCTCGTCACCACTGACAAAGGCGGCGAATACGGTGTGGGAGCATTTTCAGCCTATACCCTTGAACTTAAAGCACGGCTTCTGCTGCCGACTCCTGAAGGAGCAGAGCCCCGTTCAGCCTTGATCGTCAAGGTCAATGCTCCTGAACCTTTCTATTTCGCCGTATGCCATTTTTCATTTCAGGGCGAATTTGAAAAAAGTGAATTCTACCGCACTATGGGAGCCAAACTGATTACCGATACTATTATTGACAATAAATATTATCCCTGTATCTGGACGGGAGATTTCAATACCTTTGCAGGAACCGACACCGTGGAATATATCCACAAGCACTGGCTGGTGGCAAACGACCTCGATCCCGCCACCCCCACCGCAGAGTGTTCTTTCGGCGGAGAAAGGCAGATCGACTTCATCTGTGCCTACCCCAAAGAGAGTTTTGAACTCAAATCCTTCCGGGTCGTTCCCGAATTTGAAGCATCTGACCACTGCCCGGTTGAAGCAGTGCTGGAATTGAAAAAATAAAGCTCTGTTCCCCACAAAGGTCGGGAAAAGATCTTGAGAGGGAAAAACTGCCCATATAGGGAACAGAACCAAAAATAAAAGAGGAAAAATTATGAAGAAACTTTTTACACTCTGGACAATTCTTTTCTGCTGTGCAATGGTGTGCGGTTCCCCCTACGGCAAGGCTTTGCAGAAAGCCCGTCAGGTGTCCGGACAGGCAGAACGCCGCAACGCCCGGGCTGTTGCTCCCGCCCCCCGCCGGCAGGCAGCAGAAGGGGCAGAATTCAAACAGCTCTATGCCCAGATCGGTGAAGTCGCCCGGCTCAACCGGGGAGTGCTGCCCGGTCCCGCCGGTATTGCAGGTTTGAAAAAACTTTGCGGTCCCGGCAGAGTTTCCCCCGCACTGCTCAAGATCAACGATTTCAAGAAACTTTCCGAAAAAAATTGTCCCTGGGCCTATGTCGGTGGAGCCCTGGGGCAGTTGAAGCGTCTGCCTGCCGGTGGAAATTTTCCTGTGCTTTTCAGCAAGGCTGCTCCCGGGAAAAAGGAGATCCGGGTGCTTTTTGCCGACGGCAGTGTGAAAAAATTTGACGCAAGACAGTTCCGCAGCTCCTGTGATGTGATCGATGCGCTGCGTAAATCTTCCCGTCACGCCAAAAATCCCGCCTGGATAAGATTGAGAGTTGCCGCAAGCCATATCGACAAGTCTCTGTAATAAAAATTCAAGAAAGGAACATTCTCTTATGTTCGCAGAAAACAATGGAAAATTCCAGCTCCGCCCCGCTGTGGGGAGTTCCGTAAAGATCGCCATTGCCGGTGATGTCTGTCCCCATAAATCCGCAGAGGAATATTTGCTCGCCGGTAATGCCGGAAAGATCCTTGCCGGTATCAAACCCGCTCTTGAAGCTGCCGATGTCCGCATCGTCCAGTGGGAAACGGTCATTTCCGATACCGCCGATCCCATTACCAAATGCGGCCCCAATCTGCTGGTCAAACCCGGCTGCGAAGCCTTCCTCACTGAAGGAAAGTTCGATATCGCCCTTATGGCCAACAATCATACCGGCGACCACGCCGGAGCCGGTGTCATTTCAACGATGAACATTATCAAAGCCGCCGGAGTTCAGACTGTCGGAGCAGGCATCAATGCCGCCGATGCGGCAAAACCCTTGCGGTTTGAAAGAAACGGGATCAAATTCAGTCTTATCAACGTCTGTGAAATGGAATTCGGCACCGCCCGGGAAGATTATCCCGGTGCCAATGCGATGCAGGAATATGAAGTGCCCAGACAGATCGCTGCTGAAAACAAAGTCAGCGACTTTGTCTTTGTGGTCATCCACGGCGGCAATGAATACAATCCCATTCCCAGCCCCCGGATGAGAAACCTTTACCGCACCTTTGTCGCTGCGGGGGCAAAACTGGTTATGAATATCCACACCCACTGTCCTCAGGGAATGGAAGTGGTCAACGGAGTGCCTATTGTCTACTGTCCCGGCAACTTCTTTTTCTCTGACGGAGCTGAATTTGATCCTGCCAGTTTCTGGTGGAGCGGCTATCTGCCCAAATTCACCTGCGACAAAAACGGAGTCTCTGAAATCGAGATCACGCCTTACGTCTACTCCCCCAACCCCTGGAAGATCGAAACGCTCACCGGAGCCCAGCGTCAGTGGTTTTTGGAATATATCGACAAGATCAGCAGCCTTATTGAACCTGAAGGCGATCATCTCTACGATATCTGGTGTGTTTCAAGATACAAGATGCCCCTGTGGTGGATCCAGAACGCTCCTGCCGAAGCCTTGCAGACCAATCATCTGGATGACGAGGCCCTCAAGCTGTTTCCTGCCGTGCGGCATATGCTCACCTGTCAGTCACACAATGAACTGACCAGAAACATTTTCCTGCTTCTTGAGCAGAAAAAGATCGACAAACTCACCGAGGAACTGCCTTACCTCACCGAGCTGCGTACCGCCCGCTTTGCCGAGCAGCAGCCCTGAGGATCCTCAAGAGAATTATCCCGGTATAGAGCAGAGGGAAAATCGCTGTTGTAAAACAATTTTTTCTCCCCAGCTCTTTACTGAAACTTTGCTGGAATTGCTTTTATTCTTCCGGAATATAAGAGCAATTCCATTTTTTTTATCATTAACGCTGTTCCCGATAAAGGTTGGTAAAAAGGGTGAAAGAATAAATTTCTGTGGACTCCATTACAATGCTCAAAGGAAGATCATCAAAAGTATCTTCTGAATACTCTGCAAAAAAGTTATTTTGTTGAGCTTGCACCCAACTCAAAAAACTTTTAACACCGGCATTGGTAAACTTGATTTCACGCTGCGGAAGATCAACCACTGATAACGCAGTTTGATTGGTAAACAACATCGGAAAGTCTAAGGCGGCGTGAAATGATTTGGAGCCGACATCAATGCCAACCCATAATTTTTGATTGGATGCTTGCATTTTACACCTTTCTGCTGTATATTGTTTGTGTGCCTCACTGGTCATCCTTGCAACTATACGAACTTTTAGTTCAAGATGGTGTTTACGACCTTTTGTGAAGAGCACGGTAACGGAAGATACGCATAACCTGACAATGGATCTATTGGATCAGGGAACAGAATATGCTGTATCTTCCGTGTGTTTTTTTCGTGATCAACCGAAATAAAACACTCTTTACCATAGCATCACTTCAGCTATCAGTCAAGCAGCAGCTCTTCACCTTTGGCTCCGACGAGTTAAAATACCCATTCTCGCCAAAGGGAGCTGCTGCTATTTGATAACCGGGAATAATATACAAGGGAACAGAGCGTTATCATTCAAAAGGCTCTGAGCCCAATATGGGTTGATAACAGAAGCGGAAATAATACCGCTATGTATTTTCTGAATCTTGAAGGGTACTTTCCTTTTTGTCAGAACAAAAAGAAAAGTGCCGGAAAATAAGTGGGCACTTCTTCCGGGCGTGGTGCATACGGTCAGAAATCACACCCGTTCCCGGCACTTGGAGATTACACTGCCCCTGACTCCTGCAATGCAGAAAAGTTTTCGTTTCAATGTGACACGCTCACGGAAGTTGACCGACAGGACCCGCGAAAGTTCCACCTGATCAAAAAATGCAAAACGAAACTGGACCGATTCAAAAGGTTATGCAGCAATCGTGATAAAATAACTGTAAGCGTGCTTGAAAAAATCTTTTTTCTGTGGTATACTATAACAGCAGTTACAGTAAAGAAAGGTTTTTTTATGGCTGAACAGATCAAAATCGGAACTATGGTCCGGGGAAAAGAACTTCCGGAAATCACCGCTTATATCGACAATCTGGGCAAATACGGCTTTGAAAGTATCGAAATCACTTTCGCCGCCGATGCCACCTGGATTACAGATATGGCTGAATATGCAAAAACTGTTCGCGAATGTGCCGAAAAAAACGGTATGATCATTTCCGCTTTGGGCGTTTACGGCAATCCCCTGATCCCCGACGGCGAAAACACTTTGCGCAGTCTGGAAAGAGTTATTGATAACGCCGCTCTTTTCGGAGCAGATGTTATTGCAGGATTCACCGGACGTGTGCCCGATCAGCCCCTTCCTGAATCACTCCCCAAATTCAAAGAGGTTTTCACGCCTCTCGCCGCCCGGGCCGCCGATAAGGGGCTCAAGATCGCCTTTGAAAACTGTCCTATGGGCGGTAATTGGAGTACCGGTTCCTGGAACATCGCCGTCAATCCCACAATGTGGGAAATGATCTTTGATGCTGTCCCCGCAGAAAATCTGGGCCTTGAATGGGAACCCTGTCACCAGATGTGTCAGCTGATCCAACCGATTCCCCAATTGCGGAAGTGGGCCCCCAAGATCTTCCACGTCCACGGCAAAGATGCCACCGTCCTCTGGGATGTCATCGCCGAAAAAGGAATCAATACCGACCAGCGTTTTGCCTGGCACCGCACCCCCGGATTCGGAGATTCCAACTGGACGGATATTATTTCCATTCTGCGGCTCAACAACTATTCAGGTACCATTGACATTGAAGGCTGGCACGACCCTGTCTACCGGGGAGAACTGGAAATCACCGGTCAGGTCCACGGCCTCAACTACCTGAAATCCTGCCGCGGCGGCGACTTTATCCCTGCTTTCTGAAATCTGTTAAGAGTCAAATAGAAAGGCTCTGTTTCCGACAAAGGCCGGTAAAAGACCTTGAGGGAGTTGGGACGCAGAGGAAAGATATTATGAGAGACACAAGAGGTCTCTCATTTTTTTGCACTGAAAACAAAAAGTGGTTTGCCTCTTGATAAAAATGGATTTATGTTAAATCCGAGAACAAACCGAAGTCGCATACTGCGCTTCAAAAATCAGGAGGACAAACCATGAATAATGTATCACAGAAACAGGAAAAAATCTACTTTGGATTGGACATTTCTCAAAAAACTATTGAAATTTTTGCTTTGAAGGGTGAAAAAGGCGTATCTTTTGGCAAAATCCCCAACAATCAAGAGAGTTTAACTGAATTCTTTGCTCAAATTCCGGCAAACCCAGAAACAATAACCGTTGCCCTTGAAACCGGTACTCATTCCGCCTGGATCAGCCGTTTGCTTGAATCACGTGGCTATGAGGTTATTGTCGCACATGCTCGGGATTTGGCATTCATTTACAAAGGTGATAAAAAAAGCGATCGTATTGATGCCGAGAAATTAGCACGCATGACTCGTGCAGATAAAAAGTTACTGCATCCAATCAAAGTGATAGATAAAAAAAGAC
>SUWB01000050.1 GCA_015061745.1 Lentisphaerota bacterium | reverse complement strand
CGATATCTTCATCCGGTATAATGAACTGCACTCAAGTTACTGAACCGCCGTATGCCGAACGGCACGTACGGTGGTGTGAGAGGACGGCTGTCCAAATAATGGACAGCCTCCTACTCGATTTTTTTTTTCGGAACATTCAGCTTGAGAGATGAATTATGGAACAGGAACGCCTCATCAACTTTGTAAACGACAGACCTCTCAATAACGGCAAAAGCTGGGAGCGGGTACTGGATACCCGTGATCCGGACTGCTGGCGTTTCAGACTCAGCAGAACCATTTGGGCCTTATACATTTTTTTGCTCTCGGTGCCTCTGGCGGCAGGATTTTCCGGCAGTTGGGGAACTTTGATATTTTCATTGATATTCATATTTTTTATCCTGTTTATTCTGGCTGGTTCGGCAAAGGAATTTTATGCTGTACCCACCTTTGATTTCCGGAATGGATGCTTTTACCGGGACTGGAAAAAGCCCCGTTACGGCGATGTTTCCACGTTGAAGGGGTATTTACCCTTTTCAAAGATCAGCGGTATCCAGCTTTTTTACAAAGTCGTACACAGAAGCAAAGGCCCCCGGCAAATTTATGAGCTGAATCTCATCACGGATGATCTGAATCGTATCTTTGTGACTGACAGCAGCAACTACGCATATCTGCGGGAAAACGCAGAAAAGCTTTCTCAAAAACTCAATATTCCCATAACAGAAAATGACAAACATAAGACAAAAGAAAAAACGGTTCCCCGTTGGGTCGCTGTACTTTTTCTGATTATATTTTCCGGTGCAGGTACTTTGGGCGCGATTCAAAATATTATCTCCCCTCTGATACAAAACAGTCGGACGGAAAAATGGCTGTCTGTCCCCGCAGAAGTGACAAACAGTTATGTCAAAACTGCCCGCAGACGGTCGAAACACAGTTCCTATACGGTCTACAAAGCTGAAATAACTTTTAAGTATGATGTAAAAGGAAAAAGTTACACCTCGGACACCTACTCTTTTTTCCACGATTTTTCCCGCAGTTCTTACAAGCACCGCCAACTGGTGAAAAAATTTGTTCCCGGTAAAAAAATCAATTGCTACTGCAACCCGGACGATCCCCGCCGGGCTGTCATTGATAAAAAAATTCCTGCGGCAGAGCTTGTTGCAGAAAGCGGGGCGTATTTATTCTTTATTGCAGTTGGAGCGGGGGTTTTTATACTGCTCTGGTCTCAGCGTAAAAAATAATGTTTCCTGAGTGTAAATAAAGGCTTCAAATTTTCTTTACGCTTCAGCCTTGAAGTGCTCTTGAAAAAAACTTCTGCTCACACTATATTGTAAGCAGACAGAAAGTTCAATTGCAAGAAAAAAGGAGTGGAGTTCAGTATGAGTCATTATCACACCGGCAGCCGCCCGGTCTGGACGGCGGGATTGATCGTCGGCAATCTGATCGGAGCCGGAATATTGGCCCTGCCAGTCAGTCTTGGTATATGCGGTATGGTCCCCTCTCTGATTTTAATGATACTTTACGGAGCCCTTATGCTTTACTCAGCTGAAGTATTGAGCAGAGAGGCGGTTGAAAGAAAACGAGCTTCCTTTGACCTGCCCTCACTTTACAGCACCTATCTCGGACGCTGGGCACGCTGGGCTGCTGTTATTACCAACGGTATTATTCTTTACGGATTGCTGACGGCCTATATTTCCGGAGCTTCACAGATCATTGCCGATCTTACAGGGGCAAACGGTATAAAATCCCTGATCGTTCCTGTGGTGGCGATAATACTTTCTCTTTTGGCGATTATGGACTTTTCTGCGATCAACAAATACAATGCCCTGTTGGTAGGGACATTGATCTGTGCTTTCGGAGCACTGCTTTTTCTGAGTTTTCCGGCAATACACTTTTCCCGGCTTCAGGAATCCCATTGGCGTTATGCCACTTTGGCCATACCGTTGATCGTGACGGCCTGTCACTTTCACAATATCATCCCTCTGCTCTGCCGGAATCTCGATTGGGATCTGCGGGCAATGCGTAAAGCGGTGATCCTCGGTATGGCAATCGCTTTTGCAATGAATTTGCTCTGGACCTTATGCGGTATCGGCACATTGCCCCGCCACGGAGATAACAGTTTGGTATTGGCCTATCTTTCCAATCTGCCTGCGACTGTTCCTATGGGCAATATCCTCAATTCAAAAATCTTTGTGGTGATTGCCGTTTACTTCTCACTGGCGGCCATTGCCACATCATTCATAGCCAACGGTATCGGGTTGATGAATTTTCTGAGTGATATGCTCACATCGGAGCGGCGCGGCCCGGGCCTTTCTCAAAAACAGAAAAATTTTATCCGGGCGGCAGCCTTTGTTCCTCCTGCTGTAATTGCCCTCATCAAACCTGAAATTTTCATCAAGGCTCTTGACGTTGCAGGCGGTGTCGGAATCGTTACTCTCTTTGGGATCCTGCCTTGTCTCATTGCCATATTCAGAAAAAACAATTCTTCCTTATTCCGTACTGCCGGAATCTTTTTTCTCTGCCTCGCTTTGATTGCTCTGATCACAGCATCTTATAATCTCTGGCAGGGGAAACCGGAACTTTCTCCGGAATGCAGTACTTCCCACGGTAACAAAACATTTATTATGAAAGGCTCTGTCAAACAATGAAATCACTGAAAGAACTTTTCCGCATCGGCCACGGTCCGTCCAGCAGTCATACAATGGCTCCGGCTCACGCAGCGGCAATTTTCAAAGAACGTTATCCGCAAAGTGCCTCTTTTGAAGTCATCCTCTACGGCAGTCTGGCTGCCACGGGCAAAGGACATTTTACCGATCAGGCGATCATTCACACCCTTGCTCCTGTTCCGGCCGTTGTCAAATGGGAACCGGGAATCGTACTTGAATACCACCCGAACGGTATGAAATTCACGGCTTTGGACGCAAAAAAGCATATTATGGGGGAAGCTGTATTCTTTTCAACCGGCGGCGGGGCTCTTGTTGAAAAAGGAGCGCAAGATTCAACTCCAGAACGTTACTGCTTCAAATCTATGACGGAAATAATGAACTTCTGCCGCAGGGAAGGTATCCCCTTATGGGAACTTGTCAATCGCTTTGACGATAACGATATTATGTTCCACCTTGAAAATTGCCTGAAAGAAATGAACCGTTCTATCGAATCCGGTCTTTTTACAGAAGGTGTTTTACCGGGAGGGCTGCATCTGCCCCGCAAAGCTCACAATGTCTGGCTAAAAACCAGAGCTTTGCGGCAGGATATCCAACGGACAGGACTCATTTCTGCTTACGCCTATGCAGTTGCCGAGGAAAACGCTTCTCTTGGGATCGTTGTCACAGCCCCCACCTGCGGCAGCTGCGGCGTTCTGCCGGCAGTACTGCGTTACTGCAGAGAAACCCGGACTCTCACACCAACGGAGGAGCTTCACGCATTATGTACAGCAGGAGTCATCGGAAATATTGTTAAACAAAATGGCTCTATTTCCGGAGCAGAAGTGGGGTGTCAGGGAGAAATCGGCGTTGCCTGTGCTATGGCGGCCGGAGCCGCCGCGGCTATTTTCGGCGGCACACTTCCCCAAATCGAATACGCATCTGAAATAGCTCTTGAGCATTTTCTGGGCTTAACGTGCGATCCTGTTATGGGACTGGTCCAGATACCCTGCATCGAAAGAAACGCCATTGCCGCCAACCGGGCTCTTGCGGCGGCTGAAATAGCTTTGTTGTCAGATGGAAATCACTTTATTTCTTTTGATACAGTCATCAAAACAATGCTTCAAACAGGCAAAGATATGCCCTCATTGTACCGGGAAACTTCTGCCGGAGGCCTTTCCATATTTGCTGACATCAAATAAAACGCTTCAAAGCTGTGTTCCAAACCAGTTTTTCGCCCCATAAGGGAGCCAGTGCGGCACTTCTGAGTTTTTCCACCCGGGTTCGTTCTTCATCCAGCAGATCATAGGGAACTGCATACCAGGGCGTAGGCGGGGTATGACGCATTTCAAGGAAATGTGAATAAAGAACGCTGCGGGGATGAAATTTCTCAACTGCCGCAGGCACACTCAGTCCCACCCGGGGGTGAGGAATAAAAATATCCGGGCGGCAATCGGGATCAAGCTGAGCGACCTCCCTTGAATCCCCCACGGCAAAAATCACACAGCCGTTGGGAAATTTGATAAGATAGGAAGCCACAAACTTCTGTAAAGTGGGATTATGGTCATTTTCCCGCATTGAGATTTTCAATTGACCTATTTCCAATTCCACCGGGGGACGGTGAAATCCCGGAGCCGGATGAAAGTTGGTAATGACCTGTTTTTGGGCGGCTGCCAAAGTTTTGAAAAGCTCAAGATCGCAGTGATCTGCGTGATTATGTGTTGTCAGAACAAAGTCGATATGCGGAGCAAGATCGACCGCCCGTCTGTGGCTCAGATCAAGTCCGAAACACACCTGAGAGGTTTTTATCACATATCCCATATTGTATAAATGCCAGAAAAACACCTCATCTTCACGGGGCGAGGCGGCGGCGACTTCTTTAATGATCCTGTCCAGGGCATTTTCATAAAAGTATAAGATCGGATATTCTTCCGTCAGCTTTTTCACCTCATCCGGGGGCATATTGCCGTCAACAGCAAAGGGATTGAATATGGTATTACGCATTTGCAGAACACCGTTTTGGATCAATTGACAGCAATCCCGGCGTTCGGGAGTGCCTTCTGCGGGGTAAGGTCCCCCGTTGACAAGAGCTGAAAAATTTTCAATGGAAACTTGACATTTACGCCAGTTGTATTCAGTTCTCACCTTGAAAGCAAGACGCATCACTTCGCCCGGAGCAGACTTCAAAACAACTGTCAGTAAATTTTTACCTTTGCGGCAATGGGCGGGAACGGTAAAATTATCACTTTTTGGAGGAAAGTAAGGTTTGTTTCCGCTTTCTCTCCGGTCAAGTATGGACTTTCCGTTCAGAAAGACCTGATAAAAATAACAGCATCCGAACCCCAGAGGCAGAACCGTATCATCTTCAACCAGGATCTCTGCCGTAAAAACGCCCTGTTCCGGAACATCCTGAGCATTTTTCCCGGTGTAAACATCATCAATGAAACAAATATTTTCCCCTTTTACGCCGTCCAAAGTTTCCGGCATCTCAGTAAGTGCTGCGGCATTGATTTTCGTTCCGTCAACACCGTAAAAAAGCCGCCACTGCAGTTCCATAATATTCCCCTAAACCAGCAAATTCACCACAAAAAAGCCGGAAAAATCATCTTCCGGCTCAACACGATTTTTTGTTTTACAAATTTTTCATCCGAACACAAGTTTTCCAAATTCATCGGGCACGTGGAAATTCACAGCCCGCAGAGGAGTCCAGCTCTGCCAGTGAGGATGAGAGGTACAGTCTCCGCATTTATAAACGTTGGCACGCCACACGGTTCCGGCCACGGGCACAGGAGCTCCGTTCAGATGCTTGAAAAGAGAAAAGGGAATAAACCAAGCCAGACGATAGGTGCACAAACCGGTCTGTTCCGGTTCCACTTTATCAGGAAGTGTATGGAAAATCTGAATATCTTTGACCTCCTCAGCTTCCAGAAAACGGTACTCAATAAAACCGTTTGCTGTCCGTCCGGGGTTGGTGATATGCATACAAAGCATTGCACCGGACGCATTGATCTCAAAGTTCTGATAGCCGACACCGGCAGCAGGACGGACAAAAAATTCAAGGCAGCTGTCGTGGCAGACACAGGACTGAAACTCGGTATTGGCACAGCGGACATAGGAGTCCTGAACTTCAAACATTCCGTAAAGCCCTTCTTCGTCATACAGAAGTTTGAAATTGACCTCAGGATTGTAATTGCTGCCCTCTGCATACGTTTTATTGATTTTCATCACCTCGGCATCGGCCCAGCAGGGACCGTCAAAAGGAGTTGAAATATCAGGTTTGCTCAAAGCCTTTTTCACTAAATAACTCATTTTTTATCTCCTTGAAAAATACTTTTTTACAGTTATTCATCGTCGACAGCATAGGCTTTGAGCCTGGAGTGCTGTAAACCAGTTATATTTTTCGGTACGAACTTGCTCTTATCCGCACCGGAAATTCCTACCCGGTTAATATACATCGTCCGGTCGATTTTATTGCCGGGGAGCATCGTATAAATCGCAGCAGCACCGGGATATTTTCGCATACTGAGCCAATTTTTCTGAAATTGTTTCAGCGTACCAGCATTTTTTCCGAACCCCGTCAGCAGCATATTGACGGCATCAAAAGTCTGCACCTCACAACTGCCGGGCAGGTAAAAACGTTTCTTCCTGAAAGTATTTTTGAAATTCAGAAATTCAACGCGGCTGCTTTCCCCATTAAAAAAAGCAATATAGAAATTGTTTCCCGGCCGCTTCATACCGCGCAAAGCATCAAAAAAGGCCTGATCGTCCCAACTGTCCGTACCGCAAATCAAACCGTTATAACCATACTGCCGCAGAAGCCGGAAAAACTGCCCGGCCTTTTTTCCCTCAAAGGGCAATACAACGGCATCAGGCAGAGAAGCAATGATCTCGCGGAGTGCCGCTTCCGGAGCGGCTGTACGGATTTCTCTGAGAAATGCGTGTTTGCCGCCGAGCTCTTTGAACGCAGTAACGATTTCCTGTGCGGCATTACGGGAATAAACGGCATCAGGATCAGCTGAAGCGGCAACAGTGATCCGGTTGGCACGGCGGTAATACTTCAAATACCCGGCAAGCATCGCCGCCTGCTGTTTATCAGTAAAAACAGCACGAAACACAAAAGGATTGGCATTGATCCGGTCATCATTTCCGGTTGCCATCGCAATGACGAACGGGACTCTGAAACGCTTGGCACAGGGGCTCATTGCTTGAGCTTCAGGAGTGGAATATCCCCCCACAACACCTATGGCTCCGGAATTGACGGCCTGTTCAAAGCCTTTGGCCGCCCCCTGAACGGTACTGCCGGAATCACAGACGATCAATTTTACCCGGCGGCCGAAATGCCCCCGGCTGGAATTGATTTCATCAACTGCCAGAACAGCTCCGTTGAGCATTCTCTTACCTTGGGACGCCTCAGGACCGCTCAAAGGCAGCACAAGACCGACACAAACAGGCGAAAGAGAATCCGGTCGATAACGCAAAAGCTCCTGCTGCGGCACGCAGCCGCAAAGAAACACCCCCGACAAAACGAGCATCAAGAGTCCTCTGAGAAACAGCATTACTTTCACTCCCTGACCAAACGTATGTATTTCAAACAGAAAAATTTTTTTCTGACGATCCGAGTTTATTCAAGAATTCAGCTGACGATCGTTCCGTATCCGGTATCATTCATCAGCAGCTTTTCAAGAGCTTCGGGATCTGAAAAATTAAGGACACCGATATGCAGACCGTTATCACGGCAAAGTGAAAACGCCGCAGCATCCATAACCCGGAGATTCTTTTGCAAAGCCTCATCAAAAGAAATTCTTTCATACCGCACAGCAGTGGGATCTTTGAAAGGATCTGCGGAGTAAACTCCGTCAACTTTAGTGGCTTTAAGAACAATATCACAATTCGTTTCAAGAGCCTTGAGAACGGCCGCTGTATCGGTGGTAAAGAAGGGACTTCCGGTTCCACCGGCAAAAATAACGACCTTTCCGGCACTGAGATCATTCATTGCTTTTTCCCGGTCAAAAAGTTTGACTGCCGGAGCCATATTGACAGCAGAATAAACTTCAGCAGGGACTCCGGCTTGAGTCAGGAATTCGCCGATAGCAATGGCATTCATCGCAGTTGCCAGCATTCCCATATAGTCAGCCCGGACGTGATCCATACCGACCCCCATATTTCCACGCCAGAGATTCCCGGCACCGACGACCACAGCGACTTCAACGCCTTTGTCTCTGACCTGACTGATCCGGGCAACAACCTCTCTGAGTGCTTCGGGCTCATATCCGTGACAACGCTCTCCTTTAAGAGCCTCTCCGCTGATCTTCAGCATAATCCGTTTGTAGCTGAAAGTACATTCCATAATAACAGTCCTCCAAATATTTTACAAAATATAACCCGTAAAAGATGCTTTTGCAAGTGGAAAAAAACAGTAAAATGTGCTATTTTATCAAAAAGACAATATATTCAATCTGAAAGAGAGGAATTTTTCATAATGGAAAACACTGAAAAAATCAAAGTCGGAGTCATCGGAGTAGGAGCTTTAGGCAGACATCACGCCAGACTTTACGCAGAAAATCCCGGTGCTGAAGTCGTTGGTATTTTTGACGTTCAGAAAGAAAATGCCCAAAAAGCAGGAGCTGAATTCAATCTGAAAGTTTTTGACTCCTGGGAAGAACTTGCTTCTCAATGCGATGCTCTCAGTGTGGCTGTTCCCGCCACATACCACGGCAGCACCACATTGCCCCTGCTCCAGATGAAAAAACACGTCCTGGTGGAAAAACCGATCGCAGATTCCATTGAAAATGCGGAAAAAATGGTTCGGGCCGCTCAGGAAAACGGCGTTGTTTTCGGTGTCGGTCACGTCGAACGTTTCAACCCGGCAATGACCTTTCTTGAAAAACGTCAGCTTTCCCCGGTTTTCATTGAGGCCCACCGTATGGCCGCTTACCCCCCTGCCCGGCCGGGGCTTCCTCCCAGAGGAACCGAGGTCAGTGTGATTCTTGATCTGATGATCCACGACATCGACCTGGTGCTTGCTCTGATTGATTCAGAAGTCGAACGTATCGACGTTATGGGTGCTCCCGTGCTCAGCCCCGGAGAAGACCTTGTCAATGCCCGGATCAAATTCGTCAACGGCAGCTGTGCCCTCCTTACAGCAAGCCGTGTGAGCCAGACGCCTGTACGGCAGCTTCAGGTCTATGATACGAACAACTGTATCACGATGGATTTCGGCAACCACACAGGAACCATCGTTTCAAAGGCAGACGGCTCTCTCGTCTCTGAAGAAGTCAAACTTGATGCGGTCAATGCATTGGCCTGCGAACTGGATGATTTCCTTTGTGCCGTCCGCAAAACAAAAGAAAGCGGCGTTGTCGCAGAAACCAAGATCCCCGGCACTCAGGGACTCAAAGTTCTGCAGCTGGCGGTCGCCATCGAAAAAGAAGCAAGACGCTATAACGAACAGTACGGTTTCAAATTCCAGAATTGATACTGATTGGAAATATGGAACACAAAGCTCTTTTTCACGCTCCGGCAAAAATCAATCTGCTGCTGCGGGTCACTGGGAAACGCAGTGACGGCTATCACGAACTGGTCTCTTTGTTTCATCCGGTCCGCAAAGTCTGTGATGAAATCAAAGCTGACCTGTCTGCTGCCGCAGGTATTTCGTTATGCTGCAATACGCCGGGAGTTCCTGCCGACAGCAGCAACCTGCTTTGGAAAGCTGCCGCAGCTTTTGCTGAAAAAATGCAAATAAACCCCTGCTGGCACTTTGAGTTGATCAAACATATTCCCGCCGCGGCAGGAATGGGAGGCGGCAGTTCTGATGCCGGAAGAATGCTCAGATTCCTTTCAGAGCATTTTTCCGGATGTTCTGAAGATGAGTTGAAAAAGATGGCAGAAAAACTTGGAGCAGATGTTCCTTTTTTTCTCGATCCTCAAGATGCTGCCGTAAGAGGCACAGGGGAAAAAATCACCCCGGTCGGTGATTTACCTGTGCCGCCGATGCTTGCTGTATTCCCCAATTTTCCGGTCAGTGCGGCTTGGGCATACAGGCATTTGCAGCACTTCACACCACCGCAACAGGCAGAAAAAGAACTTCAGAGTTTGATAGAAGCGTTACAAAAAGAGAACTTCGATGAAGCAGGTTCTCTTTGCGCAAACGATCTTGAGCAGGCTCTTTTTGAGAAGTTCCCTTTACTGACCTCCTTACGCCGGGAACTGATGGCTTGCGGTGCTGCGTGTGTCCACGTTTCCGGCAGCGGCTCCTCGCTTTTTGCAATATTCCCGGACAAAAAGCTGCTCGCAAAAGCTTCTGAATTCCTCGGGACAAAAGAAAATCTTGAAACCGGCATAAAAATAATGGAGTGTTGAAAAACTTTATGAACAAAGCAGTTTTTTTAGATCGTGACGGTGTGGTCAACTATGATGTCCGGTATTGCCACGAACCGGAAAAAATTGAGTTGAAGCCGGGATTTGCGGAAGGTCTGAAACTCCTGCACCGGGAAGGCTATCTTGCTGTCGTCATCACCAATCAGGGCGGCATTGCACTGGGAATGTATGAAGCAAGTGCCGTTCACGCCTGTCACGCAAGGATCCAGGAGCTGCTGGCACTTTCCGGAGAAAAAATAGACGGCTTCTATTTCTGTCCCCATCATCAAAAAGTCAGCGGAGAATGTTCCTGCCGCAAACCCAATCCGGGAATGCTTTTCAAGGCGGCCCGTGATCTCGACATCGATATCAGCAGCTCTTATATGGTGGGGGATCGTATTTCAGACCTTGAAGCCGGGCGCAATGCCGGCTGCCGTCAAGGGTTTCTGGTGGACTCCTTTTACTGGGATATCCACGCGCCCAAAGCCAGAGCCGCCGGATTTGAAACCGTCCCGACCGTGGCAGAGATCGCAGCGTTGATTTGTACGCCGGAGAAGTAATTATGCCTTATTCTCTCGGTGTACCGCTTTTACTGCTCCTGGAAAGTACTTTTATTTTTACCATTCTTGCCTTGCTTTTTCATCAGCGGACCAACATCGGCAAGGCTCCGTTTGTTATGGTTTTTTCCGTATTGGCGGTGCTGACCTTTCTGACAATGGGAGCAGATATTCAGGCTCACCTCGGAAGCGGAATGTTTTTCTCTGTTTCCAAAGTCGTGATGTTCACACCTGTTCTTACAGCGTATCTGCTGGTCTACATCGTTGACGGCACACTTGCCGCCCAACGTCTTATATATGGTTTTCTGGCGATTTCGATCGTCCTTGTCTACATTGCAGAAATGGTCTTTCTGCAATGTTCCTGGAGTACATTTTCACTTTCCGCCGGCGTCTCGGGAACCGCTCTTGAAGCGTTGCTCAATCACGCAAAGACGGCCCTGCTCTCCTTTTTGGTTCCTTTGATATTTTCGATTTTTGCGATTCCCATTATTTATTCCAGTCTTACTGAGCTTAAATTTCCCCGTTTCTGGTCAGTTCTCATTGCAATGCTCAGCAGTGAAGTCATCATCTGGATCCCCCAATGGCTGCTTCAACTCGGTGTGGGTTTGACTCCGACCTGGTTCAGCGACGAACATCTGGCCCAATTCGTTATGAATTTATGGCTGGGGTTACTTCTGGCGGCCTATCTCAAATTGACGGAAAACGAAACGACTTTTCCGCAGCCCCGGCGTTCCCTTGACCTGGTCTTTGCCTTTTTCGGCAGCTACGGCCGCAGCAAGGAACTTGAGCAGAATCTTTCAGACTGGCAGAATCGTTACCGGCTGTTATTGCGCAATGCCTCTGAAATCATCGTGATTTTTGACAGTTCCAACAAGGTCAAAGAAGCCAATCTGGCGGCACAGCATCTTTTCGGGAATGCGGTCAAATCCGGCAATACCACTCTGATCGATTCCTTTTGTGACTTCCGTCCCCGGGAATTCAATTTTGCGGCGGCCTCAGGGAGCACAGCGACCTTCCGTTGTTCATATACGCCCCCCGACAAAACTGAACCGGTCAAACTTTACTGCTCCTGGAACAAGGTCACTTTGATGAATGAGGAACTCAGGATGCTTATTGCAAGAGATATCACTCAGGAAGTCAAACTCACCGAAGAAAAACGTTTTCTTGCCGAACAGCTCGTCCACTCCCAGCGTCTGGAATCCCTGGGGGTACTGGCGGGCGGAGTTGCTCACGACTTCAACAATTACATTCACGCCATATTGGGGCACGTCGATGTTGCCCAACTTATCGGATTCAGAGAAAAAAGCTGGACTCCGAAAATCCAGGAACATATGGACAAGATCACCACCATCGCAGAAAAAGCAGGGGAATTGACCAAACAGCTTCTGGGGTTCGCCCGCCGGGGCAATTATGTTGAAACCGACTTTGATCCGGCAATACTGTTTCAAAGTACCTTTGACCTCATAGGTCCCCGGAAACTGGCAGATGTAAAAATCAGCTGCGAGGCTCCTGCAAACCGTTTTCTCATTCACTGCGATCAGCTTCAACTCCAACAGGTTCTGGTGAACATTATCATCAATGCGGTCTATGCTATGGACAAAAATGAAGGAGAACGCAAACTTGAAACAACGCTTCTTTCTGCGGAAGATCTGCCGGAAAACGCGTTTTCCATTCCTGCGGGGATCACTCCCAGAGGAAAAGAACGCAAAGATTTCTGCTGTATCGTCATTTCAGATAACGGCAGCGGTATGGACAAAGAAACGATGTCCAAGATATTTGAACCATTTTTCACAACAAAACCCCAGGGTGAAGGCAGCGGTATGGGGCTTTCTATGGCTTACGGTATCGTCAACAACTGCGGCGGCTGGATCGCCGTTGAAAGTACCCCCGGAGCGGGGAGTACATTCCGCCTTTTTCTGCCGGACATAAAAAACAAGGGAGAGTAACAATATGAACATTCTTATTATCGGCGGCGGCATTGCCGCCTATGAAGCGGCTCTCGGGGCCGCAGAAAATCAACAGTGCAATATCACCGTCTGTTCCAGCGAATCCCTCTTGCCCTACCGTCGTCCGGCACTTTCACGGATGGTAGCAGAAGATATTTCAGACGCAGCCTTCTTTTTCAAGCAATCAACTTTTTATCAGGAACACAATATTGATCTGAAACTGAATAAAACAGCTGTCTCTATCAATAAAGAAGAAAAAAATGTCACCTTTGAGGATGGAGATGTACTTGCCTATGACCGCTTGATTCTTGCCGAAGGCGGCCACTCTTTTGTGCCTCCCGTTCCGGGGGCGGAATATGCCCATACATTCCGGGATTACCGGGATCTGGAATTGTTCCGCCGGAAACTTGACTCAGGTATCACTGATGCGGTCATCATCGGAGCGGGCGTTCTGGGGCTGGAACTTGCCGATTCTCTCATTGCCAAAGGATGCAATGTAACACTCATTGAAGCCAGAGATACACTTTTGTCACGCAACCTTGATCCGGAAAGTTCTGCTGTTGTTATGAAGCATCTGCAAGGTATTCCGGGAGTTACTGTCAAAACCAACAGCCGGGTCCTTGAGATCACACCTGACAGCGTTATCCTCGAAAATGAAACGCTGCCCTCATCTCTGACCGTATTTTCAACAGGTATCAGAAGCAATACCCAACTGGCCCAAAGTGCCGGCCTGACCGTCAACAAAGGGGTCATTGTTGATGAGCGTATGATGACTTCAGATGCCAATATTTTCTGTTGCGGCGATGCGGCGGAACCGCCTTCAGGCTGTACCGGCCTGCTTCCTGCGGCAAAATCAATGGGGCACGTTGCGGGAGTCAATGCTGCGGGCGGCAATGAACACTTTGTTCCTGAAGCCTATCCCATCCGGCTTATGGCTCTGGGACTCAAACTTTTTGCTGCCGGAAAAACAGCAGATGCCTCCTCTGAAATTTCCCGGGATGAAAACGGCAATTATCAGCGGCTGACCCGGAACAAGGAGGGCAAACTCACCGGAATCATCCTCATAGGCGACCTGAAAGCCGCCGTCAGACTGCAAAAGGAGATGATCTGTTGAAGTTGTGCAAATTCAAAGTTGATGCCATTGCCTACGGCGGAGAAGCTGTCGGGCGGCTCGATTCAGGCGAAGTCTGTTTTTTCCGGGGGGCACTTCCCGGAGAAGATGTCGAAGTTGAGATTACAGAAGAAAAAAAACGCTTTGTCAGGGGGAAATTAAAAAAACTTCTGAGCACTTCTGTTTCCCGGATAGAACCTCTGTGTCCCTATGCCGGAGATTGCCCGGGATGTTCGTTCCAGCATTGCACTTATGAACTTGAACAGGAATGGAAACAGAAACAGTTTGAAAGATTCCTCAAAAATTTTCCGGGTGACAGGCTCCCCTTCTTTCCCTCTCCTCAACGATTTTTCTGGCGGAACCGGCTTAAAGTCGCCTGTGAAAACGGCCTTGCCGGATACAGGGGATTTGACAACACAACACTTCTGCCCATTTCGCGCTGTCTGCTTTGCAGTGAAACTATAAATACAATATTCTCTCAAACGCCTGTTCCCGACACAGGAAGTTTGTTTTTCCGTTCCACTCAGGAGGGCAGCTGCGAAATAAGCTGCTGCAGGGAAAAATATCTGACTGAACATATCCCCGGGGCGGGAAATTTCAAAGTTCCTGTCAATGGATTTTTTTCAAACCAATATTCCCGTTGCCGCTGAACTTTGTTCACAAGTCACACAGGCCATTGCAGAAACGGGGGCCCGGACAATGTTGGAGCTTTTCTGCGGTGTGGGTGTCTTTTCCATTGCAGCGGCTCTGAAACTCCCGACTCTCCGAACTTACGGGATCGAACTTGCAGCAGATTCCATTGAAGCCGCATTGCTCAATGCCGCAGCCAATGGTGTACAGGAGCGATGCCGTTTTCAAGCTGGAGATGCCGCTGCTTTTGACTCCGGGCAAAAGTATGATCTGCTGCTGCTTGACCCGCCCCGGAGCGGTTTGGAAAAGAAACTTGTCAACAAGATCTTGAAAAGCGGCATACCTCATATCCTTTACGTTTCCTGCGGTCCCGACACCTTGCAGCGGGATCTTCAGCTGCTCTCATCCCGTTATACAGTGACCCGTTCGGGGGCACTGGATATGTTTCCCTGTACAGCTCATTTTGAAACTTTTACAATATTGAACTTGTCAAAATAAGTTTCAGGGTATATATTATAGGAAAATTCCCAATTTTTTCATAAGGAGAAAACAAAAAATGAAAAATCCCGGCTGGATCGATTTGCAGGTCAACGGTCATAACGGCGTTGACTTTTCCAATCCTGAATTGACAGAAGATATGGTCATCAAGGCGTGTGAAGAACTTTTCGCTGCCGGTACAGATATCTTTCTGCCCACGATCATTACCGGTCCTATGGAACTCTACCGCCGCAACATTCCCATTATCAAAAAGGCTGTTGAGTCCCACGGCTTTGCCGACAAAGTTCCCGGTGTCCACCTGGAAGGCCCCTTCATTTCCAACACTCCCGGAGCTGTGGGAGCTCACAATCCCGCCTGGGTCCAGATTCCTTCAAAAGAAGCTGTCGATCAGCTCAATGCTGACGGCTTCATCAAGATCATCACCATCGGTGCCGACGCTCAGAACGCTCCTGAAGCCATTGCCCGTGCCCGGGAAGTCGGTATCCACGTTTCAGTAGGTCACCATATGGCCAACTATGAACAGGTCAAAGCTGCCGCTGATGCCGGTGCTGAACTGCTGACCCACCTGGGCAACGGCTGCCCCAACCTTATTGACCGTCATAACAATCCGGTTTGGGCCGGTCTTGCCGAAGAACGTCTCACAGCAATGTGCATTTCTGACGGACATCATCTCCCCGGCGATCTGCTCAAGGTTTTCATCCGTACCAAGGGTGTAGACAAGATGATCATCACCAGTGACCAGGCTGAAGCCACCGGATTCAAACCCGGCCGTTACTTTGTCCTGGGCAACGATGCTGTTCTTGAGCCCAACGGAAAACTCCACAACCCGGTCAAAAAGTGCCTGGTGGGCTCTGCCTCCACCATCGGTATGTGTATGGACTTCCTCGAATCTCTCAACATCTGGAGCGAGGAAGAACTCACCAAGATGGGACGCACCAACGCACTGGCTCTGCTCAACAGCAAATAATCAAACAAGATATCAGTTTGAACTATCGGCTCTCAAGGCACAAAAAGCCTTGAGAGTTTTTTATTTGCAGTCAGAATCAGGAAAGCAGCCGGATTTCACTTGAATAAAGTACTCCGGTTATCTTGCAATAAAGCCCAAATGACATTATATTATAGAAGCAGTTGATTTATTTATAATAAAAAGGAAAATATTATGATGACTCTTGCAGATTTGCCGAGTGAAATTTTTGCCTCAACCCCTGTTGTGTATGCAGTGGGGGGGGAATATCAGATTTTCGTTCTCACTTCTTCCAAAACCGTTATGTGGTGCAAGATCGGCGACCGGGAATATTATGACGATTCCAACGGTGTTTTGCGCTCAGAAAGCCCCTTCCACAAGATCACAGTCCCCGCAGCAGAGTTGGATAATGCCGGAATGTATACCATCTGTTACCGCAGATTTCAAGAGCGGGTTCCCTACTATAACAAAGCAGACCTTGAAGGGGAAGTTTCTTTCAAATTCCGCAAAGTGTCGGCAGCTGAACCCAAATTTTATTTGATTTCCGATGTTCACAATCAGCTGGATGCAGGAGTCAATGCAGCCAAATCTTTCAGTGAAATGGATTTTCTTGTTGTCAACGGAGATATCCACGATAACAGCGAAACTCCGGAACGGCTGATGCTTGCTCACAAGATCGCTTCTGAAATTACCGGCGGCGAGATCCCTGTTGTTTATTCCCGGGGCAACCACGACCTGCGGGGAGCCTGGGCGGAACGTCAGGCAGAGTTCACGCCGACTGACAACGGCCGCTCCTATTACACCTTCCGCCTGGGGAATATCTGGGGGATCGTGCTGGACTGCGGTGAAGACAAACCGGACGAAAGTATTGAATACGGCGGTGTCAACTGCTGCCACAATTTCCGTCAGCGTGAAACAGCTTTCCTTGAGAAAGTCATTGCCAATGCTGACAATGAATACAATGCCCCCGGCGTGAAATTCAAACTCGTTATCTCTCACATCAACTTTACCGAACCTCATAAGCCCCCTTTCAACATTGAGTATGACACCTATGGCAAATGGTGCAGTTTGATTCGTGAAAACATCAAACCTGTTGCCTATTTCCACGGCCATATCCATAGGAACTACGTTTCCCTGCCCGACGGCGAAAGTGATATTTTCAATCAGGGAGCCCCTGTCATTGTGGCCGGAGTTCCTGTCAGAAAAGAAAATGAAAGCGGCTTTACCGGCGGCGCGGTCACTCTGACAGAAAAGAAACTCACCGTTTCCTTTATCAGCAATACCGGAGCTGTGACGGAAACAATTGAAATTGCAAGATAACTCAATCTTCAGGAATCCAGTACGATGAATAACACTTCTATGCCTACGATCCCCATTCCCGCAGGACTTGACACCCGGTGTTTTGTCCTCGGCGAAGGAGCCTTGAAACATCTGCCCCAACTCCTTCAGCAGGAGTTCCCCGGTCTTACCCCCTGGGTCATCGCCGATACCAACACTTGGGAAGCTGCCGGAGCAGAAGCACAACGGCTGCTCACAGCAGCCGGAATGACACCTGCGGAACCTTACATTTTCCCCGGTACGCCTGTACTTCATCCCGACTTTGCCTATTCAGAGCTTCTTGCCTCCCTGATGCCTGCTGACTGCGTTCCGGTAGCAGTAGGTTCCGGTGTCATCAATGACTTGGTCAAATGTGCCTCAGGGCTCAAAAATGTCCGTTACTGCTGTGTTCCCACGGCCTGTTCCGTTGACGGTTTCACCTCTGCCGGAGCAGCACTTGCAGTCAATCACAACAAACAGACGGTCAAGTGCCCTCCCCCGGCAGCTCTTTGTGCAGACACGACGGTAATGGCGACCGCCCCTGCCCCGATGCTGAGTTCCGGCTTTGCCGATTTGCTGACCAAAGTGGTTGCCGGAGCGGACTGGATCATTGCCGATGCCGTCGGCGAACAACCTATCAGAAGCGATGTCTGGGAACTGATCCAGGGCAATATCCGCCGCTGGGTGTCCGACTCCAAAGATATGCTCAATATTTTTGAAGGTCTGGCAGCCACAGGTTACAGTATGCAGATGATGCTTGACAGCCGTCCGGCTTCCGGTTCAGAACACCTGTTCAGCCACGTCTGGGAAATGGAAGGCTTGCAGAAAGACGGCCTTGATGTTTCACACGGATTCAAAGTGGGCGTGGGGCTGCTTGCGACCTCTTTGCTTATGGAGTTCATCATCAAAAACGATTATGAAAGTGTCAGTGCCAGGGCACAGGCTCCTTTGAGCATAGAAGAACGCACCGCAGAAATCGATCGTCTGCTCGTTAAAAATTGTTACGGAGCAGAACCCAAAAAAATCTCTCTTGCCAAATTCCGTACCGGCGACGCTGCCCTTGAACGCCGTGCCCTTATCGGGAAAGTTTGGAAATCTCTGGCTGAAAAGCTGCAAAAACAACTTTACTCCTATGAAGAACTCCGTACTATGCTCAAAGAGGCCAACTGCCCTCTGACTCCGGCAGACATAGGCTTGAGCAGAGAACAGTTCCTGCACGGCATAAAAACCGCTCAGCTCATCCGGAACCGCTACACCATACTGGATTTCCTGTATGAAGCAGGACTCCTGGATGAAGCAATGAAAAATCTTGACCGGATGATCGTCGAATAATTCATCCATTCAGAAAAAGTCTTGTGCGAACAAAACTTCTGAAATAAAAAAGACCGGCCGTAACATTTGAGTTGCGTCCGGTCGCTTTTTTCCTCTGATTTGACTTACTGTCACTCCCGGCATATAAAAACAGCTCCGAGGATCAAAGCCATTCCCATTCCGGCAGAGAAAGTCATATTCTCGTGAAAACACACAACTCCGACCACTGTTCCCACCGCCGGTTCGATCGTTGCTGCAATGGCAGCAGTTGACGGCTCAAGTCTTTTCAATCCTGCAGTGTAGGCATAATAAGGCAATATGGTCACGACCAAGACAAGTCCAGCCAACAATCCCCAAAAGTGCCAGTTGCCTGAACAGGCGATATGGAAAGCATTAGGCCAATCCAATATGAAACATCCGGCACATCCGGCAAAAATAAATGTCCACAAAGTTATTGCACCATTGCTGTACTTTCTGATCTGGGCATAACGGCTGAATATTGTATAAAGTGCATAAAAAAAGGCTGCCCCTACGCCCATAAGCAGAACTTTGAACGAAAGAGCTCCTCCTGAAGAAAACACGCCGCTGACCAGGACACAGCCGGAAATCACAAAGAGCAATGCCAGAAGTTTCCGCAAAGAAAGTTTTTCTTTGAAGCAGATAAGCGACATCACCATTACAAATGCCGGAGACGTATAGAGTAAAACAACAGCAATGTTTACAGTGGTGTATTTAATCGCAGAAAAATAGCAGATATTGAAAAATATGATACTTACGATCCCGCATCCCGCCATACACCACAGGTCCCGGAGTTTCAATTTGAAGGCATCGCGGTAAAACAAAGCAAAGGAGCTCCCGAGCACCAATGCCGCTCCCAAGGCCCGCAAAGCGGCAATATCCACCGGACGGAATCCCAGACTTATCAAGCTGCGGACAAACACGCCCATTGATCCCCAACAGATACCGGCGGTCAGGACGCAAATTATTCCGTTGCGGAAGTCGGTATTTTTCATATTTTTACACGAAGAACTGCAACTGAAAAAATGCAGAAAAATTTTTCGGATCAGTCGATTTTTTCTCTTGATTTTTCAAAAATATCAATGACATTTTTTTCCGGAGCTTTATCCAGCAGGGAGACAATGATTGCCATCAGCAAACCTGCCGCAAAACCGGGAATGATCTCATAGAGAGAAGTCCACGCCATAAAAACATACCAGAGGGCATCGACCAGAAATCCGGCAAGGATCCCGGCAAAAGCTCCCCAGTAGGTCAAACGTTTCCAAAAGAGAGCCAAGAGCATCACGGGTCCGAAAGCAGCTCCGAAAGCTCCCCAGGCACAGGAAACAAGTCCCATAATTCCTTTGCAATCGGGGCTCGAAGCGATCAGAAAGGCCACGACAGAGATAAAGACCACAATAAAACGCCCTGCCCAGAGCATTTCATTGTCAGAAGCCTTTTTACGCAAAAGAGGTTTGTACAAGTCAGAAGCAAAAGCAGAAGAAGACGCAAGCAGCTGTGAATCTGCCGTACTCATAGCAGCGGCAAGAATGGCTGACAACATAATCCCGGCACAAAATCCCCAGAGTGCCACCATACCCACATTCTGACCGATCCAGTCAAAAACGCTTCTGATCATATTGATAAAGACCAGCGTATTGGCATCTTTTGTCACTGTCAAAACATCCCCCAGATAAGCTCTGCCGATCAAACCCACGGCACAGGAAGCAAGGATAATCAGCGAAAACCAGGTGCAGCCGATGATCTGGGATTTCCGCATTTCTTTTTCATTTTTAATGGCGATATAACGGATGAGGATATGGGGCATTCCGAAATATCCGAGTCCCCACCCCAAACCGGTAAGAATATCACTGACACTTTTCCAGTTCCAGCTGCCGCCTGAAAGCCAGTTCCAATAATGAACAGGCCAACTTCCCTGAGGTGCCGTAAATGAAGGCAGAGCCATAAGGCCGGCACAACAAATGGGAATCAGCATAAGAGCCCCCAGCATCAGCATTCCCTGAAAGAAGTCCGTCCAGCAGACAGCATTGAATCCGCCGAGAAATGTATAGATCACAATGACCACAGTCGCTGCGATCATAGCCGTTTTCGGTTCAATTCCCAGTACCGTATTGGCAAGGGTGCCGCAAACATAAAGGCTTGAAGCAGAATAAACGCAATAGGTAATAACAAAGACAATGGCCGAAAGCACCATAATCTCTTTACGGTTGGAACAGAAACGTCTTGTCAGAAATTGAGGGATCGTAATAGAATCCCCGGCAGCAATGGAGAACCGCCGCAGCACCGGAGCTACAAGGAGCCACGCACTGAAAGTTCCCAGTGTCAAACCGACAGCGATCCAAAGCTGCCCCATACCGTACATATAGATCGCTCCCGGCAATCCCATAAGCACCCAGGCACTCATATCAGAAGCTCCGGCAGACAATGCGGACACCCAGCCATTCATCTCGCGACCGCCCAGAAAATAAGATTTCTCGCCACCGGTACTTTTGCGTTCTTTAACAAAGAAATAAATTCCGATATACAAAACAAGCATCAAATAGACCAGCAAAGCTGCAAGTTCGGGTATTTTCATAAAAAAAGCTCCTTTTTAGAAATAAAAATCTTATTAATATAGCACAATATCAATTGTTTTTCAACCTTATAGAAATACAAAGAAACAAAAAAGGGCTCTCCGCAGAGAGCCCGGGAAGAAGCTGTTTTTATCAATCAGCCAGATAACGGAAGAATCCGTTATCATACATAAAGCCGGAAGCAGTATTGTGCATTGTACTCAAAAGGGCTGTCGGATGCGTTTCTGTATGACCATCCATCATAACCAACATTCCTTTCTTGCCATTGTAATGCCCCCATTTGTGAGAGTTGAAGTTGGTGCCGGGGGAAAGATTGGCTCCGTTGGGGATACCATTAGGACGGCTGTCGATATTCCAACCTCGTTTTGAGGGATTTTTGACTTGGCTCCAACGCAGCATCCTAAACTCTCCGACACCGGGAGTTTTTGACCGTGCCATAATAGAAATCGTATAATCGATCTTGGCACCATAATCTTTGACCGTAAAGGCCTCCAGTCCGGAACAGGAAAAAACTCCGGGTTTATAGTAACGCACCATAGAGGTGGGGGATTTACTCAAACGGTAAAAATCCCGTTTGCCATATCCGGCATACGAGGCGATCATCGTATACCAGGTTCCTGTTCCCGGAGGAGCATATCCGCTGTAAGAACCTTTAGGATGATATGAAAAGTTGGCATAGTCATTATTATCATTACCGTAAAAGGCGGAAAATGATCCAATGCTTTTCAAATTATTAAGACATCCGGCAGCCTTGCCCCGGTCACGGGCCTGCTGCAAAGCCGGTAACAGCATAGCGGCAAGAATGGCAATAATTGCAATAACAACCAACAGTTCAATCAAAGTAAACGACGACTTTTTCATAAAAAAAACTCTCCTGTTCGCATCTGTTGTTGACACTGAAAAACAAAAAAAATTTGTCTTTTTAAAGATTATACCCCATTACAACCTGAAATACAAGAGGAAAATGCAAATTTTTTTTATTTTTTCGCACAGATATCCCATAAAATTTTTCTGATTTGACAAAAAAGAGGATTCATGCTACCTTTTTCTCTGCTACAATCCAAAGGAGAAAATCATGAATCCTCAAGAACATAATATGGCAGTGTTAGGACAA
>SUWB01000049.1 GCA_015061745.1 Lentisphaerota bacterium | reverse complement strand
TACCGCTTCAGCGGTAGCTTGAAAAATAGTTGCGCATGGCGAACCTGTTCAGAGCCCGTGTCGGGCTGCCGGCATCATCGCCTTGAAGGCGTGGTGCATACCACCGGCTAAGCCGGTGGTTTTGATTTTGGCTCCGTTCCCTATCTTTCAGCGGCACAATGCTTTGGCAAATCTTGCAAAACAAAAGTGCTGAAAAAGGTTTTCAGTCTTCGTTGCACTACGCCGCGACAAAGGAACAAAACAATACAACGAAGCCGACGTTTCAGCCTTTCCTCTGCGCCCAAACTCCCTCAAGGGCTTTTACCGACCTTTGTCGGGAACAGAGCCATAAAAAATCCCCGACAGACACACTGTCAGGGATAAGTTAAAGGAAGTGAAATTTATTTTTTACCAGCCGGGAGGAGCTTTTTTTCTGGTCGGCGTATAAAAACAGGTACTCCATGCTGTTCCCTTCCCCTGATCTTCATCAGGCAGACGACCAAAAGGAACCAACTGGATATGACCATCCAAAAAGAGAATATTGAGGGAGCCATTGTGACGGGGATCGGCAAGTGAGTAGCCGCTGTTACTTAAACCTTTAAGATAGTAAGTGACATAAACATTGTTGCGTTGAAGAGCCACATCCAACAAGGCGGCAGAGAGAGCCGGCCGCCAGACCATTGCCATTTTTACCTTGGAAAAATGTTCAATTGTATTGTAGAAATAGGTACTTTCCTTGGTCGTTTGGGCAACGGGAGCAGTAGGACACAGCAAAGGCCCCATTTTCCTTTGGCCGCTGAGCAGAAGAACACCTCCGATCGGAGCCGGATGAGCACTATCATCCAGGCATCCCAAATAATTGGCGAGAAGTGCATTTGACGTCTTGCGGCTGTAATAAAAACGGTTGCCGCTGCCGCTGCCGTTCCGGTAGGGTACAAGAAAATCGTTGTTGTCGGAGTGATACATAGCTTTGGCTTTGCCGACCTGTGACATATTGCTGTTGCAGGCGGCAGTTCTTCCCCTTTCCCGTGCCTGCTGCAGTGCAGGCAAAAGCATTGAAGCAAGGATCGCAATGATCGCTATTACAACGAGGAGTTCAATTAAGGTGAAGCAGGCAGGTCTCATTGCCTTTTGCTTTTTCAACATATTCCGCCCATTACAGCAGAGATAAGAAGTTATTACCGGCAATTCGAGAAAAGTAAAAAATTTTTCCATAATCCATATATTCCTGTAAAAAGAGAAAATTTCATTTTTTTGTTGCTATTTTCTATTTTACCATAAGATAAGAAAAATAACAAGAGGAAAATAAAAAAATCTCTGATTTTTTATTTGATCCTCAGCATTTTTCCGGGACGGAAAGTTTTGACTTCCGGATCGGGAGAATAGGCAAGTTTTCCGTTGACATATACGGCGTGTATCCCTTCCGCACGCCGGTTGGGCACAGAATAGTCAGCCTTGCTGTCATAATTTTCAAGATCCAAAAGAGTCAGGTCTGCATAATACCCCGGCAATACTGCACCTCTGTCAACGAGATTGAATTTCGCAGCAGTAAGGGAGGTCATACGGCGGATCACCGAAGCATAATCATTGTATTTCGCGGCGATTCTGAAAAAGCGGGGATGAGTACCGAAAGCTCTGGGGTGAGTTCCGTTATCGTCAAACTGCCGGATATTTCCATCACTGCCTGCAACGACATAAGGTTTGGCAAGGATCTTATTGAGGTTTTCTTCACACATCGTTCCGAAAGCAGCACTGGGGCAACGGCCGGAAGCCATAAGGAAAGCCATCACTTCAGGGGGCGTCATTCCCAATTCTTTGCCGATTTCCACAATACTTTTGCCGTAAAAACGGCGGTGAGAAGGTTCGTGAGAGGTGGTAATGAGCACTCTTTCAAATCCCCGGTCACGTCCATCGTTGAATGAGGCAATAAAAGCTGCCCTGTACTCTGCTGATTCTTTCAATTTTCCACACAAAGTGGTGGTATCAACGACATCAAAAGGTTGGGGAACGATACTTCTGAGCGTCGTGTTGCAATGGATATAGGGATATCGGTCAGCAAGGATATCCATTCCTGCCTGTTTCCCTTTTTCAATGACTTCAAATGCTGCGTCGATCTTGTGCCAGTTTCTGCGGGGAGAGGCTTTCAGGTGACTGATCTGTAAGTTATTATCTCCGGCTCTGGCTATTTCCATTGCTTCTTCAAGGGATTCGAGCAGAGTATCACCTTCACTGCGGATGTGAGTGGCATAAGGTTTCCCTGTTCCTTTGAGGAGAGAGGCAAGTTCTTTAAGTTCTGAAGTATCGGCAAATTTTCCGGGCAGATAATAGGGGCCTCCGGAAAAGCCTCCGGCTCCGTTATCAAGAGCCTCGGCCAACAGAACTTTCATCTGCCGCATTTCCTCTTTGGTGGGGGGACGCTGTTCATAACCCATAACATAAGCACGCAGCGTATTATGACCGCACATATGCATAATATTGAGGGCTTGATGAGATCTTTCCACAAGGTCGGCATAAGCGGCAAAGTTTCCTCTTACATTATAAATTTCAGCTCCGAGGTCATTATCTTTGATCTCGTCCAGATAATCAGAAAATCCGCAATTGCCAGTGATTTCGCTTGTAACGCCCTGAGAGATCTTAGAGTCTCCTGTGGGAACAGTCACCGCTTTGCCGTCTGAATGAGCGTGGGCATCCACAAAGCCGGGAGTCAGATCAAGGCCTTTTCCGTCAATGACTGCGGCACCCGTTTTTTTCAAAGAACCGCTGGGAGCCACTTCAACGATACGTTCATCACAGACAGCCACATCAGCCATAAAGGGGGCACGGCCGGTTCCGTCATACAGTTTTACATTGGTAAAGAGAGTATTTTCCATTTTTTCGATTCCTTGAAAAAGTTTCTGAAAAAAAATCACTTGACTCTGAGCATTTTTCCCGGACGGGAAACGGGAACTTCCGGATCAGGAGAATAGGCAAGTTTGCCATTGACATAAACGCCCAGAACCCCTTTGGCTTTTTGATTGGGTCTGGCGTAATCAGCAGGACTTGAGAAGTTGTCCAGATCAAGGAGAACAAGGTCTGCAAAGTATCCCGGAGCAATGATCCCCCGGCTTTCAAGTTTGAATTTTGCACAAGGCAAAGCACTCATACGGCGGATAACGGATTCAGGTGTGTCATTTTTTGTTGCGATCCGGTAAAACCAGGGGCAGGTTCCAAAGGCTCTGGGGTGGGTTCCCCCATCGGAATAGGCTCTGATATTGGCGTCACTGCCGGGCAGAACGTAGGGCTTGCTCAGGATCTTTTCCAGATTTTCTTCACACATCGTTCCGAACGCCGCCCCGGGAGAGATTCCGGAAGAAAGAAGATTGACGACCGCTTCAGCGGGATGACACTTCATTATTTTTCCGATCTCACTCATACTCATACCGAAATAAGGCGAATGGGAAGCGTCCATAGAGTCGACAATAAGCATTCTGTCCCAATCCCGGCTGCAATGCAGTTTCAGCGATTCTGCGACTTCCGCCCGGAAGGAGGCGGATTCTTTGAGTTTGCCGCACAAAGTGGGATTATCCAGTTTGCAGTAAGGTTCAGGCATAATAATGCTCAAAGTGGTGCAGGAGTAGATATAGGGATAACGGTCAGCAAGGACATCCATACCGTTGGCAATGGCTTTTTCGATAATATCAAAGGCTGCATCAAGTTTATGCCAATTGGAATTTCCTGAAGTTTTGAGATGACTGATTTGCAAATTGTTATCTCCGGCCCTGGCAACTTCAATGGATTCCTCAAGAGCTTCAAGCAGAGTGCCCCCTTCGCTGCGGATGTGGGTGGCATAAGTTTTGCCGGTACCTTTCAGGACAGAGGCAAGTTCTTTCAGTTCTTCTGTATCCGCATATCGTCCCGGCAAATAAGCAAGGCCGGAAGAAAATCCGGCGGCCCCGTGGGCAAGAGCATCAGCAAGAAGCTCTTTCATACGGCGCATTTCTTCGCTGGTGGGCTTGCGTTCATCAAAGCCCATAACATATTCACGCAGTGAATTATGACCGCAAAGATGAACACTGTTCATCGCACTTTGAGCTTGTTCCACCACATCGGCATAGGCGGCAAAGTTTCCCCGCACCCGGGCGGTATGTTCTTCAAGATCATTATCATCAACATCGGCGAGGTATTGTGAAAATCCGCAGTTTCCAGACACATCAACTGTGATCCCCTGAGATATCTTGGAATCTCCCGTAGGGATCTGGATCATCCGGGCATCGGAATGGGAATGGACATCCACAAAACCGGGAGTCAAATCAAGGCCTTTTCCGTCGATAACAGTGCTGCCTGTTTTATTCAGGGAACCGCTTTTTTCCACGGCGATGATCTTTTCATCTTTCACGGCTACATCGGCCATAAAAGGGGCATTTCCGGTTCCGTCATAAAGTTTAACGTTGGTAAAGAGCAGCTGTTCCATAGAAATACATCTCCTGTCTTGATTTTCTTCGTTATTTAAGATAGCACTGTTTTTGAAAAATTCCACTCAATCGTCACTTCTTCTCTTGTAAAAAAAACGATTATGATGTATTTTATAGAATCTGAAAGGAGAAACTTATGCTCATTCAAAGTGACTACCACATTCACGCATCTTTTTACCGGCTCAAAAAAGCAACGGATGTTCCCGGTCCGACGGCAGCAGAACAGTTGGCGGCCGCCCGGGAAGCCGGAAGCGTTTACGTTGGAATCGTCGAGCATTGCAATACCGCTGAAAAACATCCCTTTTCCTGCCTGCAAGAGCTTTCCCGGGAGTATTATTCCTCCGGCTTTCCCCGTGAGAATGTCTTTCTCGGCGTGGAATCAGATCTGTCTCCCGACGGCAGCGACCACTGCGGTCCTGCCGGACGTAAGGAACTTGCACTTCACTATGTAATCGGCTCTGTCCACCTCTCTCCGAAAATTCTTCCTGATTGCCGGGAGTACATTGATCGGGAATACCAATGTATTACCAATGCCCTGAAGTCCAATGATAATATCGACATCATCGGTCATCCTTTCGGAGAAGGGATCCGCTGGGAACGTCAGGGGAACATACCAAGCTGGAACTGGAAGTTGATCCCGGAAAAATATCTTGATGAAATACTCCGCCTTGCCAAAGAGACCGGCAAAGCTCTCGAAATCAACCGCTGCAATTTTGCAGATCCTGTCTATGGGGATTTTTTAACACGGCTCAGAGACGAAAAAATCATTTTTGAGATAGGATCTGATGCTCATCAGACTTCTTCTCACATCAATGCCGTTGAAAGAACCAAGTTTCTTGAAGAAATGAACTTTAACGAAGAACAGCACTGGAAACCTTTTTAATGAGACTCTACCTTGCAAGACACGGGCAGCCCGCCCTTGAGAATATGCCTAAAGGGGCCAACTATGAACTTCCTGACGGAGATTATGTTCTTTCAGTACTGGGCAGGGAACAGGCTCACTGTCTGGGAGTGCGTCTGAAAGAGATGCATTTTTCGGGCAAAGTTTTTTCCTCTCCCTACGCCCGGACTATGGAAACGGCTTCCATAGCCGCCGCAGTCTGCGGTCTGGAGGTCATTCCTGAGCCCCGTATGCAGGAAATGCGTTTTTCTCCGGAACCGCCCTGCCCCGGTATGACCCTTGCTGAACTCAAAAAGAATTACCCTAATACAGCTTCTGATTCTGAGCTTTCTTATCCGTGGATGCTTCCTCAGGGGCCGGAAGATGTAAGTGATGTCCGCAAAAGGATTTTTCCCTATGTTGAGGAACTTCTTGCCGCTCCGCCGGCAGAAGAAATATTGCTGGTGGGCCACGGTGCCAGCGTTGGAGCCGTTAAAACCTTTATGATCGAAAAAGCCGGATATACCGGCTATCCGGGGTATAACTGGAACGCCTCTTTGTGTACCTTTGATATATCCGGTGACGGAAGTGTAAAGATCATTGAACTTAATGCTATTGATTTTATGCCTCTGGAAAAAGTCACAAGCAACAAACGCCTTTACGGAGATCCTGAGTGCGTATGAACATACTCGTTATCAGTGACTTGCATTTATGCGACCGGCGGCACGAAAAAAATCAGGATCTTGTACGTCTTGAAAAATTAGCTCAGTTTATCAAATCTTCCGGAGCCGGAGCTGTTCTCAATCTTGGAGACACCGTTTCCCGGAGGGACTTTCTGACTGAAGCCTTCCCGTCAATGGAGGCAGGGTTTCAACTCTATCTCAAATGGCGGAGCCAGTTCAAGATACCTTTTGCAGAATGTGCCATTACAAGAGAATTGGGCTTTTTTTCATCTCTTTTGCAGCAGGAGCCGGATTCGCTTTTTGACCTTTCTCCCGACTGTGCCGTTATTACGATGACTCCCCGGAAAGGAGTCGGCCACGAATTTCTGCCGCATCAGCTGGAGTTTCTTGATAATGCTCTCGGTGCCTGTAAAGGAAAAACTGTTGTTATCGGGACTCACGTGCCCTTCCCCGGCAGCTGTTCCAGAGAAGAAAAAACCGGCATATTTCTTGAGGTTCCTCCAGAACTGAAAGAAAAACTCTGCACTTTTTCCGGCAGGATCATCTGGTGCGGAGGACATTTTCACTGGGATCAGGAAGCTCCCCAAACGACAGGCTCCCTGACAGCCTTATATGCCTCCCGATTCTCTCTCAAAGTCAGAGGAGACTCCTCTTACACCTCTTTTATTGATACAAAGACGGGTAAAATCACCTTTGATTTTCACGATTTCTGAGATTTTTCCGGTGGAGAAAAAACAGTTTTTTCTTGATTTTTTACTCTGATCGTGCTATTTTATGAACCATAAACATATATTTTTTACTAAACATAATTAAAGAAAGACCAAATGAAAACTTACCGTCTCAATCTTATTCCCGGTGACGGGATCGGTGTCGATGTCATCAACGAAGGTGTACGTGTGCTCAATGCACTTTCAGAAAAACACGGCGGCCTCAAATTTGCCTGTAATACACTTCCCTGGAGCTGCGCCTGGTATCTGGAACACGGCCGTATGATGCCTGCTGACGGTATGGAGATCCTCAGGGATTGTGATTCCATATTATTGGGAGCTGTGGGCTTTCCCGGCGTTCCCGACCACGTTTCTTTGCGTGATCTTCTTTTGCCTATCCGCACGGGATTTGATCAGTATGTGAATATGCGGCCCATCAAGCTGCTGCCGGGACTTGTCTCCCCCCTGAAAAACGACAATATCGACTTTGTGGTCATCCGGGAAAATTCTGAAGGGGAATATTGCGGCAAAGGTGAAACAACTGAAGACAAAGCTGTTCAGGAATCCATATTCACCCGCAAGGGTACTGAGAGGATCATCCGTTATGCTTATGAATACGCCAAAGCCAACAATATGACCAAAGTCCTCAGTGCCACAAAATCCAATGCTCTCAATCACTCAATGGTCTTCTGGGACAAGATCTTTGATGAAGTACGAAAAGAGTATCCGCAAATGGAATCCTCACAAATGCACATTGATGCTTTGGCAGGTTTCTTTATTATGCACCCGGAACGCCTTGAAATGGTGGTGGCAAGCAATCTTTTCGGTGATATCCTTACAGATTTGGGTTCAGCGATGCTGGGCAGTATCGGCATTTCTCCTTCCGGCAACATCAATCCGGAAGGGAAATACCCCAGTATGTTTGAGCCTATTCACGGTTCAGCTCCCGATATTGCCGGAAAAGGGATCGCCAATCCGGTCGGAACTTTCTGGGCCATTGCGATGATGCTTGAACAGCTCAAGGAAAAAAGCTCTGCCGATCTGCTTATGGATGCCATCTGTACAGTCCTTAAAGACGGAAAAGCCTGTACACCGGATATCGGCGGCAAAGGGACCACAACCGGAATGACCGATGCGGTCATCAAAGAAATTCTCAAGTAAAAAAAGGAACAACACTGTGAAAGTCATTATTATGCAAGTCCCCTATCCCAATCCGGGGGAAGCCTTGAAGGTACTCAACTGGCAGATAGAACAGCTTGAAAAACTTACCCCCGGGGAAGCGGATCTGGTGATTTTTCCTGAAAATGCCAACTGCACCGGCTATTCCGATCTGGCGGAAATGATTTCCCTTATCAAAGGCCCCGGAATGGAATTTGTGGAAATGCTCCGCAAAACGGCCAAAAGAGTCAATTGCACCATTATGAGCGGATTGCTCAATTACGGTAAAGACGGTGTCCTGCGTAACCAATTGACAGTTTTTCCGCCTGATGCAGAAGAATTTTCGCCCTACACCAAGGTGCATCTTGTTGAACCTGAAATAGCTAAAGGCATAGAAGCGGGCTCTGCTCCTGTGAGTTTTGAATACAAAGGTGTCCGTTACGGAGCAAGTATCTGTTTTGACCACTATTTCCCGGAGCTTTTTGTTCCCTATGCAAAGCAGCGGGTGGATGTGATCGTTATGGTGAGCCACCAGCGTCAGGAAAGAGCGGAAATTCTGGAATTCACCACCCGCTCCCGGGCTTTTGACTGCGGCTGTACTGTGCTGCGGGCGGCTCCCGCTATGCCAAAACCCAATGTGGGAGGCAAAAGTATGGCTGTTTCTCCCGAAGGAGTCATTCTGGCTGATGCGGGGGGGACTCCTTGCGTCCTCCGTTGTGAAATAGATCCCAAGGCACGTTTTATGCGGGCTGCTTCATACGGAGAACCGGATAAAATCGGTGACTACCGGGAAACATTGCTGCTTTCCCGGAGTCACGTTGACAAAGAGTGATTTTTCAGTTTTTCCACGAAGGCGGAGCGATGACCTGAAACGGTGCATCGTTCCGTTTTTGTTTGTCATCAGGGAAAACGGCAAGAGTATATTTCCCCGGCGGCAGTTTTCCCACTGGCAGCAGATAATATCCGAATCCTCTGGCTGTATCAAGTTTGATATCTTTGACATTTTTACCTTTGGCATCAAAGATCCGGAAAGGCACCCCATATTTTTCTCCGGGGCCCAGAAGTTCAAATTCAACGGGCAGAGAGGTTCTGCCGGAAAAAACAGCCGGAGCCGTCATTCTGAAAGCGGCGACCTGCCATTGCAGCAAACGGATCAGCTTGAAGTCTCCGAAATGAAGCACCAGTTTATCATTGGGGAAATACCGTCTGGCATTCAGATGAAACTGCACATTTCTGACAGCATCATTTTTCTTCATTTCTCTCAAGGGGACAGACACCTTGACCCATTGGTTCTGTCTGAGATTATCGAGCCTGAAGCTGATGAGTGTCCGATTTTTGAAACCGCCTATGGACATTGCACAGGGAAGATACTCTTCATCTGAACGGTTGAAGGTGGTATAGACCGAGAATTCAAAAAAATCATACTGTGACCAATCCCGCATTGCAGCCGGCAGATAAAGAGTACATCTGGGCCAGGAGGTTCCTTTGATCTTGCCGTTTGCATCATAGAGAATAGGATAAGTAAAACAGACCGTTTCCCTGCCTGCCGGAGACTTGAAACTTCCCTTTGAGGCACTTGCAACAGTTCCCCGCCACTTCAAAAGGGGCATTTGTGTCAACTCTTTTTCAGCAGTCAAAGGGGCTCCTGCAAGGACAGTTCCCAGCAGAAATACAAAGAAGAATATCATCTTTTTCATTTACGGACTCCTTTCCCTTTGAGGAGTGAATCGATCTTTAAGATCTCTCCGGCAATTTTCCACCGCCAGGCATCCATCGTTCCGGTATCCCATACGCCGTCAAGATGATCTTTGTAGCGGCGGCGGGTGGGGATCGCCTCCGAAAGTTCGCGTAACACCTTTTCCCCCGCAGCGGCGGCCTGCGGCAGATTGGCTTTCCGGGCAGCACGAATCCTGGTTTTCAAGGTATAGATATAGCGGGCATCATCAATGCCCTCTCTGTAACAGAGAAAATTCATTGCCGGAATGGGAGAACCGTCATCATCTGTTCTGTTGAGAAAATCCATCCGGGCAGAATCCAGATAGTTCCACTGATCGCCGCCGATGCTTTGATACATCCACGGAATAAGGGCTTTGAACTCCGATTTCCAGAAGCCGTACCCAAAGGTCATCCGGGCCCCCTGGGGAGTGACGTGATTATTTGAGCCGCAAACAGAATTGGGATAACACCAGAATTCCGTACCGGGCCGTTTTTTCTGCCACTGACGGATTTCCTCCGGCGTTAAAGTGAATTGAGACGGACACCATACATCCACAACATCAAAAAGAGGAGCAAACAGTTTGTTGGCAGGATCTGCCGTTACATAAGTTCTGCCGCCATTGCGTTTGACGATCTCTCCGATACGCTTCAAATAGGCAACCACAGTGGGGGTGCAATCCGGTTCGTCAGTAAGATAAATGAGAGGTTCCGGCCAATGGGGATTCTTTTTATATTCTTCAAAGATTTTTTTGATGGTCGTTTCCACATCTTTGAAATACTGTTCGTTGGGCATTTCCATACCGGTCAGGTGCGGCGGCTGACTTTTATGCATATTATCTGCGTAAAGTCTGCCTTCGCCATAACCGGCGGGAGTCGGAGCTGTAATACCATACTTTCGGGTAACAGCTGCCGCCTGGTCATAATGTTCCGTCAGAATAAAAAGCTCCCCATTTTTCCGTCGGGTCGCCCAGAATCCCTGAGTGATTCCGGTGAAACCGTTTTCCTGCAATCCGGCGAGTTCTTTTGCTCTTTTATTGGCCAGCCAGGCGGCTGTGTGAGGAGAATTCTTTACGGATTCCGGAGCCGGCATCCGATAGTAAATGGAGTAAATCCGCTGAGGATCCTGTTTCAAATCAAATCCCAGAACTTTGACAGTCAGCGGAAGTTCACGGCGGACATTGTCACATTGCACTGTCACTTTGCCTGAATAGATCCCGCCGGGAGTTCCGGCCGGAACTCTGACCGTAAGCCAGAAACGCAAATTCCTGTCTTTATCAAGTTCCAGGGGAGCCCTGTACGGCATCACGATATCAGGGGCTTCAAAATATTGATTGAGCACCGTATAGTGAGGACGCACAAACATATAACGGACATAACGGACTTCCGGAGGTTCAAGGTTTTTTCCTCCGGGGCCTTTCAGCGCAGAAACTTTGACCGACACTTTGTCAATATCTTTAAGAGCTCTGACAGTAAAGGTGAGACTTTCAAATTCATTTCCGGCGGCAAAACATCTTAAAGGAGCCTCAATTTCCTCCGGACGGGGATATTCAGAAGGAAACACAGGATCACTGTATCCCCGTCTGAAAAGGGCAAATCCGCTTCTTTTTTGTGCCGGACTCCACTTGACAGGAGGAGCTTTCCTGACAATGGGCTGGGGGATCATCTGCCATTTTTTTATTTTTTCATCGGAAAGATGAAACATCTCATTACGCAGAGAACGCAATTCTGTTCCTTTTTTGAAAGCCTGCCATTTTTTCTCCGGAACAAGAATCAAGGCGTTAATGAGCCATTCACTCTTTGTTTTGATCGTGATCCGGGCTCCGGAATCATCGGCCGTCACAGGAAAAATCAATTCCCGGATAGCATAACTTTTCCAGTTATTGATTTCCGATCCCCCCATTTGCACATTCCAGACAAAATCTCTGTTCCGTCTGGTTCCCGCGTGACCGCAAACGGCCCAGGCACGATATCTGCCCGCCGGAACGGCCAGTGAAAGCCGGGTTTCTGCGGCTCCTGTCACATAATCACAACTGAGGGGATTGAAATAAACCGGAGGCGGCTCAATGGATTTTCGCCTTGTGTTTTCCACAGAGTCGATGATTTTATTGGCAACGGCACGCAGTTTTCCGGAACTCTGCCAGGAATACCCCTGACCTTTTTTTGCAGTAACTTTCACATATCCTTCCCGCAACGGAGAAACTGCTGTCCCAAAATCATAGCGGTAAATACCATCTCCGGCAGCCCATATCAGGGAACAGCACCCAAGAGTACACAGTACTGCTGAAAATTTTATCACTTTACCTTCTCCTTGAGCCACTTTTCAAGTTGAGGAGCGATCTTGTTGACGTGATCCCCATAGCAGCTGAACCCGGAAGCATCCGCTTTTGCCCCCGCAGTCAGTTTGGCTGCATCAGAGAAAAAGCGTCCCGGACCTCCCCGACCGTGAGTACAGAAGAAATAAACTTTTTTACCTTTGAAATCATATTGCTGCAGAAGCGTTCTGACAGGAGGAGCGTAAGTCCCGAACCATATAGGAGTTCCGATAAAAACGGTATTATATTTTTTGAGATCTGCAGTCACTTTTTTAATGGGACAGGATGTTTTTTCTCTCAATTCCTTTCTTCCCCGGCGCAAGACATCGTTATAATTTTTTGAATAAGCTTTTTCGGGAAAAACTCTGATCAAATCGGAACCTGTTTGTTTGGCAATCATCTCAGCCACCTTGTGAGTATTGGCCTTTTCAGACCAGCTGAAATAGAGCACACAGCTTTTTCTTGCACTTCCACCCCACAAGGGGATCATCAGGGACGCACTCAACAGCAGAAAGAAAAATTTTTTCATACGGGAACACTCCTTTTTTATCGGGTTTCAATTATTAATTGCCGGAGGCAAAAGATTTGAGCAAAGCGATTTCCTCTGTCCATAAAGCTTCATCCGGAGTTTCGAGAATAAGAGGAATATCGTCTGTCCTGTGATCCTCAACGAGTCTTTTAAAAGCTTCAAGACCGATATTGCCTTTTCCAATACTGTCGTGACGGTCCAAACGGCTGCCGCAAACACCCTTGGCATCATTGAGGTGCATCCCCTTGAGAAACTTTAAACCGATTTTCTTTTCAAACTCCTGCCAGAAACTTTCATATCCTTCAGGGGACGAAAGATCAAATCCGGCGGCAAAGGCGTGACAGGTATCCAGACAGACTCCGCAGCGTTCCGGGATCCCTGTTTGTTCGAGCATTGCGGCAAGGTGGTCAAAGTTCCACCCCATATTGCTTCCCTGCCCTGCGGTGTTTTCAAAAACAGCAATCACATCCGGGACTTCCTCAAGAGCCTGACGGACACTGGAGGCAATAAGGGAAATATCTTCCTCGTCACTGACCTGTTTCAAAGAACTGCCCGGGTGAAAATTCAACAGTTTCACTCCCAATTGACGGCAGCGATCAAGTTCATCGGCAAATGCCTTTACTGCAGCTTGTCTTTTAACAGGATCAGGCTGTCCGAGATTGATGAGATAACTGTCGTGAGCAAGGATTTGGGCATCTGAAAACCCGTGCTTCTGACAATTTTCCCGAAAGGCCTCAACGGAAGATGTTTTGTAAGGCGGTGCATTCCATTGACGCTGATTTTTAGTAAACATAGCAAATGCACAAGCACCGAGAGCGGCGGCATTAAGGGGGGCGTTTTCAACACCGCCGGAGATGCTGACGTGAGCTCCGATATATTTCATAAAAGCTTTTTCTCCTTCAAAAAAGTTTCAGTTCATTCTTTTTCGAATATGGCTCCGGAATCCAGAACACCGTTCAACAGTGCAAGGATTTCCTCGTAATCAGGGCGGTTTTCCGGATAAAAATCAAGCATTGCTGTCACAGCAAGACTGACAGCAGGCGGCAGTTCCGGAAGCAGGGCAGACAAAGGTTGAAATGCCATATCTTTCCGTCGTTCGTAAATCGTGTCTTCATTACCGTGAAGCCCGAAGGGCGCGATCCCGCTGAGAAGTTCATACAATGTTACCCCGAGACTGAATATGTCTCCTTTGTAATCTTCACAACCGGAAAAAATCCTTTCAGGGCTGGCGTAAATGGGACTTGCCCACATTGCACAAGGGGCACCTTGAGAATCCTTTTCCTGAATCTCTGCAATATCCCAGTCACCCAGTTTCGGTTCGTCATCAGCCGAAAGCATTATATTGGCAGGCTTTATATCGTGGTGCACAATATTTTTGTTGCGTGCTTCGATAAGAACCGGAATAACAGCTGCGATCCAGGCAATGATTTTGGCAGCTCCCGGCAAACCGCCTTTTTTCAACAAGTGTTCCAAGTCTCCGTGTTCCATATATCTCAACACCAGAAAAGAGCGGCCTTCAAAGGTTCCGCAGTTATAAACAGGCACAACACCGGGATGTGTCAAATGCCCGCTGATCCGGGCAGAATTGATAAAACGCTGAGCCGTTTCAGAATCACTGTCTTCAGAAGCTATTTTTACAGCGACTCTGCGGGCAAGTTCCGGTTCCAAAGCGCGATAGACCACTGAATCCCCGCCTTTACCGCAGACTTTCTCAAGCAGATAGCGTTCAAAACGCATAGGCACAGTCAATGTGACACCGCATCCCGGACAGGCGACCTTTTCAAAGGGAGTACAATCGCTCAAATCAACTCTTGCGTGACAGTGACGGCAATTGATTTTCAGTGCTTCAGCCATATTTTACAACACCTCTCCGATATCAAATGCGCCATCATTCCGGCGACAGATACGGAACAATTTTTCCTGAGACAAAACAGCAAAGGGCAGTTCACTTTTTTGCAGTTTCTGCAAAGCTTCAGAAATACCGCTGTGGACCAATTCATACGTATTACATTCTTCGCTGCGATGAGCAAGGAGCAAAAGCTGACTGCGTTCCCCCAGGAGATTTTCCAACGCCGCCGCGGCGGCACGGTTGTCAAGGTGGCCGTGCCGGCCGTCGATGCGGTTGATAAGCGAAAGAGCCCGGTCCGAGTTTCTCAACATATTGACATCGTAGTTGCTTTCAAGGATCAGGACTTCGCAATTGGTGAGATTTCTTCTGACGACGGGACCGACTTCCCCCAGGTCAGTTGCAATTCCAATGCGGAGTCCGCTGCAGCCGATCACAAAACCGACAGGATCGATCGCATCGTGCTGCACAGGAAAAGTTGAAACCTGAAATGCCCCGACGCAGAACTGTTCTCCCGGTTCAAAACTCCATAATTGCTGAGGCAGTCTGGCACTTTTTCTTTTTTTCATCGCCAATACATTTCCTGCGGCACAGAGGGGGATCTTCAATGTATCGCACAGGACCGGAACTCCGTTAAAGTGATCCGTGTGTTCGTGAGTTAAAAGGACGCAGCGAATCAACGATGGATCAAATCCCAATTTTTCAAGGCGTTTCAATATTTCTTTGCGTGAAAACCCCGCATCGACCAATATCGCATCATTTCCGGATGAAATAATCAGGGAATTTCCTTGACTTCCACTGCCTAAAATACCTATTCTAAACATTTCTTTGAACATTTCTGAAAATTTTTGAAAAAAAATCAAATTTCTACTGGAAAAATATCGTTTCTAAATGTAAATTCTGTTTGTGTAAAAATCAAATCGTTTTTTGCTTAAATTCCAAAAAAAAAGAGAAAAATCGCATTTTTACTTATGAATAATCCCGGGAATACCCATTTGAATTTAACTGCGCAGCAAACCCAACAGCAGCAATTGTCAGCCAAACAATTGCAAGCGTTGGAACTGCTTGCCCTTTCCAGACAGAGTTTGGAAACGCGCCTTATGGAAAACCCGCTCATTGAAGCAGATGAATATGACGATTTCTCTACTCCGGATTCTCCGGAACAACATATAGAATACGAAACAGAAGACGAAAGCCTCTACGAAGCGCAGGCTTATGAAAACAATGATGATCTTGAAGCTCTCCGTTCCAAGAACGATAATGCCGGACTTGAGGAATATTGTCTGGAAGATAATGAAGAAAACAGCTCTAAAACCTTGTCTGACGATGACCCGGAAGATTACGAAAACAGTGATTTTTCAACAGGGGAAAGCGGTGCTTACAGCGATGACTTTCTGGATTACACTCCTTCTCCGGCAGAAAGTTTCCGGGATGAACTGCTGCAGGAACTTAACACCCGTACCGGACTTTCTGAAGAATTCAGCAGCCTGTGCGAATCAATAATTACAAGTCTTGAAGACAATGGTCTTTTGGCTTCTCCTCTGGCAGATATCGCAATGAGCAGCGGTCATTCCCTGGAAGATGTTGAACAGGCCCTTGAATTTGTGCAGCAGTTTGATCCTCCGGGAATCGCAGCAAGAAATATGGCTGAATGCTGGCTTCTGCAATTAAAAAGAAAAGATGCCCTCACTCCGGAGCTTGAAAAAATGCTCACTGAATATTGGGACGATTTGCTGAACAACCGTTTGAATATTGTTGTAAAAAATCTTAATATTTCTATGGAACAGCTGCAGGCAATGCTCCAGGAGCTTGCTTCATTGACCCCCTATCCGGTCAGGGCAGAACGGAACCGGGCACAGGTAATTTTCCCCGAAGTGGAAATCATTTCTGCGGGGAAAGGTATTTTTTCCGCCCGGCCGGTCCGGGAACGGCGTTCTTTCAAGCTCTCCAAGTATGCTGAAACGGACGCACCTGATGCAGGAGCTGATTTTCAGGAAAAAGTGCGTGAAGGTAAAATGCTGATCGAAGCTTTGGAATACCGGAAAGGCACACTGCTGCGTATGGCTGAAATGCTTATAGACATTCAACACTCTTTCCTTGAATCCGGTCCCGAAAAACTGAAACCTTTTACAATGAAACAGGCAGCAGAATACCTGGGCATAAGCGAAAGTACCGTCAGCCGGGCCGCCGCTGAAAAATATATAAAAACGCCGCAGGGGATTATGCCTCTGAAGTCATTTTTTACTGCCGGATACGTCAGCGAAGAAGGTGAGGCAGTTTCCCGAACTGCCGATATGGAGCTTCTGAAAAAACTTGTTGATGAGGAAGATAAACGCAAACCCCTTTCTGATGAAAAACTTTCTCAGCTTCTTTGTGCCGCCGGTCACCCCGTGGCCAGAAGAACAGTTGTGAAATACCGGGAAAAAATGAATATTCCCAATTCCAGTTTACGGAAGGAATTTTTTTGAAAAATGCACGATATCCATTGCCATACCCATTTATCCTCCTGTGCCAAGCGCGAAGCAACTCTTAAAACGATGCTGGCCGCACTGAAAAAATCAGGCGTCACCGTCTGCGGGATCGCCAATCACCTCTGGGATTCCGCTGTTCCCGGAGCGAGTCCCTGGTATGCCCCTCAGGATATTAACCATAATCTCACGCTGAGAGAAGAATATGCCGCTCTGACTCCGGAAGAACGTGCCGGAATAAAATTATATTTCGGATGTGAAACTGAATATGTGGGACAGGGAAGGATCTCTTTGAAAGCAGAATCGGCAAAACTCTTTGACTATGTCCTTGTTTCTGCCCACCATTTTCATATGAAGAACTTTGTCAGGCCCCTTGAACTTGAAGATACACGCGGAATTTGCCGTCTGATGCTGGATCGTTTTCTGGAATGCTGCAATATCGACTTTGTATTCGGCATCGTTCACCCCTTTATGGTGCTGGGCTATCCCGGACGCATAGATGAGATCCTCAAAGGCTTTTCTGATGCAGACTTACGCCGGGCGTTCTCTTATGCCGCAGAAAAAGATAAATCCGTCGAAATCAATATCTGTACTCTTTATCAGGATACAAAGATGACTTCAGACGGATTTCCTGAAGAATATCTCAGAGTGTTCTCAATTGCTGCAGAATGCAAGTGTAAATTTCATCTGGGCTCAGATGCTCACGATACTGAAAGAGTGGCTTCTGAACGCTTCGCTCACGCTCTGAAATTCGCTCAAAAATGCGGTATTATTTTTCCGGAAGATCCTTTTGTCCGGGAAAAGTGAGTTCCCTTATATTTCGATCCACTGCCCCTGCTCTGCCCCACTGCGGCAGATGGCAAAGCAGGCTTTGTGACTGTTGACGGCAGATTCGACATTGTGTTCTGAATCACGGTCTTCCCTGAGACAGTCAACAAAGTGGCTGACGATCGCCGGAAAGGGATGACTGTAAACGTCTCCGCTCTTTTTCACGCCGGTATCTATGGTGAAAAATTCTTTCTGCTCCTGAAATTTACGCAAAAAGAAACGGTCATTGAGAATCGTTCCGTCTTCACCGATAATATGGATATTGGCCGTATAGGGCGTAAAGCCGGTCAGCGAACAGGAAAAGACACCTTTTGCCCCGTTGGCAAAGCGGACCTGAGCCGTCTCAACAGGCGGATAATCATACCAATCGCCGACTTGCACGCAGTCGCCTCTCACGGCAGCAATTTGTGTTCCAAGAAGAAAGCAGGCAAGATCCACACTGTGACAGCCGCCCAGCACAAAGGCTCCTCCTGAGCGTTTGCCTTCCCGCATCCAACCGCCTCTGTCCCGCCCGAACCAATAGTCTACATTGGCAAGAAACACATTGCCGAGTTCCCCCTGGGCAATAAGTCTTTTCTGCATAATGCTCAAGGGATTGAAACGCAATACGAGCCCCATAACGGTTTTGGTATTATTTTCCTTGAGGACTTTGACTAATTCATCCAGCTGCTCAGGATTCACGGCGGCAGGTTTTTCCAGAAAAATCTGCTTCCCGGCCCGGGCCGCCATTATGGCTTCTTCTGCGTGAAGATCGTTCGGAGTACAAATGGAAACGATATCAACTTTCGGATCATTGAGCAAATCAGCAAAAGTAGGATATATCACCGCATTATGCAGACCGAATTCTGCGATTTTTGCTTTGGCACTTTCAGGATTACGGCTGCCAAGCCCGATAAATTGGCAGGCGTTGTTTTTCAGGTAAGCGGCAATATGACCGCTTGCCACCCAACCGCATCCCCAGAGTGCACAACCGAATTTTCCATTATACATCTTAAAACACCTTAAATTCCCAGCAGCCAACCGGAGTCATCAGGATTGTAAGAACCGTGAGTCAAGCGGGATTTCCAGGGATGATTTCCTCCCCAGGCCCCAATAATCTTTCCTCCTGAAGCGGCAGTAACGTGTACACGCATAGGCAATCCGGAAACTCTGAATTCATCCCAGAATTTCAAATCGATCTCTGCCCTGATCGTGTTTTCAGTGTCAGAAAAAGCGACTTCCGGAATCTCCCGGCACACAAAGTATGTGGCGGTTCTGGCACCGTCCGCATTGAATTTGAAGCTGAAAGCGGTCCAGAGTCTTCTGGGTTCGATTTCCACAGAGTAGTTCAAATCCTTTCTGCCGCATATTTCAACAACAAACTTGCCGTTTTCTGCAAATATACGCCAGGTGGAGCCGCTGTCCCCGATGGGATAGACCGTTCCTGCCTGCGCCGTAAGGCCGGTAGGCTTTTCTCCGGTCCACTCCTTGACGAAAGGAGCTTCCAAGTTGAAAGCCGGAAAATCTTTCTCAAGCAGAGCGATCAGCAATTCTTTACGTTTTTCCAGCCGTTCCGGATGAAAGAGGAAGGCTTCTGCTTCTGAATGATATCCCAACCGGGGATCCCGCAAGCAGAGTTCTTTCATCTGCAAGGTGTTGCTGATCTCTTTTTTGACCAGTTCCGTCATCGTCTCAAGTTCGCTGATACCGGTACGGAACATTCTTTCCCGGCAGTCATAGAAACGCAATGTATTGAGTGCACTCTTGATTTGCAGCCCCACAGCCAGACAGATGCCGATATCACCGCTTCTGTCGGGATTGTCAGCATATTCACTCTGCAATGTTCTCATTATGGCACTGCCTTTTTCCCATTCTTCATCCATTGCCTGACAAATAGCTATGGCATCGTCAAGGTTGTGGTGAAATCCGAGACATTCGCCGATACGGTCGCCTGAAATTTCCGGGAACTGGTGGATCAGCCAGCTGGGGGCAAGAGGTTCATCGACGGGGAAAAGATGCCACGGCCACGCAATGGAGTGGTGCAAAGGTCCATACCATTCAAAGCAGATATTCATAGGGAACTTGCGGTAGGCGGCAGCAAAGTGGCTCCAGGCCTGAGCGGCAAGAGGAGCATTGTGCCGCCAGTCAGGTGCGGCAAGTTTTTCAAGAAATTCCTTTTCTGAAGCAGGGAACGGAGCAAAAGAAAGTTCTCCTGCCGCCTGATTCATAAGACCGGGATAGTTTCCGAAATACCAGCACTGCATTGCGGCAGTCACATTATGTTCGTGAAGGAATTTGTACTTCTCATACAAATTGGAAGGCACAGGAATAAAAGGCACAGAAGCATCTTCGTGAGAACAGCCGACTTGAAGTTTTGCACCTTTTCTGGCACAGCGTTCAGTCATTTCTGCAAATTGCTTTGAAGGTCCCACATAGGCCAGAGAATAGTCGAAAACAGTCCGGACTTTGCCCAACTGTTCTGCCATACCGCCTGATTCAAAGTTGTAGAGAAAGAAACATTCTTCCGGCCAGGATTTTTCAATTTCTGCCATATAAGCAGCTGTTTTTGAGCCGTCCCGTGAACCGGGAGCATAGAACCACCCCAGAAATTCACTTTCGGGAGAGTATTTTTTCATTGCCTCATACATAATCAAAGCCTGTTCACGGAAGACGGCCGGGCCGCCCCGTTTTGAACACTCCGGACAATGTTCAGCGTATTCATAGCTGAACAATCCCGGGCAGGTTCCGTTATCTTCACCGAACATAATGTTGATAAAGCCCCCCAAACCGTGAACATTGGAAAAGAGAGCTTCAATGGACTCACGGACAAAACGTTTGCCGTTTTCGGTGGAAAGACAAAAGCGGTTGTGGAGCTGTTGCAATTCCGGATGATCTTTGGCTGAATCCAGAGGATAAGCGTGAGGCTTGAAGTCATCCATAAAGAATTTCGGTTCGCTGAAAAACACATAGATCCTGATTCCGTAACGGGCACATTTTTCCACTGTTTTCTGCAATTTGGCAAAGCGTTTGGGAGCATCTTTGCCGTGTTCAGGGAAAACCGTTGAGGGCATATCAAAGAAATACATTGTCAGCCAGAGGCCGTTGATTCCCTCGTGAGCCAATTTGTTCAAATACTCCTCAGGATAGTAATCCACGTCATTCATCAGCTCATCAATGAAAAAGGGCGGACGTCCTGTGGGGCCGAAAAAACATCTGGAAATACGGATCTTTACCTGAGCTTTACGATGCCAGGTACCAATCGAACACAGTTCTTTGGCACACTCTCTGATACGGTCTTCAAAGAAATAAACCGCCCGGCGCATACCGTCAGCATCAGCAGCACTGATCGTCACACCTTCAGCAGAAGCGGCAACTTCAAATTCTTCCTGTTCCCAACCGGAAACGACCTTGAACTCAATTCCGATGCCTTGAGTGTCTTCCTCAACATTTTTGGCGGCAAGCACTCTGCGCAAAGAGGCAAGAGCTGTTTCAGGGACAAGGGCACTGTTGACAAGGTTCACCTTGACACCGGAACATTTTTCATCTTCTGAAAAATATTCCTGTTTGGCCGATTTCAAAGAGTCGATAAACAGTTCCTGCCCCTGAGCAGGCTGAGGAATTGAAGCATATTCATTCAACAAAGCTTTCAACATTTTTCAATATCCATAATAAAAGTTTTTATTTCTGATGTCTCCGCTGTCGGGCCAGCCGCACCAAAAAACATTCATATACAAATAATAGCCTCCGGGTGAGCGGCTGTAAAATGGTACTGCTGCCATTTTCCGACTGCTGACGTGACCGTCTGCGTGAACAAAATTCCCGGCTCCGTTATGCCGTCCCACCACACCTGCACGCATATATGCCGTATCGTGTGTGGGTTCATAGTAGTAAGACAAATAATCGTTTCCGCATTCTGTTTCGGCAATAATCGTAGTCATAGTGGGACGGAGCACCCGGGCAAGCCGGACAGCATTGGAATAAAAAAAGTTGTTCATATTAAAACTCAAAATACCGTTTTGAGACGCGGCAGGCTTGGGCGGTTGTCCCATTGAGGGACAGGCAAAACGGCTGCGCTGAACCGCTCCGCTGTCTGCATAAAAAAGTCCGCCGAGATAGGTTGAATTATCACTTCCGAGGTAAGTCGTCAGCAATCCGATCCGTCCATACTGCAAGGCTGCCCCCTGATTCCAGGTTCCATTGGATTTTGAGAAGGAGGAATTGGGACCGCCGTTATAGTAGTTGAAGAACCAGTCTTTATTGTCAACGACATACTGAGAAATGGCTATCCCCACTTCCTTGAAATTGTTGAGACAGGTCGTGGCTTTGGCACGTTCCCGGGCCTGATTCAAAGCCGGAAGCAGCATTGCCGCCAGAATAGCGATAATGGCGATCACAACCAGAAGTTCTATCAAGGTGAAAGGAGCCGGGGAAGGAAGGGAACCCTTTTTGAAAAAAGGTTCTCCCTTCCTTCCCCGGACCCCATCCATC
>SUWB01000048.1 GCA_015061745.1 Lentisphaerota bacterium | reverse complement strand
CAAAAAAAGTGCTCCCCGTAATGAGGAGCACTTGGAAAACCTTGGAATAAGGCTTATTTGTTCAGCATACAGAGCAGCACACCAGCTGCCACAGCTGAACCGATAACGCCAGCCACGTTGGGGCCCATAGCGTGCATCAGCAGGAAGTTGCCGGGGTCGGATTCCAGACCCACTTTGTTGGCAACACGGGCGGCCATAGGCACAGCGGACACACCGGCGGAACCGATGAGGGGGTTGATTTTCTCTTTGCTGAAGAGGTTCATAATCTTGGCGAAAATCACACCGCCCGCTGTTGCAAAGGCGAAAGCCACGCAGCCGAGGATCAGGATACCGATGGTCTGCAGAGAGAGGAACTGGTCAGCAGAGAGCTTGGAACCAACAGCAATACCGAGGAAGATGGTCACGATGTTGCAGAGAGCGTTGGCGGCAGTGTCGCTCAGGCGGCTCACAACGCCGGATTCTTTCATCAAGTTGCCGAACATCAGCATACCGATCAGAGGAGCGGCATCGGGCAGCAAGAGAGCACAGAGCAGAGTGATGAGCACAGGGAAACAGATCTTTTCGACCTTGCCCACGGTGCGGAGCTGTTTCATCTTGATCTTACGTTCAGCTTCGGTGGTCAGCAGCTTCATAATGGGAGGCTGGATCACGGGCACAAGAGCCATATAGCTGTAAGCGGCCACGGCGATAGCACCCAGCAAGTGGGGGCTCAAACGGGCGGTCACAAAGATAGAGGTCGGACCGTCAGCACCGCCGATGATACCGATAGAACCGGCATCTTTCAAGCTGAAGTCGATTCCGGGGATCAGCCAGGAAAGAACCACAGCACCCAGCAGAGCTGAGAAGATACCCAGCTGAGCAGCACCGCCCAGCAGAGCGGTCTTGGGGTTGGCGATCAGGGGTCCGAAGTCGGTCATAGCACCCACACTCATAAAGATGAGCAACGGGAACACGCCGGATTCGATACCGACCTGATAAATCATCCACTGCAGACCGCCGGGGTTGGAGATACCTGCCACAGGAATGTTGGCAAGCAAAGCTCCGAAACCAATGGGGAGCAGCAGCAACGGTTCAAAGCCCTTGACAATGGCGAGATAGAGCAGCACCAGAGAAACAAGGATCATAATGACACGGCCAAGTCCCAGAGTCCAGGTTGCCTTGAAGTCAGAGCAGGTCTGCTGGATGAGGGAGAAAAGACCGGTGGATTCCCACAGAGCCTTGAAGCCGTCGCCCCAGCCGGGGAGAGTGACCATAACAGGCTCGGCGTTGCTCACAGAATCGTGAGCCATAGCAATGGGAGCAAATTTAGCGATCAGATCGCCCTTTTTCAGGATGTCGGCAGGATCGGTGTTCAGACCTACTTCCACGACTTTCACAGCGGCATAGTTTTTGATCTTGCCTTTGCTGCGGCCGGCGGGAGCGACAGTCATCAGTTCGCCGCCGGGGAAAACTTTAGCACCCTTAGTGAAAGAACGGACATAGACAGTGGCACTCTTTTCCCAGTCATAGACCAGATAGAAATAGCCTTTGGAGTCCTTGTACCAGCTCACCATAGCGTCAGAGTTGGCGGCATCTTTTTTGGCGCACTTGGGCAGAATGGCTTTGCCGCAAGCTTTGGCAGCTTTGGGGCATTTCTTGGCGGCAGCCTTGGGGCAGGCTTTACAATCTTTGGCAGCTTTTTTGCACTCCGCTTTGACAGCGGCGGCTTTGGCTGCCTTGACATTGACCACAGGCTCCTGGGCTCCGAAAAGGGAGACGCCCAGAGTCACGGTCAGCAGGGCAGTGATAATATGCTTAAACATAATTGATTTACTTCCTTCTCACAGATTACTTGATGCTGACGAGAGCGTCACCGGCGGCAACAACGGCACCCTGAGCGGCATCCACAGAAGCCACAACACCGTCTTTACCGGCCTTGATTTCGGTTTCCATTTTCATAGCTTCGAGGATGACCACAGTGTCATCAGCAGAAACAGAGTCACCGGCCTTGACCAGGATCTTGTTGACGGTACCGGGCATAGGAGCGGCCACGGTGGTGGCTTCGCCGTTACCTGCGGCAGCAGCAGCGGGTTTGGCGGCGGCGGCATCGGCACCTTCTTTGACACCGACCTTGAAGGTCTTGCCGTTGACGGTGGCGGTGAATTCGGTGCCGTTGGCATCGACTTCGACCACAACAGCCTGACCGTCGATGGTGGCGGTGTAGGCGGAAGCACCCTTGGCGGCGGGTTTGGCGGCTTCAGCGTAGCGGATGCCGTTGGGACGGTCGCCCTGGAGGAACTTCAGACCCTTTTCGCCGCAGGCGGCGACGATGAAGATGTTTTCATCGGTAACAGGGAGGCCTGCTTCTTCCAGAAGTTTGGTATTGTAGGCAATGCCCAGTTTGGGATTTCTGTCGTTGAGATCGACCACAGCTTCAGTGGTGGGTTCGAGGCCCAGCTGTTCAGAAGCCATTTTCACGATTTCGGGATCGGGAGCCACGGGGGTCTTGCCGAAGTAGCCCAAAACCATCTTGCCGTAACCGTTCTTGTCAATATTCTTCCAGGCACCGAACATCGTGTTGGCGAAAGCCTGCTGGAAGTAGAACTGGCTCACAGGGGTGACGGAAGTTCCGAAACCGCCCTTGGCAACAGCTTCACGCATAGCGTCGATACATTCATCGTATTTGTCCAGGCAGTTGTTGTCCCGCATCATCTGGGTGTTGGCAGTGAGAGCACCGCCGGGCATAGGGCTGAAGATGATCTTGGGGGAAACCTGCATTGATTCGGGGGGCATAAAGTATTTTTCCATACACTTCTCGAAAACCTTTTCAGCAGCGAGGATCTTTTCGGGATCGATGTCGAGAGTGTATTCGGTGCCGCGGAGTCTCTGGTACATCACCAGGATGTCAGCTTCGCAGGTACCGCCGGAAAGAGGACTCATAGCAAGGTCGATGACATCGGCACCGGCTTCGATAGCAGCCCAGTTACAGGCGACAGCCATACCGGCGGTGTCGTGGGTGTGGAACTGGATCTCTTTGTCGCTGCCCAGCATCTGACGGGCCATCTTGATGGTTTCGTAGACGGTCTGGGGAGTGGAGGTGCCGGAAGCATCTTTGAAGGCCAGAGAGTCGAAAGGCACGCCGCTGTCCAGAATGTTCTTCAAGGTGTCAGCGTAGAATTTGGGGCTGTGAGCATAGGATTCGGTCAAGCCGGGAGCCAGACCCATCATCGTAACGGTGATCTGGTGCTTCAGACCGGCATTGTGGATGCTGTTACCGGAGGGGATCAGGTTACGGACGTCGTTCAGAGCGTCAAAGTTACGGATGGTGGTGATACCGTGCTTTTTGAACATACGGGCGTGGAGGTCGATGATGTCGGAGGACTGGCTGGAAAGACCCACCACGTTGACACCGCGGGAAAGAGTCTGCAAGTTGACATCGGGACCCACCACTTCGCGGCATTTGTCCATCATATCAAAGGCATCTTCCTGGCAGTAGAAATAAAGGCTCTGGAAACGGGCACCGCCGCCGATTTCGATGTAGTTGATACCGGCTTTGACAGCAGCATCAAGAGCGGGAAGGAAGTCTTCAGTTTTGACACGGGCACCGAGACAGGACTGGAATCCGTCGCGGAACGAACAATCCATAAATTTGATTTTTTTCATTTTCTTTATTCCTGAATTAAAAAATTGATTATTTCTTGATCATTTTAGCAACAACAGCGGCGGCGACAGCAGCCAGTTTGGCATCTTCAGAGCTGCCGGAAGCCTTTTTAGCAGCAGGTGCGGCAGCAGGAGGATCCAGCAAAGTGGCAAAAGGACGCAGTGCGACTTCAAGCACCTTCATCGCTCCGATCATAATGACGAGGAAGACATACACCATCCCCAAGCCGAAGACCATCAACTTGAGGGCTCCGACCATCATTTCTCCATAGTTCATACTTTTTTTCCTTTTATTTTAGGCTGAAACATTTGTTTTTTTGCCGTGGTTTTCCGCCCCACCGGCTGTAAATACGTTAGAAATGTTCCAAGCAATTAACCTTTTACATCGAACTTTTGTCGACTGAAACATCGCCGCAGTTGAAGATCTTTTCGACTGTTCTTTCTTCAGTATTGCACACAAGCACCATTTCACCGGAGGAAGTCACATCCTTGAAAAGCCCCTCGTGACGCACACCTTTGGCATCTGTTACGGCAAGGTTTTTACCGATCAGTTTATTGGCAGCACGCCACAAAGCAAAAATTTCAGAGACAGAGTTTGAATATATAATATAGCACTCATTTATGTATTTTGCCAGTAAATTTGCAACAAAATCCGGATTAAATTCTTTGTTTGAAATCAGTTTGAGGGAAGTCGCCGCCTGTCCGACAGCGGCAAGATCGGCAGCACTTGTATTCACATTGAGCCCGGTGCCCATAGCAATGCCAGCGATCCGTCCCTTTTGCAGCACGCCTTCACCCAGCATACCGGCGACTTTGGCTTTGCCGTAATAGAGATCATTGGGCCATTTGAGGTAGAAATCAACTCCGGGAAGCAATTCATTGACCGTTTTTATCAATGCCACACCGCAAATCATACCGGCGTGAAATCCGTCGGTGACGCTTTTGAAACAGACTGTACCGCTCAAGTTGACTCCGGGAGGAGCGATCCACCGTCTGCCGAGACGGCCTCTGCCGGCGGTTTGGAACTTGGCTGTCACCAATGCAAGATCCGGGAGTTCACAAAAGTGCTCCCGGACGTAAGTATTTGTGGAGTCGGTCTGCTCCAGACGGATGATGACAAACTCAGTTTCTGGTGTCACCCGCAAGCTCCTTGTTTTGGAACGTAGCCACCGCCCAGGTGGAACCCAGAATAATATAGATCACCAGATACAAGGCGGCATTGATGACATATTCTGTGGGGATGTGCCGCTTCACGGCCACCGCATCCGCCAGCCAGAAGAACTGCCAGTTGGGGAAAACGGCGTAAAAAACCGCACAGATCCCGTTGAGCACGGCACTGTCAGTGGTACGCTGAAAAAGAAAACTTGAAACAAGGCCCGCAAAAAAGATCCCGGTGCAGACACACAAATTGGGAACCACATCGAGCCGGGTGGCAAAAACCACCGCAAAGGTGGACATCGTGATAACAGCAAAGTTCACAAGAACAAGTGCTTTGGTCAGATCACGCAGTCCCAGTGCCGGATGTTCCCCCGTTATGCTGCAGTAAACGGCAAAGAGAGGGATCAGCACCGCCACAGCAAAGGTGGCGATTTCAGGGAAAGAGCTGCCCTTGAGGTAGTTGGCAAGCATACCGATAAGAGAACCCACTGCCAGAATGGCGAGCATCGTGAAGTAAAGAGCCATTTCAAAACGGAACTGGTCGGTGGCAATGTAGACGGAAATAAATGTGGCAAAGTTGCACACCGCCACAAAGAGAGTTCCCGCCATACCGATCCCCAGGATCTTGCCTAAGACGAAGCTCCAGCGTTGAATGGGTTTTGACATCAGCAAAAGCACAGTTCCGTTACGCATTTCACGGGCCACTGTATGGCTGCTGCACAAAACCGAGACCACAAGTCCGAAGAGCAGTGTGGTGGCCATAGAACTGTCCACCACCAGCTTCAACTGTTCGGAAAACACAAAGATCGAAGCAGAAGGATAGTGGGCAATCAGCAGCAGAGCCGCCAAAAGCATCAGAAAGTAAACCGGTTCCCGCAAAGATTCACGAAAAGCATTGATTGCGATTTTCCACAGATTAAACATCGTTTCACTCCTCCTTCAGGCAAAGAAGTGCTTATTTGCTCTTGGGAGCGGCTGAAACAGGGACAACTTCAGGGAGGGCTTCAGATTTTTCTGCCGCCTTTTCCACCCGGGGAGCAGGAGCGGAAACAGGCTGATAGTAGCGGTCAAGCTGAGGACGCAGTTTGGGATAGCTGCGCTTCAAATTGCTCAGGTTCAGCAGATAAGTCAATTCCTCAGCCACCCGGTTCCAGTCGCCGACGATGCGGACGACAGGGATATTTTTGTCAATCATAGCAGCATATTTCTCAGGCACATAGTTGACGTCACCAAGAATAATCACCCGGCGGCACTGGGAAAATTTGATCCAGGCAGCAAATTTTTCTTCGCTCATAGCATATCCATCGGTTTTGGGCAGAGCAAGATACCAGCAATTCTGCTTGGAATTGGCTGTGGGAACGATAATGTAGGGCTGGCGGCTTTCGGCCTGGATCAGCTCAGCAATGAGACGGGGACTTTTGAAGTTGCCGGTAACGATGACGGTTTCGATGTTGTACTTGTTTCCACGGACAAACCAGCTGGCTCCGGAAACAGTGAAACAACCGACGCAAAGAAGTGCCAGCAAGGCGGTTTTTACAAATTTTGACATAATAACAAGACTCCTTATGTTATAAAAGTTTTTGAAAAAATACCAGATCACTCTCTATAAATATAATGCTCTTTTTCTCATTCTGCAAATGAAAGAATAACAAAAAAGAGAATTTTTATCTTCCGAACCTCTTAAAATTTGCTGTAAAAGACTGTTGCCATAATAATAAAGAGCACTCCGTTATAGATGAAACTGTCGAGCACATCCAGAGCCCCGCCCATACCGGGGATATAATTGCCGGAGTCCTTGATATCGCAGCGGCGTTTGAGGGCGGATTCAGTCAGGTCACCGAAGAAACTGCCCAGAGCCAGCACCACGCCTGTAACAACACACCACCAGAGTTTCAGATCCCCCCACCAGTGGAAACAGCAGGCTGCCAGCACCGTAAGGATCAAGCCGCCGGCAAAACCTTCCCAGGATTTTTTGGGGCTGACAGAAGGAGCGATCTTGTGATTGCCGCCGGGGAGAAATTTCCCTGAAAGCATACCGAAAATATAGCCCCCTGTGTCCATCATCTTTGACACAGCGATCAGAAAGAGCATTCCGGGAACAGTGCCGCTCTTAAAAATATTCAAAGGTTCAAAGGGCAGCATCAGAAGCCAGCAGCTCACTGCCGCAAGAAGAGGAACTCCGAAAACAAAGAAGACCCCGGCGGAACCTGCGATCCTTTCAAGGACACCTTCTTTACGGAAGATCAGCGTCAGAGCAGGAAGCACCAGCAGGGCCGCCACAGAACAAAGCACCAGGTCGATCCGCATAGACAGTGAAAAGTTTTCCAGCAGCCGCTGCCCGTTCAATGCCCCCAGTGCCGCAACAGCAGCAACCAGACCGGTTATTCTGGGGTAGGAAAGAATGTTGATCTTCTGCACCATAGCTGCCGCTTCATAAACGGCCAATCCCAGTGCCAGAGGAGCAATGACGGTATAGATCCAGAAGCCCCCCGCTTTCCAGCAGAACATAAGAGCTCCCAGAGCAATAAGAAGGGGAAAACTGATCAAACGGTACTTTAACATAACAACTCCCAGAAATTTGCCTCCACTGCCGCACAAAATGCGTGATAAACCGGCAGGTGAAGTTCTTGTATTTTATATGTTTCAGCCTCAGGCACTCCAATGGTGACATCGGCATACTTTTCACAAATTCCGTGGCGGTTCCCCGTCAGCAGAAAACTTTTGACCCCCTTGACCTTGGCCGCCATAAGAGCACGGCGCAGATTTTCAGAGCCGCCCCCGGTGGAAATGGCAAGAAAAACATCTCCGGCTCTGGCCTGAGCCCAGAGCTGCTGGGCAAAAATATTCATAGGATCCACATCATTGATATAGGCGGTATTGAACCCGGGGTGGGAAAGAAGCGATACCGCAGGAAGTCCCCCTTGCAAAGTTTTGGCAAGTGCGGCTCCTTCTTCACCGAAAAGGTGCTGAAAATGAGTTGTTTCTTCATCACTGAGAGCTCTGCGGGAGCGGAATCCTTTGAGCAGTTCGCCGCAAATATGATCGGCATCAGCTCCGCTGCCCCCGTTCCCGGCGACGAAAAAAGTTCCTCCCTGACGGTAGGAGGCAACAGTAGTATTGATGAGAGACTCCAGAGAAGCGGCACACACTTCAAGAACGGGATAACGTTCAAGGAGAGTTCTTATAATGGTCTGTTGATTTTCCATAATAACCTGCTGAATGCTCCTTTGCTGGGAATGTATCAGTAAACAAAGAGGATCTCCCGGTACTTGGGCAGAGGCCACGCCTTGTCATCGAGGACAGATTCCAGAGTATCGGCGGCACACCGCACCTTTTCAAGGGCGGCGATAATGGCAGCTGAATCATCCTTTTTCAACGCTTTTTCAAGAGCGATACAGTTATCAGAGAGCTGATCGAGTCCTGTTCCGAGAGCGGTGACAGTCCGTTCCATAGCACTTTTTCCGGGACGGTCGCCCAGGGCGTTCAAAGTACCGACAGCACTGCCCAGCTCAATGGAAACGGCGGGCAATATGGTGCTCCGGGCCATTTCAAGTCCAACTTCGCCCTCGATGCGGATCTTGCGGTGATACTCCTCAAGAAAGACCTCATAACGGGAATCCATTTCTTCTTCAGAAAGAACTCCGTAGTCCGCCATAAGTTTCTTATTTGCCTCGTATTTAAGGGGTTTCAAAGCATCGAGAGTATTATTCAAATTGACAAGTCCCCGTCTTTCCGCCTCTTGAGCCCAGGCAGCGGAGTAGTTATCGCCATTGAAAATCACCCGTTTGTGGGCTGAATAGACCTCTTTCAGAAGTTTCTGGAGCTTTCCGTTGAAATTCTTTTCAGTAAAGCGTTCCAGGTGATCGGAGAAAAAGTCCAGAGATTCCGCCATAATGGTGTTGAGCATCATATTGACACCGGAACAGGACTGGCTCGAACCGGGGGCACGGAATTCAAACTTGTTGCCTGTGAAGGCAAAAGGACTGGTACGGTTCCGGTCGGTGGCATCCCGGGGCAGCGTGGGAAGCGTATCGACACCGATTTTCATACGTCCCGGCTTGCCGGATTTCCCTGCGGGAGCACCGGATTCCAGTTCCTCAAGGATACCGGTCAGCTGTTCGCCCAGGAAAATGGAGGTAATGGCGGGCGGAGCTTCATTGGCTCCCAGACGGTGATCGTTGCCGGCGGCACCGGTGGTGGTGCGCAGCAGATCGCTGTGCAGGTCAATTCCCCGGATAATAGCACACAGTGCGGTCAGAAAGAGAGCGTTTTCAGCCGGATTTGATCCCGGATCAAGAAGCTGTCTGCCGTCGCAGGAAATGGACCAGTTGTTATGTTTGCCCGAACCGTTGACTCCGGCAAAGGGTTTTTCGTGAAGGAGGCAGACAAGGCCGTTGCGTTCTGCGGACTGCCGGAGTATTTCCATAACCAGCATATTGTGGTCAACGGCCAGATTCTGTTCTTCGTACATAGGAGCCAGCTCAAACTGAGCCGGAGCCACTTCGTTGTGGCGTGTCCGGGCGGGGATCCCCAGTTTCCAGAGTTCCCGTTCCACTTCGCTCATAAAGTTGAGCACCCGGGGGCGGATAGCACCGAAATAGTGGTCTTCAAGCTGCTGATGCTTCGGCGGCGGTGCTCCGAAAAGGGTCCTGCCCGTCTGGACAAGGTCGGGACGCTGGAAGTAGAAGTTCCTGTCGATGAGGAAATATTCCTGTTCAGCCCCGAGAGAGATCTGCACATTGCAGTTTTCTTTGCCAAAACACTTCATAAAGCGTTTGACCGCCGTCCGCAAAGCCTGAATGGAACGCAAAAGAGGCGTCTTGCGGTCAAGGGCGGCTCCGGTGTAGGAACAGAACGCCGTGGGAATACACAATGTTGCTCCTTGAGCGTGACGCTTGATAAAGGCAGGACTGGTGGGATCCCAGGCTGTGTAGCCCCGGGCTTCAAAGGTGCAGCGCAAACCGCCTGAGGGGAAACTTGAGGCATCGGGTTCACTCATAATGAGGTTTTTGCCCGAAAAGGTCATAATGGCCTCAGCCATACCGGTTCCTTCAAGGAAGGCATCGTGTTTTTCGGCGGTTCCGCCGGTAAGGGGCTGAAACCAGTGGGTGAAGTGGGTCACGCCCCGAGCCATAGCCCATTCTTTCATTGCGTGAGCCACATCGTCGGCGATAGCAGGATCAAGGGGAGCTCCCTCGGTAATGGTGGAAAGCAGTTTGCGGGCACACTCTTTGGGCAGATACTGTCGGATAGCCGCCGCATTGAAAACATCTTCGCCGTAAAACGAGATATCTGTTTTAACTGCGGGTGCCGGGCCGGGGACGGGCCGGGAAGCGATCAAATTGATCGCATAAGTCCGGTTACTGCTGCTCATAGTCTGACTGTACTCCTTGAATTGAATTGCTCTTCTCTTAATATAATCATAAAGAGCTGTTTTTACAAGTTTCCGTCGGGCAAAGAGGAAAAATTTGATGCAAAAAATTCATTTTTTGTCTTCAGAAGCCCTCTGCGGGCTTGCCTTTGGGAGGTTTCAATGATATATTTTCCCTGTGACAGTTCTGTCGTTGTAAAAATATATTCACCCAAAGGTTTTTATATGAAATTGTTTTTGGCAGCAATGCTCCTGTGTTGTATCTGGAGCCTTTCAGGAAGTGAAACGGTAACTTACCGTTCCAGTTCCGGCGTGTTGCTGCAGACAAGTGACATATTGCGGAAACTGGAGCGTTTTCTCAAAGAGATTTTTCCCGGAAGTTACTACCGTAAAACGCCCCTTATCATTGACATCACAGGACCGGGCTCCCCTCTGCCGCCGGTGCCGGGTGAAAGGCTTGAGATCAAGGCTGATGAGCTGGAAAAGTTTTCACTTGAAACACTTTCTCTTGCCGGCAGTGCCATACTCCGTGCTCACGGCAAAGCTCCTGCGGAGTTTCAGCTGCCCCTTTTTCTCTGTGCCGCCTTCCGCCACCGGGAGCGGAGTTTGAAAAAAGAGGGCCGCTTTCTGGGAAATAACCGCAGACTCAACTCGCTCGAAGCCCTTTTTCAAGCAGAAGCCGAACTTCCTTTGACAGCACTTCTTTCCCCTGAGTCCCCCGACAGCGACCCGGTTCTTGCGCGCTGGTACGACGATCACGCAAGAGTGCTGCTGGAACTTTTGCGCAGCAGAAACTTCAGAGGGAAAGCCCCCGAACTTTTGCCCGCCGCAGAAAAACTCCTTAAAAGCGGCTCTTATGCCGGGGAAATCCGTGCACTTTTGTGGCACAATTTCAAGCTGCTCCCGTCCCATCTGCTCCGCAAAGAACTCAATCAGCTGCAGCAGTTCGAACTTCCACGGCTCGACCACAACGGAGAACCAAACGGTCTGTTTGAAACCCTTTCTGTTTCTCTGGCACCGGAAAAACTCCGGAAACATCCCCTGAGAGAGGAGGTCTTGCGCACCTATGCTGCACAAGTACTCAAAACTGCTGCAAACTGCCCCCGCTTTATTCAGGGAGTTCTGCGGGAACTCCACGACAGTGCAAACGCATTGAGCAAAGCTGCCAAGCCGGAACTTGAAGTGCGTTTCACAACGGCTCTTGCAGAGGTGGAACGGAGTTTTCAACTCCACAGCCGCCGGGCAAAAGCCCTGGATGAAGCTGCTGCAAATATGGAAAATCCCGTACGTCTTTTACATACTTCACTGACCGAAAACAGCCGTCCGGGAGAGATTTCAACTCCGGAAACCGCACGTTTTCTGCAGCGGTGGAATGAATATTACAACAGCAATTGAAAAAATAAGAGTGAAACAAAACTGATGGCCAACAATCAAAAAACTTCTTCCCGCCGGTGGCTCATTGTCGTCAGCGTCCTTGTGCTGACGGCGGCGATCCTTGCAAGTTATCCCTGGTGGGCTCCCCGGCTCAGCCGCGCCGCCGGAGGATTTTTCCGTCCCTACCTTGACCTTGCCAACGCCGGAAATTCTGCGCTCTCTGACCAGACTCTGCTCCTCCACGACCGGATCACACTCGCCAGAGAAATAGAAACTCTCCGCCGCCACAACGCCGACCTGGAAAGCCGCAGCGGCCTGGCTATGGCTCTCCTCGAAGAAAACCGCCGCCTGCGCCGCCATTTGAATCTGCTCCCCCCCAGGGGCTGGCATTATGTACACACTGAAGTCCTGCTCAGAGACCCCTATTCCTGGCAGAGTTCCTTTACCATCGGACACGGTTCACTTCACGGCATTTCCAAAGGCGATGCCGTTATTGAAGTCCGTTCTCCCGGAACCCGCACTCTGGTGGGCATCGTCGGCAATGTGGAACCCTATCGCGCCCAGGTCCTTGTGCTGGGCAATCCTTCCGTCCGCCTCTCGGTGCGCCTGGGGAATACGGATACAGTGGGGTTTCTCAATGTAAACGAAAGAGCCGCCACACTGCAAACTGTTCCGGTAGGTCTGCTGCCGGCAGATTACATTTTCCAGCGCGGCCAGGCTGTCAGCACCACCGGTTTTGAACGGGCGATCCCCGCAGGACTCAAAGTCGGTGAAATGTACAGCATTGACAGCAGCACAGAGTTTTTTGCCGGAGATACCCAGAAATCCGGTTTCATCAAACTGGGCGCAAATTATAACGCCCTGAGGTATCTCATCGTCATCACCGGCCGTAAAGGTGCCCCACTTCCCGAACAAAAGAGGAGCAAATGATCAATATTCTTCACGGAATCGCCGCTGTCGCTGCCGCTGTACTGCTGGAACTCTTTACAGGCGGCTGGGGCTGGGTTATCCCCTTTACCGCCTGTATCCTCAACCGGGTAACAGCCAAATTCCCGCTGCCCTGGGTCTTTCTCAGTGCATTGGGGACCGGTTTGATCTTTGACCTTATTTACTGGCGCAAATTTCCGGCAGCGGCTCTTTCTGTGGGACTCACCGTGCCGGCAGTCCGTTTGGCAAGAGAAGCACTTAAGGTGCAGAACCGTTTTGCAACTGCCCTTGTTTCAGGACTCCTCACCGGTGTACTGCTGGTTTTTCTTATGGCTCTCCTCCAGGGATATCCTGACGGCAGACGTCTGCCGGTCAAACTTCACCTCATCACCTCGGTCGCCGGAGCATTGGTGTTTCAGACACTTATTTCACCTTTAGGCAGCAAGAGCAGAGAAATTCCGGAAAGGCAGCCTCAAAGCGGAGAAGCTCCGGAAAAAAAATCCGCACCGCGGAAAAAAAACAAAACCGCCTCTCAAGGCAAAACATCAGGACGGAAGAAGTAAAATATGGCCCGTAAAGGCAAAAAAAGCGACGCACCGAAAGAAAAGTTCCCGGGCGCAGAAAAACTTGATCTCAAGGTCAGAATTTTTCTGCTTGCCGGAATAATGGGACTTCTCTGCATCATAATCATATTCCGGCTCTATCAGGAACAGATCCTTTCTTCTGCAGAAAGACAGCAAAAGATCACCACTCAATCGGTCAAGCGGATCCGTCTGCCCGGACGCAGGGGTAATATCCATACTTCCGACGGCGTGCTGCTGGCAGGCAATACCGGCACATTGCAGATCCTCTTTTTTCCGGAACAAATGCGTAAACGCCGCCGCAAAGAAACCATAGCCCATATGCTTGCCAGCGCAGAAACCCTCGCCCAGGCTGTCGGCAGAAAGAATATTCTGACCTGGCGCAAGATTTCACGTCACCTCTATCTGCAGCCCGCTATGCCCCTGCTGGTTATGGATGATCTCACCCCCCTCGAAGCCGCACGGGCAATGGAGTGTGCCAATTCCATTGAAGGTGTTGAACTGGTGGGAGCCGATGTACGCAGTTATCCCGAAGGAACCTTTGCCGCCCAGCTCATCGGTTATACCGGCAGTGCTCCGGCAGCTTCTTCTGCCGACCGCAAGGAATTCAATCTCTATGTCCCGGACGTGGTCGGCAAACAGGGAGCTGAAAAAGCATTCGACTATCCGGGGGACAATCAGGAAACCATCAAAGGCCTGCTGGGAGAACCGGGATATGCGCTGGTACGGGTCAACAATGTGGGCAACGCCGTCAACCGGCATATCGGCCGCTATGAACCCCGCCACGGCAACAATGTTTTTCTCACTCTCGACTACCGGGCACAGAAACTTGCTCAAAAACTTCTGGGATTCCGCCGGGGAGCCTTTGTGGTCCTCGATGCCTCAAACGGAGCCATTATCGCCGCCGCCTCATCACCCACTTTTGATTTGAAGCGTTTTACCCCCGTGATCCCTGAAGATTATTATGCAGAACTCCTCAGAGACCCGGGACGTCCTCTGCTCAACCGGACAACTCTGGGACTTTACACCCCCGGTTCCATTATGAAAGTCCTCACGGCTCTTGCGATGCTCAACAAAGGACACGATCCTGCAACACGCATCAACTGTCCCGGATATGCTCTCATCGGCAATGCAAAGCTCCGCTGTGCCAGCCGTTACGGACACGGTGATCTGGACCTTGCCAACGCCATTAAACATTCCTGCAACACCTATATGATCAAAGGGACCGCCCAGCTGAGCGTGGAAGAAATCGCCGCAGTAATGAAGGCCGCCGGATTGGGTTCCCCCACCGGTATCGAAACTGAGGAACGGGGAGGACTTCTGCCCTCAAGAGAAGCCAAAGCCCGGCGGTACAAGGGATATCACGCCCGCTGGACTGCTTTTGATACGGCCTTGATTTCCATCGGGCAGGGAATGGTTATGGTCACTCCGCTTCAGGCGGCCAATGTTGCCGCAGCCTTTGCCAACGGCGGCGTCTGGTACAAGCCCCATTTTCTTGACCGGATCACCGACCAGCTGGGCCGGCAGCTGATGAAGCATACGCCTCGTGAGGGGGGCAGACTGCCCGGAACTCCGGCAGCCATTGCCACGATTCAAAAAGCGATGTTCAAGGTGGTCAACGACTCTGACGGCTCCGGCCGCCGGGCTCAGCGGCCAGGATTGGAAATATACGGAAAAACCGGTTCTGCCGAATCCGGTCCGAAAGACAAACGGATCGTTACGACCTGGTTCATTGCCTATGTCAAATACAAAAACAAAACCTACGCTTCAGCTCTCGTCTACGAGGAAGGCCGTTCAGGCGGTTCTGACTGTGCGCCTCTGGTGGGGGAATTCTTTGAGCGTTTTCTGCTGAAGAAAAGTAAAAATGAGTAAAAAAAAGAAAAATGTCGTCATCCTCGGAGCTGCCGGTTCTGTGGGGAGTTCCGGTATCAGTGTCATCAAAGCCGCCCGTGATAAATTCCGCATCACAGGTATGAGCGGTTACAGCCGTATGGAGGAACTGGCTCAACTCTGCCGGGAATTCGACTGCCCCAAAGCCGTTGCCGCAAATCCCGGCTGTTACGGAAAACTCAAGGAGCTTCTGCCTGACAGAGAATGTCTGTCAGGTATCGAAGGAATGACCGCCCTTGCCTGTGCTCCTGAAACCGATATTCTGCTTTGCGCCGTTGCCGGAGCCGACGGACTGCTTCCGGTGATCGCCGCTTTGAAAGCCGGCAAGCAGGTGGCCATCGCCAGCAAAGAGGTGCTGGTACTGGCAGGAGAATTGGTAATGAAACTTGCCGCTCCCGGACAGCTGCTTCCTGTTGACAGTGAACATTCAGCCATTTATCAGTGCCTTCAGGGCAGAGCTCCCCGGGAGGTCAAAAAGCTCCTTCTCACCGCTTCGGGAGGACCTTTCAGAATGTGGGACAAAGAAAAAATCCTGTCGGCTTCTGTGGCTGAGGCCCTGTGTCATCCCACCTGGAATATGGGCCGCAAGATCACTGTGGACTCCGCTTCTATGATGAACAAGGCTCTGGAACTGATCGAAGCGCGTCATCTCTTTGGTGTTTCGCCTGAAAAGCTGGATGTAATCATCCATCCCCAGTCCCGTATCCACTCAATGGTGGAGCTGACTGACGGTTCTCTCATTGCTCAGGTGGCGATTCCGGATATGCGGCTGCCGGTGGCCTGGGCTTTGTCTTACCCTGAGCGTTACGGATTTGATTTTCCCGCCTACGACTGGCGGAGTGGAGGAGTGATGGAGTTTTTTGAGCCGGACAAAGAAAAGTTCCCCTCTTTCAAATTTGCGGCCGCAGCTTTACAGACGGGAGGCACCCTTCCCGGAGCAATGAGTGCCGCCAACGATGTGGCTGTTGCCAGATTTCTCACCGGTGAAATTCCTTTCGGCGGCATCTGGCAAATCATTGAAAAAGTAATGGACACCCATACCGTCCGCCCCCAAAGTTCCCTTGAGGAAATCCTTGCCATCGACAGAGAAACGAGAATTAAAGCGCAGGAGATAAAATTGTGAAACTCTTTTTGAAACTCTATTGGAAAAAACTGCTTTTGCTGCTCATCCTCTTTGGCTGCGCCACCCGGTTGGGCAATATGTTTGCAGCACTGGACTACGATGAAATATGGACGATGACTTACTTTTCGTCCAAAGGGATCAAAGCGATCTTCACGGAACTTTCACTTCCAAATAATCAGGTGCTCAACTCCCTCTTTGTCAAAGGGATAATGATGCTTGAACTTCCTTTGTGGAGTATCAGGCTCCACAGTTTTGCCGCCGGAGTTCTTGCCATATTGCTTATGATCCCCATTGGCTTCAAAGTCGGCCGGAGCCGGGGAGCGGGCTTCTGGAGTGCTCTTTTTCTGCTGTGCAGTGCTCCAGCGGCGGCTTATTCCCAGCTGGCCCGGGGGTATGAACTGCAGCTGTTTTTTCTGCTGCTTTACACCTGGGGACTTCTGTATGCTCCTGAAAAAAAATATCACTGGTACGCATTGCTGGCTGCCGGAGCAGGCGGTGCCGGCGCAGTTCTGACATTGCCCACTTCGGTGATCTATCTGGGAGTTATTACATCTGGCATCTTTATTCTGCGTCCCCGGCTTCCGGAAAAAGATATGCTGCTCCTTCTGGGAGCGGGAGTTGTTTTCTGCGGTCTGTGGTACGGCATCAATCTGGAACAATTCCGTTCAGGGCAGCAGTTTGGAACGGTCATTGATTCCCATAGAAGTTTTTTCAACTTTGCCTTTAACACCTTAGACAGTCTTCTGCCCCTTTTATGGTGCCCATTTCTTGTATTGGGTCTTATGCTGCTCTCCTGCCGCCGGGGAGCGGTGCTTCTGGGAATGATGTTCGCAGTACTTTTGTCTGCCCTCATTACCCGGGGCGGGCCGGTGCGGGTCTATATACCTCTGGCAGCTTGTGCCGCACTGCTCTGCGGAACGGGTGCTGACCGGTTCTGCCGCAGAGCAGGGAAAAAGTGGCCTGCGGCTGCTTTGATCGTGCTTTTGTGTGCCGCCGGAGGACTCTATTTCAATATGAAACAGTGGACACCGCCTGACTGGTATGACCTTTTTGCCAAAGGCAAGGCTCAAAGCGCAGAAACGCTGGTTATTTATTCAGGGACCAACGGTTATCCTGTAATGTGGAATAATCAGCCTGCTTCCCTTGAAGACAATGCCCTCCGCATTGCATCTCCGGAGTTGAAAAAGATGCTCTGCTTCACAAACAGCAGCTGTCTCAACGGTGTGGATGACAAATTCAATGAGCAAACCCTGCCTCTCAAGGTCAAAGGCATTCCTGAGGCGGGAGGATTCCTTTACGGACTTGAATTGATTTCAGTCCCCAGAGACGGTGATGAGATCATATTCATTACTTCAAAGGAAGAAAAATCCATTGACTCAGCTCTTTATACAGAGATTGCCAAAACAGGGAAATTCCTGCGGCTCAATATCTTTTTTGAAGACAACACCGCTTCTGACTCCGTCAGCCGTATCCGGGGGGGGATCGTGGAAAAGAGTGCTTTGTTCAACTGGAAAAATCTGCCGGAAAGTGTAAAACTCTACCGGATCATTCCCATACAATAAATCCGTGCTCCGGGAAAGGCAAGAGCAATGAATAACTGCGGTGAAGAAAGATTTTTTCACAAAGCCTGTTTCGTTCTGCCCGGAGCAGTCATTTTTATTTGAACCAAGAGATTTTATGAAAGCTCCGAGAAACAAAACCATAGACATTCCGCTTGAGGAAGGGAAAGTGTATCTTGACAGATGTGTCACTCTTGACTCTGCTGCGGCTCTGCCGGAAATCCTTGACAAAACGATTTGCGGAGATTTATTCCGGGTCCTTCCCCTGCTGCCCGGCGGCTTTGCCGATCTGGTCATTGCCGATCCGCCCTACAATCTGGACAAAGATTTCCACGGAAAAAAGTTCAAAAAGAGTTCTGAGGAACTTTATGAATCCTACACCGATTCCTGGGTTCGCGCACTGCTGCCGGTGCTTAAAGAAAATGCCTCTGTCTACGTCTGCTGCGATTGGGAATCCAGTTCTGCCATAGCCCGGGTGCTGCAAAAGTATTTCCACGTCCGCAACCGGATCACCTGGCAGCGGGAAAAGGGGCGGGGAGCTCAGGCAAACTGGAAAAACGGTATGGAAGATATCTGGTTTGCCACAAAATCAAAAGAATACACCTTCAATGTTGATGCGGTAAAACTCCGCCGCAGAGTTATTGCGCCCTACCGGGAAAACGGAGTCCCCAAAGGCTGGCACGAAAGCGATGAAGGCCGCTTCCGGGATACATTCCCTTCAAATTTCTGGGATGACATTTCCATTCCTTACTGGTCAATGGCTGAAAATACAGCTCATCCCACCCAGAAACCTGAAAAACTGCTGGCAAAACTGATCCTTGCCAGCTCCAATCCGGGGGATATGGTTTTTGATCCCTTTCTCGGTTCCGGTTCCACAGCTGTTACAGCCCAAAAGCTCAACCGCCGCTATTGCGGCATTGAAATCAATCCTCAATATTGCATCTGGGCACAAAAAAGGCTTGAAAATGCCCTTACGGATAAAAGTATACAAGGCTTCACCGACGGCGTTTTCTGGGAACGCAACACTTCGGCAATACAGAAACGTTCATAAAAAGACGGTAAAAAACGATGCGTTGAAATTCAGAAGATCTGCTGAATAAAATTTTTATCTCATTTTTTAACTTTCTGCTTGACTTTTGCCGGAAAAGTGGTATTTTAACTGTAAAAATAATCTTGCTGCTCCAGGATGTAAAATCACTTTTTCTGTCCCGGACCCGGCACTGTTTTCTTAAGGAGCACATACTTTATGCCGATCGGTAAAAATCAATTGCAGAGACTGCAGGTCATCCTTATGCTGATGCGCCAGAGACGATATCCCAATTATAACAGCTTTATGAACTATATGCGGGATCAGCTTTTCAAAATTGACTATGAACTTTCCCCAAAAACGTTCCAGCGTGATATTAAAGTGCTGCGTGAAAACTTCAATGCTCCTGTTATCTACTGCCCTGTCCGCCAGGGATACTATCTGACCCATACCGACTGGTACGACGACAATCTGCCCTCTGAGCCTTGTGATATCAAAGCGGCTCTGCTCAGCGAACGGATCGCCTGCGGGATCCTGCCGGAACCTCTGCGCAGCGAGATGAACAAAGCTCTCAGTTCGCTGCTGATGAAAAACGAAAGCGGTATGGCGGAAGGCGTTGAACTTGAAAATTTCCAGGTTCTTGTCCCCGCCAATCATCCTCCCGTGAACCCGGAAATATTCCTGACCTGCTACAAGGCCTGGGAAGAACACAAATATCTGCGTCTGCACTATACCTCCGCAGAAAAAAAGGATTCTGAAAAAGTTTTTGAAGCTCACGTTTTCGTCTGGCGCAACGGCACCTGGTATCTTAAAGGCAAAGTTACCCGCAGCGATGATGAGCGTTTTGATGATCCTCCTGTCCGGATACTGGCCCTTCAGCGTATTTCAAAGGCGGAACTTCTCAACTTTTCCTTTGACCCCGCTCCGGAAATATTGGCTGAGATCAAGGAAAAAGGGCTTTTCAATTTCAAAACCCTGCCCCTGGTGGAACTGGAATTTTTCAAACCCGCTGATTTGAAAATGTATGAACAGTATTCTCAGCAGCCCGGTGCGGTCAAGGAACGTAAAAGCGATTCTGTCATCATTCAGCTCAAGGATATTACCGAATACGATGCCGCCAAGCTGGTCCTCAATGCCTTCGGCAATGCCCGGATCATTCAACCGGCCGGGTTGAAAGAGTATGTCCGGACGATCGCTGAAAAGATACTGGAAAATCTTAATAACTGATTTCCCGTCCTTTTGTTAACATTGTTCCCGGTACTGCAGGCAGCAGACCGGGTAATGTTGTTATTTTTCGCATTATTAAACGTAAAAAAATCTTCCGGGGACATAAGATGTCTTTTGCCAGACACTATATTATCCCCGGAGCCAGCAATTCGGCTGCGCTGTTCAACTATTTCAAGGAGAAAAAAAATGCCCCGGAACATCTACACCTTTTTTGTCGGTACACTTTTGTCTTTCAGCGTTCCTGTTTCTGCCTGTGCAGCGGAAATCAGCAAGGATTTTATTGAAGCTGTCAGAGACTGGGAAAACCCCGCTGAACTCAGTTCAGTTGCTGTAATGGAATGGTTCAGCAATACTCAGTGTTCGATTCTGTATTCCTCCAAAAAATTTGTCAGTTACAAGATCGTGACCGAAAGCTATACGGGGGGAGCCCACGGTATGACCCGGGTCCGCACGGGAACTTTTAAAAACAGAAAGAAACTTACTCTGGCCGATTTGCCCAAAGATGTTCCCGCTCTCTGGCAAAAAGCTGTGGCAAAACGTTTCAAAGCGGCCAGTTTTGACGCTTACATAAAAACCAAACCGGTTTTCTTTCCCCGGATCACTGAAAACTTTTATCTGGATGCCAAAGGAATACATTTCATCTATTCCCCCTATGAAATAGACTGCTATGCTGCCGGCGTTGTCGATATTTTTATTCCATACACTTTTAGATGAAAAGGAAACACACCTTGAAAAAACTGGCTGAAAAATACCACGCAGGCGTAACCCGCAAGGGTGAAGAAGCTCTCCCCTATATCGTCCACCCCGCAGCAGTCGTTGAAACCCTCCTTCAATGGGGAGAAGATCCGGACTCTCCGGCAATTGATATGGCCTGGGGACACGACCTTTTGGAAGATACCACTGTCACTGAGGCAGAAATCCTCGCCGTTTCCAGCGCAAGAGTCCTGGAAGGCATCAAACGCCTCACCTGTCCGGAAAATATGCCTAAAGCCCATTATCTGCAAAGTGTCGCTTCAAGTGCCGACCGTGAAGTGCTGCTGGTCAAGATCGCTGACCGGATCTGCAATTCCGCAGATCATATAAAACTCAACGGTCTCTTGTATGCGTATCAATATCTGCACGCAGCCGACTGCCTGATTCCGGCACTGGAAAAACTGACCTGCGACCGGGTCGTTCAAAAAGCACTTCAGGCCCGGCAGGATTTGGAAGATTCCCTCAAAAATGATGCCCGGCACGAAGCTGTCAGAGGATGTCTGCTGGGGGGCGGTGTCGGAGATGCCCTCGGTGCGCCTGTCGAATTTATGTCCGCAGAAACTATCCGGAAAACATACGGTCCGCAAGGTGTTGCAGACTACGTCGAATTTGCCGACGGCACAGGTGCCATTACCGATGACACTCAAATGACCCTTTTTACTGCGGAAGGTCTGCTGCGTGCCGGGGTGAGGATGAGAGAAAGGGGCATTTGCTCCCCCCAAAGTGTTGTTCATCTGGCCTATTTGCGCTGGTTGAAAACTCAAGGGACAGATCCGGTTTGCGATCCGGAAATACTCAACAGCGGCTGGCTCATCAAAGAAAAACAGCTTTTCAGGAAACGGGCTCCGGGAATGACCTGTATCAGTTCTTTGAAAAACTTTCGGCCCGATGAAGTTGCACACAACAACAGCAAAGGATGCGGCACTGTGATGCGTATGGCTCCGGCAGGGCTGATGTGCCCCCCTGCTGAAGCCTTTGAGTATGGTTGTCTATTTTCCGCCCTTACCCACGGTCACCCCACCGGGATCACGGCTGGCGGCGCATTTGCTATGCTCACAGCTTATCTGCTTGAAGGTAAATCTCTGCCGCTTGCTCTTGAGCTTACTGAAAAACATCTGCAAAAGTTCCCTGAAGCCTCAGAAACCCTTGCCGCTTTGCAAAAAGCCGAACGTGCCGCTGATATCAGTGAACTCAGGGAAGGCTGGGTGGCTGAAGAAACATTGGCCATTGCCGTTTTTTGTGCTTTGCGCCACACCTGGGACTTCAAGGCAGGTGTTCTTGAAGCGGTCAATATTTCGGGAGACAGCGACTCCACGGGAGCTGTCACAGGAAATCTGCTAGGAATTCTCAACGGTACAAAAGGAATTCCCGGAAACTGGCTCAAAAATCTGCAGGAATACTCTGTTATTTCCCGTATGGCCGACGATTTGCACACGCAGTTTGAAGAAGACGAAGAAGGTTCTGTCACTTCTGAATGGTGGGAAAAATACCCCGGATTCTGAATTGTTCCACTGTGAAACAGCCTTTTGCAGGGGAACATGATCTTATACTTTTCGCTCTGTTTCCAATATGGGCAGGTAAGAAAACTATTCTTTTTCCGGAAAGTTTTTACAGACGGGGCTGTTGCAAAACCTCAAAAAAGGTGAGCAACAGCCTTTTTCTATTGTTTGAGCAGAAAGTTGGAGGTATAATAAGTTATGATAGGAGAAAATCATAGCTTATTTTACAAATTCTCAAGGCT
>SUWB01000047.1 GCA_015061745.1 Lentisphaerota bacterium | reverse complement strand
TTGACTTTTGATGACAATTCTGCTCAAAAACAAAAATCTGACAAAATCACTTTTTCAAAACTCAACCTTCTCCCGCTCAAATTTGGCGGGAATGCCTGTTTTTTGAAAAATTATGGGATATCTGTGGCAAAATTTTGTAAATCCGCAGAAAGCCGGAAAAAAGGAAAATAAAAAATGCCGTTTTTTTTGGAATAAATGGGTTTTACAATTTGAATTTCAATTGTTTCAGTGTTATATTTTATCAGTAGCGTATACAAAAAATGGTATACAACAGTCAAGATATCGGACTTATGACACGTTATAAACAATTTCTGCCGCGCAAGGTGGAGTTTGCCAGAGATGCTCTGGTGACTTTGATTCACGACCGCAATCTGCAGTCGGGGGATCGTCTGCCTACCTATACCTCACTCCGTAATGAATTGGGGTTGGGCAGTCAGACTATTGCCGGAGCAGTAGGACTGCTTTGCGATGCCGGGGTCCTTGAAGTCAGAGACAAAGTCGGAATCTTTGTCAAGAATCCCGCCGGCGGACTTCTGGCCGGCCGGACGATTGCTGTTGCCGTCCGTGAACTTGAAGGAAGTGCCTATTCTGCAACACTGGCCTCTTTTATCCAGAGATTTCTTAATGAACAAAACTGCCGCTGCCTGACTTTTTACCGCAGGGCAGGGGCAAAAAGTGAACGCCCTGCCATTGAGGAATTTTCCGGATTACGTCAGACTTTGACCGAGCACCGCTGTGACGGCGTTCTGACTTTGTGTCCTTTTGCCGATGAATCTTTGCAAGAGATTACCCGTTTGGGGATCCCCTGCTGTTTTATCGGTGACGATGACCAGCATTTTATCCATTTCGGCGTGGTGATCGAAGTGAAGCGTTTTCTTTCAGAGGCAGCTCTTTTGCTTAAAGAAAGCGGCTGTACCCGGGTCGTTCAGCTGGCGATTACCCGGCAGCAGCTTGCAATGCGTTCCGGGTGCGGACTGCCGGGTTTTGTGGGAATGTCTTACGCAGGCGGAGCCGCTATTGCCCGGGAACTGCTTGAACTTCCGGCTTCTCAGCGGCCTGACGGGGTGGTCAGTGATGACGATACTGTGGTAAGCGGACTTCTGTCTGAGTTGATCCGCCGCCAGTACCCCAAGATATCTTATATGCCCCGGATCGCAACGATCATCCACAAGGAGCTGGGGGAACACTATCCCTCTGACAGAATGATCCTCTTTGAGCAGTCCATCAGCGAATATGCCCATATGGCTGTTTCTCTGCTTCTGGAACAGCTCAAATGTGATAATGTTGAACAAAAACGTATTGTCTACCGGTTTCAACCGGTTAAAAATTAAACAAAACCCAAGGAGAATGAAAAATGGCTGACAAACTCGCAGCTCTCGCCATCAACGGCGGCGAAAAGGTCTACAAAGGTACTTTCCCTATGTGGCCCCAGTTCAACCCCGAAACCTATGACAAAGTGGTTGATATCCTCAAAAGCGGCAAAGTGAACTACTGGACCGGTAAGGTCGGTATGGAATTCGAAAAGCAGTGGGCAAAATGGATCGGTGCCGACTACGCTATCAGCGTTGCCAACGGTACCTGCGCTCTGCACACCGCTCTGGCCGGTCTGGGCGTCGGCCCCGGCGACGAAGTCATCTGTACTTCTTACAGCTTCATTGCTTCCAGCTTCTGCGCCCTGCAGGCCGGTGCTCTCCCTGTCTTTGTTGACTGCGGAACCGACCACCTGATCAATCCTGATCTCATCGAAGAAGCCATCACCGAACGTACCAAAGCCATCGTGGTCGTCCACCTCTACGGTATGGTTGCTGATATGGATCCCATTATGGCTATCGCCAAGAAGCACAACCTGTTTGTGGTTGAAGACTGCGCCCAGTGCTTCGGCGGTGTGTACAAAGGCAAAAAAGCCGGTACCATCGGTCACGTCGGCTGCTTCAGCTTCTGCCAGAGCAAACACTTCACCACCGGTGGTGAAGGCGGTATGGTCGTCACCAACGACGAAGATCTCGCCTGGGAATGCCGTTCTTTCCGCGATCACGGTTACGACGTCAAAGCCAAGCTCAATCTGCTTGAAATGGAAGGCAAACAACTTTACATCCACCGTCGCGTGGGCTTCAACTTCCGTATGACTGAAATGCAGTCCCAGATCGGTCTCGGAGAACTCGAACGCTTCGACAGTTGGAACCTGCCCAACCGTATCCGCAACGGTAAGATGCTGATCGCCCAGCTCAAAGATCACCCCTTGATCAAATATTGCCCCGTGGATACCGAAGAACGTCAGAACTCCTTCTGGTGGGCTCCCTTTGTGATCGACACCGACAAACTCAAAGAAGGTATCGACACCAAGCAGTTCATCGCTGCCATCGCTGCCGAAGGCGTGCCGGTTTACAGCGTGCTGTGGCCTGAAATGTACAAGGAACAGGCTTACACCGACCGCAAGGGTTTCGGTACCGCCAGCTATCCCTTCTACGATCCCAAGTCCCGCAACATCGACTACACCAAGTTCAACTGCAAGATGGCCAACTGGATGACCGACCGTACCATCAGCTTCTTCACCCATCCCGTCTACGACGAATGCCATATGCAGGCTATGATCGACGCCTTCAAGAAGGTCGCCGACGCCTATATGAAGTAAGGAAAAAAGAACAATGGCTAAAGTCAAATATGCGATCATCGGTTTCGGCGGTATTGCCGAAAACCGTGTCGCCAAAGAAGGTTACGCCTGCGACAAGGCCCGTTTCGCCCCTCTCAAGAGTGCGGAACTGGTGGGTGCTTACGACCTCTTTGCCGGTCGTAAAGATGCTGCTGCCGCTCTGGGCTTGAAATGGTATGACTCCATTGATGCCATTCTGGCTGACAAAAATATTGATGCCGTTTACGTTGCCACCAACAACGCTTCCCACGCTGAGATCGCTATCAAGGCTATGGAAGCCGGCAAACACGTCATTGTTGAAAAACCCATTGCCACCACTCCGGCTGATGCTAAAAAGATGGTGGATCTGGCTGCAGAAAAGAAACTTTGTCTTTCTGTTGACCATATGATGGTTTACAATGCCTACAACGTAATGGCTAAAAAGTATGTCCGTGCCGGTAAACTGGGCGATGTGAACGACTGCTGTTTCCATATGGAATTTGCTTATGGATACGATCCTGCTGAAGCTGCCACCTGGCGCTGCTCCAAGATCGAAGAAATGGGCGGTCCTATCGGAGACGTGGCTTCTCACTGCTTCTATGTGGCTGAATTCATTTTCGGTTCCCGCATTGTGGAAGTGAGCTGCTGCTATCTGCCCAAGACGATGAATATCGTTGCTGAAGACGGTGCTTACATCAAATTCACAATGGCCAACGGAATGAAAGGTTCTGTGAAAGTTGCTTTCAGCGAACCCCGCGGCGGTCTGGTCGGTACTCTTTCCAATTTGGGATATGAGATCTACGGAACTGAAGGCGTGCTCCGTTCCTACGGCAGTATGTTCCAGCTTTCCGGTAAGGATGATGAACCCTACAAGATCCGTCTTGAAATGGAAACTGCCTCCGGAGTCCGCAAACTCCATCCCCGGTCATTCCCCAATATCTACCAGTCTCTCATTGAGCATCACGCCGAATCTGTTTTGGCAGGCAAGGCGATCAATGCCAGAGACGGTATGCGGAATCTGAAACTCTGCGAAGCTGCCCACAAATCAGCTCAGCAGGGCGGTAAGGCCGTGGCTGTCAAGTAAAAAGCGGTTTATCTGCTTGACAGAAACTTCCCGCAACAAGTGCGCTGCGGGAAGTTTTTTTTGAAATATAAATCTCTCAAGGAAAAAAAGTTACTATGCTGAGAACAGGTTTTGCTTCCCAAATCATTACTCCGCCCCGGGATTTTCCTCTCGCAGGATATTTCAACAAACGGCCCAACCGCGGTGTGTATGATGATCTTTATGTCAAAGTCCTTCTGGTTGAAAAAGAGGGGGTTATGGGCGGTTTTGTGGTCTACGACCTTTGCGGTTCCAGCCCTGCTTTTTTTGATTCTCTGCGTGCTGCTGTTAAAAAGGCCGGTATGACCTTTGGCGACAATCTTATGGTCAGCTGTACTCATACTCATACGGGCCCCGAGGTCCGCAGAGATATCGACGAACAGAAACAGGCATACATCGACCATATTATTGCCAAGACGGTGATCGCAATCAAAGAAGCTGAAAACAATTTGCGTGAGAGCACTTTTGAGGCCGCTTCAGTCAATTCCAATCCTTATGCCTATGTCCGCCGTTTCTGGATGAAAAACGGCAAAGTTGTCACCAACCCCGGAAAGTGCAATCCTGATATCGTCAAGCCCGACGGAGATTATGACAGGACCATTTCTGCTGTGGCAGTGAAACAGGAAGGCCGTATTGCCGCCATTCTTGTGAATCTTGCCAACCACGGCGACACCATCGGCGGAGACTTTGTTTCTGCGGACTGGTTCGGACGTATGGAACGGGAGATCCAGTATCAGCTGGGCGAAGATGTGCCTGTTATGACTTTGACTGACTGTTCAGGAGATATCAATCACTTTGATGTGAGCACGATGCGTAATCAGACCAATTATGCTGAAGCTTTGCGTATCGGCAGAGGTTACGGCAAGATCGTTCTTGAACTGCTGACCAGACTGGAAAAGGTGGACGATTCCCAGTTGAGTTTCAAAAAGACTATTTTCAAGATGCCTTACCGTACAGTCACCGCCCAGCAGCTTGCTGATGCCCGCAAGGTTCTTGAGACCATTCCTGCCGGAAGTCTGGACAACCGGGGGGATATGACCAGCGAAGACCTTGCCAAAGGTGACGGTATCGTGCTGCGTATGTTTGCTGAGAGACTGCTTGGCTGTGAAGGCAACGAAGGTAAATTCCAGGAGTGTGAACTTCTGGCACTTACTTTGGGCAAAGACCTGGCTTTCATCACGATGCCCGGAGAACCTTTTAACGGGGTTGCTCAAGGCATCCGTGCTGCTTCTCCTTTCAAGCGTACTTTGATCGCCACTCTGGCTCAGGGAAAATGCGGATACATTCCTATGCCCGAAAGTTTTGAGCGGGGCGGTTATGAAACTGAACCCTATGCCACCAGTCCCGAGGTGGATACGGCTCCCAAACTTATCGCTGCGGCTTTGGAAACTTTGAATAAATAAGTCTCAGTAAAAGTTTTTACGGTCCGGGGTGGATACAAAGAGATTTTTTGAGTCTCTTTGCTTTCGCCCCGGTTCTTTTTTTTCGTTTTTTTCAGCTTCTGTTTCAATAAGAAACAGTGCAAAAAAAAGGGGCGGAAAAAAGATCTTCCGCCCCCTTGATTTTTTTACTGTTGTTTCCGGCATATTGCCGGAAAACGGATTATTTGAGAAGCTCGTCGAGTTTCATAATGTTTTCAGCCATAAGCCAGCGGTAGGCATCAAAAGTGTCTGCTGCCCACAGATTCTTGTCCCGGTATTTGGGCTGGATCAGAATATTGTTTTTAATCAGATCAAGATCAGCCTGTGCCGCCGCCGCTTCTTTGGCAAATCCCCGTTCGCGGGCTCTGCCAATCAATGTTTCGAGGGTGAAAATATATTTGCCGTCGTCGATACCTTCCCGGTAGGCTTCCCACAGCGGCGTAGGAATGGGACGGCCGTCAGGGGCTGTCCGTACACCGAAATCCGCACTGCGGGAGTCGAGATTGTTCCACTGGTCGTGAGTGTAGGAGCTGTAGATCCAGGGAATCAGGGTCTTGTAGCCGGACTGCCACAAGCCGAATCCATAGGTCATACGGGTACCGACGGAAAGGGTATGATCGTTTTCACCGGAGTTGTGATTGGGATAACTCCAATACTCCAAGCCGGGGCGTTTTTTCATATTTTTTTCTGCCTGAGCTTTGGGAATCGAGAAGGGCTGGCAGCACCAGACATCCACATACGGACGCATCGGAGCATAGGCACCGACCGCAGGATCGGCCGTTACATAGGTGCGGACTCCGGGAACCTTTTTGATCGCTTTGAGAACTTCAACCATATATTCCACAGCATTGCTGCCTCCGGAGGGTTCGTCAATAGGATAATAAAGGAGTTCCGGCCACCCCCGTCTTCTGGCTTCATTTTCGATCATTTGGGTAATGGCGGTAACATCTTCAAAATATTTTTTGGGGGGCATCTTGACCTGGGCGATGTGGCTGCCCATTGTCCGGCCGTTCATATAATATCCATAGAGGGCATAGGTTCCCATACCGCAGGGAATGGGGAATTTGCCCATTCCGTATTTACGCATCAAATCTATCTGCTTTTGCATACTGTCAAAATTCAAAAGAAGTTTACCGGTTTTCCGGTCCCTTGAGAACCAGATATTGCCGGTGATGCCTTCCTGACCGGAATCTCTCATATGGGCGTGTTCATATTCAGCTTTCTTTTCCCACCACTGACGGGAAAAATCATCTGTGGCCCTTTTGGCATTGCCGTAGGGGTGGGTGTAATACTGGGCATAGGTCACATTGGGATTCTTTATAAGGTGGATGGGAAGCACACGCAAGGTCAGGGGAACTTCAACTTTTTTTCCGTCCAGATAGAGGAGGGCTTTGGAACGGTAGACCCCGGGCTCCGTATGGGAAGTTGTGTCAACAGACAGCCAGATACGCAGAGGTTCTTTGGCTTTAAGGGAACGGTCACTCCAGGGCATAAGCACTTCAGGAGCCCGGTAGTAAGAACCGGTCATATTGTAATTGGGGCGAACCCAGGAGTATTTGACGTAGCGGCAGGTGACAGCATCCGCAGCAAGGCGATTTCCTTTTTCATTGACAAACTGCGTCACTTGCAGGGTGACTTGCCGGAAATTTTTAAGCGGGTAAATGGAAAAGGTCAAAGGCTCAGATTCGCCGATAGAAGTAAATGCCCGTACCGGACGGCCGATTTCAGATTTGCGGGGAAACTGTTCCGGCCAGACGGGTTCTGTCCAGTTCCGGCTGAAAATGGCAAAGCCCTGTTTCTTTTCCTGAGTTGTCCATTTGGGTTCCGGAATGTCGGATTTGTAGGGCAGACGCTTCCACTTTTTCAAGATCTCAGGCGGCAGGGTTTCAAGTTCAGCTTTTTCAGGATCAAGGATGTTCTTTTTGACCTGAGCGTATTCTTTTACAGGAACTATGGCAATGGCATTGATGACCCACTTTGAACGGGTGATGACAGTGAGTTTCAGTTTACCTTCTCTTGCTGTTCCTTTAAGCTCAAGGACGTGGATCTCCGCAGGACCGGGATAGGTCATTGCCGCCCTGCGGGCTCCTGACCAGACCTTGATATCCCACACTTGAGCATTATTTCCCCCGGCTCTGCCGGTAAGGATCCAGATGTTATATTCGCCGTCGGGGACGGCAAAGGTCAATTCAGCATCTCCCTTGCTGCCGATATGGTCGCAGGTCAGTTCGTTGAAATAAATGGGGGGGACGGCTCTGCCGTTGGAGTTGACTCCTGATTGGCGGATGATCTTATTGGTTCCGGTAAAGAGCTTGGCTTTTTGAGTCCAAACCTTGCTTTTTGCATCAAGGCGGGTAAAGTTTTTCCGGACAGGGGAAGTGGAACTGCCAAGATCATAGAGCAAAGGGGCAGCATTCAACGAGAGGGCTCCCAGGGCTGCCAGACAGATGGAAAGGGATTGTTTTTTCATAAATTTTCAGATTCCTTAAAAGGGTGAATTAAGTAAACGCAGATCTCTTGTTGCAGTGGAAACAACCTTGTTATTGACAATGAGTGCCAGATCAAGTTTGTATCTGCCGGGAGTAATGAAGCTCCAAAAGATTCTCAGCAATGCCTGGTTGTTGCGGACTGCAGTCAATCCGGAACACATAACACTGCCTTTGTGATCGCGGACACTCCAACGGATTTGAGACTTCTGCTGAGTAAGGGTGGTGATACACAGAGGCACTGTTACTTTGACAACCTTGTTGGGCTCAAGAAAGAAAACAACATTTCTTTCATCAACAAAGGGCGTGTTAAGTTCTTTTTTAAGAGAGAGGCGACGCAGGATTTTTTCTCCTTCTGAAACAATTACAGTATGGTTGCATTCTGTCTTGTCAAAAGGCTGTTCCCAGTCAAAGTGGAGAACTTGAGTTGTTTTCGGGGGGATATAACTTGTTGTTTTGATATTGGCAGTTGAAATCGTGGCCGCAACTCTTTTACCGCTCCAGTTTTTCAGAACGACTCTTGCCCGGTTGATACCGTATTGTCCCTCACCGGGATTGTAATCTTTAACTGTCAGCGTGAGACCGGGGATCTTTATGCCGGAAAGGGTATAGAACTTTTCGATATCGTGAAAAGATTTGATCCCTTTGACAAAGGAATAAGCTTCCCCTTTGCAAGCTCTGTTGCGGGCGATATGAAACTTCCAATTCCCTTCCGGAGCATCCACCGGCAAATTGACCAGAGGGATCTTGGCTTCAAGGCTCCAGAAATCTTTGCCTTTGAAAGTTTTGCAGACAGCTCCCGAGTTCCAGGTTATGTCACTTTCAGAAGTGCCGGGGAATTTTTTGTAAAGGTCAAAGACAACCCCGTCGGCGTTTATGACGATTTGAACATAGTTGGGATTTTTTTCAGAGGGGGCAAAAAAGATTTCAAGAGCATCATCTTTCCAGACCGGGTCATCTGTTTTGCGGGCAGAAAGTTTTATCTTGTTCATTTCCGGTTCCTGACACCGGGCTCCCACATAGATAAAATCTTTATCGTAAGTGAAATAGACCTTTGTATCCACTCCTTTGAAGTTTTTTGGGGTGACCCCAAAGAGGTAAAATTTGTCTACATCCGCTTTACGCTGCCAGGTTTTTTCAGTAAGTTTCCCGTCAAGAGTGAGCTTTTCTGAAAGAGGCTTGATCCTGACTGTCTCTGCAAAGGCATCTGACAGGAAAAAGCCCAGAAGAAAAAGCGTGCAAATCAAACCTATTTTCATTTTTTCACCTTGTAAGGAGAAGTCATCACCCGGAATGTGACACTTTTAGCTTTAAGTTTATTGTCCGGGAAGGCGGTCAGCGTATAGTTTCCCGGAGCAAGAGAGAGTTCGCCTGTTTCTATTTCAAGTTCTCTGATTCCTCTTTGGGCAGGCAGGGTTTCCCGGCGGATGACTTTGCCGGAACGGGCACAGCTTAATTCAAAGGGGACTCCTCTTGCCATATCGCCGGCAGGACCGGAAATTCGCATTGCGACTCTGATTGCCTGATCGGCTGCGGTAATGGCCGGAGTGAGAAGTTTTATATCTTCGACGACACATTCCGTTGAACGGGTCAGGCGGAAATTCCCCGCCCAGACAGTCAGCTTGCCGCCGTGTTTGTAGCCGGATTCAGATATGGAAAATCCCCAGCTGGTGATTTTTGCCGGATTGCTCAGGCGGTCAATAGGGATTCTGACCGTGCGTATTTTTCCGTCGTGCTGTTTGGTCAGAGAAACATAGTAACGGGGGGGAGTTCCGTCTGCATTGGTGAGAATGACAGAAACAGTACACAGGGTATTTTTCGGGTCATTTTCAAGTTTCATTCTGACATCAAACTCAAAGAAGTCCCAATCTTTCCAGTTGTTGAGGACGGCAGGCTTCCGGTTGAAACTTGTATAATACATTCTGGGCCACCCGACGGGGTACTTTTTCTCGCCGGCAAAGTGGTCGATGGGAGCGACCCATTTGACAGTTGGACGACCATTGATTTTTTCTTTTGCAAGGGTGACGCTGCTTTCAGCGGGACTCCACCGTGCCGGAACAGCGAAACCGTCCATAGGCAGAACTTCTGTTTTTTCTGCCGGAGCGGCAGAAAGATTCAGACAGGCGGCTGTTCCGAGCAGGACTGTCAACAATTCTTTTTTCATCTGGATCTCCTTGTGTGTAAAGATGAATCTGACACTGAAACAGAACTTTTTATACAATACATCTGCTGAAGTTGTTTTTCAAGCAGCTTTTTCAAACTTCCGCAGCTCATTTATCTCTTGCGGGCATAGGCCCGGACGGCATTGGCTACTGCGTATGCGGCACGTTTCCGCCATTGAGGCGTATTGAGCAAAACTTCCTCAGCTGTATTGCTGATGAAGCCCGCTTCAATCAGAACTGCCGGGACAGGATTGTTCCGCAATACGGCAAAGTTGGCAAATTTCACTCCCCGGTTGGGACGGTTGGTAAAACGGATCAACTCCTGTTGGATCATTGCCGCAAGGAGCGTATCTTCCGGGCGGGGCGTTCTGGGGGCAAAACATTCGATTCCGGCTGCCTGAGGATTCTTTTTAGATGAGTTGTGATGGACAGAAATAAACAGGTCTGCACCATATTTTTTGACCATTGCGACTCTTTGCGGCAGAGTCAGGAAGATATCCTTGTTCCGGGTCATAATCACCTGAAATCCGGCTTGCTGAAGTGCATTTCTGATTTCGAGGGCCAAAAGGAAATTCAAATCTTTTTCCCTGCTTGATTTGCCTACTGCTCCGGCATCGTGGCCGCCGTGGCCGGGATCAACGAGAATGCGGCGGATTTTTTTTGCGGGAATGACTCCTGTCATCAGAGGGTCAATGATGTTCCGCAAGGTCATCGGCGTGACGCTGTAAACCTTTTCGCTGCTGTAAAAGGGAGGTGCCGGAAGCTGGATGGGAGTGGTGTTGAAAACCGCATACTGCCGGTTGGGATGAAGTTTGAAACGGTTGCTTTTGTAAAAAAGCAGACAACATTCTTCTGAGACCTCCGGAGCATATTTGGCCAGTCGCCGATCAGCTTTGGGGGTGGTCCGGCAGCCGGAAAGAAACAGCCCGGCTGCTGCCGCAAGTATGAATAAAAGTGATAAACGATATTTCATTTTTATGAAAAAATCCTGCCTTCTCTGTAATCTGCCCAGACATTTTCAAACCAGCCGTCCGGAGAGGGGAGAGGACGGCATTTTTCAAATGCGTGTACAATATCACTGCCGTCATAATAACTGGTCAGGATTTGTGAACGGAACTCCTCATTTTCAGGGATCAACCGGTCAGCGGCATCAAAAACTGCTGCTGAACCTCTGGAACCGGTGCCCGCAAGGATCTGATACCGGATGGCTGAAAGATAGACGACGGAACTGAATGCCAGTTGGGCCGTTGTCAGAGCCAATACGGCAGAGGTGTTGCAAAATCCCTCTTTTTCAATGGAAGAAAGGAGTTGTTTCCCTTCTTCCAAAGCCTTTTCGATTTCACTGATCCGGCGTTGGAACGCGGCGCAGCGGGACATACGTTCCCGGATATTCTGCAAATCCGCCCGGGCATCACGGGTGCCGGAAATAAGTTTTTGCAGACGTTGAATTTCACATTCTGCCTGACGTTCAGCCTCTTTTCTGTTCAAAGTTTCCTGCTGGCAGACGCCGGCAATGTATTTCGCAGCCCGGAACGCTCCTGCCTGGCCCGCATTGAGGGCAGAGCCTCCCGGACGGGTGACTCCGTGAGAACCATTGACTTCGCCCACAGGGAAAAGGTGGGGGATGTTTTCGGATTCATACCAGATATTGCCCGCAAGACCGCCGTTGTTGTGCTGGGCACAGACGGCGATCTCAAGCATTTCAGTTTCAAGGTCGATGCCGTGGTCGGCGTAGAGTTGTATCGCTCCGGGATTCATCTTGCGCAGACGTTCAATGGGAGTGCCCATACAGGCGTTTGAACGTTCAAGGTACTCTCTTGCTTCTGCGGAAAGAGCTTGAAAATCAAGGTTTTCAGGATTGGTTCTGAAGTCCAGGAAAACCCTTCTTCCTTTGGCGTTTTCTTCAAAAACTGCCACATCAACGGCAGAAGAACCGTCAGGGAATTTTTTGACATCAAAGGGCCACTGATAACCTTTGAGAAACACTCTTGAATTCAAGTCGCTGTCGCTGAATCTTTCACGGAGAAACTCTTTTTCATCAGAGCCGTCAGGAGCTGTTGAAACAAAACGGGGGAGTACCTGCATATAGGTTCCGGAAACGTTCCAGCGGAACTTGATTGAGGCAAGACCGAACTGGGATTCCGGAAGATTCCGGCATTTGGCTCCTATACGCATCGCAAGCCCGATGGCTCCGGTATGACAAGGGGGATAAACACTTGCTGCATAAAGACCTCCCGGACCGCCTACGGCAAAACAGGTGTTCTCTGCTGTAACAGTTTCAAAACAGTTCTTTTCACCGTTATAAACAACTGCCCCTGCGGCACGGCCATCGACTTTGAGCAGAGAAGCTGCAATATGTTTTTCGGCGATTTCAACAGGAGTTTCCTTTAAGGCACGCAGCAGAGCAAGGCACATCTCTTTTGAAGTGTAGGGGCCGCAGCTGGTGGCACGTCTTCTGGGATCGTGGTCGGTTTTGTAACCGATATACTGCCCCAGTTCATCGTGAGGGAAGGGAACCCCCAGGTCGCACAGATGAAGAAATCCTCTGGCAGAAAGGGCCGCTTCAACAAGAGCAATATCGCCGTGGACGGCTCCGCCTGCCATATAGGATGTTGCAAGATCGGCAGGTGAATCGGGTTCTGAACCGTACATACCGAGCTTGTAGTAGGTTTGTTTGTCACTTCCGGTATTGATGGAAGTGCCCATTTGTACACCTTCTGTAATGACCAGAATATCTTTGACTCCTTCCCGGTAAAGCCGGAGTGCCGCACACAATCCGGCTGCACCGGAGCCGATGACGAGAGTATTTACGTGACGCGTTTTCACAGTCTTGCGATCTCCATTCCGCCGCCGATGTCAATAACAGTTCCGGTGGAGTAAGCCAGATCCCCTCTGAGGAGCATAGCGACGGCTTTGCCGATATCGGCGGGCTCTCCCCAACGGGGCTGGAGTGTCAGGCCTTCTGCGATGAGTTTGTCATATTTGGCTTTGACGGTACTGGTCATATCGCTTGAAATAACGCCGGGACGGATCTCGTAGACATTGACTCCGAATTCAGCCATCTTGACGGCGAAAAGTTTGGTCATCATACCGATGCCTGCTTTGGAAATACAATATTCTCCGCGGCTGATGCTGGCAACTGTTGCGGAACAGCTGCCGATGTTGACAATGACCCCCTTTTTGCGTTCAGCAAAGATTTTTGCCGCACTTTGCGAAAGGAAAAAGGGCCCCTTGAGGTTGATATTCATAACCCGGTCATAGCTTTCTTCGGTCATATCGAGGATATCCGCACGGACAAGGGGAGCGACGCCTGCGTTATTTACGAGGGCTTCAAAGGAACCGAAATCCCGGAGGACAGAGGAAATAAGGTTTTCCCGGTCGGCGGAACTTGAAACGTCGCATTTATAGTATTTGACTTGAACACCGGGATATTTTTTCATCAGTTCATCTGCGGCATCAGATGATTCCTGACGGGCACAGATGGCAAGATTCCAGTTGTCGGCGGCGAGGGATTCGGCGATCCCGAAACCGATTCCCCGGCTGCCGCCGGTGACGATGGCTGTTTTCATAAAAAATCTTCCTTGAAGTTTGAGAATGAATAAAAATAGATCAGGGTAAAATTAGCACACTATTTGCCTTTTGTCAAGTAAAAAATTTTTTCTTCCCCGCAAAAATGCTGAAACAACCATTGTCAGTCGGCAAAGAAACGATGGTTTTTGGGTTTGAAAAGTCTGCGGCGAAAGTTGATTAGAATGTCAAGCAGTTCCTGAGTCGTTTCAGGCAGATATTGGGGCGGCGCAAAAGTCCTGTAATGCTCCAGCATTTCCGATGCCTCATCAGGAGTGAAACGCATATCACTGAAAAATGTATGCAGATCTTTTATGACAGCATAACGCATCTTTCTGCTGGAAACACTCCGGCAGCGTGCCACATCGATCCAAAAGATCTCCATATCTTTTCCGGTGTTCCGCCACAGCAGATTCCGGGGGTGGAAGGCTTTGTGAAAAATAGAGGCGTGATGCAGTTTGGCAAGCAGTTCCAAATTGAGTTTGCAAAAGATTTTTTTGTTTTCTGTATCGGAATGCAGGGGGCCGCCCTCCATAAATTGCCGTCCGTCAGCTGTATCGCTGATAAAGCCGGTGATAATAAAGGTTTCCTGCAGAATGAAGTTTTTTCTGACATCTCCTACGGCAATAACGGGAGCAACGGGAATACCGAGTTTTTCAAAACGCAGGTAATTCCTTACTTCACGGACGGGCAGGGAAGATTTCAGAATGTAACGCCACGGCGTTTTTCCCGGATTGGTTTTGTAGGCGATGACTGTGTCGCCCCGGGAGGTGGGGTATTCCAGTTTCCAGACAAATTTTCCGGCGGAAGTATAGATGAGGCCCCCTTCCTCTGTGGCGGGCGGCGGGGAGGTGCGGAGTTCTTCCAGCAGGGGGGCGAATTCCCGGTCTGCCAGATACCAGGAGGAAATACGTTTTTCTGCTTTGTTGAGAAGATTTAATTTTTCATCTGCGGACATTTCCGCATTGAAAAGAGTTTTTTTATATTTGACCGCCTTGAAGTCAGCGGGAACAGAATTGCTCATAGATTCTTTCCTTAAAAAAATAGTATACTATTGCGTTTTTTGGCATCCGGGGCAGAAAGCCGAAGTCCGTCCCCCCAGTTTGACTGCTTCAATGACCGCACCGCACCGGGGACAGGGAGAGCCTTTACGTCCGTAGATTTGAAGTTCAACAGCAAACTTGCCTTCGCTGCCGTCTACATTGAGAAAATCGGAAATCGTGGTTCCTCCCGCCTCAATGGCACGCTGCAGAATGAGCTTTGCATTCCGGACAAGTTTTTCGCACTCCTCCAAAGAAAGTTCGGAGGCGCGTTTACGGGGATCTATTCCGCTTGCAAACAGTGTTTCAGTGGCATAGATGTTGCCGATCCCCACAACGACAGCGTTGTCCATAAGAAAATTTTTGACACAGGATTTGACACTTCTGCTCCGGGCGTGAAGGAAAACAGCAGTGAACTCATCTTCCAAAGGTTCTGCCCCCAGCTTGTCAAGAACTGCTGGGAACCGTTTGTTTCCGGGGAGGGAATGCAGCTCAAAAATACTGAAACGCCGGGTACATTCAAAACGGAAAATTTGACCGTCGTCCAAATAGATGAAAATGTGTTCGTGCTTTCTTCGGGGAATGGACAGAGGCTCGACCCGGGCAACTCCGGACATTCCGAAATGAATGAGCAATGCACGGTTTCCTGTCAGTTCTGCAATAAGATAACGGCCCCTGCGGCGTACGTCAAGAAAGCGTGCCCCTGCAAGATCTGCTTGGGCAAGGGGCGTTAAGGAGGTACGCAAAGCAGGGGTGAAAACTTCGGTTTTCAGGATTTTTTTTCCTGTTAAAGCTGTTTTCAGAGCCCTGCCGATATTTTCAACTTCGGGCAGTTCAGGCATTTTTTCAGTTGCGTCCGCTGAGACGATCGTAGTTGCCGGAGAAAATGGCAGCTTTGGCTTCGTCAGAGATCCGTTCGCTCAGAACGCCGTAGACCTGCATAGAAATGTTGCAAATGGGGAAGTCAGTGCCGAACAGGAGTTTTTCAGGGCCGCACTGTTCCACCAGATACCGGAGCATACCCCAACGGAAAAGGCCGGTTCCGGAAATATCCCAGTAAAGATTTTTATGCCGCTTCATCATTTCTGCCCGCTCAAGGACATTGTTGCGTTCGCCGGGGTGAGCGGCGATCACATTGAGGTCGGGAAGATTTTTGACGAGACTTTCAATATCTCCATTGTCCATAGAGTGAATATTGACGGTCATTTTCAAATCCCGGGCGACAGCGAAAACTTCAAGGATTTCAGGGGAAGAGTATGAGGTATAGCCGCTGATATAGGGGACAAGTTCTCCCACCCAGGTCACACCCAGTTTGTGATATTTTTCAAGTTCTGCAATAGAATCTTTGATGAAAAGGGGATTGATGCGGATTCCTGTCTGATAGTAGTCCGGATTTTTCTGTTCCAGTTCAAAACCGGCGGCATTGGTCTCTGCAAAAGGAGTAAAGTCCTTGGGATCAGGGGTTGAACGGATAACGGACCCTACGCAGAAATCCACTCCGAAAGCACGCATTTCTGAAAAAAAATCAGCGGTGTTGTCAGGAGTGCCGTAGGCATTGAGTTTACAGCCTTCCAGTGTGTCGTGAATGGGGTGGCAATGGGCATCAACAATACGGAATCCTTCAATCATTTTTTGTCCTCCAGTTGTTTTATATTTTTAAGTACATAGCTGCGCTGTGCAGGAGAGCCCTCCGGCAGTTGCAGAGCTGATTTATAGGAACGCAGTGCCTCTTGCGGGGCGTTGTGTTTTATATGGACATCTCCGGACATTATATAGTAACGGAAACGCAATTTCCGGGGGAGTTTCTGCTCTTTGACCAGAGAAAGAAATTCTTTCATCCGGATGTGATCCGGAAACGCCGCCAATGCACCATAATAGCACGCAAGAGGGGCGTTATTGCTGACAGACATCCAGTGCTGTGCCGTCTTTTCAGCAAGATCCCGGTTGTCGGTGCGCATTGCACGGGTGATGAGAGCAACGGCATTGTTGGCTTCAGGTTTCAGTAAGTAGGCCAGCTGAAAGTGTTTGATGACTTCAGGCGTGATCTGCTTTGCCTCTTTTTCCAGAGCCCAGCCCCAGGCCGCATAATCTGCCGCCCGCAGGGGAGGGGCGTAAAGAAAGCACCTCCCTATCATAAGCCCTCCGAGAATGAGCGAAAGAACAAGTGCTCTGGAATGTGTATTGCAAAAACTTATCAGCCAGACTGTCAGCAGTACGAACCAGGGCAGCAGCAGCAGCCGGTAACGGCCGATGGGTTCACGGATGCAGATGAAAAATACAAGTGCGGCAATGGGGAGCAGAATGAAACCAGCTCTTTTCTTCCAGGCTCCTGTCAGCAGCATCAAAAGAAGTCCGGCTGCTGCACAAAGAGGGATAAATTCAAAGGGAATTCTGAAAAACGGGATCTTTGTCCGTAAAAAGTAGATATTCAAATTTTCCGGAATTTCAGTGGGAGACCAGACTTGAGGGATCCTTGCGGCCATCTTGAGTGAGGTTTTCAGTATGGGGATAAAACGGCAGACCGGCTGTTGGGCAGTATTACAGGCAACAGCGTCCTGATCCGTGTTGACACTGACTGCGTAAGGAACAGGATTGAAAAAGCAATTGAATGTACCGCCCTGCCGGAAGTTGACCGCTGAAAAGCACAGCCAGACAGCAATGATTCCTGTGATAAGGCCGAAAATACGCTTCAAAGGCAGCTTGCGGCGGTAAAGATATTGAAAATTCCACACTGAAAGAAGAAGCACCAGCCCGATGGCAACGGGCCGGCCTGTGGCGGCAACTCCAACGGCTCCGCCTGCACCAAGAGCATAGAACAAAGAAAAATGGTGTTTGCGGGCAATAAGAAAACTCCAGATGCTCAGGATGATCCCGAAATTTACCAATGAATCCTGCAAAGTGGTGAATTCATACATCAATTCCACAGGATTCAGAGCCCAGAGTATTCCGGCAACCAGAGCCAACACTTTTTTACCGGAAAGTTTAAGCGCAATATCCGCAAGCATTACCGCTCCGGCGATTCCCAGCAGACTTTGCCAAAGGGTGTGCCAGAGAACAGGATGAGTCCCGTTATTGAGGTAATGAAAAAGAAATACCTGAAGCCGGTGCACGGTGAAAAAAAAGCTGTTTCCCGGCGTTCCCCATTCCCCGAAACGGAGCAATGTTTCCATATCCAATCCCGGGACGCAGTGGAAAAAACGGAAAGGGGATGAGAGATAAAAAAGAGCAAAAATTCCCCGCAGTACCAAAGCGGTACCGGCAACAGTTAAAAAAATGTGGCGGGTAAAAAGTTTCAATTTTTTGTTCTTATTCCTTGATCCACTGAACCACAAGTTCCAGATCTTTCGGAGTACTGTCAAAAATTTCAAGGACAAAGTGGCGTACACCGCTGCGGGCACAATTTTTGACAAAACGGGGCAGATCCATCACGTTGGGGGTGTCGAGTGTTTTATGTCCGTCTCCCCATTTTTCGGGCGGAATGGAATTGTTATAAATCGAAGCGTGCAGATGGATCATTTTTACATTGCCCCCCTTGAGGAATTTTTCAGTTTCAGTGTGAAAATCCTTTTCAAAGAGGCGGCAGATGCACCAGAAGTGTCCCGTGTCAATACAGATGGGGAAATCCAGATAATTCAAATCCTCAGGCAGCATAGAACTTGCTCCGAAAGCAGGAAAATCCGTTTCGATGCTCCAGAGGATCCGGGGAAATCTGCGTTTCAATTCCTGAAGATTTTTTTTGACTCTTTCCCGGCGCATAATATATTCAGGCCACTTGGTGAAGTTGCAATTTCTGACATTGCCCGGGACATAAGAAAATTCCGGTCTTCCGTGGGGGGCCATACATTCAAGGTAAGTTTTTCCGTGTCCAAAGGCTTCGACCATCTTGTCGCTCATATAAAACCCGTGAAAACAGCTGCGGGTGATGCCGAGTTCTTCAAAGAGCTTCACATTATTGGCAACTCCTTCCCAGACAGGGGAAATATCCTCTGCGGCAAAGTTCCAGTTGTATTTTTCAAGCAAAGGGGAATGGCCGCTTAAAGGGACATTGTTTGCCTTGAGAAAATCAATGGTTTCTTTGTTTTCATCGTTGTGGAGCTGGACACCGAAATTTATCCCGAGTTCGGCTGCTTTTGCCCGGAACGCAGCAAGAATCTCCCCCCTGTCTTCCCGGTGGAAGTTGATGGAAGATATATCAAAAAGAAAGTCCTTCATAAATTTAATTTTTCCTGCTGTGGGCGACCACATCTCTGTATGAAAGAGGCCCCCCGAAAATATCCAGAGCGGAACCGATGGTGTAATGAACTTTTCCGGAACCAGACTTTTCAATCAGAGCAACATCTTCCAATGTGCGGATGCCGCCGGCATAAACACACTCAATAGGGGAATCTTTACTCAGGAGTTCAAGGAGCTCGCAGTCGATACCGGCTTGTTTCCCCTCAACGTCCACAGCGTGAATGAGAAATTCCGCCGCACTGTCAGCCAGCATTTCAAGGGTTTCCCGGTTGACCTTCAAATCGGTGTAGGTTCGCCAGCGGTTGGCGGCGACAAAGTAGTCGTCCCCTTTTCGGCGGCAGGAAAGGTCAAGAACGAGATGTTCCTTTCCGACCTCATTGAGGAGCTCTTTCAAGCATTCCGGAGCAAATTTCCCTTCAGGAAAACACCAGCTGGTGACAATGACTTTGTCCGCTCCAACTTCGATCCACTTTGACGCATTGGCGGGGGTGATCCCTCCGCCGATCTGCAGATTGCCCGGCCAGGCTGCCAGTGCTTCCCGGGCGGCTTCTTCACATCCGCCGCCCAGCATAATGACGTGTCCGCCGCGCAGGGCATCTCTGCGGTAAAGTTCCGCATAGTAAGAAGGCGTTTTTTCTGAAACAAAATTGGTCTTCAGGCCGCCGGAGTCAAGGGTTGAACCTACAATCTGCTTGACTTTACCTTCGTGAAGGTCAATGCAGGGACGGAAACTCATAGCAAAAATACCTCTGGCTTGAAACGTTTACTTGAGACCGATTTTCTGAGTGATCTGGTGAGGCACGCCGGGCAGCAGGATACGGGGATCGCACTTGGCGTTTGCACATTCGACACAGATCATTTCAGTATATTCTTCGGGAGCGTAATCTGCCATTGTCGTGGCTTTTTCGATCCAGGGATTCCATACAACGGTGGAATCAGAACCTGATTTTTCAACGGTGATGATCCGACCCCAGCCGGGGTCAACGATTTCAGTTGCTCCGGAAGCAGGATAGTATACACTGTCGATTTCAGAAGTGATCTGAATATCGCCGGACTGATAATTGCCTTCCTTTGAAACGGCGTGGGCTGCGAAATCAAGATAAGGAGACTTGTCAAGACCTGAAACTGCGATTTTACGGATGTCTGAAACGGCAAAGTAGGTGTGCAATGCACAGCCGATCGTTACGGGTTTATCTCCTTTGTTGAGCATCACAAGGCTCATTTCAAGCTCTTTGCCAATGGTGAAAATCATAAAAACAGTGAAAGGAAATTCAGACATTTCAAACTGCTTCATATCGGAATCAAGTTTGAGAACCACTCTGGTGGCTTCTGAAGGCAGTTGGGAAATTTCTGCAACTTCCCAGGTTTCTCTGCGGACGAAGCCGTGACCGGGCCAACCTTCTTTGGGGCCTGAGCCGAACCAGGGCCAGCAGACAGGCACACCGCCTCTGATGGGTTTTCCGGGTTCCATATAGGCTTTTTTGCTGACCCAGAGAAGATTCTTTTCACCGGCGGGGGCAAATTCAAAAATATGCGCTCCGTTGGTGGTGAGTTTGGCAGAAGCGTACTTATTGTTGACTGAAATGATTTCCAGACCGGAATCCAGACGTGAGAACTCCACGCCGGGGACATCAAATTTTTTGCAGTTGCACATAGTTATTATATCCTGTAAATAGAAAGTAAATGTTTATTATTCCTCATCCTCATCAAAGAGCAGCTGTTTGGGCTTTTTTGAAAGACGTTCAAGAAGCAGACAGCCCGGAACAAGCGGCTGTTCTGCCGAAGCAACGGTCAAAGCAAGAGCCTTTTTATTGAGTTGCCGGTTGCCCCAGCAGTAAAACTGAAAGAGCTCCTGGATATCAATATGCTCAAGGACTTTTTTGCCCGGACGGTCAATGTGAGCAGCCTCATTGCAAAAAGCTGCCTTATAATCCGTCAGGATCAAATCTGTTTCTGCACTTCTGACTGCGTGACGCAGAGAACGCTGAACGTTCCTGGCCGCCAGACAGCCGGGGACGGCAAAGAGTGTACCACCGGCGGGAATGTCCTCAAGAGGTGTGCTCCAGGCAAAAAGGGATTCAAATTGCCAGGGACGTTTTTCAACGGGAGTTTCTTCGGCGTAGATGAGAATGTTCCGCTCAAAAGTGAGGGTTCCGTCTGTATCGGCGATACGGAATGAGGAATCCACTCCTTCCATCCGGGAAGCTGCCCGGTGACGCCAGACATCACTGCCTGTCATAAATTCAGCTTTACTGCCATCCCGGTATTCCACCTGAATAAACCAGGGAAGCTCACTGCCGCTGTAAAATTCACCGTTTTCTCTGAATTTACAGCTGTGAAGTTTGCTTTCTCCGTAAAGCAGATAGTTGACCTTGGCCCAAGGTCCGGGAAACTCCAATGTTTCAAGTGTAATATTGCCTACTTCACCCCGGTTGCACGCAGCGACAGAAGTAACCATAGAGGCTGCGCCGTCAGTGATGACAATATCACGTTCAACTTTGAATTCTGAGCCGAAGGGAATGACACTGCGGCTTTCCAGAGAGGCGGAAAGAGAATCTTCTGCCCGGTGAAGCCGGAAGATTTCTGGAAGTGCAGAAATTTCCGCAAAACCGGCAAAACTTCCCCGGTTGATACGCATAAGAGTCCGGGTATCGTTGTTAAGTTCCAGTACAGTTTTTCCGGCAGGGAATGATGTCATTTGCCAATTACCTGAACCGGTACGGAAAGATGTAAAACTTTTCTTCAATCTATAACCTCAAAAATTTGTGATTCTGCTTTTCGCACAAAAGGCCGCGGCGGTGCAGCCGGATATCCCAGGGGAGCCAGTGCAGCTACACAGCAGGGGGATTTTATCTGGAGAACTTCTGCTGCTTTGAGGGCATTAAAGGCACAGATCCAACAACTTCCCAAGCCTTCTTCTGCTGCTGCCAGTTGAAAATGCTCCATCGCAATGGCCATATCGGTGTCAGCACTGTTGAAGCCGTCATCTCTTTTCCAGGCTTCGGACTGATTAACGATCACTGCCAGCAAAGCAGGGGCTTCTGCCGGAAAATCCTGTCGGCAAGTTGCGGCCAATGCTGCTTTGAGTTCCCGGTTTTTGACGAGTTTGAAAACAAAAGGCTGCAAATTACAGGCCGTAGGAGCTGCATTGACAGCTGTGATGATTCTGGCAAGGGATTCGTCGGGAATGGGATCACTTTTGTAACTCCGGATACTGCGCCGCTTTTTGATGACTTCATAAAAGTCCATAAAATCTTAACTCCGTGTAGTGCAATGGATTTTATTTGAGCACCACTCTGCCGTTATAGAGCAAATTGATGTGCGAGATATTCACCTGTTTCCAGTGGATGTTGATAATGGTTGTTTGGAGTGCGCTCAAAAGGTAGGGCAGATTTTTACTGTTGTTCAAAGGCAGAGTTACGCGATAACGTTTCCCGCTTCTGTAACGCATATAAAAGTTCAATTCTTCTTTGCTTTCCGGCATAACACATTCAATATCAATATCCGGGAAGTTGCGCAGGACTGTCATAATAAGCTCAAGTGAGGGCTGCAGCGTGTCAAGGCATTCCCCCAATTTGAAACTTCTGCGGCCGGGGATCGTAGTGATGACAGGCAGTGAACCGTGTACTGCCGACTCGGCCCGGGGAATTACGATACCATTTTCATCGACCACGTAAGCCCCGGAAGGGATGAAAAGAACAGCTCTGGGGATACGTTCCACGACCTTTATTTGAAGTTTGTCAGGCAGGATCCGCACAACTTCTGCCTTTTCGATACCGGGAATGGACTCGATCCGTTTGCGTAACAGAACGTAGTTGAGGTTGAAAAGATTGACCCCGGGATAAATTCCGGCACGGGAGCTGAGAGCCTTTTCTTTGCCTTTCCAAAAAGAGCCGTTGATGATTTCAAGCTGCTTCAGTTTGAAATGGGCATTGGCGTTGAAAAAAGCTTTGCGCAAAGAGAAAAGCAAAAAGACCAAACCGGTCGTGACAAACAGAAATAAAAGAAGCACGGCAAAGGCACGCCATTTTTTCCGGCGTGCCAAACGCTGTTCTTCTGAAGTTTGTTCAGAAAATGCTGGGGTTACTTTGGAGTTCGACATATTTCCTTAAAATCACTTTTCTCACAGTTATAAAATAGCATCATCAGGAAACTTTGTCAAGTTTCAATAGCGAAAATGGGGCATTCAAAAGAAAAAAAACTTTTTTTTTTCTATATGTACTTAATCTGAACACCGGCAAGGTGTATAATATGAGACATTTGATTCCAGCAGTCTTTGTTTTTTCTTGTGGCTCTGTTCCCAATACGGGTAGGTAACTGATTATACTCTGGAGTTTTAGTCCAGAGTATTTTTCATTGCTTCAGCGCAAAAAAACTACCGGCAGAGCCGGTATGTTGCCGGACAGCTTCAGCTTTAAGTCTTTAAAAAAGTAAACTCCATGCTATGTTATGCAAGGTTCGCCAACCGCATATACA
>SUWB01000046.1 GCA_015061745.1 Lentisphaerota bacterium | reverse complement strand
TACAACAAAGTGGCTCTTTTGTCACCCTTTTTTAGAAAAAAATATAAGGAAATTGCAGTTTTTGCAATTAATGTATTGATTATCAAATAATTAAAGGAATGTGTGTTAAAGAATTTTGACACTAACGAAACGGTTTTAAGGAAAAATTATGAAAAAGTTTCTCAAATTCTTTTCATTCCGCTCCGGCAGAGCGATTTCTGACCGTCATCTGCTCCGGGGCACTCCGATGGAGGAACGTCTTGATATCTCTCCTGCGCCCTGGATTCTTGCTATGGTGCTGGTCTGGCTCACTGCGTCTGTGCTGCTGATCCTCTCGGCCACCCACGCCCACTCTGCTGGAGGAGTGACACTGAATTCAGCCGCCCTTCAGGATTTCCGTTCTCTGGCCGACTTTGAATATGCCAACCGGTCGGAAAATGAAAAAAGCAAGAAAAAACTTCTGGAAAACGTCCCTGTTTTCTGCCGTATCGTCCCGCAGCGGACAATGACGATCCAGCGGGATCTGGCCGATCTTTTCAGCTGTGCTGAAAAACGTCTGCGTCTTACGGCAGAAAAAAGCAAATATACTCCCGTCAAAGGTTCTCTTGCCTCGGAACTGGCAGCAAAGATGTCACCGGCGTTGCTGGAAGAACTCAACATCATCGCCCGGAACAATCTCAGTTATGAAAATTTCCGTATTCTGTGGCGGCGGCTGCTCAACACCGGTATTCTGTCAGTTTCCCTCAGAGAATCCTGCAAAGTTTCCACCCCCATCCGTACCATTGACAGTTTGAACCGGATCAATGCGGTTATGCGTGCCGGAGATATGAGTGACACCCGTGAAGCCGCCCGGCAGCTGTCTGAGCTTCTCTTTCCCAAGGGGGGAAATCTGGCCCGGGAATTCACCAAAGTTCTCGAAACTATTTTCGGCAGCGGCAATCTGCAGCTTGATACAAAGATGCGTGAAGCAGCCTGCGAGGCGGTTCTGAAAAACTTTCGTCCCCAGACCCGGCACATCCGTCGGGGCGAGATCCTGATCAAGCGGGGAGAGGTGGTCACGCCTGAACTTCTGGAACTTGCGGCTGCTGCGGAACGCTCCATACCTCCCGAACTTCATCCGGTGGTATTTTACCGAGCTGCTCTCAGTCTGGCCCTTATGGCGATGACCATTTTCTTTTTGTACAGAAGTTATCCGGAGCTCGTCCGTGACAACCGCAAGATTATGCTGACAGCAGCTGTCATCTGTATTTCTCTCCTGAGCAATTACATTGCGCTCAAGGTCTTTCACAGCAGTGTAGCGGCCCGTATTTCCAACCCGGTCACAGCGGTTTCTCTGCAGCTGTTTCTGCCGGTTTCCCTCTGTGCCATTATGCTGACGGTACTGGTCAGCTACCGGGTGGCTATGTGTGCCAGTCTTTTCACCATTGCCATAACGGTATTGATGCTTTCCCCTGCACACCCCTATGAAATGACCTTACGCTATCTGATCCTTGCTGCGCTGACAGGTCTTTTGGTGCGTAAAGTAACCAACTACCGCACCTTTTTTGTCCGCAGTTTCATTGCCACGGGCCTCATTGTTCTGATACTGCACTGCGATTTGCTTATGACCGAAAGCCGTTCCATCAGAGAGTTTGCAGAAGTGGGGACAGTGGTGGGTATTTCCGCCTTTGGAGCTGCCGTAGTAGCACTGGTGCTGATCTTTTTGTTTGAACTGGTTTTCAACGTTTCGACAGATATGTCTCTTATGGTGCTTTGCAACTACAATCACCCTCTCCTTGAACGTATGAAGCGGGAAGCTCCCGGCACGATGTTCCACAGTATGACCGTAGCGACGCTGGCTGAAGATGCTGCCCAGGCCATCGGGGCCAATCCTCTCAAAGCTAAAGCGGCGGCTCTTTTTCACGACATTGGAAAACTTGAAAAGGCCCGTTATTTCATTGAAAACAACCATCACAGCGACGAACTGCACCGTGTTCTCACACCTGTCCAGAGTGCCCAGATCATTCTGGGGCACGTTGTGGAAGGGCTCCGTCTGGCCAGGACTCATCGTTTGAGTCATCTCATCCGCAACGCCATCAGAAGTCATCACGGCGACACGCTGGTCTACTTTTTCTATGCCAAAGCAAAAGCAGAGAATCCCGACACCCCGGTCAGTGATACGATTTTCCGTTACGGCGGTTTTCCGCCCCGGGAAAAGGAGCTGACGATTCTCAGTCTGGCCGATGCCTGCGAAGCGGCAGTCCGTTCTCTGGATCATCCCAAGCCGGAAACGATCCGCCAAAAGGTGGAGGAGATCTTTCAGGGGCGGCTCCGGGAAAATCAGTTGCGCAACTCCCTTTTGACCCTCAAAGAGCTTGACCGGGTCAAAGAAAGTTTTATCACCACTTTAATCAGTATTCATCACGGGCGTATCGCCTATACCGCGGAGAGTATCAATGAAGCAGCTGCACAGCAAATGGAACAACCGGCGTCATCCGGCACCGCTCCGGAAAAACCTTGAGCAATTCTGCCGCCGTGCGGCATTTTTTGCGGGGTTGCCCGAAGAAGATTGGGAACTGGAACTTCTCTTTACCAACGATCGTTCTATGGCCCGTTACAATGCTGACATCGTCGGTCACGAAGGAACCACCGATGTCATTACGTTGTCGTGGTTCGACGATCCTGAGGGGCTCTTTCCCGGGGATCCTGAACTGCTGCTCATCGTGAATCCCGACGCTGCCGCCCGGGAAGGAAATGAAAGAGAAGACTCCAGTTACTCTTATGAAATTGCTTTGTATATCGTCCACGGAATGCTCCACGCTGCCGGGGAAGATGATCTGGAAGAACTCCCCCGTCTTTCTATGCGTGCCGCAGAAAAGCGGGTTATGGGGGAACTTGCAAAAGAGTTTTCTTTTAAAACGCTTTTCCCTGAAAGCAAATAATTGTGAGCAAATGGCATAAAATCTTTTTTGATCCCGGAGACCGGGATCTTGTTGAAATGACTCTGCGTGCCGGCACGGAGGAGTCCGGGTGGAATATGTGCAAATACGCCTCAGAACTCCACCCCCGGGGTATCCTTGAATTGGTGGAACCCCGTGCCTGCCGCATTGTCCGCAGTGTAATGACACTGCTGGATCCCTTTGTCCCCGGTACGGAAGCTGTCAACAGACGGCTCAACGCCCTGGCTATGCTCCGGGATGAATTATGCGAAGCTCTCAATGGCACACTGAAATACAACACGGCCCGGGTTCTTCCGGAACTAGCCAAAGAGTTGATCCGGGTGCGGAACACGCCTGACCGTGCCCTGCGTGCCGCCCACGATCTGCGTATGGCTCTTTTGGGCAATCCCCGTTTCATCCGTTCCCAGCTCAAGCGTTTTCACCTGGTGGAAATGCCTGAAAATGCGTTGCCTGTGACCTTTGACTACCACGTTCACGATGCCAACACCAAGGGACGCAAATCGCCCTCACATCTGATTATGGATGCCTGGATCAAAGGCATACGCAAACTCCAGGTGATCTTTTATAATCAGGTTCCTCCCGAGGGAGCTTTTGAGCTGATGCGCGGAGCTGAAATTATGGGGATCGATATGAGGATCGGCATTGAATTCCGTGCCGTTCACCGGGGGCGTTTTGCTGAATTCATCTGGACACCCCGCGGATTCAGCGGGGCTGACGATTTCCTCAGATTTCTCAACCGGGAAAAGAATGAAAAATTCAAAGCCCGCTGTGAAGAAGCCGCTTTATACCATACCTCTTTGATATTCGGAATGCTCCGGAACTTCAACGTGTCGGGCCGCCGTAAACTCAATGCATTTTACAAGGTCGAACTGCCCTCTCTGTCAGACGGTGAGTTCAGTGCCTTTCTGCCTCCGGGCCGCCGTCCCTCCACCACACAGGCGGCAGAATTTATTGAATTCCGCCTCAGAGAAGTTCTTGAAAAAGAACTTGCTTCTCTGAAGCTCCTCGCCGCGCCCGGTGAAGAAGAACAAAAACGGCTCAAACAGATCGTTTCACATTTGCACAAACTCACCCCTGCCCTGATCCGGGGCAACTATCTGGAACAGCAGCTGCGGGATGAAGTGCCAAGTGATCTTGAAAAACTCCCCCGTCTGATGCGTCTTTCGCCCCGGGAACTGACACACGAACTCCGCCGCCAGTCAAGATCCTTCCGTCTCACTCTCAATCTCACAGGTCTGACCCTGGCAGATGTTGTGGAAATCCTCTTTGAATGTGAAGGTGATGTGACCACCCTTGAAATTTTCAATCTTAAAGACCATTTACGCAATCTTGACCAAGCCAACAGTGCCATCAATGAATTGCGTCTTGCTCTCAATGCCGGAAATGTGGTCAAATTAAAAAGCCTTATCCTCAGAGCGATCGACGAAGTCAAATCGACTCAAGCCCCCGACCGTGAAGAAACAGTAGCTGCCCTCAAACGGATCTTGCGCCGTCTGCCTGAATTCACCTCTTTTTATGCCCGTGCTCCTCTGGGGGCTGCGATGGGGAGCGATTCTGCGGGAAAAGCCGCCCTGCCCGGAGCAGGAGCAGGTATGGGATTGGCAGTGCTTGATACCCTTGATAGAGGGGTGCAGCGAAAAATCCTGCGGGAGCAAAAACGTCCGGTGCTCCCGGTGCATACGACTGTTTTCCGTCAGGTAAGTTTTATGCCCTCACGTTTTTTTGGTCCGGGGGGGGAACGCAGTGAATGGCAGAGTGCCGATCTTGCGGAGTCTATGGAGCGTACCGGAGGGAATCTGCTTTCGTTGGGCTTCTGCAAACGTGACCGCAGAAGTTCCCTGTTTGCAAGTGGGTTCAGAAATCTGGAAGAAAAATTCCATTATCTCAACAGTAACTTGAAAATGTTTCTCAAAGTGGCAGTGGGCTTTACTGCGGCATTTCTGACTTTCTTTTTTTCCGGTTCCTGGTGGGTTCTTGCCTGGTTCGGAGCTCCCATCTGGCTGGGGATCACCCTGATCCGGAATGTGATCCAGTTCCGCATTGCTTCCGGAACCTTCCGGGATGCCCCTTTTCTCAAGTGGAAAGAGTTTATCTCCTGGCAAAGGATCACAGATTCCCTTTTCTTCACGGGCCTTTCGGTACCGCTCCTTGATTTTGTGGTCAAAAATCTGATTATGCGTCAGACTTTCGGGATCACGGCAGAAAACAATCCGATGCTTCTTTACAGCGTTATGGGTCTCGCCAACGGTCTTTACATCACGACTCACAATCTTTTGCGTGCCCTTCCGGCTCAAGCCATCTTGGGGAACTGGCTCAGAGTGCCTCTTGCCATTCCCATTGCTTTTGCCATCAACGCATTGCTTTACGGAGTTTTCAATATGCTGGGGCTTCAGAGTGCTGCTGCGGGGCTTCAGCAGTGGGCGGCTGTGATTTCAAAGTTCTCCTCTGACTGCGTGGGGGGCGTTGTTGAAGCATTGGCCGACCGGGCACTTTTCATCAAAAGCCGTCTGGGTGATCTCAAACGCAAACAGTCGGATATTTTCAAACTGATCTCCGATCTTGAGTTGGTGGTTCCAGACAAAGAGCTCTATCAGCTTTTGAACGGGAATGCTCTTTTTGAACTTTCCAGAGTCCGTGAAAGCGAGTTGAACAACCGTATTTTCATCAATGCTCTTGATTTGATGTACCTCTGGATGCGTCAACCCCGGGCCTCTCAGGTCATCAGAAAAGCCCTGAACAAAGCCTCTTTTGAGGAACGGCGGATCTTCAGTGCTTTGCAGCACCAGCTCAGCCGGGAAAAAGAGATCGTTTCCCTTCTGAGTTCCGATGTCTTTGGCCGGGACAGCAGCCGTGCACTCAATTTTTATTCCAAAGCGTGGAAACTCTATCTTGCCGAACTTGACCGGCTGCATCTGGAAAAGAAAACAGCTCAACTTGATAAATAACCCTTCCGGTGCTATATTATATACGAGACATTATCTGTAAAGGCTCTTTTTGTCCCTGTCCGGGGATAAGAGCAAGATTTAAGGACTATTGAGACTATGGGAAAGACCATTACACAGAAAATTTTTGATGCCCACGAAGTGGATCGTCCGGCGGGAAGCGTCCGGGTACTTTCACTTGACCGGGTCTTTTGTCACGAGATCACCACTCCTATTGCCATCAACGACCTGTGCGCCACCAACCGTGACCGGGTTTTTGACAACACCCGCATCAAAGCGGTGATCGACCACGTTTCACCCGCCAAGGACTCCAAGACTGCGGAACAGGGCAAGACCTTGCGTGACTGGGCCCGCCGCCACGACATCAGGGACTTCTTTGATGTGGGAGCCAACGGTGTCTGCCACGCGATTTTCCCTGAAAAGGGCTTTGTCCGTCCCGGATTCACCGTCATTATGGGCGACTCCCACACCTGCACCCACGGTGCTTTCGGAGCTTTTGCCGCCGGTATCGGGACTACCGACCTTGAAGTGGGTATCCTGAAAGGTGTCTGCGCCTTCAAAGAACCTGAAACCATCAAAGTCGAAGTTACGGGAGCTTTGAGAGAGGGAGTCTATCCCAAAGATTTGATTCTGACCATCATCCGCGAACTCACAGTCAACGGAGCCACCAATCAGGTGCTTGAATTCACCGGTTCCGTCATCGACAATATGGATATGGAAGGCCGTATGACTTTGTGCAATATGGCCATTGAAGCCGGAGCCACCTGCGGTGTCTGCTATCCTGATGCTGTTACAGTGGACTACCTGTGGCCCTTTATCAAGGATGAATTTTCCTCCCGCGAAAGTGCCATTGAAAGCTATGCCAAATGGCGTTCCGATGCAGATGCTGAATATTCCCGCGTTCTGACTATTGACGGTGACAGTGTTGAACCTGTTGCCACATTCAACTACAAGCCCGACTGTGTCAAGAGCGTTAAAGAGCTTGCCGGCACCAAAGTCGATCAGGTTTACATCGGCAGCTGCACCAACGGCCGTCTGAGCGACCTGCGTGTAGCAGCTCAGGTGCTCAAAGGCAAGAAACTTGCTCCCGGAGTACGCGGTATCGTTTCACCTGCCACGCCTGATATTTTCAAACAGGCTCTTGCTGAAGGGATCATCCAGATCTTTATGGATGCGGGTTTCTGCGTGACCAATCCCACCTGCGGAGCCTGTCTCGGTATGAGCAACGGCGTGCTGGCTTCCGGTGAAGTCTGTGCCTCGACCACCAACCGCAACTTTGCCGGACGTATGGGTAAAGGCGGAATGGTCCATTTGATGAGCCCCGCCACTGCTGCGGCAACTGCTGTTGCCGGAACCATTGTCAATTCTGAACTCTTCAAGGGATGAACCCAAGTATGAAAAATTTTAATGGAAAAGTATTGTTTCTCGACCGTTCTGACATCAACACGGACGAGATCATTCCCGCAAAATACCTTAACGAATCCACCAAAGCTGCCCTGAAGCCCTACTGTCTGGAAGATCTTTTGCTGCCTGAGTTTGACTCCAAGCGTGACGTTCCCGGACATCAGGCTATCATCACCCGTGCCAACTTCGGCTGCGGTTCTTCCCGTGAGCACGCTCCCTGGGTTCTGGGTGAAAATGACATCAACGTGGTGGTGGCTGAGAACTTTGCCCGTATTTTCCGTCAGAATATGTTTAACTGCGGAATGCTGGCCATTGAGCTGCCCGCTGAAACCATTGCAGAGATCTTTGATCTTTTCGGTTCCGGTGAAACAACTCTTGAAACCGATCTTGACAAACACACTCTCACCCTTGATAACGGCAAGATCGTCCGCAACTATAAATTCAACATCGACCCCTTTGATGCTGAACTGGTGAAAGCCGGCGGCTGGGTCGCTTATGCTGACAGCCGTTACTGAAAACAGAACTGCTTTTTCCGATGGCCGGAAAGAAATCTCTTTCCGGTCATTTTTTTACCGGTAAACAAGAGATTTTCATTGAGTTGCTGACTTGCAAAAACTCTTTTGAAGATGTATATTGAGTAGAGTGTTTGATTTACTGAAGTTTTTTCAGTGCAATATTTTCAACCAACAGAATAAGGTGCAAAAATGGACGTCAAGATTCTCAAGAACAAGACTGAAATGAGCAAGGCCGCTGCCGCTTACGGTGCAGAGGTCATCCGCAAAGTCATCGCCGAAAAGGGCAGCGTCAATATGATCGCCGCCACCGCACCCAGCCAGTTTGAAATGATGAGCTTCCTGGTCAAGGAACCCGGCATCGACTGGTCAAAGGTCACTCTTTTCCATTTGGACGAGTACATCGGTCTCCCTGCCGGGCACAAGGCCGGATTCCGTCTCAACCTGAAAGAAAACTTCATCAACAAGCTGCCCTGCCAGCTGGCTGAAGTCTTTTTCGTCAACGGCGACACCGATGATCCCGCAGCCTTCTGTGCTGAAATGAAAAAAATTATGGCCGACCACCCCGTTGACATCGCCTTTATCGGTGTGGGTGAAAACGGTCACATTGCTTTCAACGATCCCCCGGCTGACTTTGACACCGACGAAGCCTTCCTGGTGGTCAAACTTGACGAAGCCTGCCGCCGTCAGCAGCTGGGCGAAGGCTGGTTCCCCACCTTTGATGCAGTGCCCACCCACGCTTTCAGTATGAGTGTGCCCCAGATTTTCAAGAGCAAAGTCATTGTGAACGTCGTTCCCGACAAACGCAAAGCTCAGGCCATCAAGGGTATGCTGGAAGGTCCCGTGACCAACACCTGCCCCTGCTCCATTCTGCAGAATCACCCCTGCTGTGCCACCTTCCTTGATGAAGCCAGTGCCTCACTGCTTTCCAAGTAAGTTTCAAGGTTCTTTCTCAAGCCGGACAAGGCAATATGCCCTGTCCGGATTTTTTTATTTCAGCCCTGTTTCATTGGGTAAAAAAGTACACTTTTCTAATGTTTGCCATTTGCATTTTTGAGCAATATATTGTATAGTATGTTGGACATTATACAACCCTCAAAAGAATAGGTGCTGCTATGGAATATTTTATTGATGCTCACGCTCATCTGGTTCATAATTACGACCCCAAACATCTGGATCAGGTGGCAGAATCCGGTCTTGTCAAACAGGTTTGGCTGCTGCCTCTCAATCTTTATACCCCGGAATTTGAATTTGCCCACGATGATGAAGTCCTTGAAGTAGGCAAACGTTATCCCGGCTTATTCCTGCCCTTTGGATTCATTGACTATTTCAAAGGCCCCGAACAGGTGGACAAGATGAAAGAACAGGGTTTTGTGGCCCTGAAAGCCATTCGCCCTCCCAAACCTTACGATGATGAAAGCTACTTTCCCATTTATGAACGGGCACAAGCTCTGGAAATGCCGATTCTTTTCCACGTTGGCATTATTTCACACCGCACCCGGGAACAGCTTTTAGCTCCGGTCAAAACCGGTCCCACCAATATGAAGCCTTCAATGCTGGATACCATTGCCGATGCCTTTCCCAAACTGAAGCTGATCCAGGGCCATATGGGAGTGCCCTGGGTCAATGAACTTTTTGAATCTCTGTTTTACTACAAAAATGTGAGCTGCACCGTTACCGGCTTGATCGACTACGATTGGCTCATCCACAATCTTGACCGCCGCACTTGCTACGGCGAACCCTTTTCTTCACGGATGATGTTCTCCTGCGACGGCTTCTACGGCCAGCCTCACTTCTGGGCACGGATCCTGGAAATGGCAACCTTTTCACGGATGTTCTACAAAGAAGTGGGCAAAACCTACAAATGGTGCGACAGCTGTGAAGACTTTATGCACGGCAACGCCGAACGGCTTTTCCCTGAATTCACTGCCCTGATCCGCTGAAACGCCCCCCCTTGAAAGGATGATACCAATGAGAAAACTTGCCTGGAATCCTGAAACGACTCCCGGGGAACTTCACAGCATACTGCAGACCCTTGCAGATGAGTATCCTTTGCTGGAAAATCAAAAAGCTGATCTTCTTTTTACGCCTTTAGAAAATGATTCTGACCGTCTCCGCGTCTTTCGCCGGGATGATGCCTGGCACATTGAATACGGCCGTCCCTCTCTGGCGGCCCGGGGCATCGCCTACGCCCTGTCCGGCCAGGAGTGTGACGAAACTCCTTTCTTCACCACCTTTGGCATATTGCTGGACTGTACCCGGGGCAATGTGGTCACAGTGGCACGTTTCAAAGTGTGGCTCCGCCGCCTTGCAATGCTGGGCTACAATATGGCGATGATCTACGTCAAAGATGCCTATCAGCTTCCCGGAGAACCCTACTTTGGCTATATGCGGGGAGCCTACTCTCTGGAAGAAATCAAAGAAATCGATGCCTACGCCCGGAAACTCAACATTGAAATGATCGCTTCCATTCAAGCTCTGGGCCACGTGGAACCCCTCTTGCGCTGGGAGGCCTATGCTCCTGTCAAGGATACGGCAGATGTGATGCTGGTGGATGCGCCTGAAACATACGAACTTTTACGCAAGATGCTCACTTTCTGGAGCGAAGCACTTTCCTCCCGCCGTATCCACCTGGGTATGGATGAGACTCAAACTCTGGGCAGAGGGAAATTCCTTGACCTCAACGGCTACGAAAATCCTTTCCTCACTTACAACCGTCATCTGAACCGTGTGTGTGACATCTGCAAAGAGCTTGATCTCAAACCCATCATCTGGTCTGATATGTATTTCCGCTATGCCAACAAGGCAATGAACTACTACGACACCTCCTCTCCGATTCCGGACGGGGTCAAAAAAGAGATCCCCTCTATGGTGCAGCTGTCCTACTGGGACTACTACCACCGGGATCCGGAAATTTACACCCAGATGCTCACCCGGAACCGGGAACTCAACGACCGTTCACCTTTTATGGCCTCCGGAGTCTGGACCTGGTACCGCAACTGGACCGACTATGAATACACCTTTAACACCGTGCGTCCCTGCATTGAGGGCTGCCGCAACACCGGCACCCGGGAACTGATTTTCACCCTCTGGGGCGATGACGGCGGCTACTGTGAATTTAATTCAGCTCTGGCGGCACTGACCTGGGCCGCTGATCTGGCGGCAAACGGCAGTGAAAATGAAGAACGCATTTCCAAGCTCTTTGAAGCTGTCTGCGGTACTTCTTACCAACGTCAGCTTCTCTGCGGCAAACTGACCTACACCGACTTTGATGAAGAAGGGAAAGTCGTCGCAAAACTTTCTTCTCCTGAAATGCTTTGGGACGATCCTCTTATGGGTATTGTCTGGAATGAACTCCCCGGCACGGGGATGAAAGATCCTGTGGGGAATTTCCTTGCCAACTGCAAAGAGGTTCTTGAGGGCACAGCTGAGTTCCGGAATGACCGGAACGCAGGGGATTTGAATTACGCCTGGTCTCTTGCCAATGTGCTTATCCGGAAAATCGAACTCCGGCAGCTGCTTCTTGAGGCTTATGCAGAGAAAGATCCCGCTCTCCTCAAAAAGATCTCTCAGGATATGATCCCTGAACTTCTCGATGCCATTGAAGGCTTCAAGGAAGTCTTCCGGGCCCAGTGGAACCGGAGTTTCAAACCTTACGGTCTTGAATTGATGCAGATTCGTCTGGGAGGCTTGTGCGAACGTTACCGGGAACTCTCACGGCGGCTGAATGAATTTCTTGACGGCGAAATCACTTCCATTCCGGAACTTGAAGTCAAACATACGCCTTCCGGTCGGCCTCCTTGGCAGTATGTCCGCTGCGTTACAGGCTGCTTCTTTGTATAATAAAAATTTTTTGACATAAAATAAGGAAAAAATCTATGCAATACCTCAATATGCTCCCCTATCAGATCCGTGAGGCAATCGACAACAACACTCCGGTGGTACTTCCTCTGGGTGTCATTGAATATCACGCGGAACACCTGCCTATGGGGGTGGACTGCTTTACTTGCATCAACGCTATTGAACGGGTGGAAAAACGTCATCCTGAATTGGTGGTTCTTCCTCCCTTTTACTACGGAGCCGCCTCTCTCGCCGTGGCAAAACCCGAACGTAACGGCACAGTCCACGTCGATGCTTTGAAACTTATTCCTGTTGCTGAAGAAATTTTCAGAGGACTTCTGCGTGTGGGATTCCGCAATATCCACGGTTTCATCTGCCACCAGACTGAAGAATTCGCCCAGGGAATGCCCACCGACCTGGCTTTCCGTATGGCCGCACGGCACGTTGTCTTTGAATGGACCGAAAAAGAGTGCGGCGAAGGCTGGTGGGGCACTGAAGAATACAGCCAATACTATTCAGGCGGCAACAATCCCTTTAAGTGGATCCAGATCCACACCACCCGTGAACACGATGACACCGGCGAACGCGCCCGGCTTTATCCCGGAGATCACGCAGGAAAACTGGAAACCTCTGCAGCAATGCACATCTGCCCTGAGAATGTGGAACTCGACCGTATCGACGGCTCTCTCTGGTACGCCCGTCCCGGAAAAGATGCTTCTGCCGCCTACGGAGATGCCGCTCTGGAAGAAGCCGCAAAAGACATCGAAATTACTCTTTTCGGCAAGTAAGGGGAACTTTTGCCGATTATGACTCTTGAGGAAATTTTCAGTTTTTTTTACGCTTCTGTCAACGCAAACAATGTCCGCCGGACTGCGGACGGATACAGCCGGTGTGCCGGCGTTTCAGAAGCGGAAGCTGTCAGCTTCATCGCCGCCGGATACCGTCAGGCGGGACTGGATGTCTGCGTGACTTCCGCCGCCGTGACCGCCCGGCTTGCGGGCAGATCGGACAGGTGTTTTTTCGTCACGGGTGACTGCACTTCAGCACCTGTACTGCTGGAAAGTGCCGCCGTGCTGCAGAAGGCTGTTTCATCCGGTAAATTTCCCCGTCCGGAGTATACGCTCTGTTTTTTCAGCGGCCCTGAAAAAAGCCTTCCTCAAGAGATAACTGATGCCGAAGGCTACATTTCCATTGCCGCCGGGGCTGAAAAAGAATCTGAAAACGTTATTCTGTACCGCAATGCGGTTACCCGCCCTGCCCGTCAGCACGCACCGGCGGCAAAGATCCTGGAACTTATTTCACAGGTCAACGGCATTTCTTACGCTGTCAGGGAGTTTTCAGAAGCTCTCGTCCTGCCCCTGGAGCGTTTGTGCACGGCCATCGGAGATGACTCACCCGCCGTATTGAAAACAGCTTCCGTCTTTGCTGCGGCAGCAGCTTATGCCGCAGCCGCCGGCGAAAAGGAACTGACCGGTCATCTTTCACATCTGAGCAGTAAAGATTTTCTGGACATCTTCCGTCTCAGAAGCATCGAAGCGTTGAATTTGCAGGAAAACTCCTTTGAAAGCCGTATGATCCGGGGTATCCGTCTCGCCGCCTGGAGGGATCTTGCCCTGAAAGCCGCTGAAACTGCCATCGGCGACACTGTTCTTGCGAAAGAATTTTCAGATTCTGCCCGCAAGAAAGTCAATGCCGCGTTGCAGCTTCTCTGCAGCGGTGATCTGCCCGCTTTCAAATCAGACAGCCACAGAGAAATCGTGGAAATGCTGCCGGCTGCCGGTGCTGAACCGGACTTTTTCGACGGAAAAAGAACGTTGTTTGAAACTGCCCGTGACCGCTGGGCCTCAAAGCCTTTCGGAAAAACGGAAAGCTGGGAGGAATTTGACAACGAACTGGAATTCTGTGTCACTCTTGCTGAAAAAGCTGTCAATGAAGGCCGTGCCCGTTACAAAACACCTGACACCGTTTCCATCGAAACGCTGAAAAATACGTTGAAGGCTCTGGGCATCGTTCCCGGCGACAGGATTATGGTCCACTCAAGTTACAAATCCTTCGGTGCTTTTGAAAAAGGTCCTCAAGGGATCATACAGGCCCTGCAGGAAAGTGTCACTTCTTCCGGTCTTCTTGCTATGCCCGCTCTCTCTGACTGCTGCGACGGCGGAGCGGCGGGCGTCTATGACAGGGAACACACGCCTGTCGAAAAATGGGTCGGTATCATCCCCGAGATCTTCCGTCAAACGGAAGGGGTGCTCCGTTCCTCCCACCCCACCCACTCTGTCTGTGCCTGGGGGAACGGGGCGGCAGCATTTCTGGAGCAGCAGGACAAATTCGACTGTTTCGCTCCCGACGGTCCCTGGGGGAAACTGGCCAAGGAAGGTAAAATCGTATTTTTAGGTGAAGCTGTCAGCGGCAACACCTTTCTGCACGCCTGCGAAGCCTGGTTTATCGGCTATCTGGATGAGATCCAAGCTGAAGTGGACGGCCGTCTGGTCACCGTCACCAATTATCCCGGCGGCTGCCGGGGCAACTGGTACGGCAAAGGCCGTCAGGCCCCCTGGTACGTCAAACTCCGTGCAAGAAACATTATTCAGGAACTGAAGGCTGGTCCTGCCGTCATCACCGTTATGGAAGCCGCCCGTACAGCTGCCGCTATGAAAGAAATATTCAAAGAAGATCCCGCCATTTTCCTCCACAAGTCAGGATGCCGGGATTGTGCCAGAATAAGGAGCAAAATCAAATGAGCGAAGTCAATTACGAATTCCGGAAACGCCATTGGGAATACCACAAGCCCAACCGCCGCAATATGGCCCGCAAGGCCCTGAAAAATGAGATTATGCTTGACAGCGAATGGAAAATCGGCTGTCCTGATCTCAAGGATTCCATTGCTTTCATCGCTGCCAGGGACTTCCAGGATTACCTTTTCAAAAGTATGGGGCTTTCCCTGACGCTGACTTGCGAAGACGGTGACAAAGTTATCTGGATCAATGTCTGCAAAAGAGTCAAAAAAGGCTTTGTCCTTGAAATCGAAGAAAATCATATCAAAGTCCGGGCCGCAGAAGACAAGATGACCTTCCGGGGAACTATTCATCTGGAAGATATGATGAACCTTGAAGAAGCCCCTGTTCTTCCTCTCGGCAAGTTTGTCCGCAAGCCTCTTTATGATGTAAAAACCGTCCACTCCGGCACAGGCCTTGATTACTACCCCGATGAAGAACTCCTGGGACTGCTCCACGCCGGATACACCCAGATCGACCTCTTTTTGCAGGGCATCGACCGGAACAATATCGGCTACTGCGACTTCAACGAGATCATTGAGCGTGCCGACCGTTTCGGTATCACCACCGTGTTCCACAACTACATCCGCACCTACGTCCACCCGGACGACCCCGGTGCTCAGGAGGTTTTTGACAAGGTTTACGGTGAAATCTGCCGCCGTTACCCCAAGATCGCCAGCATCGGACTTTGCGGCGAATGTCTGGAATTCCCCAGCAAAGATCCCAACACAACAGGCAAACCCTACAGAGAAAGTGTTGTGGACGGTATTCCCGACACCCGTCCCAGCCCCGGCTGGTATCCCTGTGAAGATTATCCGGCTTATATCCAGTGCATCGAGCGTGCGGTCCACAAATGCAATCCCGATATCGGAGTGGGTTTCAGTACCTATAACTGGGGCTATGCCCCGTTGGAACTGCGGAAAAAATTTCTGGAAAACTATCCTAAAAACGTCGGCTTGTCTGTCTGCTATGAGATTTTCTCCCAGCGGAAACTTGAAGGACTCCATACCCCCGTTATGGATTACACAATGTCCGCCGATGAGCCGGGTTACTACTTCACAAGTGAATGTGAAGAAGCACATAAGCACGGGATCAGACTTTCCGGCAATGTGAATACCGCCGGTATCGCCTGGGATTTCGGATGCGTTCCCCTTGTGCCTGCTCCTGAAAAAATCCTCAAACGGGATCTCCATCTGCGGGAGGCAGGGAAAAAATGGGGCATCAGAAATCTTTATTGCACCCATCATTACGGTTGGTGGAACAGCGTGGCAGCCGATCTTGGCAAGTGGACTTCCTGGGAGGACTTTGAGCCGGATTATGATGAACTGCTCAAAAAGATCGCCATCCGTGACTACGGTAAAAAGGCGGCCCCCCATATTCTCAAGGCGTGGCAATATTTCAGCGACGGTATGAGTTATTATGTAGCTTCCAACGAAGACCAGTACGGTCCCTGGCGTGTGGGTGCAGCCTATCCTTTCATTTTCCAGCCCAACATTTCCCGGACTATGAGCGACAAGGCGATCCAATTCCCCACAGCTCCCCACGCCCATTTCGGCTGGAAGATCGTCAAAACCTTCTACACGCCCTATGAAAATGCGGAACAGACCCCCGGATTTCTGCGTTATCCTGCGGAACTGCGTTCTTTGCAGAAAATGCTCGACCTCTGGAACAAAGGTCTTGCCGCCGCCGCCAAAGCGGTTGAACTTGCCGATGCTGCCAAAAAGGATGAAGCCAAACGCCTTGAGGCATTGGCCCACTTCATCCGCAACAGTGTCATTACCGTTATGAACATCAAAAAGTGGTGGCAGCTCAATATGGCTATGCAGAACTGCACCACAGCGGAAGAGGCAGAAGCCTATCTCGACAAGATCGAAGCCCTCGCTTATGAGGAGATCGAAAACGCAAAAGATACGATCCCCGTGGTGGAATTCGACTCCCGGTTGGGCTGGGAGCCTTCTATGGAGTATGTCTGCGACAAGTGGCATCTTGAATGGAAGATCCGTCAGGTGACGGACGGCGCACTCCGTGAGATCGCTGCTTACAGAAAAATGCTCAATCTCCACAAAGAAAACTGAAAATTTCATTATAAGGAAAAACAGATTTTATGAAAGCAGAAGAATTCAAGATCGCCACTTTAGGTAAACCCCTTTTGAACTCCCCCCTCACCCAGTGTGCCTTTGTCAAAGAAGGCAGTTCCGTTGTCTACGAAACAGATGCCGCCACCATTAAAGGCTATGTGGACCGCAATGAGGAAATTCCTTCTTTTGAACTTGCCGGTCCCCGGCAAAAAATCTTTCACGATCCCGCCTGGAGCCGTGCCGCCATTCTCACTGCGGGCGGTCTCTGCCCCGGTCTGAACGAAGTTATCAAATTTCTGACCCTGACCTTGAAACAGCGTTACAAAGTTCCTGTTGTCTACGGCATCCGCTACGGCTACCGGGGTCTGAATCCCGAATACGGTCTTTCTCCTCTGATCCTCGACGAACAGCTGGTGGACGGCATCCACGAAGCCGGGGGATCCATTCTGGGTTCTTCAAGGGGTGAAGAGGATGTAAGTGTCTGCGTTGACACTCTTGTGCGTATGAACGTCAATATGCTTTTCTGTATCGGCGGCGACGGCACTTCACGGGGAGCTCACGCCATTGCCGAAGAGGTGGCAAAGCGTCATCTTTCTATCAGCGTGATCGCCATTCCCAAAACCATTGACAACGATATCAGTTTCATTGATACCTCATTTGGTTTTGCCACTGCGGTGCTTCACGCCGGACGGGCTGTCACAGGAGTCCACAACGAAGCAAGCGGAGCTTTCAACGGCGTGGGTCTGGTCAAAGTTATGGGCCGTGACTCCGGTTTCATTGCGGCTTCTGCCACAATGGCCAATCCCTTTGTCAACTACTGTCTTGTTCCCGAAGAAGACTTCAATCTGGAAGAAGGGGAACACGCTCTGCTGCCCCATCTGCTTGAAAGACTCAACCGCCGTCATCACGCTGTCATTATGGTGGCAGAAGGAGCCGGACAGAAGTTCTTTGAAGAAGGCAAAGAAATGCGGGATGCTTCAGGAAATATCCTCAAAAAGGATATCGGTCCGTTGCTCAAAGAAAAGATCACCGCCTACTGCAAAGCGCACAATACTGAAGTTTCCGTCAAATATTTTGACCTGGGTTACACCATCCGCAGTGTTCAGGCCGAAGGAGCGGACGCCATTTTCTGCGGCATTCTTGCCCAGAACGCCGTCCACGCCGCAATGTCAGGCAGAACGGATATGATTATGGGCCACTGGGCGGGAAGTTTCACCCACGTCCCCATCGCCCTTGCCACCCGTTCCCGCAAAAAGATCCAGCTTGACAGTCCTCTGTGGACAAGTGTCAAGTCTATCACCTGTTTCTGAAAAGCAAAGGTCACATAATGAGAAAAGCGACGATTTTCACAGGCCAATGGGCTGATCTGCCTTTGGAAACTCTTGCTCAGAAAATGCAGCAGTTCGGCTATGACGGCTTGGAACTTGCCTGCTGGGGAGATCACTTTGATGTTTTCAAAGGGGCAGCTGACAAAGAATATTGCAAGGGAAAAAAAGATCTTCTTGCCAAGTACGGTCTTGGTGTCTGGGCCATCAGCAATCATCTGGCGGGCCAGCTGATCTGCGACCCCAATCTTGACAGCCGTTCAGACGGGTTTGCCCCGCCTGAATGTGCCGGGGACCCGGAAGCCAAACGTCAGTGGGCCATTGAAAGTATGAAAAACGCCGCCCGCGCGGCAAAAAATATGGGCCTTGAAGTCGTCAACGGTTTCACCGGCTCCCCTATCTGGCATATGCTTTACAGTTTTCCGCCTGTCTCAAAAGAGACCATTGCCGACGGGTTCAAATTCTTTGCCGAAACTTTCAACCCCATTCTGGATGTTTTTGCTGAGTGCAAAGTCAAATTCGCTCTTGAAGTTCATCCCACAGAGATTGCCTTTGACATTGTGACCGCCAAACGGGCTCTGGAAGCCATAGACAACCGGCCTGAGTTCGGTTTCAACTTCGATCCCAGTCATCTTTACTGGCAAATGGTGGATCCGGTAAAGTTTCTGCAAACTTTCCCTGACAGGATCTTTCACGTTCACATCAAGGATGCGGCACTGACCCTTGACGGAACTTCCGGCATATTGAGTTCACATCTGGACTTCGATCAGCCCGGCCGGGGGTGGAACTTCCGCAGTCCCGGTCACGGCAAAGTGGACTTTGAAAACATCATCCGTGAGCTGAACATCATCGGCTATCAGGGACCTCTTTCTGTGGAGTGGGAAGATTGCGGTATGAACCGTGAATACGGTGCTGCAGATGCACTCAAATTCCTCCGGAAAATAGATTTCCCCAAAAGCGACATCCAATTTGACGCCGCTTTCTGATTTTTATTCGGCTCTTTGATAAAAGAACTTGAGGAAGTTTGGGGCGACAAGGAAAGACCGAAACGTCGGCTCCGTTGTATTTTCTTGCCCCCCTTGTCCCGGCGTAGTGCAGCGAAGACGGAAAAACTGCCCATATGGTGAACAGAGCTTTTTGAAAACAGAAAACTCCCCATACCGGGAATAGACAAAAAAAACTCCGGTTTGCACCGGAGTTTTTTGTTTCCTTATTATTACCACATACGGGCTTTAAGGAAGTCAACAGCCAGCTGAATGTCAGCTTTGGGAGTATCTCCCACTTCACGTTCAATAGTGAGGAAGCCGTTGTAGTTGATTTTCTTGAGGGTGCGGAAATAGCCGTCCCAGTTCACATCGCCCTGGCCCAGGGGCACTTCAAGATAAGCCCTGCCGAGAGCGGCTTTATCATATCCGGGAGTCAGGTCAGACAGTTCCAGAGAACCGTATTCATTGGCGGGATTGCAGGGACGCAGATTCTTACCGTCTTTGGCGTGAGTATGGACGATCCAGGGGCCCAGGACTTCAGCGGCCTTTTCTGCATCGTCGCAGCAGACCATTGCCAGATTGGCGGGGTCGAAGTTGACACCGATCCCCTTGAGGCCGATATCTTCCAGATAGTGACGCAGACGGACGGCGGGTTCCGGCCCGGTTTCGATGGCAAGGGTGACGCCGTTCGCCACAGCATATTCACCGACAACTTTTGCGACCCGGACCATTTCCTGATACACAGGAGAATCATCTTTGGTGGGAACAACACCCACGTGAGTGGTCATAACTTTGGTTTCCAGTTCGCAGCAGGCATCAATGATTTTTTTGCTCAGTTCGATGCGTTCGGGATTTCCCTCTTTATCCTGGAATCCGTGACCGCCCAAGTCGCCGCAGATGGAAGAAACTTCCATACCCAAGTCCTTGATGTACTTGAGCAAATCGGCCCGCTGGGCACTGGTCATATCAATAAGAGAGTCGTGGGAACGGTGACGGGCATAAATCTGGACGCCCTGGATTCCCATTTTTGCGGCAGACTGCAAAGCGGTATGGAGTTCTTCGCAGAAAGATTCGACAATAACACCGATTTTCATTTGTTTTATCAACCTTTATTTATTTGATAGTGACTTCTTTTCCTGCTTCAGCAGAACGGTAGATACCGTCCAGCATTTTTTGGACGCCCAGTCCGTCTTCGCCGGAAGCTCCCAGCTCAGTACCGTTGAGACATCCCTGAACCCAGTTGCTCAGCTTGCGCGTGAACATAACCATCCAGTCATCGGCAGGCATATAAGAGGGTTTCATATTCATCATCATATCGTGTTCGTCAGTGTAGATGGAAACATCTTCCCAGGAACATCCGCCTTTGGTTCCCATAGCGGTAAAGTTGAAAATATCGTTATGGGGGATATGGGCGGCAAAACTGGATTCGATCTGCAGAATGGCTCCGTTTTCAAAGCGGATCTGTCCGATGGCAAGGTCTTCCACAGTGTAGGTTTTGTAATCCCAGTTGGGCCAGGCGTTGCGGATATTGCTGGGTTTGTCGCCCAGATAGGTCCAGCAGTTGCCGCTGGCGGCCACAGGTTTGGGGGAGCCCATAAATTCCCAGGCACATTCAAGGATATGCACACCGATGTCGATCATCGGTCCGCCGCCCTGAAGTTCTTTCTGACCGAAAACGCCCCAGTTGGGAATACCCCGGCGGCGGAGGGCCTGACACTTGACAAACATAATGTCACCGAAACGGCCTTCATCCCGGGCCTGGATCAAAGCCTGGGTGTTGTTGCGGTAACGCTGCTGGAATCCCACAGAGAGTTTCACATCATTCTTTTTGGCAGCAGCGATCATCTTTTCACATTCTTTAGGATTCATAGCCATAGGTTTTTCCACAATGGCGTGACATCCGGCATTACAGGCATCGACCACAGGAGCACAGTGGACACCATTGGGAGTACAGACGTCCACAGCATCAGGTTTAATGACCTTGAGCATCTCTTTCCAGTCGGTAAAAAGAGCACTTTCGGGAATTCCCCACTCTTTATTCATCAGTTCAAGGCGATCCTGTTTGATATCCACTCCGGCGACGATTTCGACCTCGGGGATATTCTTATAGGCTTTCATATGGGTCTGAGCGATACCGCCGCATCCGATGATGGCGACCCGCAGTTTTTTGCCTTTATACTCAGCTTTCTTGTCTTCAATCTTTGTTGACACGCTTTCAGCCATTTTTCTGCTCCTGTTGAGATTTTATAAGTAAGAATACTTTTTTTCAGTTGTACTACAACTGTTTTGCTCTAATTTAGCACTTTTCTGTGATTATTGCAATACCGTCAATAAGAAAAATTCGATTTTACCTGCTTCTTCATTCAAGATTCATATTCCGAAAAGATCCAGCAAAGCCCCTGCCAGTTCGGTTTTGGGACGTTTGTCAAAGGGAATCTTTTCGCCGTTTCTTCCCAGAACGACACAGGCATTGGTGGATTTGGCAAAACCGTCAGACAGTTTATTGGCAATGATCCAGTCCAGATTTTTCCGTTCCAGTTTTCCGGCGGCATTTTCGAGCAGATTTTCAGATTCGGCAGCAAATCCGATAAGCAGCTGCCGGTCCGTTTTCACAGCCCCGATACTTTTGAGGATATCTTCAGTCCGTTCCAGTTCGATAAAAAGGTTGCCGGGGGACTTTTTCATTTTCTGTTCACAAACCTGAGCGGGACGGTAATCCGCCACAGCGGCACTCATAATGCAGCAGTCGCACGCAGGGAAGCGTGATTTGACTGCTTCAGCCATATCAGCGGCACTGACTACATTGACAACTTCAATGCCTTCAGGGGGTGCGATCTGCACGGGGCCTGAAATCAGGATGACTTCGTGCCCCCTGCGGCAGGCTTCAGCGGCGATGGCGTACCCCATCTGTCCGCTGGACGAGTTGGTAATAAAACGTACCGGATCAATAAATTCCCGGGTTGGCCCGGCAGTAATAAGGATTTTCATAAGCAAACAATTACTTGCGGCTGCCTCCGAAAATGCGGAGCAGGAAAAGGAAAAGGTTGATAAAGTCAAGATAGAGTTCAAGGGCTCCGATGACGGCATATTTTCTGATATCCCGCATAGAAGCGGCACTTTCGCCGAGTTCAATGGCAAGGAGTTTTATTTTTTGCACGTCCCAGGCTGTGAGTCCCACGAAAATCAGCACACCGATGTAGCTGATGATAAGGTCAGCGGTTCTGTTGTACCAGAACATATTGATAAGTGAAGCAATAATGAGTCCGATCAGTCCCATAGAACAGAGGGAGCCCATAGAAGAAAGATCCCGTTTGGTCAGATATCCGTAAAGCCCCATAGCTCCGAAGGTTCCGCTGGTGGCAAAAAAGGTTCCGGCAATGACATCTGTACTGTAAGCAATGAAGATCCACGAAAGAGTCACTCCGTTGAGCAGAGCAAACACCATAAACAGCAAGGCCGCCGTCATAGCACTGAATTTACGGATCCCCGCTGAAAGGGCGATGACCACCACAAATTCTGCGATAATGAGGAAAAGATACAAATTGCGGTATTGTAATACTTTTTCCACCTGATATGTTCCCAGGTACCAGGAAATGACACCTGTGGCGGCAAGACCGATGAACATCCAGCCGAAAACCCGGTTGATAAAGCTGTTGAGCACATTTCCGCTGCGAACGACCGTTGCTTCAGCGGCAGGGTTCTTTTTGATGTAATCTTCGTCACGATACATATACGCTCTCCTTGTGTTTCAGTATTAAAATCAAATCTTGGGAAAAGTTTTAGGCGGCTCAGCCTTTGGGGCTGCGGACCCCTGAGGAGCTTCCTGTACCTTGGCCGCGACCGGAGGCGGAACGATAGGTTCTTCAACGATCTCAAAGTCGCCGGTCATTTCAGCCCGCTTGAGTTCCAACTGTTCATTGACCAACCGGTTTGAGCGGCGGAGTTCTCCCAGGATTTCAGACAAAGTTCCCTGAAGCTGTTTCAGCTGGGCATTGAGTGCCAGCTGCTGTGCGTCAGTATCCTTGCAATAGTCACGCATCTTGGCATAAAAGCGTGAAACCTGCCCCAGCACGACAAGCAGGATGATACATATCATCAGGGCTACACACCAAAACGAAAAAGTGGAAATTTCCTGTCCAAACATAGTTGACCTCCTGATAAAATTTCAGTTTCGTTTCTCTGCACGATCTGCCGACTGTTCAGCTGCCGCAAATAAAGCAGAGTTCCCAAAAGATAAATATAGCATCAAAAGCCTAAAAGTCAAGTAAAATTTGCACTTCTTGAGCAGACAATAAGAAATCGGCAGGCTTCTTTTAGAAAACACCTTTGATATACTGTTTTTAAAGTAGGTGAATTGACAAAGTAAACGCACATTTGTAATAGTAAACGCACGTTGAGGGGAGAAAATCGTGCGTTTAGTCTGACAAACAGCGAATTTGACAGTTTTCTTTCGACTATTTGGATTTGGTCTTGA
>SUWB01000045.1 GCA_015061745.1 Lentisphaerota bacterium | reverse complement strand
GGAATAAAAGGGAGCGTAAAACGCGACCGGTTATGCCGGATTTTGGCTTGACTGCGAAAGGGTTCGGATGTACCACCCTGTCCACACTCGTTTTTTTCATTTTTTCATACTACTTTTGACACTATCAAAAGCCATATCAGCGGGCAATCCCGGATCGGCACAATGGACACGCTTCAATATTTCACCGACCAGCTCTGCGGCACTCTTTTTTTCGAGTTTGGCGTTATAATTGAGGATGATCCTGTGATTAAGGACGGCGGGAGCGACCATTTTCACATCTTCAAAACTCACCGCATTTCTGCCGTTGAGCAACGCCGCCGCCCGGGCGGATTCCGCCATAGCAATGGCGGCACGGGGAGAAGGACCGTAAGTCACAAAACGACTCACCTCTTTGACTTCATAACTGTTCCCCGGATGAGCGGCTCCCACCAGACGGGCAATATAAGAAGCCACCGGACGGCTCAGGTGGATTTCCTCCATAAGTTCAAAACACCTTTCCAGATCGCTTTTGCTCAAAGAAAAGGACTGTTTTTCCGCTTCGCCCCGCCGTCTTGAAGCAATGATCTCAGTCAGACAGTTGACATCCACATTGGTCACGTTGAGTTTGAACATAAAGCGGTCGAGCTGGGCTTCGGGGACAGGGTAAGTGCCTTCAAGTTCAATGGGGTTCTGTGAAGCAAGAACGAAAAAGGGCTCAGGCAGAGCCCGGGTCTCACCGCCGTAAGTGACCTGACGTTCCTGCATTGCTTCAAGCATAGCGGACTGGGTCTTGGGAGAAGCACGGTTGATTTCATCAGCAAGGAGAATATTGGTAAAAACCGGCCCCGGCTGAAACTCAAGTTTGCGGGTCCCGTCAGGCAAAGTCTGCAGTATGGCTCCCCCTGTAATATCCCCCGGCAGCAGATCGGGGGTGAACTGAACACGGGAAAATCCGAGATTCAATATACTTCCCAGAGCCTTGACCAGAGCGGTTTTCCCCACTCCCGGCAAACCTTCAAGGAGAATGTGTCCCCGGCTCAGGATGCCGATAATGACCAGTTCGTGCAAAGAATGTTGTCCCAGCAGAATTTTATCCAGAGTTTCCACGGCACGCAGGATCAACTGCTGTACCTCTTTGATTTTTTCCTGAGAAGGCAATGAATGACTCATAAACTTTTCCTTTCAAAGTATCTTCTGACCGCCCTGCGGTGGGCGGGATATACGGTATGATCCTGCCGGGCGGGAAGTGCGGCAGGAGTTTGCAGAGAACCGCCGGAGGAGGTATATTTTTCCTCTTTCTGTTCTGCATCACTGGCAAAACGTCCCACGACTTTGGAATCCCTGTCCCCGCCCCGGGAATGGGGAGCAGCTTTGCGGTCGATCATTTTTGCTCCGTAATCGGGTGTAACGCCGGAAAACTCCAAAGGTGCATCCCCCCGCCCCCGGGAAGGGACTCCTGAACCGGAGTTGCTGCCTGCCATAGCTCCCCCCGATTCCCCCGGTTCGCCCGGATTATCCCGGTTGGTGAGAGATTCGATCAAATCGTCGCATCCGGGGACATTTTCATTGAGGAACTTCTCCAATTCCTTCCGGGCAGCGGCGGGGTCGGCAGAGGTGTGAGGGGGAGGATTTTCGCAATAAGAGCTCATATTTTTCAAGGCCCGTTCCAGGGCGGCACTGTCGGTTTTAAGGGCTTGAGCGAGCTTTTCAAGTTCTTTTTTATCCAATGTCTTGCCGGAAAAGCTGCCTTTTTTCAACTTTTCCGCAAGAGCGGGATTTTTCCGGGCAAGAGCCTGGAGCAGCTGACTGAACTCTTTGGCACTGTTTCCTTTAAGACCGGAACGGCTCAAATCCACAGTTGCCTGCTGCAAGGCATTTATCTGTTTCAGAAGTTCTGTCTGCTGCAATATGTCCCGGGTCAATTCCTGCTGGATCCTGCGGTTGATATCGTTGAGAAGCTCATAGGTGCGTCCGGGGGAATCGGGATCGGCATTTTTGATGGCTTCCTCAAGTTCCTTTTCCAGAAAAGGAGCCTTTTTATTTTCAGGAGCTGCTTTTTTCATTGCTTCAATGGCACGGCTGAGCCTTTCTTCCTCATCTTTCAGATCCAGTTTTTGATAGGTTCGCGGAGAGGCTGTATCTCTGACAGGCACGATCAGTGTTCCTGTACAAAAGCAAAGTCCCGTCAGCAAGATCCCCACATCCCGGTGCCATTTCAGAAAACGCACCCGGGGCAAATCCGGCAAAGGCGGAAAAGCATTTTCACTTTCCCCGCATTCAACCATAGAAAGCAGTGCACCGCCCCCCGGCAGACGGGAAGCAAGATAAGTGGTCAAAGTATCGCTCCCGGGAAGTTTTTTCCACCCGCGGACAAGGGCAAAAAGAAATGAAAGAACCACGACACTCCCCCCGGCAAGAACGTAAAGAGAAATATCTTTTACATTATTGAACCGGAAAAGCAAAAACAATCCACCTGACACAAAGAGCCCCCCTGCACCGTATCGGCATTGTTCCATCAGCCAGATGGCTCCGAACAATTTACGGCGGTAACTCCGGATCTCTTTGTGCCATATCTGTTTCAGTTCAATTTCTCCCGTGCAGAACTGTGTTTCAACAGTTCATTTTTGAACACTTCAAAACCTGCTTCCGCTTCAAATGTCCCTATGACCTGTCCTGAACGGAAAAGGATCACTTTTCCGCTGCGGGAACCGGCGATCCCCAAATCGGCATCCCTGGCTTCACCGGGGCCGTTGACGGGACACCCCATAACAGCCACTTTGCGTAAATGGATCACCTTGCCTGAAAGCTCTGTTTCACACAAAAGCTGTTCCACTTTTTCCACCAGTCCGAAGAGATCGAACTCCGTCCGTCCGCAGCTGGGACAGGAAACAAGTTCAGGAGCAGCCGTCCGCAATCCGCAGGCCTCAAGAATCCTTTTGGCGGCAATGACCTCATCTTCAGGGGGAGCCGTCAAACTGATACGGATCGTATCTCCGATCCCCTCATTCAAAAGGGTGCTCAGCACCACGGCAGATTTGATGCTGCCCCGGCCGGGAGTTCCGGATTCCGTCAACCCCAGATGCAGCGGATAATCTGTAACTGCGGCAAAACGGCGGTAACTTGCCAGCGTCACAGGGATGCTGGAACTTTTGAGGGCAACTTTTATATTGGTGACGCCATATTTTTCAAGTGCTTCACACTGTTCGGAAACACTGCGGCAGAGCAAATCTGCCATTGCTTCTTCAAAAGAGGGAAATTTTTTCAGATTTTCCTGTAATGCCTGAGGATTGACACTGCCGCCGTTGGCTCCCACCCGGATACAGGTATGGTGCACTCCGGCTGCTTCAGCAATGGGCCGGAGGATATTTTCATCCCGAAGCAGTCCGGGATTCAAACGGACACCTGCGATACCGGCCTTTATGGCGGCAAGAGCGGAATCTGAATGGAACTGGATATCAGCCACAAGAGGGACAGGAGAGTTGGCAATGACTTCAGGCAGAGCTTTTTCAGCCTTTTCATCATCAACAGCCACCCGGACGATGTCACACCCCAAAGCGGCACACCGGTTGATCTGTTCAAGTGTGCCCCTGACATCGGCCAGAGGAAGATTGGTCATCGTCTGGATCGTAACAGGAGCTCCGGAACCGATAACACAGGAACCCAGTTCAACTTTTCTTGTCTTTCTTAGTGACATCTTTTTTCACTTCATTCTTTTGGGGAGCAGACTCTTTTTTAAGCTCCGTTTTCTTTTCCGGTATAAAGCTCCGCACCAGACGGCGGCCATCGGCAAAGGTAACAAAGACCATCAACCCGATGAGCAGAGTCACAAAAACGATGGAAAGAGATTTGATAATCACCGTGGGCAGCGGGCGGCGGAAAATGATTTCAATAAGGCCGAAAACGATGTGTCCGCCGTCCAGCACCGGGAAAGGCAGCAGATTGAATATGGCCAAAGCAAAGGAAACCACCACCATAAAATAGATCCCGGTCATCAAAGAGGAGCGGTAGACGGAGTTGAAAAGGGTCGTACCGATCCCCAGAGGTCCTGACATATGGCTGGGTTTGAGAGAACTTTTCCTTTCAGTCATTCCCAGTTTGCTGCCGATACCCACACAGATGCCCCGGAGAGACTTCCAGCTCATATCAATGGTGGAAACAAAGAGCTGCCAGGGAGTAGGATGATCGTAGACCGCCACACTGACACCAATGGTACGGGGGACGACTTTCATTGAAGTAACTGTCACATTCATCTTTTTGCCGCCGCGTTCAAAGTAAATCACAAAGGGATTGTCTTTGAAAGAACGGATCGTTTTGACAAACTCTGCGGAACTCTTGATGGGAGCAGGTTCTCTGACACCGGGCAGAGCAGCAGTAATCAGCATATCCCCCGGCAGAAGTCCCGCTTTGTAAGCAGGCGTGGAGTAAACGGCACTTTCAAGTCTGACTCCGGCAGGAGTCTGAGCCAGATTGGCTCCGATCATATAGCGGGTGAACTCCTCCGGGATCCCGGGGATCACAGCGGAACGCACCTTGACAGAAAATTCCTTATTGTCCCGCACCATCGTCAAATCAAGTTCCATATCTCCTGCCACATCCAGAAGATGCTGAAATTCACTGGGACTTTGCAGAGGAATACCGTTGACGGCAGCGATAATGTCCCCTTTTCTGATTCCCGCCCGGGTGGCAATGGAATCTTTTTCAGGGATCACCTGCACCGGAATCCTGACCGTAAAGAAAGGCCAGGCGAGGCCTTCGGCTTTCAGGGAACCGGGGGCAGCGGGATTGACTTTGGGGATATAGGTGATCTCCATTTTTTTACCGTCCCGGAGTACTTCAAGACGCACCGGATCAACGGTAAAGAGAATCTCTTTGACAAAGTGGGCCCAGCTCAGGTGAAAAGATTTGCCGTTGAGCTTGACGATCACATCCCCTTTGCGGAGTCCTGCGGCATATTCAGGTCCTTTTTCGTCCACATAATTAACGGTCATCTCACGCATCTTGGCGGTATCAGAAGGCATACCGGCAAAGTAAATGAGCACCCCGAAAAGAAATCCGAAAATAATATTGAAAATCGGTCCTGCCGCCGCCGTAATGACCCGGTCGATGGCTTTGGCTCTGGGCAGTTCCGTTCCGTCGGCACTTTTGGGGACCGCATCAGTGGCATCCACCTGGGGAAGTTCCACATAACCGCCGAAGGGCAGATATCCGAGACGGTATTCAACGCCGTTGATCTTCTTGCGCCAGAAAGGCTTGAATCCCAATGAAAAAGCATCTATATGCAATCCTCTCCACTTGCCGGCAAGAAAATGTCCCAGTTCGTGAGAAAAAATACACAATCCGATGGCAACAAAAACAAAAATCAGCGAGCCGATAATACTCAGAATATTAAGCAATGATTCCATAAAATACAACTGTTCCTTAAAAAAAAGTTATTTTCTTCTGTCAGAGTATATAACATAACACCGCGGAAATGATTTTTCAAGAGAAATACCGCTGACAATATAAATGATATTCCGATTTTCAGGTAAAATATATTTCATCTGCGGCACGGTCTACGGCACTGCGGCCGTTGTTGCCCTCAGAAAGCATATTTGTGACCCGGGCCATTCCTGTAAGAGTGGAATTTCTGCGTTCTCCTCCGGGCAGAATGGACTCCACAGCGGGAACAATATTTTCAGGCTTGAAATCAAACTGGACAAATTCCGGACATACCGGAGTGTTGTCAATGATATTGGTCATTGTAATAAATCCCCGGTAGGGAGCGACACCGTGGCATTTGGCTGTTATATAGTTGAACGGACTGAGTTTGTATCCCACCACAAGAGGCAATCCCATAATGGCACACTCGATTGTCACCGTTCCGCAGGCGGCGATACCGGTTCCTGCCAACTGCTGACAGTAATTGGTGTCCCCCACAGAAATTTCGATTTCGGGCAGATCAGGCTCCTTTTTGCGGAAGCTGTCAATCATTTCCCGGCACTGGGCGGCGATTTTTTCTCTGGGAGCAGGCAGACGGAAACGCAAATTGGGGTGGCGGCGTTTCAATTCTGTGACGCTGATCAGCATATCCTTGAACATACGGCTGATTTCCCCCTTGCGGCTCCCGGGAAGCAGCAGCACAAGATCGGGATCACGGACGATAGAGGGATCTTTTTTGGCCTCCATAATATCAATGAGGGGGTGTCCGGTAAAAATGGTTTCAAGGGGCGTTTTGCCAAAGACTTCCACCTCAAAAGGAAAGATCACCAGCACTTTTGTGCAGATTTTTGCCAGTACCGGCAATCTCCACTTGCCCCACATCCACAAATGGGGAGCAATGTACCAGACCACTTTGATCCCGGACCAGTACATTGCCAGGGCATAAAGCAGATTGAATCCCGGATAATCAATGAGCACCACCGTATCGGGACGTTCTTTGCGGGCGGCTCTGACCATCTTGAAGTAAATGGCAATAAAGGTGAAAATCAATTTAAAAACTTCCACCACGCCCATAACTCCCAGTTCGGTGGAATCCACCTTGACCGGGATCCCGGCGGCGATCATCGCTTTGCCGCCCATTCCGGAAAGTTCCACTTCCTCTCCCCGTGAAGCGGCAATGCGGCGCAGCTCGTTTCCAAGCTGCGCGCCGTACATATCGCCGGAGCTTTCTCCGGCGAAGATCCATATTTTTTTCTTTTTGCTCACTTCAAACCGTACTTTTTACGCTGAATCTTGAACGCACGGGAAATGATCCCGTAATCTTCTTCAGTGAGTTCTCCGTAATGGACCGGCATAAAGAAACGGTGCTGCCGCAGCAGTTTGCCGTTATAAACCGTGGGGATACCCCATTTCATCTGGTCAGCCAGCAGAGAAGCGGGCTGGTCAATGACACTGAACTGGAACTGCCCGTCTGTGTCAACAAGGGTATGGGGCATCGTGCAGGCATAGACTTCATATCTCTGCTGCATAGCCCTGCGGGTGGACAAACGGCTGTGATACATATCTGCCAGACGGACCATATCGCTGGTATCTGCCAGATAAGGATTGGCGACAAAGGTGCTGACACAAACATCTTTTTTGGCTTTGTGAGCTTCTTCGTAAAGAACATCCAGATAACGCTTCTGCAGTTCCAGACCCCAGAGATTTTCGTAGTTTTTGAGTCCGGCTCCCATCGGCAGAGCGAGCAGTCCGTCCATTTTTACGCCGTCTGCGTTAAGACACCCCTCGGCATCGGAGAAGTAGCGGCGGACCATTTCACGGAAACGGGCTTCATATTTGGGATTGGTAATATCGCCGCAAACCACTTTGCCGTCCCGGGTAATGGCTTCATCTTCGGGCACATTATCGTTGTTCCAGGCGGCAGTCCAGAGGAAGACTTTGATCCCTCTCTGGTGGCAGCGTTCGATCCACCCTCTCATATCGGCAAATTTTTCAGGATCGGGATCGGCATCATTCAAATTGAGCTGCCACTTGTCGTCCAGAATAAGGATACCGGGTTTGCAGTCGTGGGCAATAAGTTCTCCCAGCCACTCCTCCACCAGCTCCTCGGTGCAGAAATCCCGGGCGTGGGGACCGTGGTGACCGATATAATTGCTTTTATCCATCATAGCGGCCCCGGTCTGGTCGTGCCAGGTACAGTAAATGGGGCTGCGCCACCAGTTCTGAATCCGGCGGCGGTGGGGTTTGGGCAGATAATTACGGGAGTAACATTCTTTGAGATAAGAGGGCAGAATGTCATCAAAAGAGTCACAGAAACTCAGGATCAGCCGGGGGGATTCCCAAGAGCCGTCAACGTTCTTTTTTCCGGCATATTCAAGGGCGAAACCGCCGCCTTTCATCTGGTCGCCGATATAACCGGTGGCGGGCATATGGGGAGCGGGATTCCAACGGAATGAATCCCAGGTGTATTCACCGGGCACTGCGGCAGCACCTGCCACAAGATATTTTCTTTCGGTCCGGTCACGCATACCGATACAGCTGCAGCAGCTGGCCAGAGCCTGTCCGCCGACAGCGGGGGTGAGATCTTCGCCAAAGGAGGTGGAAAAAGAGTCCACAGGATGATAAAAGATCTTGCTGTGGAAATTGGGGGCGGTATTGATGACTTCGTCAAATTCTCCGGCAAAGCCGTATTCAACGCCGTTGACGCAAGAGCGGAAGAACCGCACATCTTCGACCTGATTGCATCCTTCAACAGTCACAAAAAATTCAAGAGAATCCTCCCGGCAGATGAGAGTAGTGACCTTCTTTTTCCAGATCACAGATTTTTCCACCCGGGTAAAGACGATACTGTTTTTTTCCTCTTTTTTCTGCCACTTGTCAAAGGAGGCGATCTCATCGCACTTCTTGACGCCGTTGACACTTCCTGAAGGAGAAAACCAATATTCCTGAGCGGATTTACGCAAAGTCAGCCGTGCCGCTTCAATACCTTCAAAAAGTTCGAGTTTGTATTTTTTGGCACCGATGTGATATCCGGTATTGGGGATCGAAACAAATTTCATTTTTATTTCCTTTCGTGTAAAATTCTCAAATCACAGCACATCTCTGACGCAAAGCACAATCAGCCAGCACCAGAGCGGCCATTGCTTCAATTACGGGAACGACTCTGGGAACGATACAGACATCGTGCCGTCCTTTTATGGCAAAGGGATGCAGTTTCCCGTCGGCCCCGGGCATCATTTGCTCCTGTCCGATAGAGGGAGTGGGCTTCACGGCTGCCTGAAAAACGATTTCGTCACCGTCTGAAATGCCGCCCCGGATGCCTCCTGCGGCACCGGGGGCACTGTTGTTGTATGAACCGGCATACCCGGCACTTTCAAACCCGGCACCGACGGTAAATCCTTTGACCGCACCGACAGAAAAGACGGCGTGAGCCAACAGGGCATCCAATTTATCAAAGACAGGTTCTCCCCAGCCGGCGGGAATACCGGAAATACGGCACTCAACAATGCCGCCGCAGCTGTCAAGATTTCTGCGGCATTCTTCAATGCGTTCAGCCATTTTCTTTGCAGCTTCATTATCGGGAGAGCGCAGAGGATTGGAGTCGATTTCATCAAGATTTATTTTTTCAGCTCTGACGCCTCCAGCTTCAAGGGTATAGGCGGTGATTTTAACAGGAGCGATACTTTGGAGCAGCAGTTTTGCCAACGCTCCCGCTGCCACACGGCAGGCGGTCTCCCTGCCTGAAGATCTGCCGCCGCCCCGGTAATCCCGGAAACCGTATTTGGCGTGGAATCCCCAATCAGCGTGTCCGGGGCGGAAAAGTTCTTTGAGTTCAGAATAATCACTGCTGTGCTGATCGCTGTTGCGGATAAGCAGAGCAATGGGAGTACCTGTGCTTTTCCCCTCAAAAACACCGGAAAGTATTTCCACAGTGTCACTTTCTTTCCGCAAAGTTGACCCGGCCGCATTGCCCCCCGGACGACGGCGGTCGAGGTCACGCTGGATGAGTTTACGGTCAACAGCGATCCCCGCAGGCATACCGTCTACGACAGCTCCGATGGCAGGCCCGTGGGATTCTCCAAAGGTGGTCACTTTGAAAACCGTTCCAAAGGTATTGTCACTCATAATGTTAAAATGCCTTTTGTTTTAAGAAGTTCAAAAAGGTCCCCGACATTTTCCGCCGGAGTTTTCAAGGCAGAAGGAGAAAATCTCACCTGACACACCCGGGAAAAGGTTTCCCGGCGACTCCGGTTGCGGCGGCAGAACTCATCAAAAGGGTCTGACGCTTCTGCAAGAAAAGGGGGCAGTCCGTTCCGGGAAATGCGTTCAAAGGCGATTTCGTCACTGATATCGCACCAGATCAAAGTGCCAAGTTTCTGCAAAGGAGCGTGATTTTCCTCTTTGAGCAGTGCACCGCCGCCGAGAGATATGACACACTCCCCAACAGGCAGTTCCCGGATCAGGGCACTTTCAAAACGGCGGAACTCATCTTCTCCCAGAGTTTTGAAAAGTTCACGGACAGAAGTGCCGGACTTTTCTTCCATAAGAAGGTCAGTATCATAAAAGGGCCGCTGAAGCTGTTGAGCTGCAGTTTTTCCCAAAGTACTTTTGCCGCAATGCTTTATGCCGCAAAAAATCAGAGCATTTCCCATAGCTCTCCCCGAAAAGTCACAGCATTGAATCGGGTCTGACGATCTGGGTTCCGATACCGGTATCGGTAAAGATTTCCAGAAGCAGGGAATGACATTTGCGTCCGTCGATCATATGAACCTTGTTGATACCGGCATTGAGAGCGGAAACACAACTGGCGATCTTGGGCAGCATACCTCCGGAAAGGATCCCTTTGGCAATAAGGCCGTCGATCTCATCGGTACAGATCGTTTCAATGACGGAACTTTCATCGCTGCAATCAGAAAGTATCCCGGGAACATCGCTCATAAAGACCAGTTTGCGGGCGTGGATAGCTTCAGCGATCTTACAGGCAGCCGTATCAGCGTTGATGTTGTAGATCTGCCCGTCGATACCGGTACCCAGGGGAGTCAGAATGGGGATCAGCCCCTTTGACAGAGCTTCCATAACAGCAGAAGTGTCAACACCGATGACTTCACCGACGAATCCCACATCCTCCTGTTTTCCCGTGGCGGGATCAGTGGAAAGAGTCCGCTGGGCTTTCAAAACCTTTTTACCGGAAATACCGCAGACAGGTCCGCCGAATTCCTTACCCAGTTCCACCAGATGTGCATTGACCTTGTGGAGCACTTCATCAACCACGCCGATCGTCTTATCGCAGGTATAACGCAGACCGTTGACAAACTTGACAGGGATACCACACTCTTTGAGGGCGGCAGAAATGGCTTTGCCGCCGCCGTGGACCACCACAGGCCGGATGCCGATGGCTTCAAGCATAACGATATCCTGCATTGTGCGGCGGACAAGATTTTCATCTTCCATAGCACTTCCGCCGAACTTCACAACCATAATGGAGTTGCGGAATTTCTGAATATAGGGCAATGCTTCAACAAGCACTCCGGCTTTATCTGAGATCTGCATAAAAATCACCTCCTGATTTGAAAAAATGCATTTTTTATAACATAGCACCAAAAGGGTGCCTTGTCAACTTGCAGCACCGGAAAATCAGGGAGTTGTGGAAGCCACATTTTTGCCCCTGGTATCCCGGAGCTTCAAAGCATTATAGAGCGTTCCGCAGCCCATAAGCAGAAAGAGAGTAAAGACTGCTATATAGGAATTGTTGGTATAAATGAGAGCAGTTCCCTTGCGGACGGGTTCAAAAAGATCAAGAAGTATCCCCACCGCATTTCCCAGAAGTGCCACCACCATATACACAAGCCCGTTGCACAAACTGACAATGGCTCCCATTGCTTCGGGGACATTGGTATCTTTCATAATGGGCACGGTCAGAGTGCCCTGATTGGCAAACCAGGCCACAACAAAAAGCAGTACGCCGACAAAGTGAGTTTTCCAGTCCAGACAGAGGGCCAGGAGAATGAATCCGTATGAAAAGACCGCCAAACTGCCTGAAATAACGAGAAAGATCTTTCTTCTGTTTCCGCATCGCTGACTGACCAGAGCCATAATAAATCCGCTGACAGAGGCAATAATGCCCACCCCTGCGATATATCCCGCAGCAGCAGTTGCGGGCATCTGACAAAAGTCCTCAAGAAATTTCTTGCCGATGACTGTATGGATACAGTAATAAGCTCCGAAACTGCAGCAGGAATAGGCGATCATATTCCTGTTGTGTTTGCGTTTGAGCAAGTCGATAAAAACTTTGGGCGAAAAACGGGTATCGGCCACTCTGGGAAGCCTTACCATTTTTTTGGAAATGGCAAAAAAGATGTATGCCACCACCGTTGCCGCTCCGAAAATCAGCATAACCGTCCGCCAGGACAAATACTGCACCATAGCGACCAGGGGAGCTGTTGCCACGACGCCCCCCGCATAGCCCCAGAGCAGAAAGAATCCCAGCAGCACCGGAAACTTTTTCGGAAACCGCTGAGCCAGGATCTTGACCAGACTCAAATAAATGGCACTGGCCCCCATTCCCACCAGAAAGCGGCAGAAATAGAGCATCGGCAGCGATTCACTGAAAGGAAAAAGAATTGACCCCAGACAAAAAAGCAAGGCTCCGCAGGCAATAACTCTTTCGCCGCCGTAACGGTCGGCAAGAAGTCCGGCACACAGCTGCCCTGCGGCATAGATGTACATAAACATCGAACTCAAAGCGGTGATGTACTTTGCTCCGACATTCAAATCGCTTTGAAGTTCGTTAAAAATGGAGCCGGGAATAGCCACTCTCTGCAAATTGGCAAAAAAGTACAGCGCAACCGCCGCACTGAGCATAAAGTAGACCCGCAAATGAGTGGAGTTGCTTTTCATCTTTTATCAGAGACCCAGATATCGTGCCAATATGGGATTCAGCCAGGGGTCGATCACCGGCCCGAGAACCATCTTGAGTGCAGCAATGACTACCAGGACTGTCACGATTTTTTCAAAGAACTGCTGAGGCATTTTCTTAAAAAGAACGATACCCAGAAATCCCCCGATAATAAGCAGCGGGATCATCCACAAGTCGATCATCAGCACCTCTTTGGTAATGCGGCCCTGATACCAGAACATCGGAAGCTTGATCCAGTTGACGATCATAAACAGCCAGGCACCGCTGCCCATATACTGCTCTTTGGTCAGCTTCATAGAAAGCAGATAAATGGCAGAAATGGGGCCCGCCGCATTGGCAAGCATCGTAGTGCTTCCCATAAGGGAGCCGTAAAAAGCTGAAGGCAGCAGTCCTGAGGGGATCTTGTCAGGATTGAGTCTTTTACGGACAAAGTTCAAGACGAGCAAACCGATAACGATCCAACCGATAAGCAGCTTCATTGCTCCGGTGTTTTCAGGGGGGATGTAGCTCAGGAGCCACCAGCCGATAGCAAGACCGCTCAACGACCAGGGCAAGAGCCGCAAGATCAGTTTCCAATCGGCACTGCGCCGGAAATAGATTACCGCCATAATATCCGCCCAGGCAAGCATCAAAAGCTGCATACCGGTGGAAATCCGGGCGTCAAAGGTGTTTGCCAGCAGCACCACAGGCAGGATACCGATACCCGGCAGAGCGGTTTTATTGATACCGATCAGCAGAGCACTGATGCACAATATGGTGATTTGAAATGCAGAAAGTGTAGATATTGCTTCAATCATTAGTAAAATTCTCCCGCTTGAAAGAGTAAAAGCGGCGGAAAATATTTGCCGCCGCTTTTATTTATTGATCTGAAATAGAGATCAGAGAGATTTTCCGGTAAGCATCCGGTACGCTTCCAGATATTTTCCGGTGGTCTTTTCGACCACATCGGCAGGAAGTTCAGGACCGGGAGCCTGTTTGTCCCAATCCAGAGTTTCCAGATAGTCACGGACAAACTGTTTATCCAGACTGACCGGGCTGCAGCCGACTTTGTATTCAGAAGCAAGCCAGAAGCGGCTGGAGTCGGGAGTCAGGACCTCATCGACCAGAGAGACTTTGCCGTCGATGACACCGAATTCAAATTTGGTGTCGGCAACGATAATGCCCTTTTCTGCCGCATAATCACGGGCAGTGGAGTAGACCTTGAGAGAAAGATCTCTGATAGCAGCAGCCTGTTCACTGCCGGCGATTTCAACGACACCATTGAAATCAATGGGCATATCGTGGTCGCCCACAGCAGCCTTGGTAGTAGGAGTAAAGAGGACTTCGTCCAGCTTTTCAGCCTGCTGATAACCGCTGCGCAGCTCAATGCCGCAAACTTTGCCGCTTTTCTGGTAATCCTTCCAGCCGGAGCCCACGAGATAACCGCGGACAACACATTCAATGGGGATCACCTGAGCTTTGCGGACGATCAGTGAACGTCCCTGAAGATCCTTGGCATAGGGTTTGAGTTCCTCACGGGTGGTCACATCAGCAGAAATCAGATGATTGGGCACATCCTTGAGCAGATCAAACCAAAAAAGAGAGATCTGGGTCAGCACTTCACCTTTGCGGGGTACTCCGCAGGGGAGCACCACGTCAAAGGCACTGAGACGGTCGGTTGCGATAAAAAGCAACGCATCGCCCAGATCATAAACATCACGAACCTTACCGCGGCTGAGCAGAGGAATGCCCGGCAATGCGGTTTCGATCAAAGCTCCGCTGGCATCGTAACGCATAGGTCAGACTCAAGCGTTGACAGAGATGATCTCAACGCGGGAATAACGCTGACGATGGCCGTGGGTACGGCGATAGCCTTTGCGGCGTTTCATCTTGAAAGCGACGACTTTCTTGGCCTTGAGGACTTCAAGAACCTTGCCGACAACTTTGGCACCGGCGACCACGGGGGTACCGATGGTGAGTTTGCCGTCTTCGGCTTCGATAGCGAGAACCTGATCAAAAGTCACTTCAGCACCGTCTTCCACGGGCAGCTTTTCAACTTCAACAATGTCGCCGGCTTTGACTTTGAGCTGCTTGCCGCCGCTCTGAATAATAGCGTTCATTTTTTAACTCCTGTTTATTTGATTACAAGATTGATTGACATACAAGACCCATAATATAGCACCAGTCAACTGTTTTTGCAAGTCAAAAGTTGCTAATTCCTTGAACTTTACCGTGAATTCCGTCCGAGATTGAACATTTCAACGTTCATTTCGTGGAGCTTTTCGGGCAGGTTTGCCTTGAGAGCTTCAAGGAGAGTTTCCACAGGGATATCCACATAATTTGACACAGCTCCCAGCATCATCGTATTGAGAGCCTTGGGGTTCTGGAGCTTGTCAAGGGGCAGATCCTCAGGGGTAATCAGCACGCCGTCAGCCTTGAGAACAGCTTTGGCGACGTCGACCTGAGTAGAATCCAGAACGGCAAGAACATCAGCTTCACCGGCAGGAACCATAGGACTTGCCACTGATTCACCGTAGCGGACTTCGCTTGAAACGGAACCGCCCCGCTGGCTCATACCGTGGACTTCACTCTTTTTGACATCGAATCCGGAACGGAAAACAGCTTCAGCCAGAATGTCGGTCACTTTGAGAACTCCCTGACCGCCCAATCCGGCGACAACGATATTACGGATGGTGCTCATTTTTTCACCTCATAGCTTTTGGCCTTTACTGCCGCCAGAATACAGGGACGGCGGGCGATGATAACGCTGATGTCATCGGAACTGAGACGCTCCTGAAGCAGAGCTTTGAACTTCTCATTTTCAGCGGTGGTGTCGATAATATCCACATTGTCCACCCCGATCCCTTTGACGATCTGTTCAAGAGAAACTGCGGGGGCAGGCGTATGATCCAGCTTTCTGCCGGTGGCGGGGTTTTCCTGAAGCCCCGTCATAGCGGTGATGCTGTTGTCAAGAATAATGACCACGTGTCCCGCAGCAGGACGGTTGTAAACCATTTCCACAATACCGTTGATACCGGTATGCAGGAAAGTGGAGTCACCGATGACGCTCACCACCTTGCGGGCTTCGCTTTCGGGAAGCATTTTACGCATACCCAGCCCCACGGTGACGCTGGCTCCCATACAGACACAGCTGTGGATGGCATTAAAGGGCGGCATAACTCCCAGAGTATAGCAGCCGATATCACCGGAAACGATGCAATCCAGATCCCGGAGAGCTTCAAAAGTCTTGCGGTGGGGACATCCCACACAGAGCTGCGGGGGCTTGCCGGGAGCGGCGGGGGGTTCAGGAGTGTTGTCACCGGCAAGAAGTTTGCGGACACGGGTCACATTGAGTTCTCCGAAACGGAACTCCTGATCTTTTCCCTCGACCCGGATCCCCATAGCGTTGATATTGTCGGCAAGGAAGTTGTCGCCTTCATCAATAACGATACAGCGTTTGACAGAAGAAGCAAATTCAGCAATAAGTTTTTCAGGCAGAGGCCAGGTGAAGCCCAGTTTCAGAATAGAGGCTTCGGGAGCAGCTTCACGGACGTGCTGATAGGAAATACCTGAAGTGATGATACCCAGATCGGCACTGCCTTTGATAAGTTTGTTCCAGGAAGCTGTTTCATTGAGTTCAGCCATAGCACTCAGATCTTTACGCAGACGGCGGTGAGCCAGTTTGGCAAAGGCGGGGACCATAACATTGGACTTGGGATCTTTGATAAATTCCGCCTTACGGGGAGCAAGTCCGGCACCGTGACGGTTCAAAACACACTTGGAGTGGCAGACACGGGTGGTCATACGGAAAAGCACAGGTGAACGGAACTGATCGGCCAAACGGAAGGCTTCGATCAAAAAGTCGTAACATTCCTGAGAATCGGCGGGTTCAAACATCGGCACGCCGGCACTGACAGCGTAGCGGCGGTTGTCCTGTTCATTCTGGCTGGAAGCCATACCGGGATCGTCGGCACTGATGACCACCACGCCGCCGGGAGTACCGGAGTAGGCAATGGTAAAGAAGGGGTCGGCAGCCACATTGAGTCCGACGTGTTTCATTGTAACAAGAGTTCTGCCGTTGGCAAGAGCCACACCGATACCCACTTCGAGGGCGCATTTTTCATTGGGAGCCCACTCAGCGGAACCGCCGAGTCTGGCAAACTCATCCAGGATCTCGGATGAGGGGGTTCCGGGATAACCGCATCCCAGATCCACGTGGCAGTCAAGAGCAGCCAGTGCGACTGCCTCGTTGCCGTTGACCAGCATTTTTTCAGACATAGTAAACCTCATATTTCAGATATTTGTAAAAATTGCAATTCTGATTAATATAGCACACCTTTTTGAATAATGCCAATTTTTTTTCAGAATTTATCCTTTCCCGCCCCTTTGACACCAAAGTATATTTGCAAAAGAAGTTTTCAACTTCTCTGCCAGCGTTGACAGGCAGATATGATTTTTTGGGCGGAACAGTTCCAGAAATTCTTTTCAAAATCCGCAGAAAAAGCGGCGATGTGCGGTGTCAGTATCACATTGTCAAAGTGATACAAAGGATGCTCCTCTGCCGGAGACTCGTCACACAAAACATCCAGTGCTGCTCCTGCGGGAGTTCCTTTTTTCAAAGCCTCCGCAAGGGCCTTTTCGTCGATCACCCCTCCCCGGGAGGTATTGACAAGAAGTGAACCGGGTTTCATCAAACCCAAGCGACGTGCATCTATCAGCTGCCGGGTTTCCTCTGTCAGCGGACAATGCAAAGACACATAGTCCGACATTTTCAGCAGCTCGTCCAGCTCCACAGAATCCGGCTGCCAAGGGTCATAATGAACGACTTTCATCCGGAACCCCGAAACCATCTTTTCCACAGCACGGGCAATCCTTCCATAACCGACCAATCCCAGAGTCCTTCCGGAAATATGCCAGTTCATCCCGGCGGGTTCCTCCCAGTGTCCGCTTTTAACGGAACGGTCATAATAGGGAATACGCCGGATCAGAGCAAAGAGCAATGCCACAGCGTGTTCAGCCACGCTTTCAGCAATGGACTCAGGGGTATTCATCACCTCGATCCCCAAAGCCTCTGCGGCACTGACCGGCAGTGAATCCAAACCGCTGCCGCTTCTGAAAATACCTTTGCACCGGGGAAGGAGGGGCAGGATCTCAGCGGTCAATCCCGGATTCGGGCCGAAAAACCAGATCAGTTCTGCGTCCCGGGAAAAGGCCGCCACATCTTCAGGAGAAGTGCATTTACGGCATTCGAGCTGGATTCCGGCCTCTCTGATCTGCTGCAGGCAGTATGGGGGCACTCCCGTTTCATCGGCTGATATCAATACTGTTTTCATTGTGACACTGTTCCCGATATGAGTTGATAAAAAAGGTCAAAAAAATGTTGTTATTTCTTTATCCCGGAACGTTCCATTTTTTCCACCATCTTGAGGAAACTTTCCAGGTGGGGGCGGAAGTTATCAATGCCGCCCCACTGGCCGAATCCGACACCGATACAAGCGGGATCTTTGACAGTTTCCTTCATATACCCTTCGGATTTGGGATTGAATTCCGCTCCGGTGAAATAGCCGGGGAACTGGATATATTTCATTCCCAGATTGTTCCAGTGTTTCATAGATCCCTTGACCCGCTCCAATGTTTTGGTTGTCCACCGGAGGATGATGATATCTTTGGGCAGTCCGATCCAGTTCCCGGTCAGGGAAGCCTTGCCCCGGATACGGTAATAGTAGTTGTCAGGATAACAGTTGGCATAGGGATCAAACATATCGTTCCACATATAAATGGCAGCTTCAGGGGCGGCGGCCTTGATTCTGTCATAGGTAAAACGTGCCAGATGATTGAGTGCTTCTCCTGCGTTCATACCGGATTTTTCACAGGCTGGATCGTATCCGTAACAGCGGTGTTCATCAATAGCGATGACAAACCCCTCGGGGCTGATCGTGTCCATATACCACTTGAGCTGCTTTTCGATGACACCTTTAAGCACCGGAGAGTTGAGACAGATGCACACACTTGTGAGGGCAAAAGAGGCGTGATAGTAATCTGCAAGGAGTTTTTCCCCCTCTTTGATCCCGGAGCCGGGCAGCACCCTGATGACCGGTGCGGCGTGAGAGTCATCATAATCCCCCACCCAGCGGAACCGGCCGCTTTTCGGGTCGATCACAGGGGCGTAATCCCTGCCCTCAACATAGACTTTTTTACCGTCGGCGGAAGTCACTCTCACCGGCGTATCCCGGCGGCGCACCACATTGAGAAAGGAACTGGGAACAAGTTTCACATCGTCGATCCAGAACTCACCTTTTTCCAGTTTCCAGGCACCGAAAACAAAGGTCAATTCGGAACATTCAAGGGAATTGAAGGAGACTTTGTACTCTTTCCACTCCTGAGTGGCCTTAATGGGATTGCGGTTGTCGATTTTCCTGTGGCAGAGATATCTGAATCCGTCGGGCAGAGTCGGATCAACTCCCAGAGGACCGGCACTGATGCCAAAGGAAGAACCGGGTCCCTTGAGACCTTTGGTTTTAAGTTTCAGAAAGAGAGTGTACTGCTGAAAGGGACGCACTTTGACCTTGTACCAGGCACGGATCATATTCAAAGGGGCATCACCGGGATTTCTGACTGCAAAATGTAACGACTTTTTACCGCTGGCACTTATCTTGTCATCCAGTTTGATATTGGCATTTTTATCCAAACGCCAGTTTTTCAAACCTTCTTCAAAAGAGCCGTTGACCAGTTCGTTTTCGGCACTCAGAACGCCGTTTTTCACAGTGAAAGGCGTTTTCTTCGAGGGGATGCACTCCACTTCTTCAGGATATTCATTCATATAGGGACAGGGATCCCCCAGAAAGCAGAGTCCCACCACCACACGGATATTTCTTTTGCGGAACATCTCAGCGACTTTCCGGAGCCGTTCCACATAGATTTCTCCAAAAGCCCAGGGTTGAGCCTGTTTCCAGTCGGCAAGATAGACGGTATTGTACCCCGCCCTGGCGGCACGTTCAGCAACTTTGTCGATCTTGGGCAGAGAAGAATCGACCATTAAATTTGTACCGAGATAAAAACCTTTTTCCGGAAAACGGCCTGTTTTGGGAAGCTGAGGACGTTTGAAAGGCTTGAGAGGGGTTATATCGACAGCGGCAGCGGCACGTTCGACGGTGACTTTGCAGGATTGGATAATGACTTTTTCACACTCTTTATTAAGGATGAATTTGACCACAGCCCTGTCCGGAAGTTTCGCATTGGAAAGGTCAAGGGTGTACACCAGGTCGGAAAATTCCTTTGTCAAAGGCCGCCTGACGGTCATATTGCCTGTTTTCATCAGCCGGAACCCGATCAAAAGAGCCTTTTCTCCTCTGGCCCGGACAGTAAGGGTCACTTTATCGCCTTTGCGGATCTCAATAAAGTTTTTCGTATTGCCCGCATCGGCATAATTCTTATCTTTGAAGCGGGTGATCTGCAAATATCCTTCAGGGGTGCAGCTAAGAGTTCCCCGGCCTTTGCTCAAAAGATTCCAGTGACGGCCTTTGTTTTTGAATCCGCCGTTTATTTCGGGAGTAATAACCGCCCCGCGAAGCACACAGAGTGCGGTCAAAACCAACAGTAAAAATATTTTTTTCATATCAGACATTTCTCCTTGATTTTATCAAATAATCAATTTACCGGAAAATTGATGCTGTAAAGGTCACATTCTTTCATCCTGATACGGAGCCGGAACTCTCCCGGCGGCAGCTGGTCAAAAGTTTTTCCGTTCCACTCAGGACACCAGCTGATCTTGTCGCCCCAAAAAGGTTTCATCTCTTTGAAGGTGTATCCCGGTACAGGGTTCCCTGCTCCGTCGCAGACTTCGACTTGAATGTATCCCCCGGCACTGGTGGCAATATTCAGTTCCAGATTTCCCTTTTTCCGGGTCAGCAGCCGGGTCAATACACTCCCGCATTTAAGGGCAGTGCTGCTCAGAGAAACAAATCCGTCTGTCCGGAATTTATACATAAGCGGTTTCCTGCCGTGATACATCACCATTTCATTTTCGTTGACCTGAACAATGCCCCAGGCGATATAATTCATCCGGTTGAGCCAGCGGTCTTCCTCAAGTCCCGGAGTGATCCAGGCACCCTCCCAGGGGCGGATGATCCCCTTGCCTTCCCGGGAAAAAACCATTGTCACATCAGTGGCACTGCCCCGGGTACTGAAGTAGCGTGTGGCGGCCCCCACATAGTAATGGGGTGCTCTTGCATAGGGGGCAAGTCCGCTGACATAAAGATGTTCCCGTTTCCGGTTCACAGTAAGAAATTCGGGCTCGTTCCAGGTTTTAAAATCCCTGCTTGTGACTTTGGCAAAGGAACGGACTCCTGTAAGACCGTCAGCGGTCTTCCAGACCCGCATATACATCACATAGCACTTTTCTGTTTCAGAATAAAAAACGACATTCTGAGAATCCAGCATATGTCCCCCGGTTTTTTCCGGGGTGTAATCCATAACTTTTTCGCCGCAGGAGTGCCAATTGATACCGTCAGGAGAGTAAAAAGCGAAAAGCCCTCCGGTTTCCCGGACGCCTGCCACAGCTTTGTAACGTTCTTTATCCTGACATTCCGGATTATTATCGTAGAAAGGAACAAAATTATGAGTAATGACGTTTTTGCCGTACAAAAGAGTGTTTGCCGGAACCGGTTTTCCGGGAAAACGGTTAAGTTCCGGCTGAGTCCAGGTGATACCGTCGGTACTTTGTGCAAGGCCCACAAATTCACCGGGATGATTGTTGTACTGACTGCCTTTGTAGACAGAATCCACTCCCCGGTAATAAAGGTTGAACCCTTCCGGAGTCTTCATAACTGTGACATAAGCTCCTCCCGGCTTGCCGGGGTGGGAGGGAAGTTCAACAGGGAAATGCGGCTTCAATTCCACATTGCGCCGGGAATCAATGAGAAAACCATCTATCAAAAGTTCTCTCCGGCCCGTAACATCATACGTATTACTCATAAAGGGCTCCTTTCAAGATTTATTACCCTGTTTAATAATATAACAGCAGTAAATAAAAAATTCAACTCCGCAGAGAGTGATACTTTTAGTATTTCCATACTTGACTTTCATAAGTTTTCAAAGTATATTACAGAAAAATCATTGCATAATACTGTAAACACAGTTTGCAGACATAAGGAAAATCAATAATGTTCAGACGGGAAATAAAAATTCTTTTTCTTGTTTTGGCTCTGATGCTTGTTCCGATGCACCAGGCAAAAGCCATCGACCCCATAACGATCGCCATACTTGCCCCCGTAGCACTTCAGCTTGCCAATGCGGCCCGCCCCTATGTGATCCGCGGCCTGGTCAATCTCGGCAAAGGTCTGCTGCGTGTTGGCAAAGATGTGATAGAACTGGTCTTTCTGCCTTACGGTTTGTTAAAAATGACTGTGGGAGCTCCTTTCGGAGGATTCCGCTCCGGGCTGGTCTATACACTCCGGGGAGGAATAGCCATAGGCAAGATGGTATTTCACATACTGATCCTGCCGATCGTGATGTTCGGAATCAACTTCAACACGTAAGGTTTTCTATGGCTGGTCACCGTGAATTAAAAAGGCTGAAAGAACGTTATTCACTCCTCAGAGATTGGTATGGTGCGGAATTCGCTATGACCGAATTTGCGGCCTCCTCTCACACGCCCCAGGCAAGAAGTATTGCCGATGTGCTGCCTGAAGTTCTCAAAGATGTCAAATCCCCTGAAGCAGGCAAATTGCTTCAGGTGGAAAATATGTGGCACGAGATCATCGGAGAGTCTTTTGCCCGCTTTGTCCGTCCCGGTTATTTCCGGGGAGATGAATTCTTTGTGGAAGTTTCTCATAATGCTCTGATCCAGGAGCTTCAACCTATTGTCAAAAATATGCAGGAGCAGATCAACAGCAAACTGGGTCCCGGCTTCTGCTCCAAAGTCACTCTGGTCTGCTCCGGCTCCCGCCCCTCACGCTGAAAAAGCTCTGTGCCCGATAAAAGTCGGTAAAAAAGTTGATTTTTTCTTCCGGCACCTTATATTGACATACCGGAGGGAGGAATTTGCCAATGAAAATCTTTTACATCATTTTTGCTGCGGGGGTGCTTCTTTTATGTTTGTACCTGGGAGCACAGGGACAGAGTACCCAAAGTTTTGAACCTGCCCGGTATGCTTTGCTGGGGACGGAACTGAGCATTTCAAATGTGGTCAACTCTGACGGAAAAAATCTGCAGAAATGCGTTCTCAAGCTGGATACCCGCACAGGGGAAGTCTGGCTTCTGCAAGCGGCGGTCAACGGTCCGGGCGATCCCACGGTACGCAGTGCCGTATGGTCAAAAGTTTCTCCGTCAGGCACATTTTATCCTATGGGCAATCCCGGGAATCAGTAAAAATTTCACTCCTGATCGTTGTCACTGCTCCGGTGTTTGAGTTTGTTGCAGATACCGATAACGAACTCGCCCCGCCAACGGTTTTTAAGAGCCGCAAGCTCTGCGGCTTTGCCCCGGATGACCTCCTCGTGGACTTTAGTCGCTTCACGGATAATGGCCACCTGGGCTTCGGGCATAACTTCGGCAATGAGTTTCAAGGTATTCTCAATGCGGAAAGGGGATTCAAAACAAAAGACCGTATAATCACATTCAGAAATTTCTTCAAAGAATTTCCGTTTTCTGCCGGACTTGACAGGAACAAAGTTCCAGAAAGCAAAACGGTCGACCGGAAGTCCGGAGGCAGTCACAGAAAATGTCACTGCTGAAACACCGGGGATCACCACCGGTTCAAGTCCGGCTTCCAATGCTGCCCGCAGGGGAAGAAATCCAGGGTCAGCCACAGCGGGAGTCCCGGCATCTGAGACCAGAGCCACATTGAGTCCCTCTTTGATCCGGGCGATAAGTTTTTCCACCTTGGCGTGTTCATTGAAGGCGTGGAAACTTTCAAGAGGTTTATGAATATCGTACCGTTGAAGCAGCAATGCCGTATGGCGGGTATCTTCGGCGGCGATGAGATCACATTCCTGCAATGTTCTTACAGCCCGGTAGGTGATATCTTCCAAATTACCGATGGGCGTGCTGACGAGAAAAAGATTACCGGCTGACATCTTCAGGGACCACCAGTACACTGTTCAGAGTGCCGAAATCGTTGGGATAAAATCCGGGATTTGCTTCATCAAGGAGCCATTCGCCGTCAACCACAAACTTATACTCATATTCTCCGGGCTTGAGACAAATTTCAGCTTTGTAGACCCCGGCGGCAGCATCATACCTCATAGGCGTAAAAGCCGGATCCCAGTCATTGAAAGAACCGGCGACCGCCACAGAACGGCCGGGAGAAGTGGCGAGCGTGAAAAGAACTCTGCGCCCGTGAGCACATTTGTCAGAAAGCAGCTCAAACATATCAATTTTTCCCTGTTATAATGAATTGACGGAACCAGTCAGAGAAAACGCCGTCCCGAACAGCCCGGCAATTTTCCTCTTACATAATATACTCCGTCAGAGGGAAAATTACAAATTTTTTTGTCTTTTTTATCTGCCGGGAAGTCCTTGGCAGTTTTTTGCCTTCTTTGGCTGAATTATCCGATCCGGCCGACAAAAAGGAGCTGCCGCAAAAAAGGTGAGCAACAGCCTTTTTCTATTGTTTGAGCAGAAAGTTGGAGGTATAATAAGTTATGATAGGAGAAAATTATGGCTTATTTTACAAATTCTCAAGGCTATTTGTTCCTTTGCTCAGACATTCCGTTTGAGGAAAAACAAAAATTGGAAGATTATCTTCAACTTTTGGAAGAGCGGTAATACCCTTCTGCCGCCCTTTCAGGGCTGCCCCCCCTTTGTCCCCGGCAATTTCTTACGCAAATACAGGTGCGAGTTTAAACGAAAATTTGCGATAATGGATGTGGCACAGACTAAAACTGCCACTTTCCCATAGCAGACGCCGGAGGGGCAGTGCAGTACCCTCTGGCCGGTTGGCAGTCTGCGGACGTTGGCGTT
>SUWB01000044.1 GCA_015061745.1 Lentisphaerota bacterium | reverse complement strand
GGTGGATTGCCGTTTTTGCATTTGCAAAACCGACAATCCCGCATTTGGCAGAATTGCAACAGCAAATATCAAGGAAAGAGGCAATTTTTCGCAAAGCATAAACACATATTTGACAAGTTTTGCTTACGAGCAGTTCGATCAGGGTAAATGTTCTTTTCATAAAATATTCCTCTTTTTAGAGTGGAGTAATGACCGCAGGCATAGTTTCGTAAAAAAATTTATCTTCCTGTTCGATCTTGCATCCGCAGCTTTCGCCGCAGTGAAAGCGAACGGGGATCTTAATCGAAGCCGGAAAGGAGGGATTTTTCATTCTGGCAAGGAGCAGTTCCACCGTGGCATCTGCGATCTCTTCAGGTGAGATCCGCACTGTGGTAATGGTAGGCGTGGTGTATTCTGCAAAAGCCATTCCGTCAAATCCGGTCACGGCTATTTCTTCAGGGACTTTGATATTGTGATTCTGCAACAGTTTGCAAAGCCGGGAAGCAATGTAGTCATTGGTACAGATAAAGGCAGTCACCCCTGATTGGACAGCTTCCAATATTTCCGGAACAATGGTTTCATTATGGAAAAATTCAAGGACTTCAAGAGAGACCGTTTTGCCGGAATTGCTCAAAACATCCCGGACACCTGCGTATTTTGTTGAGTTGGATGCAAGTTTGTCTGTCAGAAAAACAAAATTCGTGTGTCCGTGTTCAAGAAGATGAGAGGCTAAAAATCCGCAGCTTTCGCAGAGTCCCTCAATAATATCAGGCGTATTGCGAACCTCTACCCCGACGTGAACCTGAGGCAGTTTGAACATTGCACGGTCAAAATCAAAGTCAATGTAGAAACAAATCAGCGCATCAATACTGCGGGCCAGCAGCTCCTGATAACGCTCACGCAGATCTTCATTGTCCCGGGCTGGAACGGTGAAGCAGTTGAGCTTATGCTCCTGAAATCTGTAAGTAATGTGTTTCAAGGCTTCATATTGCAACGCTGAGATGTTTCTGCCGGTAAAAATCGCCACTGTATTGCTCTTTTTTCCCTTGAGAAGCCGGGCCGCCAGATTGGGACGGTAGTTCAGTTCGCTGGCAATACGAAGTATGCGACTGCGGGTTTCAGCAGAAACGCGGCAGTTGCTCCGGTTGTTCAGAACCGCCGATACGGCAGGCTGTGAAACGCCTGCTGCCCGGGCTATGTCTTTCATCGTTGGCGACATATAAAGTATTTCCGGTCTTTTTGATTAATCGTATTACCAGAATTAATGTAGCACCTGCCCTTGATAAAGTCAAGGTGTGGAAAATAAAAATTTTAATTTTTTTCTTTTTCGAAGCTGTAATGACATATATAAACGAAAAAGACAAATAAAATACCATTTTCTCAATATTTTTCCAACTTCCTCAACTTGCAATCTTTGACAAATGATGTTATCTTATGTATAGGGATTTTTTGTGTTTAACCGGAAACAGGTTTCAAAAAGGCCTGGTTCCAAACAAAAAAAACAAAGGAAATTGTTTTATGAAAAAGGTAGTGTTGTCCGCCTTGCTCGCATTCGGGCTGTGCCTCGGTCTTTCCGCGGCAAATCCTGAAGCGGGTGCCCCCGCCGGAAAATCCGGCAAAGCCGCTGTGACTGCAGCAGCCAAGAAAGCCACCAAAGGTGCCAAGATCGCCAAAGCCAAAAAAGCAAAGGCCGCCAAAGCCGTTGCCAAACAGGCCGAAGCTCCTGTCGCCGAGGAAGCTCCCCAGAAATTCGCAGGATTTTCTGATGAGACCCTCAACAAATTCGATACCACCTGGGGACTCCCGACCCTGTGGTATGTCGCTCCTCTCGCTGCTATCGTTGCACTGCTGATGGCAGGCAGCTACTACAAGAAGATGATAGCCGCCAACGAAGGTACCGACAGAATGAAAGAGATCGCCGGATATGTCCGCGAAGGTGCTATGGCTTATCTCTACCGTCAGTACAAAGTGGTGGGTATCGTTTTCATCGTTCTCTTTATTATCTTTGCCGTGCTGGCATTTATGGGTATCCAGAATCCCTTTGTGCCTGTGGCCTTCCTGACCGGCGGTTTCTTCTCCGGTCTCTGCGGCTACATCGGTATGAAAACTGCAACCCGTGCTTCCAACCGTACCGCTCAGGCTGCCAGCGAAGGCCTCAACCGCGGTCTTCAGGTGGCGTTCCGCTCCGGTGCTGTTATGGGTCTGGTGGTGGTCGGTTTCGGTCTGTTGGACATCTGCCTCTGGTACATCATTCTTGACAAATTCGTTTTCACCCCTGAGCATATGGCTTCCGGTTTCAGCATCCTCGGTCTTGAACTGGTCCACAAAGGCTGCACCGGTATGGAAAAAATGGTCGCCATTACCACCACGATGCTGACCTTTGGAATGGGTGCTTCCACCCAGGCTCTCTTTGCCCGTGTGGGCGGCGGTATCTATACCAAAGCCGCTGACGTGGGTGCCGACCTTGTGGGTAAAGTCGAAGCCGGTATCCCCGAAGACGACCCCCGCAACCCTGCCACCATTGCTGACAATGTGGGCGATAACGTAGGTGACGTGGCCGGTATGGGAGCCGACCTTTATGAATCCTACTGCGGTTCTATTCTTGCTACTGCCGCTCTCGGTGCCGCTGTTGCTGCTCAGGAAGCCTCTCTCCTGACCCGTAACAGTGCCAAAGAAGTGGCTACCAATGCCGCTGCTGCCATTTCCAATGCTGCTACTCAGCTGACCGACCTTGTTGAAGGAAACAAGGGCCTCAAGGCTGCTGCCGCTCTTGCCAAACGTGCCGGTGACAGTGCTGTTGCCGCTGCCGACAAGATCGCTGCTGTTTCTCCCAGTGTTACTGCTGATATGACCGATGCCACAAAATTGGTTCTGGCTCCTATGATCGTTGCCGGTATCGGTATCATCCTTTCCATCATCGGTATCGGATTCGTCCGCTGCAAAGAAGGTGCCACCCAGAAGCAGCTGCTCCGCAGTCTGCTGACCGGAACTCTCGGCAGCTCCATTCTGATTCTCGTTGCCCTTGTCTTCCTTGAATATATGGGCTTCATCACCTGGGGCGTTTTCGGCTCCGTGGTCGCCGGTCTTTTCGCCGGTGTCATCATCGGTCAGGGTACCGAATACTACACCAGCAGTGAATACAAACCCACCAAGGGTATTGCTGCTCAGGCCCAGATGGGTCCTGCCACCACCATCATCGACGGTCTTGCCACCGGTATGTATTCTGCCTGGATCCCCGTCGTGACCATTGTTCTCGGTATCCTCTGCGCCTACGGTTTTGCCGGCGGTTTTGAACAGTCTGCCGGTGCTTTCGCCCGTGGTCTCTACGGTGTCGGTTTCGCCGCTGTGGGTATGCTTTCCACTCTGGGTATCACTCTTGCCACCGACGCTTACGGTCCCATCGCCGACAATGCCGGCGGTAATGCTGAAATGTCTGAAATGCCCTCCTACGTCCGTGAACGCACCGACGCTCTGGACTCCCTCGGCAACACCACTGCTGCCACCGGTAAAGGTTTTGCTATCGGTTCTGCCGCTCTGACCGCTATGGCTCTGCTGGCCAGCTTCATCGAAGAATGCAAGATCTGGATGGGTAAATTCAACGACGGTCTCGGCGAAGGAATCTCTGCTGCTCAGGCTGCCGGTATGAGCATCCTTGAGTTTGTTGACAAACTTCAGCTCACCATTATGAACCCCCTCCTCATCGGTGGTCTTTTCATCGGCGGTATGGCTGCCTTCCTTTTCTGCGCTATGACTATGAAAGCTGTGGGCCGCGCTGCCGGTTCTATGGTTGAAGAAGTCCGTCGTCAGTTCAAGGAAATGCCCGGCATTATGGAAGGTAAAGAAAAACCCGACTATGCCCGCTGCGTTGCCATTTCCACCGCCGGAGCTCAGCGTGAAATGCTGATCCCCTCACTTCTGGCTATCATCATCCCCGTTGCCACCGGTCTGCTGTTGGGCGTTCCCGGTGTGATGGGACTTCTGGCCGGCGGTCTGACTGCCGGATTCGTCCTTGCCACTATGCTGAACAACGCTGGCGGTGCCTGGGACAATGCCAAGAAATACATCGAAAACGGTGCTCACGGCGGCAAAAAACTGCCCGACGGCAGTAAGAACCCCACTCACGGTGCTGCTGTGATCGGTGATACCGTCGGCGACCCCTGCAAAGACACCAGCGGTCCTGCTCTGAACATTCTCATCAAGCTGATGAGTATGGTCTGTATCGTCTTTGCTCCTGTGTTTATCAAACTTTCCCCGGTTATCCAGAAACTTCTGGGAATCAATGGAATCCTTCAGTAATCTCTGAATAAACACATAACGGGCTGCTGCAAGATTTTGAAAATCTGCGGCAGCCCGTTTTATTTGCTGTGACTGAAAATAAGAAAAGATAAGAATCAGACAATAAGAAATCACCTGAGGAAAGTAAGTCCGATCTCAGAGTTCTATTTCAAGTGCTCCCTGTCTGAGAATATGCAATTCCGTTCCGGCTGCGTCCACCACCGTTGAGCCTTGAGCTCCTTCCGGCAGTCTGCCGCCGTCAACCGCGATATCCGGTTTTCCGGAAAGCTGTGCAAGAGCACTTTCTGCATCCAAAGGATCCGGTTCACCTGACAAATTGGCACTGGTTTGATACAAAGGACCGGTCAATTTCAATATTTCCTGAAGCAGAGGATGGGCCGGAGACCTGAATCCTAAAGTTGTCCCCTTATCTGTCGGAGCAATGATAGTGATGGCTCCGGGACAATATTTTTCGGCCAGTTTTTCAGGCAGCCCCGAAAGTTGAACTCCATAATCACTCAAAGAGTGCCAATCTGCCACAAACCACCCCAGGACTTTTGCTTCGCTGCGCTGTTTAAGTTCAAAAATCTTTCTGTAAGCGGCCTCATCTCCGACCCTGGCAACAAGTCCATAAACCGTTTCAGTGGGAACCAGAGCCACACTGCCGGGATGCTCCAAAACATCTGCCACTTGAGCGGCACACTCTGCAACAGGCACAGCCTTAACAAAAAAATCTTTCATCGGGGTACTCCTTTGCTTTTTCCGGACTTGTTCAATAATGCTTCAACAACATAACAGCCTCCAAAGGCGGCTATTCCTGCGGCAAATCCGTAAACCGCTCCGCAAGTCAGAGGACGGTCAAAGTTGTTCATAATGACAGCAAAACTGCCTTCGCTTCTAAAAAAAGCTGTTATACAGTAACCCAACCACACCACCGTCGCACTCACCATTCCCGCCCAAGCCGCCCGGGAAGAACTTTTGGGCAGATACAAAGCACTCATCACCGGCAGAAACACCACCACCAACTGAGTTACCCAGGAGTTTTTCATCAGCAGATAAATATTCCGGACATTCAAGGCAAAAAACAAACTGAGCACCACAAAAATAATTGTACTCAACCGGGTGATAAGCAGAAATTTCTTATCAGAAATATCAGGCACCAATTCCTTGAGGATATTGTTGCAAAAAAGCGATGTCCCAGCCAGAAGACAGCTGTCCGCCGAACTCATAATGGCAGAAATCAATGCGGAAAAGAAAAGAACCAGAAACACCGGATGCAGTTTGCTCAAAACAATAACAGCCATTTGAGGCAGAATTTGATTTTCCAGATTTCCTCCAACCGATTCTGCCGTAATGCCGTACCGGGGAAGAACAATCCGGGCGGCAAAGCCGATAATAATAGGGATGAGAGCAATTGAAAAATAAAGAAATGATGCCAGCACAGCACTCGTTGAAGCACATTTCTCATCTTTGCCCGCCAGTGAACGCTGAATCAAGTCCTGACCGACCATACAGCCAAGCCCCATCATCATCCAGCTGCCGATGTAGTAGATCCAGTCTCCCCAGACAGCTGTGCCCTGACTTACCGCAGAGATTCCTAAAGTCAGATCACTGCTTCCGAGAGAATTGTACAACTTTTCCCATCCGCCGACTTCCCCCAGAACTCCCGGCAGCATAATCAGGAATCCTGCCACGATCAATGTCACCTGCACCACATCAGTAAGGGTCACGGCCCACATACCGCCGACATAAGTATACAGCAAGATGACCGCAGCTCCGATCAGAGTACCGATAAGGACATCACTCCCGGTCAGCAGATTGATGATCGTACCGATCCCCAGCAGCAGAGATCCCAGCCAGCCGATATAAACAGGCATCATCCAGCAGGTGGCATACACTCCCGCAGCTTTTCCGTATTGACGTGAAATAATATCCGTAACTGTGAGACACTTCTTTTTCCTCAACTGCCCCACGACAAAAAGTCCCGCCAGAAGCAGACACAGAGAAGCTCCGAAAGGATCAGCCAAAACCCCCTTGAGACCGCTTGTATAAACAGTTGATGCAATCCCCATACTGGAACCTGCACCAAACCAGGTGGCAAGAAGCGTTGCAGTTGCCATCCAGAGGGGCAATCTTCTTCCCGCCACCAGATAATCCTCAATTCCGGAAATCTTGCGCCCGGCAAGAAATCCGATCAAAAGCATTACACCAATATAAAGGGTTACACCGATACAAAGCCAGACATTCAACCCGGCAGGCAGATGGAACGCCGCGGAGTTTTGAGCTGCGGCAAATAAAAGGAAATGCTCCATAATTCCCTTGCAGCTCCCTCAACTGCGGCACAGCTTGAGGATCAGCTGTTCAATAAGAATACGGACATTTCCGCCTCCGGAAACGGCGGCGCAACTGGTCTCCCGGATGGCAGCAAGTTTTTCAGCGATCTTGTACCCGCCCAGTTTTTGAGCGGCCTCGCACATCTTGTAGGCTCTGAAAGGATGATATCCCAAAAGAGGATTGTCGGGAAAACGTTTTTTTACATCAGCGGGCAGATTATCAAAAGAACGGGGTGTAACGTGAGTTATTCCCAATTCTTTCAACGCAGGAAACAATTTGCTGTAACGCTGATATTCGTTGGAAAGTGAACTTAAAAGCCCTATGGCATCACTGTCTTTGGTAAAGAGCAAATCCAGCAGTTTCAATGCCCGGGAGGCATTTCCTTCAGTTACTGCGGAGGTAAATTCCCATCCCACAGCTTCAGGAGTCCGGCTGGTAACAGCCTGACAGTCAGCCAGAGTGATATAAGGTGAATCCCCCGTAAACAGCAGCAATTTTTCCACTTCATTTGCCAGATTGGCAGAATTTCCCCCTACTGTATCAAGTAAATATTGAACCGCTTTGGGTTCCAGCTGCTTGCCGTGTGAAGTCACCATACTTTCAAGTGTCTGACGGCGGGATTCTGCATAATTGCGGTCAGTGGTCTGGAGAGCCTGAAACATCTCGATCTGAACCCCGGCAGCCTTCAAATTTTTGGCAAGGGTTTTACGCAGATCCAATCCCGGCCCGTCAACGATAATATCGACATCTTCCGGCACAGGAGCGCAAAGGATTTTCAGGATCGCCTCGGCGGGTCCGGATTTTGAAAGAAGATCAAGATCAGGAAAATTTTTCAGCCAGACAAGTTTTTTCGCTGAAAGAAAAGGCGGTGTTTCGACAGCTTCCACAAAAGGACCTGCCAGCAGATCCAATTTGACTGTTTCGCTTTCGGCAGTAATGATCTCTATGCCGGGATCGTCAACATCTTCCCCGCCCAACTGCACTGCAAGTTCACGTGCTCTCTTTTTACGGCTGTAATCGTCGTTACCGGAAATTATATATACATTACCCATCGTTTCTACCGTGAATCATAAGATTGAGGATTTTTTCAGTAGCAACAGCTGCCGCCACCAACTGGTCGGAATCAACACCTGAAGTGACCACATTTCTGCCATCGTCCCCTTTCCAGGTGATCGTTGTTTCCACCAGAGCATCCGTCCGCCCGCCGGGAGGAATACGAACCTGATAGTCAAGAAGTTTCGGCATTGAAAGAGAAAACTGCTTCAGACATTTTCTGACAGCTTTTATCAAAGCATCATACCCGCCGTCGCCCCGGGCAGTATCTTCGACCTGCCTGCCGTCAAACTCGAGCACGACGTGAGCCTTTGGGAAGCCGTGCCGCCGGGACACGATTTCAAAGTCAACGATCCGCAGCCGGACCGCTTCGGGGGTACGCATAACGTTGGAAATGATAAAGGGCAGATCAGCAGGCGTCACCGCCTTTTTACGATCCCCGAGACGGATAACTTCATTCAAAACCTTTTCCCGCAGCTCCGGTGAAAGCAGCTCCCCGCCCATAAGTTCAAGAGTCCGGTCGATTGAGGCTTTTCCAGAAAGTTTCCCCAAAGCGTAATCACGCTGCCTGACAAAGCGTTCAGGCAGAAGTTTATTGCAATAAAGATCCCCTTTGCGGTCGCCGTCGGCGTGCACACCGCAAGTCTGGGTAAACACATCGCTTCCGACGACAGGAGCGTTCCAGGCACACCGCTTGCCGGAAAGAGCTTCAAGCAAACTGGAGGCGTGATGCAGTTCCTTTTCAACGATATGCACCTGACGGTGAGAAAAATCCCTGACCGCCACAGCGAACTGGGCCAAATCCAGATTTCCGGCACGTTCCCCGAGACCGTTGATCGTGCAGTGTACGCCGCTGATGCCGCATTCAACGGCAGTCAGGGCATTGGCACACGCCATATTGTAATCGTTGTGCCCGTGAAAGTCATAGTGCAGCTGCGGGAAAGCACTGTTCATCAGTGTCAGAGCCTTTTCAAGCCCAGCAACATCCATCTTGCCCAAAGTATCACACAGCATAAAACGCTCTACGGGCAGATCTTTCAAAAAAGAGACCATTGACAGGACATACTCAAAGGAATCAGTCACTCCGCTGGACCAGTCTTCCAGATAAAGGTTGACCTTCAGACCGGCAGAGAGAGCTTTTTCGATCTCTTTTCTGATATCGGCAAGATGACGTTCAGGAGTTTTTTTCAGCTGGATCTCACAGTGATTACGGGAGCCTTTGCACAAAAGATTGATAACCTTGCCGCCCTTGTTTCTGATCCAGTCAACAGAACGACCGCCATCTACGAAGCCCAGAATTTCCAATTTTTCCGGATTGTCGTGGTCATTGCTCCAGGCGAGGATCTTTTTGACTCCGTCCCCTTCTCCGTCGGAAACCCGGGCTGAACCGATCTCTATGCGATCGACCTTGAGGCGGCGGAGCATTCTGGCGATATCCAGTTTCTCCTTGGGAGTAAAAGAAACTCCAGGCGTCTGTTCTCCGTCCCTCAAAGTGGTATCAAGAACTTCTACATAGAGATCCGTTTTCATAGGAACAGCAGCTCTCAGTTGGCAGCCGCAGTTTTCCGTTTGGCGATCTTGCTCCGTGCCACAGCACTGGTTTCAAGGTCGCCCAGCATAATGCGGATCTTGCGGATATTTTCCTGACATTCCGGAATCTTGACTTTTTCAAAGAGGTTGACCCGCTGTCCGGTGGTACGGAGCTCCTCTGAAAGCAGTTCAAACTGCCGGTAGAGGATCTTGTATTCTTCACGCAGTTCAGCGGCCCGTTTCAGAGCATCGACGGCATCATCGACATACCAGTCGGTCGCAAAAAAATCCACCGGAATGTCGGCAAAATCGATTCCCTCAAACACAGGGATAGGCACACCCGCAATATTCTGTTCGGATGAACGGATATTTTTGATCTGCACCTTGGATTCGATCTCACAAGCGGCTTTGGCATCGCCGAAAAAGATCAGGCTTTGAGCCAAAGCACCCCGGAGTTCTTCCTGACGGTGTAAATTATCCTCAAGCAAATCGGAACTGCGGCGGACTTCAGCCTGAAGCTGCTGCTTTTTCAACTGCAGCGTAGGCAGAAAACGCTTGAACTGCTTTAACGCATCCTGCTGCTTCTTTTGTTCCTGCTTGGTGAATTTGATCTTTTCAGCCATAGACTCAGGCCTCCTTGGGCCAATACTGTTCGATCAGATCGGTTTTGATACCCACTTCAGCGGGTTCAAAACAGTCAGCCAGGATCTTCCAGCCCAGATCGAGGGCGTTTTCAAGGGGAATGTTCACCGCAAGGTTCATCATTTCTGTTTCAAAGCGTTTGCCGTATTTCAGCAGCTTGTTGTCCCAGCCGGACATCTTGAAGCCCATAGACTGCTTTTCGACCGTGCTTTTGTAGTCAGCGTAAAGACGGATCATAGCGTCCATAATGGCACGGTGGTCACTGCGGGTACGGCCGTTGACCTGCTGTTTCAGACGGGAAAGTGAACCGAAAGGCTCAATACGTCCGTTACGCAGGTAGAACTGACCTTCAGTAATGTATCCGGTGTTGTCAGGCACAGGATGAGTTACGTCGTCACCGGGCATCGTGGTCACACCCAGAATGGTGATAGAACCGGCACCGTCAAAGTCAACAGCCTTTTCATAACGGGCCGCCAGCTGACTGTAAAGGTCGCCGGGATAACCGCGGGTGGCGGGGATCTGTTCCATTGTGATGGCGATTTCTTTCAGAGCGTCAGAGAAGTTGGTCATATCGGTGAGCAAAGTCAGCACCCGTTTGCCCTTGAGGGCGTAGGCTTCAGCCACAGCCAGAGCCATATCGGGAACCATCAGACACTCCACGGTGGGGTCGGCGGCAGTGTGGATGAACATCACAGTACGGGAAAGAGCACCGTGTTCATCAAGGGTGCGTTTGAAAGTCAGATAGTCATCATATTTGATTCCCATACCGCCCAGAACGATAACATCCACTTCAGCCTGCAGAGCAATGCGGGCAAGAAGTTCGTTGTAAGGTTCACCGGCGATTGAAAAGATAGGAAGTTTCTGGGATTCCACAAGAGTGTTGAACACGTCAATCATAGGAATATTGGTACGGATCATCTTGCGGGGGATAACACGCTTGGCGGGATTCACAGAGGGAGCTCCGATAGCGATCATATCAGACATAATCTCAGGTTTGCCGTCTCTGGGATATCCCCGGCCGTTGAAAACGCGGCCCAGCAGATTTTCAGAGCTTGACACTTCCATAGGACGCCCCAGAAAACGCACCTGGTCATTGGTACCGATACCCCGTGAACCGGCAAAAACCTGCAAGGAAACTTTACCGTTGTCAAGACGGATCACCTGAGCAAGGGAGGTACCGCGGCGGCTGGTGACTTCGGCCAGTTCATTGTATCCCACGCCGTCAGCTTCAACAGTGATAACGTTACCGGCAATATGAATGATTTTATGGTAAACTTTACGCATTTTTCTTTTCTCCGGATTCATTGAGTTTTGCCTGAATTGCGGCATACTGGGCTTTGTATTCTTCGGAATCTTCACGCAGATAGTTCAAGTCCATACAAAGCTGACGCAGTTCCAGGAAGTAACGGCGGGCATCATCTTTATCAGTAAAGGGGAATTCTTTTTTCAGCACGCTCTGCACCAGGGCAAAGGTGTTGCACTGCCGTGCGGCACCGTTGGCGGCGTCCACATCATCAAAGGTGTTCTGCTGCAGATAAACGTAGTCGAGAAATTCGCTCTTGAGATAGATGATAAAGTCTTCAATGGCAGTACCTTCTTCACCGATCACCTTCATCATTGAGTTGACTTCGGCCCCTCTGCGCAAGATGCCGCGTGCAAAGTCGAGTTCAGCGGCATCCACCACACTTTTGTATTTGCTCCAGCTTTCCAGCGGATGAATGGCGGGATAACGCCGGGCATCAGAACGCTCACGGGAAAGTCCCAGGAAGGCTCCCACCACTTTAAGGGTCGCCTGAGTCACAGGTTCTTCAAAGTTACCGCCCGCAGGAGAAACGGCACCGCCGATGGTAACAGAACCCATATCGCCGGAACGGAGTTTCACCAGACCGGCACGTTCATAGAAACTGGCGATCAGAGATTCAAGGTAAGCCGGGAAGGCTTCTTCGCCGGGGATTTCTTCCAGACGGCCGGACATTTCACGCAGAGCCTGAGCCCAGCGGGAAGTGGAGTCAGCCAGCAGCAGCGTATTCAAGCCCATCTGCCGGTAATATTCAGCCAGGGTCACAGCGGTGTACACAGAAGCCTCACGGGCGGCCACCGGCATTGAACTGGTGTTGCAGATGATAATGGAACGGTCCATCAGAGAACGTCCGGTACGGGGGTCCTCAAGTTCAGGATATTCCCGCAGGATCTCCACCACCTCACCGGCACGCTCACCACAGGCGGCAACGATCACCACATCAGCTTCAGCATAACGGCTCAAAGCGTGCTGAAGCACGGTCTTGCCGGCTCCGAAAGGTCCGGGAGTACAAAATGTTCCGCCCACAGCCACAGGAAAGAAAGTATCAATGGTACGCTGCTGGGTAATCAGAGTCTTTTCAGGCAGCAATTTTTCGGCATAGTCAGAAATGGGAATTTTCACAGGCTGATACTGGGTCATTGTAATATTGCGGCGTTCGCCCCGGTCATTGACTGCCACAGCCATCGTATCGTCAATAGTGTAGGAGCCTGCGGGGGTGACGCTTTCAAGTTTCCATTCGCCCTGATAGCTGAAAGGAACCATAATGTAATGGGTGATGATCCCTTCGGGGACAGAACCCAGACGGTCACCGGCCACCACAGTATCTCCGGCTTTGGCACTGGGAGTCCACTCCCACTTTTCCTCATTGTCAAGGGCTCTCAGATAGACACCGCGCTGCAAAAAGAATCCGGAGTGCTCAGCCAGCAGATTCAGCGGGTTCTGCAACCCGTCGTAAACCCGCTTCAAAAGGCCGGGACCCAATTCAACACTGAGCAGTTCGCCGGTAAATTCCACGCCGTCGCCCACTTTAAGGCCGCCGGTGCTTTCAAAAACCTGCAAGTCGGCCCGGTTGCCCCGGACACGGATAACTTCACTTTTCAGACGGCTGCCGCCCACGTGGACGTAGGCCACCTCGTTCTGCATAACTTCGGCGGTAAATTCAACGGTGATCATATTACCGTTGACGCCGATCACTTTTTCCAGATGAAGATTGTCAGACATAAATCATTACTCCTGTCGGAACGCTTCCCGGGAAAGCCGTTCCAAAGCGGCATCAAAGGTTTTCCTTCCCGGTTCAAGTTTCCTGTTACGGTATTTATTCACGATGGCGAGTTTAAGACGGTAGGCACAAAGAGCATCAAAGTGGAACTCTTTGCACAACAGCTGCTCTTCTATAAAATTCCAACGCAGTTTGTCGATGATAAGTTCCCGTTCCGCCGGATCTGCCGTGTTGGCAAGGAGGCCTGCAGCTGCATCATATTCGCCGTAATATTCAGGCGGATCAGGCAGATCCAGCTGCACACCGGCCTTATCAGCACGACGCCGGGCAATGCGGTTACGCAGATAAAGTTCAAATTTGCCGTAAGTCTTGTAGAACGCCGTCAACTCATCCTGTTCCCCTCTGAATTCAGGAGTGACAGTACCGTCAAAAGCGGTCAACGCAGCAAAGTGAACCTTATCGAGCTCACCGGCACAGAGATCATCGAATTCCTCAAGCGTCATAGGTGCCTGGGATTCCAGATCCAGTCCGGGGAGTGAAGCTATGAGAAAACAGTACATAATTAACTTACTTTTCCCCGGCAAATATTGCGGCGATCTTGGGAGCGGTGTATTCGGCCAGCAGTCCGGTCAGAGCTTCGGTCGAAAAGTCAAAGAAAAGTTCCCCGCCGGTAAAATTGACTTCCATACCGCCGCGGATCGTGGATTCTGCCAGCACCCGGGGCTGTTTTTTGAAGCTGGAAACAAGAGAACCTTTAAGGGCAGCATCCAGAGCAGCGGCATCTTTCACGGAAGCAATGACAGAGACTTCCGCATCGGGATCGGCAATAAATGAAGCTCCCAGAGTTTTGACCAGTTCTGCCATAAAAGCGGGGGTCATTGTCTCTTCGGCAGCACCGGCGACGGCGGCAGAAATGCGGCTTTCAAGTTCAGTTTTAAGTTTGAGAACAACATCCCGGGCGGCCTGCTCAATGGCATTTTCGGCGCGTTTCTGGAGTGTTGCGGCTTCGGCGGCAGCTTCTTCTTTCATTTTGGCTGCTTTTTCGCGTGCCTCAGCAATGATAGCGGCGGCATCGGCTTCTGCCTTGGCGACAATAGCATCACGCTGGGCATTGGCCTTCATCACGCCGTCGGAATTGATTTTTTCCAAAAGGCTCTGAAGTTCTTCTGACATTGAAGTATCCTTTCAATTTTTAAGTTTATGTTACTCTATGCTCCTTTTGGGACAGCGCACTCGGGCTGAATACAAAAAGTTCATCTCTGTAATATACCACAGTTTCATAAAAATTGCAATTTTTTTTTCAATATTCCTTCATATTTCCCGAGGTTACTTGCAATCTTTGGAAATTCAGAGTATATTAAGTGCAGTATATTTATTTTTGAGAGCTATGAAAAACTGTAATTCCAACACTTTTCCGGCACGGTGTGCCATTCTTATGAGCGGCAGCGGCAGCAATGCTGAAGCACTCCTTGAATTTGAACGTTCACAGCGGCCTTCTGCTTACGAAACCGCAGTCCTTGTGACCGATGCGCCTGAAACTTCCCGGGCAAGAGAGATCGCCTCTAAATATTCCCTGCCTCTTGTAGAACACGATATCCGGAAATTTTATCAGGCCCGCGGCGAAGACTCCATAAAACTTGACTGCCCCCGGCGGCGGGAGATCAGAGACGAATGGAGTGACGGACTTTTGCAGAAAATTATGGAATACAAGGTGAACTTTGCCTGCTTTGCAGGATTTGTTCCTCTTTCCAACATCGCCGGGAACCTGCCCTGTCTCAATGTCCACCCGGGAGATTTGACCAGATGCGACGAAGCCGGAAACAGAATCTACGCCGGACTTCACATTCTGCCTGTGGAACGGGCTATTCTCAACGGTGAAAAATCCTTGCGCAGCAGCGTTATCCTTGTTCAACCCTACACCGGAAGCGGTGCAAAAGAAATGGATGCAGGCCCTATTGTGGGGATTTCCTCCCCTCTGCCTGTCGACCTTGAGGGACATACTCTGACTGAACTTGCCCAATGCAGTTCAAACCGGATCCCCGGTACAAGATGCCGCGACGTTCTCAGAGAACTTGCCCTTGCACATATCGAACGTCTGAAAACCTCGGGCGACCACATCGTATTTCCCCGGGCAGCCGCCGATTTTGCATCAGGAGCGTTCAAATGTGACAGCGGTCAACTCTTTTACAAAGGAGCTCCCGTCCTGTCTGTGGAGTACTCCACAGACAAAGCTCCCCGGAAAATCACTCTTTGAATATGATTGCAGCTATTCCAAACAACATAAGGAAAATAAATTATGCGTATTGATCTCTGGCCCGGAAAGGATATGGGGGAATTTATGCCCTATATGGAAACCTTTATTCTTGACACGCCCACCCCCAGAGGGGCTGTCATCGTCTGCCCCGGCGGCGGATACAGCCACCGGGCACGTCACGAAGGCAACCCGGTTGCTGAACGTTTCAACGAACTCGGATTCCACGCCTTTGTCGTGGAATACCGGGTGGGCGATATCAGATTCCCCGATCCTCAGCAGGATGCGTTCCGTGCTATCAAGATCATCCGTCAGCACGCTGCTGAGTGGAAGATCATCCCTGACCAGATCGCCATCGGCGGATTTTCAGCCGGCGGCCACCTGGCTGCTTCCACCGGTGTTTTCTTTGATGAGGTGGATGCGTCTTTCGGTGATGAAGCCGACGCTTTCCCCCAGCGTCCGGATGCCCTTTTCCCCTGCTATCCTGTGATCGACGTTGACCCCAACCGTTTCGGTCACGCCGGAAGCGGCCAGTATCTTGCCGGAACCAAGACACCCTCTCAGGAACAGCTGGATCAGCTTTCACTTCAGCTCCACGTCAAGGAAAATACGCCTCCCGCTGTTATGTGGCACACCGCCGATGACGGTGTCAAAGTACAGAACTCCCTTGCTTTTGCCGATGCCATCTGGAAAAAAGGCGGTACCGCTGAACTGCACATCTTTGCACACGGGCCCCACGGTCTGGGACTTGCCGGAGATTACGAAAATATCAAAGTCTGGCCTGAACTGGTGGCTCAATTCCTGAAAACCGTCTGCAAATTCACTGCTGAGTGACCCCAAAAAAAGGAGCCGGAAAATGATTGAAGAAACTGTATTCACTCAATCTGACATTGACTATATCACCCGGAAACTTCCGGAAGTCGCTGAAGGAATCAAAGGAAATATCCAGGAGTTTTCCGGCTGCCCCGTTCCGCTGCCCATTGCCGGAGCCTGTTACAAAGGTATCTGGATGGAACACAATCAGGATTGGTTCTTTCTGGCAGATATATATCCTGAAAATGCCTGGGCCGCGGTGGAAGTTTTTATGGATCGCCAGAAAGAAAACGGCCTCTTTCCTGTGGTCCTGAGAACCACCGGAGAGGCTTTTTACCGGCAGATCCAGAATATCTGGCCCTTTGCCCGGTGTGCCTTTGAAATCGCCAAAAAACTCAACAAAGGCGAATCTGACCTTAAACGGGTCTACAATGCAGGCGTCCTTTATGACAAGTGGCTGGGAGCTTACCGGGATCACAAAAATCTCGGTCTGGTGGAAATGTTCTGCGAGTTTGATACCGGACACGACAACTCCCCCCGGGTCATTGACGGCGGACTTCCCCGGAATATCAATCCCGATGCCGGAACGATGCCCGATCTGCCCATACTGCCCATACTGGCTCCGGATCTTTCTGCAATGCGTTTTCAGGCACGGGCAGCTCTGAGTGAAATCGCAGCGATGTTGGGAGATGATGCCGGTGCAGCTTATTGGCGTGAACAATCAGAAATCACCGCTTCTGCCATAAAAAAATATCTTTACGATCCTGAAGATGACTACTATTATGATGTGGATGCCTCTGGAAAGTTCCGCAAATACCGCACGGAACATCTTACCCGGCTCTATCTCAATGAAGTCGTTGACCAAAAAGAATTTGACAGACAGTATCAGCGTTACTTTGAAAATCCTCAGGAATTTGCAACAGCCTTTCCTTTTCCGGCGGTTTCAGTCAGCGATCCCTCCTTTGTCAAGGAGCTTCCAAAGAACTGCTGGGGCAGCAACACTCAGGCGTTGACTGCACTGCGTGCTTCTATGTGGCTGCCCCGCTACGGCAGAGCCGATGAACGTGAACGGCTGCTGAAGCGTTGGATGAGAGCGTTTATTGACTATGACAGTCCCTTCCCTCAGGAACTCAATCCCTTTACAGGTGAACCGATCGGAAACGGAGTCAATTATATGCCCAGTCTGTTTATTTTCAAACAGGCTGCAGAAGTTATCCTGAAAAAATAAGCTTCTTACCTGATCTTGTAGATCCTGCGGTGATAGTTGATGATCCCTATGGCAATGGCACGGCAGATCTGTTCCTGACAGGCAGGAGTAAGGAGTTTCTGTTCTTCTGCATTGTTTGACAGAAATCCCATTTCCAGTAAGACTCCCGGCATTTTCAAAGAACGCAGCACGGCAAAACGTCCCCTCCGGACTCCCCGGTCAGCCCCCTTGGTGCGGGCAAGCATAGATTTCTGGATTTCAAAAGCTAAAAGAAAATTGTTGGCATCAAAGGCATTACCGGGGAAAGATGTGTTTACACTCTTTTTCTGATTGGTGGATGCCGCTCCGGCAGGAGTCAGGCAGTAAGTTTCTATTCCGGCGGCTCTGCGGTCCGTGGAGGAATTGCAGTGCAGGGAAACGAAAATATCCCCCCGATAACGGTTGGCAAAGGCACTGCGCTGATTGAGGGGGACAAGAAAATCACTCTTGCGGGTGAGAATAACCTCATAACCGCATTTACGGAGAATTTCTGCAGCTCTTTTGGCAATGTTCAAAACAAAACGTTTTTCAATGATCCTTTTTCCTGATGCCCCCCGGTCAAATCCGCCGTGGCCCGGATCCAGAATGATCCGGCGCAATGAATGACGGCGGGCAGAGGTTCCCGGCTGAAAAAGGGGACGCAAAACACTGTTCACATCAATGGCACTGATGTAATAACTCTTTCCATAACGCCGCACCGGCAGACTGCCGGAGACAGACACATTGTCAAAACGAAAATCCGCCCGTTCAGGCCGGAACGAAAAATATTCTTTTCCCCGGGCCAGATAGAGAGTTGTCTTGGAAGAAAAATATCCGGTTCCCATTTCCCTGGCAACGGAACCTGCGTGACGGTAAAGCCTGCCGCCGATGACCCTTACCGGCTTTGCACCTGAAAGAGTAAAAAACACCAGCAGCAGAAACAGAATCCTGAACCCGGGAAAATATTTCATCATCTTTTTCCTGACTTGTTTTTTCCGGCAGCATATTCTGCCATTTCAATAAATCCCAATGTATCTTCAGTGGGGGGATACATTCCAAAAATTTTTTCACCGATCTCCACATTTTCCCGCAGAGAACCGAACACAAATGCTTTGGCATCCTGCACAGTTTCGTCCCAGGTAAAGGTCAAAGCGGTCAGTGCCGCCATCGCCGCCGACATCGTACAGCCTGTGCCGTGTGAAGCACAGGGCGGCAGCTGAAGTTTCGGAGAACTTAAGGTGTAAACTTTTCCTTTATAACAGACATAGTCAACAGCTGCATTGCCTTTGTCATCGTGACCGCCTTTGAGCACCACATTGGTTTGCAGCTTGTCAGCCAATGCCAAAGCTGCTTCGGCGTATTCCCGGGGGGAGGAAATTTCTTTACCGAGAATAAAGCCCGCTTCAGGAATATTCGGCGTCACCCAGAGAGCCCTGGGGAGCAGCTCTTTAATGATCTTTTCAGTTGCGTCATTGCTTTGCAGCTGACATCCTGAGGTGGAAATCATTACTGGATCACAGACCACTTTCAGTTTATATTTTTTGACAGCTTCAATCACAGCTTCAACATTTTCTACCGACCCCAGCATACCGGTTTTTGCACTGCGGACGGCAATTTTTGACATAACAGCATCTATCTGAGCAGCGACCGATGCTCCGGGCAAAACATCGATCCGGGTCACAGCTTCCGGATTCTGAGCCGTCACAGCCGTCACAGCAGCACAACCGTAAACTCCGAAAGCATTGAATGTCCGCAAATCAGCTTCGATCCCGGCACCGCCTCCTGAATCGCTGCCGGCAATAGTCAGGGCACAGGGATAATATTCTTTGGGGGTATTTTTTTCCTTTTTTGCCATAGTATTTTTTCCTTAATCCTTTCTGACCTTCAGCGGTGTTCCTGAAGAACCGTCAAAGGCACTTGCGTAACGGTCCCTTAAAAAGCGGACGATAGCCTCCTGGCTTCGGGCCGGCGTATAAGAATCCAAACGGTTCGCAGGTGTGTAACTGCCATCGTACTGCAATTCCCGGAGCTTGTCGCTGTCATTGAGGTGAAGTGAAATCATCGTGTCTATCTGTTCCCGGAGTTCACTTTTTTCCACAGGGAACATCAATTCGATACGCCGGTCAAGATTCCGGGTCATCCAGTCAGCACTGGAAAGATAATATTCCGCACTGCCCTGATTCCGGAAAATAAAGATCCGGCTGTGTTCAAGAAAACGGTCAACGATAGAGACGATGCGGCAGTTATGTTGTCCTTCCTGGGGACGGTAACAGCATATTCCCCGCACCAGGAGCGTAATTTTCACTCCGGCATCGGCGGCCCGGTGGATCAGGCGGATCATTTTTTCGTCAGAAAGACTGTTCATCTTGGCGATAAATTCCCCCTGTCCGCCGGAAGTGGCGTGTTCGATCTCTCTTTCGATCAGCCGTTCCAGCCGGGAACGCAGAGCAAAAGGAGCCAGCACCGCTTTGCGGTAACAGTTTTCGGGAGCAGAATATCCTGTCAGCACATTGAACATATTGGCAACATCGGAACACAATTCAGGATCACAGCTCATCATACCGATATCCGTGTAGGCAAGTGCGGTACGGTCATTGTAGTTTCCGGTGGACAAGTGACAGTAACGGCGTAAGAATCCCTCCTCCCGCCGGACGATCAAGAGGGCTTTGGCGTGAACTTTCAGTCCTGCGATGCCGTACACGACGTGAGCTCCACATTCATCGAGAGCCTGAGCCCAGGCAATATTGTTTTCTTCATCAAAGCGTGCTTTGAGTTCCAGCACCACAGTGACCTGTTTGCCGTTCCGCGCCGCCTGCTGCAGAGCCCGCACCACCGGCGAATTGCCGCTGACCCGGTAAAGGGTCTGTTTTATGGCAAGGACTCCGGGATCGGAAGCGGCTTCTTCCAGCATTCTGATTACGGGAGCAAAAGAGTGATAGGGAGGAGCAATAAGGATATTTTCGTGCTCTCTCACAATATCAAAAACAGAAGTACTCTCTGCAAATTCAGGCGGCATAACAGGTTCGTGATGCGCGGGCATACACTCAGGCAATCCGGCTTTTTGCACGAGTTCGGCAAATTGTTTCAGGTGAAGTGCGCCTCTGATGGGATATTCAAAGAGTTCATCCAGTTCAAAAGAGCTTCTTATCCACTTGGCAAGGGGACCTGAAACACCGGGAGGCAGTTCCAGGCGCACAGGTTCCCGGCGGCGACGCTGCTGGAGTTTCTGCCCCAGATAAGCCAGCAAATCGGTGGCGTTTTCATCTTCCACCGAAAAGTCCATATCCCGGGTAATGCGGAAAGGGAAACACTCCAGGATCTCAGCTCCTGCAAAGAGCCATTGCAAGTTATCAAGGATCAATTCTTCAAGGAGAATAAATCTTTTCATTCCGGCGGGAGAAGGCAGTTCCACAAAGCGGTCAAGGAGAGCGGGAAGTTCCACAAAGGCAAAAGCATCTTTCTGAGAGCCTGAAGGAATAAAGCGCAATGCGATTTCAATGGCTCCCGAGTTGAGCTGCGGGAAAGGGTGTGCCGGATCAACGGCAAAAGGAGTCAAAACCGGCATTACTTCAGAACGGAAAATATCTCCGGCAAGAAGTTTCTCAGCATCCGCAAGCTCTCCGGGATGAACAATAAAAATATTATGATTTTCCAATTCCGGCAGAATTTTTCCGAAAAGAAGCTGATACTGTCTTTGGAGCAGTTCGTCGATTTTTTCCCGGCAATGGAACAGCTGCGCCGCCGCATTGTATCCGGCGGGGTCGCACCAGGGTTCTCCCTGGCTGTACATTTTACGCAGTCCGGCGATACGGACCATAAAAAATTCGTCCAGATTTCCGGCGGTAATCGAGATGAACTTCAATCTTTCAAGCAGGGGATTGGCGGGACATTCCGCTTCATCCAGCACCCGGCTGTTGAAGTTGAGCCAGGAAAGTTCCCGGTTGATAAAAAGTCCGTTTTCAGCAACATCGTGAGGTGAATGTTTCATAATCAGTTTTCCACGATCCTGACTTTGATGCCGAATACCTGAGAAAAGAGTTCACCCTTGAGCTGAAGCTCACGCAATTCCGAGTGAAAATCGCTTCCCTTCCCCCGAAACTCCAGAACAACGCCGCAGCGATTCATTGTAAGATCCCTGAATCGTCCTTTTCTGGAACAATCCAATGCATCGGCGACCCGCAGGATCGCTGCAAGTTTCAGCACCAGCACCCGGTGTTCCGGCAATAATGTGCGGCTTCCTGAGCGAAGCATAGCACGTTCCACATCTCCCCTGTGAGCTCCGGAAGTCATTGCCACGATCTGGTGTTCTTCACGGCTGAGTCCCGGCAGCTGAGTGGCAGATATCAGATAAGCAGAGTGGAGATTATGATCGCGGGTATCCACAAACCTGCCGATATCGTGAAGCCAGGCCGCTGTTTCAAGCAGCATTGCATCCCGGGAAGTGAACTGAAAATCAGGCTGCAATTTTTCCATAATAAGGGCCGCCGAACGGGCAACTGTTTCGGCGTGCAGGGCATCAAACCCGAATTTGTGGCCCACGGCACGGCAAATGGAGCGCAATTCCTCACGAAAGGGCTCTTTTTCGCCTTTGATCTCCTGCCGGACCAGTAATTCAACAGCTGCTTCACGGGTAGAAATTGAAAGGCAGGAAAAACTTTTTGCATTAAAGGTCTTGAGAAAACACTCCAACATAACAGCTGCGCCAAAAGCGGCAGAAGCGTCATCAGCAGAAACATTGAGCTGGCTGCTGATTTCGGCAATGGGACTTTGACGGAAAAAGCTCATTTTCTGCAAACTTTCTTCCGGTGTCATATAAACACTTTTGGCCCCCACCCCCGTCAGGATCCTCGGAGCGGCCCCCATTGTCACAAAATGCACCGGATCATCAAAGTTGAATCCGGTGGATTCAGCCAGCCGCTGCGGGATATCCAGTGAACGCAGTTCCTCAGAAAATTGTTCGATCGTGACAAAGCCTTCTCCGAAAAGTTCAGCCAGACGATCTGTACCCATAGGGATTTCTTCTGAAAAGCACAAACGTCCTTCTTTGACCAGCATAGCAAAAATAGATCCTGAACCGATGACCATTGCCAGAATTTTTTCCTCGGGCCGGAAGCGGTCATCTTTGCGGAACTGCTGCTGCATAGCCAAAGCGATAAGTTCAATTTCTTTGGAGGACTCCAGGATTTCCATTTCGATGCCTGAGTCGTGGCGGATTCTGTCTATGATAAGTTCTCTGTTTCGTGCCTCACGGATAGCACTGGTGGCAAAAGCCTTGATCCGTGAAATACCATATTCTTTGAGCCGGGCGGCATAGTCACACATAATGGCTGAAAAAGCTCCCGCCGTTTCAGGCGAAACAAATCCTGTCCGGAAAACGTCTGTGCCCAGCCGGGTGGCACGGTTAAGGCTTTCAAGGATTACAGAAGAACCGTCTTCATAGACCTCAAATATTTCCAATCTGACGGAATGGGCACCCACATCAATAATGCCGGTTTGAAATACATTTTTTTTCATCATCGGGGCGGCTCAGAAAGATTTGAAAAAATTGCTGCTGTCAGGATTATAGAAAACATAATTTTTCTTGGCATACTTGACAATGTTTTTGGCGTGGAAATGGTCTATGCCCACTCTGAGAAAAATCCACTGAGAATTTTCTTCATCCGGAACTTCCGGGATAAAACGTGCCAGAAGTTTACCATCAATAACCAAAGCCACGGGCTCATTCCGGTGATTTCCGGCGAGGATCTGCCACTGAGCAATACCGCGGCGGTCAAGTTTGAACTTCAAATCGCATAATTCCGGATTTCCCGGACGGACGACGATCTTGGCGTCACGCAAATTTTTGCTTGAAAAATTCTGATTGGCATTGATATAAATTTCACGGCCGTCCAGATCGCGCACAGGACGTTCAAGATCGGTCGCCCTGGGATACTGTACAATAGAAAAGACCCCCACTACAAAACGGGGACGGTAGTCATCACTGTTGGGATTTTCAGTATCCCAGCTGTTTCCGCCTTCGAGTGCTTCCTCAAGGATTTCACATCCGGTGGTGAACCCCAAAAGCAGCAGAAGGGCAAACAAAAAAGTTATTGAAGACAAACATTTTTTCATTTGAGTATTCTTTCCGGTAAAAATCAAAAAAAGAGTTGTTCTCTACATACAATACCCTGAGAATGTTTTTTTTTCAAACAGAAAAGGAAAAAAAATGCAAAAACAACTTGACAAAATACCATATTGGTAGCATATTATATAGCATACACTATGTGGTCCGGTAGCTCAGTGGATAGAGCAACTGCCTTCTAAGCAGTGGGTCGTGGGTTCGATTCCCCCCCGGACTACCATTTTTTTTGCCGGAAAAGGGAAAGTTCAAAACTGCAAAGTGTTCTTCTAAGATCGCGGAAGCCGGATATACAAGACCGGAACACCGGTGTATTCCTGCTCAATTGCCTGCACGTGTGTAAAAAACAGATACAGCCAGGCAAGAAAGTTCCGTGTGCCCCTGTGAATATGAACAAAAAGCAATTTTCAGTGATATCAGACTCCTAAGGCCTTCAGTTCACCGCAATATGAACCTTATTACCAGTTGTTGTTCCAACTGCTGCCGTTGCGTTTCCAGAACCAGAAAGTAGAGCTCTGGGCATTGGCAAATTTGTACTTGAAAGGACATTTGTTCCGGGTAATACCTTCAACGTGTCCGTCAGCAAAGAGCATACTGGCCGTTCCGGGACCGGAAAGCATAGAGTGGTCGTCCGGAATCACCTCGTCGTCGAAGCCGCCGTTGAAGTGGGGGAATACGATATGGGCACTACTGTTGGTATAATAGTTCAAGCTGCAGGCAGAGTACATAGTCTCCGCCATATACATACTGCGGGAAGGGATCGAACACTGAGTGAGCTTGGCCAAATTTTTGCCGTTTATAGAACCTATACCATTGGCGTTGTGTCCGATTCCATAGGCTCGGGAACCGTTCGCTCTACCCGCCCTGATCGCTCCGATATAATCCCGTGCGGGACAGGCATAGGGTGAAAGGTAAAAAGAATCGGGGTTGCTCTTGTAACGGTAGGCTCCGCCGAGAAGGCAGTACTGATGCATCGGGATGTAGGGAGCAAACAGCGAACCTGATCCTACTCCGTAGAATACATTTATTGAGTTTGATGAACTACCACCGTCCCGGTAGGGCATAGCGAAGTCGTTGTTGTCAGCAGCATAAGCAAGTGCCGCTTTGCCGAAAGTGTTGTAGTTATTGAGACACTTGATAGATTTGGCCCGGTCCCGTGCCTGAGTCAGGGCAGGCAGCAGCATCGCCGCAAGAATAGCGATGATGGCAATGACCACAAGAAGTTCAATAAGGGTGAAGCTGTACAGCTTCACCCGCCTGCAGGCGGGTGAAAGTCTTTTATTCATAATTATATTCCCTTTCATAGTTGATTGACTTCATATTAAATATACCATAAAACTCTTCTTAAATCAAGTATTTTACAAAAAAATCCTTCTTTTTCAGTGCTTCTCCTATGATAAATTTCCACTCCGATGTGGATTTTTTTGTTAATTTTCTTTCAATTTGAATTGAGTGAAGTCCTCGAACACCCAATTATTTTTCAAAGTTCTAAAAATAATATCCAGGAATTTGC
>SUWB01000043.1 GCA_015061745.1 Lentisphaerota bacterium | reverse complement strand
TGACTTTTATGATAGCACATCTATAACCAATATTTCAATTTGTCAGACTAAATGCACAATTATTGTTTGTCATAGTAAACGCACACTGATCTCAAAAAGAGCGTGCGTTTACTTTTACAATCGTCAAGTGAAAAAAAAATCAATTTTTTTTAAAAAAAACGGCATATTGACCTTTAATTCACAACAAAGATGTGTTATATTTAGTTTATGTCTCAAGACTGTATTTTTACAGACGGACAAAGAATGTATCGTCATCCGCCTGTAACGGTAACGAGATTGAAATAAGAGGTTTTTTTCGTGGAACAGCACTCATCCGATCCGGATAAATCCTGTCTCCGGGCGGTCTACACCGCCAGACGCAAAGCTCTTGACCCTGTATGGCGTCAGGAAAGCGACAGAAAAATTTGTGCCGCAATCAGGGAACTTCCCGGATTCCGGGAAACAGAATGTGCCGCATTCTTCATTCCCTGGGGAGCGGAGCCGGATTTGAGAGAACTGTTTTTCGGAAAGCGCACGTTCCTGCCCCGCTTTTCAGCGGAGCGCGGGGAATATGATTTGGTGGAGATCACCAGTTTGGAAAGTGATTTACGACCGGGAAAATACGGAATCCCGGAACCTTTGCCGGACCTTCCGGCAGCGGCTCCGGAATTCGTCCGGCAGGAGATACTTTTTTTTGTTCCGGCAGTAGCCTGTTCGCCCGCCGGTGTCCGGCTCGGCCGGGGCGGCGGATTCTATGACAGGCTGCTTTACGGAGCTGCCCAAAAGCCGATTGCAGTGATCTATTCGTGCCAGATTGCCCCTTCCTTACCGTGCGCCTCTCACGATCTTCCAATGGGGATCATCGTGACTGAAAACAACGTATTGTATTGTTGAAAGCACGGCCCGCCCGATGCCAGGGAGGCTGTGCAGGAAGAACGAGGTAAAAAATGGGTTTATGGCAGCTGGTTGCAGTAGCGTGTATTTTCAGCGTCGTCGGCGTGGCGTTGGGAATTATTATCAACAATTATATTCAGAAGCTCCAAAAGGATTCTGCCCAGAAAGAGGCCGAAAAAATCCGCAAGGATGCCGAAAAAGAGGCCGAACACCTCTTGCGTGATGCCAAGGTTTCAGCCAAAGCTGAAGTCATCAAGATGCGTGAGGAGTGCGAGCAGGAGATCAAAGAACGCCGCCGGGAACAGCAGCAGAATGAAAAACGCCTGGCTCAGCGTGAGGAAAATCTTGACCGCAGAGCTGACTCCCTTGATGAAAAACTCAAGGGCGTGGAAAAACAGGAAAAAGATATCGAAACCCTCCGGGACAAACTTTCCGGCAAAGAGGCCGAACTTGCCAAACATATCGCCGCCCAGGTGGATGAATTGGAACGTATTTCAGGTTTCAGCCGTGAACAGGCAAGAGATGTGCTCCTCGAAAAACTCCAGAACGAGATCCGCAATGAAGCAGGGATTATGGTTCGCAATACCCTCGAAGAAGCCAAGGAACGCAGCGAAAAAGAGGCCCGCAGAATCCTTACATACGCTATTCAGCGTTATGCTTCTGACTGCACCTATGAGCGTACCACAGCCACTATCCCCCTGCCCAACGATGAAATGAAGGGCCGTATCATCGGCCGTGAAGGACGCAATATCCGCACCATTGAAGCCGTAACCGGTGTAAGTATCCTTATTGACGATACCCCCGAAGCTGTGGTCATCAGCTGCTTTGATCCCGTCCGCAAAGAGGTGGCACGCCGCCTTATGGAACGGTTGATCGGTGACGGACGCATCCACCCCACCCGGGTGGAGGAACTGGCCAAAAAAATCGGCAAAGAAATCGAAGATGAACTTTTCCAGGAAGGCGAAGCCGCTGTCCTCGAAACCGGTATCCAGGGCGTTCCCCCGGCCATTATCCGTCTGCTGGGACGGCTCAAATACCGTTACAGCTTCTCTCAGAATGTGCTTCAGCACTCTCTGGAAACCGCCTACTTTATGGGCATCATCGCCGCTGAACTGGGGCTGGATGAAAAACGGGCAAAACGAATCGGTCTTTTCCACGACCTGGGCAAGGCCATTGACCACGAAATCGAAGGTCCCCACGCCAAGATCGGTGCCGATATGCTCCGCAAGTACAACGAAAACAAAGAGGTCGTTCACGCTGTCGCCGCTCACCACGGCGAAGTGGAACCCGAAAGCCTCTACGATATCCTTATCGGTGCCTGCGATACTTTGAGTGCTTCCCGTCCCGGTGCCCGCAGCGAAACCACAGAACTTTATCTCAAACGTCTGGAACAGCTTGAAGGCATTGCCAACGAATTTAACGGTGTGGAATCCTGTTTCGCACTTCAGGCCGGCCGTGAGATCCGCGTTGTGGTGATCCCCGAAAAGGTGGCCGAAGGTGAAGCTCAGATGATGGCAAGAGAGATCAGCGAAAGAATCGAAAAAGAGATGACCTATCCCGGTCAGATCAAAGTGACCGTTATCCGGGAAACCCGTTCTGTGGAATACGCAAAATAAGGCTTTGTAAAGGAGTATTATGAACAGGGATTTTTCCTGCCGGGCCCGTTTGGAAATTGATCCGTCAGCGATCAAAGCCAATGTAAAAGCCCTGCAGAGTATGTCTCAGAAGTGTGACGTCCTCGGAGTCGTTAAAGCCAACGCTTACGGTCTCGGTACCCATATCGTTGTGCCCGCACTTTTGGAGTGCGGCGTAAAAATACTGGGCGCAGCCACTTTGGAGGAAGCAGTTGACCTGCTGAAATACAATGTGGAAGTGCGTATCTTAAGCGGTTTGATGCCCGAAGAAATCGCTCCTGCCATTGAACTGGGTGTTACACTCCCTGTCATTGACTTTGAATCCGCCTGTATCATAAATGCTGAAGCCGCCCGGCAGAAACGCAAAGCCACGGTCCAGATTGCCATTGATTCCGGTATGGGGCGGGTGGGCGTTCCCCTTTGTCAGGCCCGGGAAACAGTTGCAAAGATCCTGCAGCTTGAACATCTTGAAGTGACAGGCCTTTACTCCCATTTCCCCAAAGCTGAACCCGGCGACACCGCTTCTCTGGAACAGATTTCCGGAATGAAACAGCTCGCCGGAGCTTTTCAGCTGCCCCAATATCATCTGGCCGCCAGCGAAGGAACGCTTTTTATGCCCGGAGCAACGCAAACACCCTTTAATTTGATCCGTCTGGGCATCGCTATGTACGGCGTGCTCCCCGGAGTTCCTTTGCAGGGGGCGGTCAAATTCAAAAGCCGCCTTGCCGCCGTCAGACGGTGTCAGGCAGGGGGGACCGTCAGTTACGGCAGACTCCACACGCTCAGCAAAGAAACCCTTGTGGGCACTGTCGCTGCCGGATATGCCGACGGTGTGCCGCTGCAATTGACCAACAAAGGATTTTTCCGGGTCAACGGGAAACTCTGTCCCATACTGGGCAGAGTGACGATGGATTACACAATGATCTGTCTTGATGATGTTCCTGAAGCAAAAATCGGTGATGAAGTTGAGCTTTTTACCTCAACGCCCGAAGATGAAATCAACCTTGTCCACTGGTCCAACTACAAACGGACTCACGCTTGGGATATCCTCTGTTCCATCTCTCCCCGGGTCAAACGGGTGGTGACAGCGTGAATTTCACTCTCTGCCTGAGCAGGCGTTGAGACCGTATTTTTTCAATATCTCCGCCGCTGCGGCAATTTTTTCATCTGCCGGAGCATCAACTGCAGGCATCGTATCGGGCATTTGCAGGGCTTTGTATTTGTTCCGTGCCAGTGAATGATAGGGCAGAAGTTTCACCTTTTCAATGTTGAGTTTCCCCAGAAATTCTCCGGTGGATTCCATATTTTCCACACTGTCGTTGCATCCCGGGACAAAGGGAATACGGATCTCAATGCGGGCTCCTGATGATGAAAGGAACTCCAGATTGGATTTTATCAATTCATTGGGCTGTCCGGTGAGAAGTCTGTGTCGGGAAGAATCGGCGTGTTTGAAGTCCACAAGAAACATATCAGTTACTTCCAGAGCTTCTTTCAGCACTTCCCGGGGCACAAAGGCACAAGTATCAAGAGCTGTGTGGATCTTTTCTTTTTTCACCTCACGGAGCAGAGAAAGAGTAAACTCCTTTTGAACGAGGGGTTCTCCCCCTGAAATGGTGACACCGCCGCCTGATTCTTCATAAAAATCCCTGTCCTCCAGAGCGAGGGCGAGGGCTTCTTCAACGGTCATTTTTTTACCGTAAAGTTTCAATGCGCCTCCGGGGCACTCTGTTTCACATCTGCCGCAGGCACAGCACGATGCAGGAGTGAAAATACGGTTCCCGGCGGAAATGCTCTGAGCTCCCTTATCACAAACAACAGCACACTTTCCGCACCGGGAGCAGAGATCGGCATAAAAGCCCATTTGCGGTGAGGGGGAAATACTTTCAGGATTGTGACACCAGAGACACTTCAAAGGACAGCCTTTGGTAAAAAAGGCTGTCCGTATGCCTGGACCGTCGTGAACGGCAAAGCGTTTGGTATCAAGCAGGATTCCGGTGACAGACATTTTTACTCCGCCACATTTTCCACCCGTTTGATGTAGGCGTCCTGTTCAGCTTTGGCAAGTTCCACAAAGCGGACGTTCCAGCCGCAGACACGGATCTGCAGATTGGCATATTTTTCAGGGTATTTCTGAGCTTCTTTCAGCACTTCAGCATCAAAAATATTGAAGTGGACAGCAAGGCCGCCTTTGGCAAAGTAGGTATACAGCAATCCTCTCAAAGCGGCAAGCCCTTCTTCCCCCTGAACCGTGGCAGGGTGCATCATCACATCAAGGGGGAAATCTCCCGGCAGATCCATAGCACTCATTGTGCAGACTGATTTGATCAGTGCGGTGACACCGTTTCTGTCCATTCCCATAGTGGGCGAAAGGTTCTTGGAAAACTCTTCTCCCGCCAATCTGCCGTCGGGGGTGGCTCCTGTTTTTTCGCCCATAACGATGAACTGCCTTGCACAGTGCCCGGAGGCCCGGTACTCTCCGAAGCGGGCGTTGGGGCGGCCGTTGATCTTTCTGCCGGCGTAGTGCGAAAGAAGATGAGCATAGCGATCCACCTGTTCTATGCCGTTGCCGAATTTATCTTTATCCCGCAAGATCCGTGAGCGGAGCTCCTCTGCGCCTTCCCAGTTCCGCAGCAGTATTTCTTTGAATTCCTGCAGTGTGACTTCACCTTTTTCAAAGACAAACTTTTTCACCGCCATCAAAGCATCTACCGCCGTTCCGATACCGCAGAGCAGGATTCCGGAGTTGTTATAGACATTGCCGTTGGCAAAGGAGTCTCTCCCTGTTTTGAGACTGTTCAAGGTGGTAATGGAGTAAAGGGGAGAAGGATTGACCTCCTGCAGATTGCTTTCATTGCCCCCGGCACACCGGATGCAGGTTTCGATCAACTCATCAAGATAACGCAGATAAGCCTTGAGAAATCCGTCAAAGTCAGTGATCTCCTCAAGTTTTGCCGCAGGACAACTGACAGTATAAGCAGTGGCAGGATCCACACCGTTGTTGAAAATCAGTTCAAAGATTTTCATAAAGTTGATGTGTGCAGCTCCCGTGCCGTTGCCGGTGCCCCGGGGAGCCATTTCATAGCAGCCGGTGATGTTGCACGTTCTGGCTTCTTCTTCAGAATAGCCGTAGCCCATCATCATCTTTCTGATTCCCTCCTCGGAAACAAAAACCAGACTGCTGTGGCCGTCCCGGATCATACGGAATGCAGTATCAAGCAGTTTCTGCGGAGTATTCCGTGCCACTTTGAGCTGGATCTTTGGAGTGGGGATATGCAGTTCATCAAACACATCAAGGATCAGAAAGGAAAGTTCATTGTAAAGAGTGCTGCCATCCTTTGCCGTTCCTCCGAGATAGAAGGGATGTCCCCAGTAATTGTCAATGGAACCCCACTGCATCAGGAAGCAGGTGAGGAACTCCCGGAAATCTTCAAGGGTATATCTTCCTTCTTTGAGATCCTTTTCATAATAAGGCCAGAGCAGGCCGTCCAGATTTCCCCCTAATGAACGGACCTGCATATGGTCGATGTGCTCGCAGTAGTAAAAATGCAGATAGACCATCATAAGGACATCATAAAAATCCTCCGGAACACCGGTGCGGATCTTTTCCAGAGAGCGGATCTCTCTTTCGATGCGGGGATTGCCGGAATGATGTTCCCGGGCAAAATTGATAAGTTTGCCGATGTGAGAAAGGAGAGCGTTGACAGTAAGTTCCATACCGTCAAAGTGAGCCGCCACGGCGGGGGTGAGAGTTCCTTGCTTTTTATGGAGTTCTCTGTACTCCTGCATCCGTTTCAGCAGTCCCGGATATCCCAGAGAGAGCAAAGCCTCCCAGTCGGGCACGGAGTGATCAAAGTCCTTCCAGATCATATGGAGTCCCGCCCGGTTGCGTTCGGCACAGATCCGGGCACACTCTTTATTGACGGTGCTGTCGATTTGACTGTTCCAATATCCCAGCAAAGGAGCCAGGGGACGCCTTTTCCGGTCGATACAGCCGAACCCGGGGAAAACATCGTGGATATTGACGTCGATGTACATATTGCTGCACACATATTCAAAGCAGCGTGCCTTGATTACCGGTTTGGAAAGACCGGCTTTCATCAACGGTTCTGCCACGGCGAGAATGTTGGCACGGATCTCCTCCTGATCCATTCCATTGTTTTCTTCAAAAACGGGATGACGGAATTTATTGATCAGATACTCTCTGTCGGCATCAAAATCGGCATAAAGCATAATATTTCCCCTGACTTATAGTTTTCTGTTTTGTTATTTATTATAATATACTCTTTCAAAGAGAGTTTTTGAATGTAAAAAAATGAAATAAATTTATAATTTTGTGATTGCATCAAAAAGAAAAAAGCAGTATATTAAGTCAGTTTCCCAAAAGAAAGGATAAAAAATGTCTGTCCGCAACCGTTTGAGTGTTCTTCAGACTGCAGAGCGAATGAAGCTGGAACTGCATCATTTTGCCAAAGGGAGTTATCCAACCTGGGCAAAAGAGTTCGGTACAATGACAGTCAACCGTTTTTTTCTTCCTTATAAAAAATCCGAAAACAACTGCTGCCGCATTGAAGATGAAAATGATTCTCTGGAACTGATACCGGGGCGGGCTTATTTTGCTCCTTTGCACCATAAATGCAGATTTATGCTGGATGAGGAATTGGAATTTATTTCAATACATTTCACATTGGAACTTTATGAGGGGATCGATATATTTTCCGGTTTTCACCGTATTTGCGAAATAAAAGATCCCACCTTTTTTGATCGTGCTCTCAAAGCCTTTGATGAGCCGGATCACTTTTCGTCGGCTCTTTTATTGGAGGGAGTTGTTTCTGATTTTGCCGCGTGTTTAAGTTGTTCTATGACCACGGCTCAATGGGAAAGTGTCAGTCGTTTTGCTCCTTTCAAAAGGGAGTTGGATTATCTTCAGAGCCGCCCTCCGGCCCAAGTCACCGTAGAAGAACTGGCAGCACTGCACGGAGTCACCCGGGAGTGTTTTTCCCGGAAATTCGCCAGCCTCACCGGCGTGTCCCCCAAAAAATTTCTGACACAAGTCATTGTCAGCCGAGCCTGCCGTACTCTTTCAGGTCCAGTGCAGCCGCTCCGGCAGGTTGCCGCACAACTGGGGTTTGCCAACGAATTTTATTTTTCAAACTTTTTCCGCAAACACACGGGCCTTTCCCCCAAAGAATACCGCAGTCAAGTCCTGAAATGATCCTTACCGGGACATCTTCTTTTCAATAGCCTCTGTCCCGGTAAAAGAGTTCTCCTTAAAGGGCCTCCAGATCGGTCACTTCAAAGATTTTTTGCCAATATTCTTTTCCCAGCAGCTTTTTCCGGTCGGTGCTGTCTATGATGTACTTCATTTTTTTCCGCAGCACAGGACTTTTTTCTGTCCGACGCAGAAAATTTTTCTTTTCGCTCACCATAGAAGCAAATGTACAGGCACGGTCTTCCCTTTCATTGCTCATTGCATAGCGGCTGACAAAATCGGCATCGAACGTTTTATTGGAGAGATTCTGATTTTTACGTTTTTTCTTTCTGTGAGACAACTTTGCTTCGTAATACTGACTGCCGGTATAAATGAATTTGCGATCATTCAAATTCTGCCACCGCTTGCTGCTGCCTTTGGGGTCAAAAATATGGAACAATTCGTGAAACACAGTCTCTTTTGAAAAAGCAACTTGCAGAATAATGGTGTCTCCGCCTGCAAGACCGCTGACAGGAAAGCTTTTGAAGGTCGGATTTCTGAGAAAAGTGACATATTTCAAACCGGTACGCTGCACAAAAGATTCCGGAAGTTCATCAATGGCAGCAAAAAATCTTTCAGCCGCCTTTTGAACCTCAGAAGGCGCAGGAAGCTGTCCGGCAATCTCCTTTGACCGGGGCATAACCTGCCGGACGGTGATCTTGCTTCTGCCGTATTTCTGTGAATAGACCTTTTTATTTCTATTGCTTCCGGCAGCGTAAGCTTCTCCTTCCGCACACAGCAGCACCAACCCGATCACCAAGAACCAATATCTCATTCCCAAACTCCTTACAATCTCATACAATGCCGTATCCGGAACAGCAGCCGGAATTTGCCGCTCATTTCTGTTTTACCGGTAAAAACTTATACCTCTTTCTTACAATACATCAACTTTCCTTATATTGCAAGCAAAAAAAAAATCCCGGAACCTTTTTCGGATTCCGGAATTCTTTTTTGTCGCTTTGCGGCAGATTAGCGGGCGTAGTATTCGATGACGCTCATAATCTTGACGCTGACGGGGATCTCCTCGACCTGGGGCTTGCGGACCAGGGTAGCCTTGAGAGCTTCGAGATCGACTTCCATATAAGCGGGAACAGAGCTGTTGCCCTTTCTGGCCATAGCGGCGATGGCAGGAGACTTTTCTTCGTTGATGGTGATGGTCTGACCTTCACGGAGCAGATATCCGGCGCGGTCAACTCTTTTTCCGTCAACGCAGATGTGACCGTGGTTCACATACTGCTTGGCAGCAAAGATGGTGGGAGCGAATCCGGCCCGGTAGACCATAGCGTCCAGACGGAGTTCAAGGCTCAGGAAGAGCTTGTCTGCGGTGTTGCCCATTCCGGCTTTAGCCTTGAGGTAGGCATTGCGGAGGTGCTTTTCGCTGACAGCGTAGTAGTTCTTCAGCTTCTGCTTTTCGATCAACAAAGTGCCATAGGTGGACAGTTTGTTGCGGCGGCCTTTGGAAGCGTGGGGGCCGGCAGGCATAGGACGTTTGACGGAGGGGCAGCTGGGATCATTCCAGATGCACTGGCCGATACGACGGCAGAATTTGTGCTTTGCTCGACTTGCGGTTGGCATAACCAATCCCTTTCATATTTTGATGTTTTGTATTCACCGCACCGGGTGTCAAGCCTGTAAAATGGGGCCCGATACGGTATGACGATTTTCTAATATAGCACACAAATGCTTCTTTGTCAAGATTGAAAAACAATAAATCAGGGACTATATTAAATAAAGAAGTAATAACATACACATTTCGTAATTATATTTTAAGGGCTTGCCTGCAATGACACTTTTCAAAAAACTTGACGCCGTTTTTGTTCCCGGCAAAGGAGCGGGAGCATTCTTTTTGAGTATTGCCCTCTGGGGAGTTGCTTTCGGCTGCTTTCAGTCGGTGGTGAACAACTTTCTCACAGATATCCACAACTTTACCGAACTGGAACGGGGGTGGCTTGAGTCCTTCCGTGAAATTCCCGGCACCTTACTGGTGTTCCTTCTTGCCTTGCTTCACAAGGTGGGCAATTGGAAGGTGATGAAACTCGGAGCACTCATCGCCGCATTGGGAGTTGCCGCCTTGACGATTCCCGGCGATAAGGTGTGGATCATTCTCGTTATAATGATCTGGAGTACCGGCGAACATCTGATGATGCCCGTCCGTCAGGCTTTGACTATGGAACTGGCCGCTCCCGGCAAGGGAGGCGCAGCCCTTGGTCTTGTTTCCGGGACTGTCAACGTCGGCACAGTTGCCGGCAGTCTGCTGGTTGCCGGAATATTTTTTGCCGCAGTCAATCTGCTGGGGATCGCTTCAAAAGCTGCGGTCTACAACTTTGTATGGGTGATCGTCGCACTTCTTGCAGCCGCCAGTCTGGCAGCTATGATGCTCCCCAAAAATGTGGACTCCCCCACCCGCCGCCCCCGGTTGTATTTCAACCGGAAATACAATATTTTTTATCTTCTTGAACTCTTTTACGGAGCACGTAAACAGGTATTTCTGACCTTTGCGCCCTTTGTGCTCATCAAGGTTTACGGCTTTGACACCGCCCTTATGGCAGTTCTTTTTGCCGCCGCAGCAGGAATCAATATCGTGGCTGCGCCTCTGATGGGCAAGATTACTGATAAAATCGGCTACCGTAATGTTATGATTTATGATACTGTGATCCTCTTTTTCGTCTGCTTGCTCTACGGATACGCAGGCACCTGGTTCCCCCGTGAAATCGCCGTATGGGTGGCCGGAATCAACTTTTTGCTGGACGCAGTTATCAGTACAACCTCACTTGCCACCAATCTCTATGTCAAGGATATTTCCGACAACCGCGATGAATTAACTTCCACCTTGTCAACAGGAATTTCAATGAATCACGCAGTGACCATCATTGCGGGGCCTGTGGGCGGCTGGATCTGGGTCCAATTCGGCGTGGGAGCTCTTTTCGGTACGGCAGCGGCTATGGCTGTCCTCAATTCATTGTGTGCTCTCTTTGTCAAGGCCCCCAAAAAAGAAGGGGAAAAAGAGTAAAGTTTACCTTCTCCCCGGCAATGGGTGCTTTTAAGTTTCAGAAAAAAACTTGCATTTTCCCTTTTCCGGGTGTATATTATATAGTTTATTGTCTGTTTTTTCTAAAACTGCGGATGTGTCAAACTGCGTCGTATCCGCCCTATCCTTTAAGGTGAAACGATGAAAAAAATTTTTCTGACCGGAATTACCGGACTTGTCGGCAGTGCGTTTGCAGTTGCCCTTTTGCGTGAACGCAAAGATTATGAATTTGTCTGTCTTGCCCGTCCTTCAGGCGGAAAAAGTGCTATGGAGCGTACTTCAGAGATCATTCGTGACGAATGTGCCTTTGACGGCTGCCCCGAAATTGCCGACGAAGTGCTTTCACACATCACCGCTATTGAAGGCGATGTGACCACCATTGATCCCGAAGCTATGGCCAAAGATCCCCGTATGGCCGGAGTTGAAATCGTTTTCCACTGTGCCGCTGACGTGAATCTGGGCAAAGACCCCACCGGCCGGGTCTTCAAGATCAACTATAACGGTACTGAAAACGTTGTCAAACTTGCAAAGCTGCTCAATGTCAAAGAATTCCACTATGTGGGAACCGCCTATATCGCCGGTAAGCTCTGCGGTACCGCCATTGAAGACAATCCCATTGACAGCGGATTCAACAATCCCTACGAAGAAAGTAAATTCAAAGCTGAGTTTCTCGTCCGCAACTCCGGAATTCCTTTCTCCGTCTACCGTCCCGCCATTGTTACCGGACGCCGTTCAGACGGCCGGATCCGCAAACCCCTGGCCTTCTACCGTATTCTGGAGTTCCTCGGCAAATTCAAGAGCCACGGGTGTGCCCGTGCCGGAGTTGCTCCCACTGAGTGGACTTATATGAATATCAACTTTGCCGCGGTTCCTTCTGAGCACGTTTATTTCGTTCCCATCGACTATGTGCAGGAAACTATTACCGCCCTCTTTCAGAAGCCTGTGACCAACACTGCTTACCATATTACCGGTGACAGCCCCCTGACCACCCGTCAGATTGAAGATACTATCTGCGGCGTGCTCCGTATGGATGGTGTTTCTGTGGAAGTCAAGGGTGAAGATACTCAGGTCGATACCCGTCTTATGGCCCGTTTTGTGGGCGATCTGTTCCCCTACTTTTCCTCTGACATCGTCTTTGACCAGACCAACGTCAGAAAGGCTCTGGGCGACAAAGTTCTGGACTGGGAATACGGCACCAAAGGTCTTGAAACTCTTATCCGTTCCTACTACAAGGATCACTTCCCCGAAGTTGAGTGGATTCAGACCCTTGCCACCGCCCCCATTGAACGTGCGCCCAAACGCAGCTGATTCTTTTTCAGTTAATACCAAAAACGTCGCAGAACTTAAAGTTTTGCGACGTTTTTTTGTGTGTCATTCACAATAAAAAAATCCGGTCTGTTTTTGAATATTATACAGACCGGACCGGAATTTTTATCTTCAGGAAAGTTTTTCCTGCCAGAATTTAAGCTGGGCTGCGACAGGTTCAAAGCCGGTGCCCCCTGTCACTTTGCGCTTGGCAACGCTGGCACGGGGATCAAACATTTTCGGAAAATCCTCAGTGGCTTCAGGAATGGTGATACGCATTTCTTCCAGAGAGATCTCATCAAGCTGCTTTCCCTTTTCTTTGCAGTATTTGACGAGAGAACCGACTCTGTGGTGAGCAGTTCTGAAAGGCACGCCCAATCCAACCAGAGCTTCAGCAAGGTCAGTGGCCATCAGAGCCGGGTCAGCGGCAGCCTTTTCCATATTCTCGCCTTTGAGCATCATTGTCGCCACCATCAGGGGATAAACAGAGAGGATCTGCATAGCGGTATCAATGGCATCAAAGAGAGCGACTTTATCTTCCTGCAGGTCGCGGTTGTAGGTCAGGGGAAGTCCTTTGCACATCGTCAGAAGTGAATTGAGAGCCCCTGTGAAGCGGGCTGTTTTGCCGCGGGTGAGCTCGCAGACATCAGGATTCTTTTTCTGGGGCATCAAACTGGAACCGGTACAGAAGGCATCATCCAATTCGATGAAGTCAAACTCCTGTCCGCACCAGAGGATAAGATCTTCAGAGAGCCGTGAGCAGTGGATTCCGAAAATGGCCAGAGCAGAGAGAAGTTCGATCATAAAATCTCTGTCCGCCACGGCATCCATACTGTTGCGTGTCACGCCGTCAAAGTTGAGGAGTTCCGCCACATATTCCCGGTCGAGGGGCAAGGTTGAACCTGCAATGGCACCGGAGCCCAGGGGAGAATAGTTGAAGCGTTTACGACAGTCGGCGATCCGGGCGGCATCCCGGTCAAACATTTCCACGTAAGCCAGCAGATGATGAGCAAAAAGGACCACCTGAGCGTGCTGAAGATGAGTGAATCCGGGCATAATCTGTTCAGGATGTTCAGCTGCTTTCTGCACCAGAGCCCGCTGAAGGTCGCGGATACCGTTGATGATTTCCTGAGCGGCATCCCGCAGATAAAGACGGACATCCAGAGCCACCTGATCGTTGCGGCTTCTGCCGGAATGGACACGGGCCCCCTCGTCCCCCAGAACGGAGATCAGGGCACTTTCAATGTGCATATGGATATCTTCAAGGGCAATATCGTACTTGAAGTCCCCTTTTTCAATGCGTGCAAGGATATTTTTCAGTTCGCCCCGGATCGCTTCAGCTGAAGATTCAGGAATGATCCCCTGTTTTGCCAACATCGTAACGTGGGCGATGCTGCCTGCAATATCGTGCTTGTAAAGACGCTGATCAAAAGAAATAGACTCAGAAAACTTTGCCACTTCACCACGGGTTTCCCCGCTGAAACGACCACCCCAAAGTGCCATAATAAAACCTCACATTATAAAATAAAAAAATGTTTTCAAAAACTTTTAAGCTCCGTTTTTTGCTCTTGCCGTAAGTCAAAAGCAAAAAACGTAACTCAAAGATGAAATAAGTATTCTTTATTCTGAAATCTTTTTATTGGACGCTTTTCATTTTTGAAACAAAAATGAAAAGCGTTGCTGAAAAAGGTTTGGAAAAAGGGGGTGGGGTTTGGGGCGGGGGAAAAAGACCTTTCCTCAAAAGGGCTTTTCCCCCGCCCCAACACCTTCCACCTCATTTTTCTTACGAAAGCATAACCTGGCCGCCGGTTACGGGGACGGCCTGTCCTGTTTCGTATTGTTGTTCGACGACGTAGCATATAGCTTTAGCGACGTCTTGGGGGGTACATCCTCTATGCATAGGGATGAGGCTTTCGTAGTGTTTTTTGACATCTGCGGTAGAGGTTGCGCCGGGGACTTTTCCAGAGTTGAGGTACTGTACAAAGAGTCCTTTAACGGGGTCGCTCCAGAGGGGGCCGTCGAAGAAGTTTCCGGGGCAGATGGAGTTGACTTTAACTTTATCTGCGACGAGTTCGAGTGCGAAGCTCTGGGTAAGACCGATGGATCCGAATTTGCTTCCTGCGTATGCGCCGTTATTCTTAGAACCGACGAGACCGCTCTTGGAGTTGACCTGAACGATATCGGTCCAGAGTCCTGAGACGGCGTTCTGCCGTGCCATGAGGGCTGCGAAGTGCTTACAGCAGAGGAAATACCCGATATAGTTAACATCGGTGACGAATTTCCAGTCTTTCATTTCGAAGCTCTTGACGGAGCCGGCGCGGACGACGCCTGCGTTGGCGACGAGGATATCGGCACCGCCGTAGACTTTGACGATTTCTCTTGTCAGAGCAGCGACGGATTCTTCATCTGAGACGTTGACAGCCATACCGGAGCAGTTGGGTCCGAGGGTGGCGGCGGCGGCTTTTGCGCCTTCCACGTTCATATCAGCGATGACCACGTCTGCTCCCTGAGCGGCGAGGTACTGAGCGATACCGAGTCCGAATCCCTGAGCACCGCCAGTGACGACGGCGACTTTTCCTTTGAGAGCTTTTGAGTTTCCGCCGACAGAGGCACGATAGTTTTCAGCTTCCCAGTTTTCGATGAAAGATCGTTCTGCGTCGTTAAGATAGCGGACGCCGCCGAAAGCAGCGGCAATGCGGACGATCTGAGCACCGTTTTCAGCCAGTTTGAGAGACCTTGAAGCGGTATTTTTGTCAGCACCGACACCGAAAACGACTTTCCCGGGGATTTCGACCACTTTCGGCATTGTGCCGTGTGCCGCTTTGAATGCTTCAACGGCAGAAGCGTCGGGCAGCTCAGCGGTAAGGGGGAAGGAGCCTGCATAGACAATATGGTCGGGAGTGAGGGGACCTTCGGGAGCTTTGAAAGCTCCGCCGGCGGTCACAGTTGCGACCTTGCCCAGCAGTCCCCGGAGCACGGGAGCGTTTTCAAAGACAGTCTCCATATGACAGGGGGCGGCATTTTCTTCCAGGGAGATGCCCTGAGCGGTGACGAAAGCGGCCAGTTTGTCCATAATGTCAGCATAGAGGGCTTTGATTTCTTCCTGAGAGTCTGCGGCCACAAAGACGCCGTGATTTCCGAGGAAAGCGACTTTCGGAGCTTTACCAAAGGCTTCGACGACCTTTTTGAATTCCACTGCCAGAGTCAATCCGGGGTCGCAATAATCCATCCACATAGCCTCCGGGAAGAGTTTTGCGGCGATATTTTTACCCTCTTTTCCGCAGGTCATAGCGTTGACCAGCATAGGATGAGTGTGAACCACAAACTTGTAGGGGAGCAGTTCGTGGAGGGGAGACTCAACAGAAGGTCTTGCCCCAGCGGGAGCGATAGCGGCGTAGCTCAACAGAGCTCCGATGCGTCGTTCTCTTTCGTCACATTCGCCGATAGCGGCGAGGTCGAAACTCTGCCGGACAATAGAGCGGTCGAGTTTGACGAATTGTTCGGGGGTGATGTTTGCAAGGGAAATGCCGCTCGGCTTGATGTAGAGGAATTTTTCATCCTTGAAAGAGGTGTTTCCACCTCCGGCAAGGACGAATGCTTCATCAGCTCCGTAGAGTCTTGAAAGTTCTGCAATGATTTCCAGAGACATAAGTTGGAGTTCCTCTTGTCAGTTCTGACCGAAATGGGCGAGCAGAGCCTTTTCTGCTTCGGCACACCAGAGTCCGTTGTGGGCTTCAGTGATGTCGGCGAGTTTGGCAAAGAGTTCAGATTCGGCAGCTTTAGCTCTGAAATCGGCGATGGCGGTCAGTTCCATATTGATTCCGGTGTAGATGAGCTTTTTGCCTCCGGGGATCTTGGGCAGGTTCAAAGTGGTGGGAATGACAGCGTCGATACCGCCGACGTGGGTAATCATAGCGGCGGGATTGATCTTGCCCTGTTCCATAAGTTTGAGAGATTCCCGCATATCATCGGTGTTTCCGCCAGAGGTGCCGACGATGTGGGTGGAACCGTAGTGGACATTGTAGAAGTTGAATGTGGCACTGAATTTGGGATCAATGGGACCGGCAAAGAAGTTGAGACATCCGTCACGACCGAGGATCTGATCGCCCTGCTCCACAACGGGCTTCACAGGAGCCATACAGAAAACATCATCGTATCCGGTTCCGTCGGTAAGGGCCCGCAGGTTTTCCACAGCGTCACCGGATCCGGTGTTGAGGAAAACGAGTTTCACGCCGTGAGCGGCGGCATCTTCGACGGTATAGAGCTTCTGAGCTCTTGCCAGACGTGCATCGTCAATATCGGTAACGACCAGCAATCCGGGACGGCGGGGGCCGTGGATAGCGTAGTCAATGGCACCGAGTCCCATAGGACCGACACCGGCGAGGATAGCCATTTTACCGCCTTCCACAATGCCCATACGGTGCTGATAGCTGCCGTTTGTGGTGTGGTAGTTGGCGTGGAAAGCCCCCACGATGCAGGACATAGGTTCAGCGACAGAACCGTAGAAAAATGCTTCACCTGCATAGGGGAGAAGATTACCGGTAGCCATTACTTCCTGGGGAATGATGACATATGTGGCATCACCGCCGATGTGGCAATAGGAGTATCCGGGAGCAGCGAGGGAGCCCTGATAGTTGATAGCGGGCTGGATGGCGAATTTGTCGCCGACTTTGAACTGATCTTTCCATTTTGCACCGACTTCCACCAGTTCGCCGCAGAATTCGTGACCGATGATGATGGGCTTTTCAGCCACATCGTTGGGGACGCGCTTGTGAGCGGCACCCTGTTCAGCAGCTTTGAAGCTGGACATACAAATACTGTCAGAAACGATCTTAGCGAGGATCTCATCCTCCTTGATGGGGGGCAGTTCAAAAGTTTCGAGACGCAGATCTTCTTTTCCGTAAAGACGGACAGCCGTGGTTTTCATATTGTTAAATTCCTGTGTAAAAATGCTTTTCGTTTAACGGACAAAAACCGGAAAAGGGATTTTTCCCCTTTCCCGGCTTTGTTTTTATCTGTTGGTTTGCACCACAGATCAGATACCCTGTTTTGCCAGACGGATCTTTTCCATCTTGGTGAAGTTCATAGCAGGGGTGTAACCCGGCAGGGGCTGGATAGCCTGATGAACGGCATCGAGGATCCAGGAAGCCTGGGGATAGTAGAACTGTTCCAGTTCGGGGCAGGGAGAGATGCTGTTGGGAGCACCGACCACCACCGGAGGAGCGTCCAGATAATCGAATGCCAGACGGGTGATGTTGGCAGAAAGGTCGCTCAGGAAGCTGGTACGTTCGCAAGCATCGGAAATGAGCAGGACTTTACCGGTCTTCTTGACGGATTCCACCACCACTTCGTAGTTGAAGGGCACGAGGGTACGGGCGTCGATGATTTCACATTCGATACCATATTTCTCGGAAAGCTGTTTTGCAGCATCCATAGCGGGATAGAGGGTGGCACCGATGGAAACGATGGTGAGGTCAGCACCGGTCCGTTTGACATCGGGTTCGCCGAGAGCGACTTCATAGTATCCTTCGGGGACGCCGCCTTCGTGGAACATTTCACCGGTGTCGTAGAGCTTCTGGCTTTCAAAGAAGATGACGGGGTCTGTTCCGCTCAGAGCAGCGTTCATCAGACCTTTGGCATCGTAGGGAGTAGCGGGGAAGCAAACTTTCAAGCCGGGAATGTGTGTGCAGAGACTTGTCCAGTCCTGAGCGTGCTGGGCACCGTATTTGGCACCGACGGAAACACGCAGGACCACGGGCATCTTGAGGACGCCTGCGGACATAGCCTGCCATTTGGAAAGCTGGTTGAAGACTTCGTCACCGGCGCAGCCGAGGAAGTCGCAGTACATCAGTTCAGGGATGGCCCGTCCGCCGCAGAGAGCGTAACCGCAGGCACAGGCGACGATGGCACTTTCAGAAATGGGAGCGTTGAAGAAGCGGTGGTAGGGGATCGCTTCAGTCAGGCCGCGGTAGACACCGTAGGCACCGCCCCAGTCACGGTTGTCTTCACCGAAAGCGATGAGGGTGGGATCGGTGTAGAACTTGTTGATGATTGCTTCAAAGAGAGCGTCACGGGTGTTGAAAGCCACCAGCTTGCTGACGGGCTTGCCGTTTTCGTCGAAAGCGAAACGCTTTTTGGCCTTGATCTTCTGGAGATTGGGGTTTTCTTCCAGAGGCATAGAGACATCGGGCTTGCGGTCGTCGAACTTTTCAACGTGTTCGTTGGAAAGCATATACTTACGCATAGCATCGGGTTCGTTTGCGGGATCGATTCTGGGAGAGATCGTTTCGTCGATAGCCAGCTTCATAATGCGGGTGATGCGTTCCTTGATGGATTCGTTGAATTCATCAAACTTGGCATCGGATTCCACTTTGTTCTTGACCAGCTTGTCGCGGAAAGCCTGGATTGAGTCAACTGCGCGCCAGGCTTCGATTTCTTCCTGAGTACGGTAGCTGGAGGAGTCGGTGGCACTGTGGCCGACGTAGCGGTAGGTGACAGTTTCAAGGAGGACGGGTCCCTGACGTTTTTCGATGATTTCCCGTTTGCGTTTGAAGGCGTCGATAACAGCAAAGGGATTGTAACCGTCAACTCTTTCAGCGTGGAGATTGTCGGGACGGACACCGGCACCGATACGGGCAGCGATGTCATAAGCCATCGTTTCGCCGCGGGTCTGACCGCCCATACCGTAACCGTTGTTGATGCAGTGGAAGATCAAAGGCAGACCGCCCTGGAAATCTTTGTCCCAGAGTTTGAAGTACTGGTCCATAGAAGCAAAGTTGAGAGCTTCCCAGACAGGACCGCGTCCCATAGAACCGTCACCCACGTTGCAAACCACCATACCGGGCTTGCGGTTGACTTTCTTGTAGAGGGCAGCACCGACGGAGATACCGGCGGAACCGCCGACAATGGCGTTGTTGGGATAGATACCGAAAGGCAGGAAGAAGACGTGCATTGAGTTTCCGAGACCGCGGGTAAAACCGTTGGCACGGCCGAAAAGCTCAGCCATAAATCCGTAGAGCAAAAAGTCCAGAGCAAGGTCACGGACGTTGCCGGATTTGTTCTGTTTTTCCACGACTTTGAGCAGATCGCCGCCGAGGAAGCTCTGCATAATTTCCATCAGTTCCTTTTCGGGCAGGTTGCGGATGGCGTTGAAGCCCTTGGCAAGCACTTCACCGTGGCTGCGGTGGCTGCCGAAGATCACGTCGTCTTTGGTCAGATTCCAGGCCATACCGACAGCTTCAGCTTCCTGACCGACATAGAGGTGAGCGGGACCGGTGTAGAGGTAGTCAACACCGTTGTAGTGCTTCTGGGTACGAACCTGGAAAAGCATCGTCTCAAACTCACGGATGTACTCCATATCGTTGTAGATACCGAGCATATCTTCCTTGCTGAACAGTTTTTTCTCCTCAGCAAAGGTTTTCTTGTACTGGTTCATTTCGATCTTGCCGAGAATCACTTCACCGGCTTTTCTGACCTGCTTGGGGTCGATGTACTGACTTTTAGGCATTTTTGTTTTTCCTTATTTTTTATGTAAAGTACTGAGACTTATTTTTTGATCAAATCTGCATAATGAGGGCTTCACGGAAAATTTCGCCCACGGTGGGGTGGGGGAAGACCACTTTAGCCATATCGTAGCAGTTGAGCTTGCGGGTAATGGCAATGGCCATACCGAAAATCATTTCAGAGCTGGGATTGCCGATGACCGCCGCCCCGATAAGGACCTTGTCAGGATCAAAGATCATCTTGAGGAATCCGTTTCCGCCTTCGTTTTCAGCGATGTAGCGTCCGGCGAACTGCAAGGGGAGCTTCACCACTTTGTATTTGAGTCCCTTGGCTTTTGCGGTTTCTTCAGTTTCGCCCACGCTTGAAACTTCGGGATTGGTGTAGATGACAGCAGGAATGGCATTGTATTCCATACGGTCTTTTTCACCGGCGATGATGTTGACGGCGACTTCAGCTTCCCGGTAAGCGGTGTGAGCGAGCATAGATTTGCCGTTGACGTCGCCCACGGCGAAAACGCCGGCAACGTTGGTTTTCATTTCTTCGTCAGTCTTGATAGCACCGCGTTCCATATAGAGACCGATGTTTTCGTATCCCATATTGGCGGTGTTGGGACGGCGTCCCACAGCCACCAGGATCTTATCGGCTTCGATTTCAGCCTTGCCGTCTTTGTTTTCGATTGAAAGTTTGCCGCCGTTGACAGCCACAGCCTTGGTCTGAAGCATAAACTTCACGCCCTTCTTTTCGTAGAGTCCCTTGAGACACTCTGAAATTTCAGGATCGGTGGGGCCGCCGATGCGGTCCATCATTTCCACCACAGTGACTTCGCTGCCGATGGAGTTGAAATAGGAGGCCATTTCAAGACCGATGACGCCGCCGCCCAGAACGATGAGCTTTTTGGGCACTTCTTTAAGGTCGAGGATCTCCCGGTTGGTCAGAGAAATACCGGCAGCGACAGATTCTTTCAGACCGGGAATGGGGGGGACAGCAGCCACGGAACCGGAAGCGATAATGAGTTTTTTACCCACATATTCTTTTCCGTCCGCGGTGACGACAAAACCTTCGGCATTTTTTCCTGCGACTTTGGCAGGAGCGGCGACGACGGTCACTTTGGCCCCTTTCATCTGCATAGCGACGCCGGAAACAAGGGTTTTGACCACTTTGTCTTTGCGTTCGACGACCTTGGCGTGGTCGATCTTTGCACCGGTGGCGGTGACACCGTATTTTTCTCCGCCGCCTTTGGCATAATCATAAATCTTGGCGGAATAGAGCAGAGTCTTGGTAGGCATACAGCCTTCATTGAGACAGACACCGCCGAGGGAGCGGGCTTCAAAGAGCACCACGCTCATACCTTTGTGACCGGCACGTTCAGCGGCCCGGTATCCGGCGGGGCCGCCGCCGATAATAAGCAAATCGTAAGCCATTTTTCAAATTCCTTTTGGATTAAAGAGCCAGAAGCAGGTTGATTTTTTCAAGTTTTTCAGCGACCGCCTGGAGGAACTTCGCAGCGGGGGCACCGTCCACCACGCGGTGGTCAAAGGTGAGAGAAAGTCCCATAGCCTGATAGAATTCCACAGAGCCGTCAGCTTTCATCCGGGGACGCAGAGAGGTACCGCAGACGCCGAGGATAGCGGTCTGGGGAGGATTGATAATGGGAGTGAAACTTTCGATGCCCAGATTGCCCAGATTGGTGACAGTGAAGCTGCCGCCCTGCATCGTATCGGGAGTGAGAGTACCTTCTTTAGCGGCACCGGCATAGGCTTTCACCTTTTCAGAAATAGCCTTGACAGAGAGGGTATCGGCATCGCGGATCACGGGAACAAACAGACCTTTGGGAGTGTCGATAGCCACACCCAGCTGGGCGTGTTTGAAGCGGCGCATCTTGTCACCGATGAAGTTGGCGTTGATGTCGGGGAATTCAGGCAGGGTCTTTGCAACGGCAAAGAGGACCAGGTCGTTGATCGTGACCTTTTCCAGACCGAAACCTTCGGCATTTTTCATTTCCTTGCGCAGATTCATAACGGCAGTGGCGTCGAAAGTACGATTCAAGGTAAGCTGAGCCATAGTGGCCAGGGATGAGTGCATATTTTCGGCAATGACCTTGCGGATACGGCTGATAGGTGAATCCTCATAGGCGGCATCGGCAGCGGGAGCAGCAGCGGGAGCCGCGGCGGCAGCAGCTTCGGCGGCGGGAGCAGCAACAGCAGCAGCTTCGGCGGCAGGAGCGGCGGCGATACCGGAAGCGGCAAGAGCTTTCACATCTTTTTCAGTGATGCGGCCTTCGGCACCGGTGGGGGTGGCAAGGCGGTAGTCGATGCCCAGTTCAGCGGCAAGATGCTTGGCTCTGGGAGAAGCGGCGACGAATCCGTCGGCACTTTTTGCAGCGGCAGGAGCGGCAGCAGCAGCGGCAGCGGCGGGAGCAGCTTCAACAGCAGGAGCGGCGGCGGCAACAGGAGCGGCACCGGGGAGAGTAAAGGCTTCGCCGGGTTCGCCAACGACGGCGACCACTTCGCCCACCTTGACTTCTTCACCGGCGGGGATAACGATCTTCAAAAGAGTACCGGAGTACTTGGCAAGTTCTTCAAAGGAGGATTTGCCGGTTTCCATAGCGAAAAGGGGCTGTTCAAGTTCGATCTTGTCCCCTTCTTTGACCAGCCACTGAGAAAGGATGGCACTTTCGTCAGAAACGCCCATCTGAGGCATAAGAATGAAATTGACATTGCCGTTTTTCACAGGAGCGGCAGCGGCAGGAGCTGCTGCGGCGGGGGCAGCGGCGGGAGCAGCTTCAACAGCAGGAGCGGCGGCGGCAGCGGGAGCACCGGGGAGTTCATATTTTTCGCCGGGTTCGCCGACGACGGCGACCACTTCACCCACTTTGACTTCTTCGCCTGCGGGGATAACGATCTTGAGAACAGTACCGGCGTACTTGGCCAGTTCTTCAAAAGAGGATTTACCGGTTTCCATAGAGAAAAGGGGCTGTTCAAGTTCAACTTTGTCGCCTTCCTTGACCAACCACTGTGAAAGCACTGCACTTTCGTCAGAAACGCCCATCTGGGGCATAAGAATGAAATTTGCCATCTTGAAAATTCCTTTTTTGTTTTGTATGTTATAATAAAATGGTTTGTTTTTTGATCTCTTGTGCTATATCGACCGGGATCATTCCGTCGGAAACGATGGTTCCGATCTCGTTGATTTGTGCGTAGGTAAAGGGCATTGCCACTCCCAGTTTTGAGGAGTCAAGAAGCACTGCACTCCGTCTTGCTTTGCGGATCAGGTGTTGTTTAAGCAGACAGTCGCTCTGATTTCCCACTGTACAGCCGGCACTCAGGTCAAATCCTGAAACGCCGAGAAAAGCGATGTCGATATTGAATTGAGAAAGCTGTGCTTCAAGGTCGTATGCTGTAATAGCCAGACTGCGGCGGACAAGAGTTCCCCCCAGAAGCACCACTTGAGGCAGTTCCTTGCTCCGCAGGATCTCAAGAGCCACATTGGGAGCACTGGTGATGATAACACAGTTCCGGTCGGGGATGACCCGGGCCAGAGCCATAGCGGAACTGCCGGAGTCAATAAAAACGGCCTTGCCGGGCTCCATCAGAGAAACGGCTTTTTCAGCCACGATCATCTTGGCTTCCCGGTTCCGCTGTTCGCGTTCGCTGTAATAGTCCTCACTGAGGCCGAATGAACGCTGCACCGCCCGGGCACCGCCCCGGGTCAGAATAATGGCGTTTTCTTTTTCAAGATAAGCCAGATCCCGGCGGATCGTCATTTCGGACCATTTGCCGAAACGCTCTGCCAAAAGGGCAATAGAGACCTCTCCATTGGCCTGTATGAATTTGAGAATGGCATCCCGTCGGTCGTGCATCTTGAATAACTCCAATATAAAAGTTGAACTGACAACTTTATAATATAGCACTGCAAATGCATCTTTTCAACACAACCTTGTGAAAAATTATCACAAATGTGTTAAAAAGAAACAACTATTCCCGACAAAGGTCGATAAAAGAGGTTAAGGGAGTTGGGGCGGGAGGGAAGACCTTTTGAGGAAAGGTCTTCCCTCCCGCCCCAAACCCCACCCTCCTTTTCCAAACCTTTTTCAGCACTTTTGCTTTGCAAGATTTGCCAAAGCAAAAGTGCCGCTAAAAGATATTGAGAAGGAAAAACTCCCCATACGGGGAACAGAACTTATGGCTTTATCTTGCCGATCAATAGGATTGGGGATACTTGGGGTTGAAATCGGGGCCGTTCCACTTGTGTCCGGTCAGAGCCTCGCAGGGGATATCATTTTCTTTCAGGTAAACAGCCCTTCCGTCAGCATAGAGCACGACAGTTCCTCCCAGATGATACAAGCTGAAAGCCCGGTCGGCCTGGGTCGTTCCGCTGTAATAACGGGTGTGGTAGTCGGTGGTTCCCGAACCGCAGCTGTCCCCCATATAAAGCAGTCTGGAAGGATAACGGATCTGAACAGATTTGATCCCCGTCTTGTTGGATGTTATAAAATGTGCCATAAAGGCATTGACCGCCATTGAAAGATAGATCATACCGTCCACCGTCGAAACAGGCTTTATAACTCCGTAAGGACCGGGAAGAGCTTTATTTTGCCGGAGCATCCCTTCATTGACTTCAGGGCAGCAAAGGGCGTTGCGGCGGAGCTGCTTGGTGCCTTTTTCTTCATAGAGACCGCCCAGGTATTCAATGGGATATTTCCAGGAAAGATAGTTTTTGAAAGGACCGTCCACATTGTCCACGGTGTTCGCCAGATGAGTTCTCACCCGGGTCGTCGGCCCGCACCAGGGAAACCAGTCGCCATTGTCCCCCAGATACAAAGCTGTTACCTTGCCCATTGTAACAAAGTTATTGAGACAGGCCGTTTTGCGGGCATTAGCCCGTGCCTGCTGCAAAGCGGGCAGAAGCATTGATGCCAGAATGGCGATAATGGCGATCACAACCAGAAGTTCTATCAAGGTGAAAGGAGCCGGGGAAGGAAGGGAACCCTTTTTGAAGAAAGGTTCTCCCTTCCTTCCCCGGGCCCCATCCATCCTTGCCAAAAACTTTTGATGGATTGCCGTTTTTGCATTTGCAAAACCAGCAATCCCGCATTGGGCAGAATTGCAACGGCAAATATTAAGGCAAGAGGCAATTTTTCGCAAAAAATAAACATATATTTGCCAGGATTTGCTCACAAGAAGTTCTATCAAGGTGAAGCGGTTCCGCTTCACCCGCAGTACTGCGGAATGATTGACAGCAAAGTCAGATTTGCGATTCATTTTTATCATCATCTGTACTCCTATGATAAATTTCCACTCCGATGTGGATTTTTTTGTTAATTTTCTTTCAATTTGAATTGAGTGAAGTCCTCGAACACCCAATTATTTTTCAAAGTTCTAAAAATAATATCCAGGAATTTGCGA
>SUWB01000042.1 GCA_015061745.1 Lentisphaerota bacterium | reverse complement strand
TTGTCCTAACACTGCCATATTATGTTCTTGAGGATTCATGATTTTCTCCTTTGGATTGTAGCAGAGAAAAAGGTAGCATGAATCCTCTTTTTTGTCAAATCAGAAAAATTTTATGGGATATCTGTGTCTTTATTAAAGCAAGTGGTGCCAGTGCCCTTGCAAAAACAGCTTATTTGCTGTATATTAAGCAGAATAACAAAAATATCAACATCATTTATGAAAGATCAGCAGTATGCCTATTACAGAAATACTTGCCAGAAACGCCGAACTCTACGGTGAGGATGTCGCTCTGGTCGAGATCAACCCTCAGGAATTGGAAAAACGTCATACCACCTGGAAGGAATATTCTCTGATTGAACCCAGCCGTTCTGACAGTTTCCGTTCTGAAATGACCTGGGGACAGTTTGACCGCAAAGCCAACCGCCTGGCAAACTTTTTGCTGACCCGGCATCTCCGCAAAGGGGATAAGGTGGCCATATTGCTGATGAACTGCCTTGAATGGCTGCCCATTTATTTCGGGATCCTCAAGGCCGGGGCTATGGCTGTGCCCCTGAATTTCCGTTACACCGCTGAAGAAATCAAATACTGCCTTGAACTGGCTGATGTGGATTATCTCTTTTTCGGACCTGAATTCACCGGACGGGTGGAAACGATTTGCGATCAGCTGCCCCGGATCAAATCCTTCCTTTATGTGGGGGAGGATTGCCCCTCTTTTGCTGAACCTTACGGAAATCTTGTTTCCTACTGTTCAAGCCGGGCTCCCCAGGTGGAGCTGACCGATGAAGATGAGGCTGCAATCTACTTTTCTTCCGGAACGACCGGTTTCCCCAAGGCGATCGTTCACTGCCACCGCAGTCTGACCCACGCCTGTGTTGTGGAACAGAAACATCACGGACAGACCAAAGAGGATGTGTTTTTGTGTATTCCGCCTCTTTATCACACAGGGGCTAAAATGCACTGGTTCGGCTCATTTCTGGTGGGAGGAAAAGCGGTGCTCCTGAAAGGAATCAAACCTGAATGGATCATTTCCGCTGTTTCTGAAGAAAAGTGTACTGTGGTGTGGCTGCTTGTACCCTGGGCTCAGGATATTCTTGATGCCATTGAACGGGGGGAAATCAAGCTGGATTCCTATCAGCTTGCCCAGTGGCATCTTATGCACATCGGTGCGCAGCCTGTTCCGCCAAGCCTCATTAAGAGGTGGAAACAGGTTTTTCCTCATCACAATTACGATACCAATTACGGCCTCAGCGAATCCATTGGACCCGGAGCGGTTCACCTGGGGATCGAGAACATCGACCACGTCGGAGCTATCGGCAAAGCGGGTTACGGCTGGGAGTGCGCTATTGTTGATGAAAACAGAAATCCTGTTGTTCCCGGCGAAGTGGGGGAACTCGCCGTTCGCGGTGCAGGCGTTATGAAGTGTTACTATAAGGACGAAAAGGCAACTGCTGAAACCCTTTCCGCTGACGGCTGGCTTTATACCGGAGATATGGCAAAAACCGATCCGGACGGATTTATCTATCTTGTTGACCGTAAAAAGGATGTTATTATCACCGGCGGAGAAAACCTTTATCCCGTCCAGATTGAAGACTTCTTACGCCGCCACAATGCGATCAAAGATGTGGCTGTCATCGGACTGCCTGATGTCCGTCTCGGAGAAATCGCTGCCGCTATTATTGAGGTGAAACCCGGCGAAACTCTTTCTGAAGAAGATGTGGAAAACTTCTGCAAAACTCTGCCCCGCTATCAGCGGCCCAGAAAGGTGATCTTTGCAAACGTTCCCCGTAATCCTACCGGAAAGATCGAAAAACCCCTGCTGCGCAAAACCTACGGCGGAGCCAATCTTGTGGCACAGCAGAACGAACTCAACTGAAAAAAACGTTTCAACTGCATAAAAAAAGGGGGCTGCATCTGCAGCCTCTCTTTTTTTACATTCAGCACTGTTTTTTATATGGGGAATCTTGTTCTTGAATATTTTTTTACCACTTGTCATTCCAGCTGGAGGTCTGATGACGAGCCCAGAACCAGAAAGATGAACTCTGGGAGTTGGCAAATTTGTACTTGAAAGGGCATTTGTTCCGGGTAATACCTGCAACGTGGCCGTCTACAAAAAGGAAAGTGCCGATACCGGGACCGGCAATCACCTTTTCAGGGATGACTTCGTCGTTGAAGCCGTTGTTGAAGTGAGGAAACACTGCGTGGACAGTATGAGAATAATAACTGATCGTACTGCCTTTGAAGTAAGGTTCTCCCATATACATACTCCGGGAAGGAATGGCTGCCTGTCCCAGCTTGAGAAGCCAATGCTCACTGCTTGAGGATATATTGCCGTTCAAACCAACACCGTACACCCGTCCGCCGCTGTCGCCTCTGCCGGCCCGGGCAACTCCGAGAAAGTCCCGGGTGGGACAGGCGTAGGGAGATATGTGAAAGACTCCGGCTGTGGTGTATTGAGCTCCGCCTGCGATAGTGCTTTGGGCCACCGGTATATAGGGGGCAAAGAGGGATTCGTTGGGGCCTATGCCATAAAACCACCTGTTGGATGTGGAAGTGCCCCAGCCGTTTTTACCTATCATTGCATAGTCATTGTTGTCAAAAGCGTAAGCAAGAGCCGCTTTGCCAAAAGTGTTGAAATTATTGATACATTTAGTAAACTTGGCACGTTCCCGGGCCTGAGACAAAGCAGGCAGAAGCATAGAAGCAAGGATCGCAATGATCGCAATAACAACAAGTAATTCGATCAAGGTGAAAGGAGCCGGGGAAGGAAGGGAACCCTTTTTGAAAAAAGGTTCTCCCTTCCTTCCCCGGTCCCCATCCATCCCTGCCAAAAACTTTTGATGGATTGCCGTTTTTGCATTTGCAAAATCGACAATCCCGCATTTTGCAGAATTGCAATGGCAAATATTAAGGTAAAAGGCAAATTTTCGAAAAATATAAACACATATTTGACAAGTTTTGCTTACAAGCAGCTCGATAAGGGGGAAGCAAGGCTGCACCCGCCTGCAGGCGGAATTTTTCACGGAATCGGACAATCTTGAGCACTTTAATTCTTTTTTTAAAATCATTTCTGCCCCCCCCTGTGCTAAGCTATGGTAATAAAGAAAATCCCCTCTGTTGTCACGAGGGGAGGATATAACCGGAAAATATTTACTGCTGAGTCTGTTCTCCAACTGCAGCACTTTCTTCCTGTGTCGTTTGGACAACTTTTCCCAGGTATTCAGGCAGTTCCAGTCCCGCAGTTTTTGCCACATCGTGCAGCGGAGGCAGACTTGCCATCATACCGGAAAGAAAGTTGGCTGTTGAAGTTTTGCCGTTGGCATTGCTGCCCCCGTCCCAAACAGTGACCTTGTCGATCTTGATATTCTTGATAGCTTCGGTCTGAAGGGCAACGATTTCCTGGAGTTTTTCGATCAGCAGCATCTGTGAAGCAGCAGAAGCATCAGAGCCGCAAGCTTCGATGATCCTGCGGTAACCATCACCTTTGGCAGAGAGGATCTCAAGATTACCTTTGGCCTCGGCAGAAAGTTTTGCATAAATGGCATCAGCCTGACCCTGAGCTTCTCTGCGGAGTCTTTCGGCTTCAGCCTCAGCGGAAATGGTGATTTGCTGTTTGGCGATTTCAGCGGGGACGATGACTTCAGCCCGTTGACGCTGGTTTTCCATTTCGGCACGGGATTTCTGGGCTTCGGCCTCAGCTTCAAACTGGGCCTTTTCGATTTGAGCCAGAGCCACTTTGTTGGCGGCTTCTGAACGGCGGTAGGCTTCAGCTTCAGCTTCGCAGCGTGAAGCGTTGGACTTTGCGATTTCGATGGCGGCAAGGTTTTCGCCCTGCGTTGCAGCAGCATCGGCCTGTTTTACTGCAACACGCTGGTCGCGATCAGCTTCGGCTTCACCGGCAGCAGCTTGTGCATCGGCCTGTTTCACAGCGATACGGCGGGACCGTTCAGCTTCAGCTTCACCGGCGGCGGCCTGTGCGTTGGCTTGTGATATAGCGATACGCTGTTCGCGCTGGGCGTCAGCTTCACCGGCGGCGGCTTCAGCATTGGCTTTGGAAACGGCGATACGCTGTTCTCTTTCGGCCAGAGCTACACCGGCTGCAGCTTCGGCATTGGCCTTTGAAACGGCGATAGATTCATTTTTGCTTGCTTCAGCGGAACCGATACTTCCCTTACGGGTTTCTTCGGCCACGTCGATCTTTGCCTGATTGATAGCTCCGGCGGCGGCCCGCTGTCCGATAGCCTCGATATATCCGGAACCGTCAGTAATATCGGTGATATTGACGTTGAGCAGCACCAAGCCGAGTTTTTTCAATTCTTCCGCCACGTTGGCTTCGACTGAACGCAAAAAGGATTCCCGGTCGGCATTGATCTCTTCGATCATCATAGAAGCGATCACCAGACGGAGCTGTCCGAAAATAATATCCTTTGCCAGATCCGCAATGGCATCGGGAGTCAATCCCAACAGACGGTCAGCAGCATTTCCCATAAGGGCGGGATCGGTACTGACTCCCACAGTAAAGACTGAAGGAACGCTGATACGGATATTCTGTTTACAAAGAGCGTTGTCCAGATTGACATTGATCTGCATAGGGCGCAGAGAAATATAACCGTAATCCTGAATGACGGGGATCACCATCTTGGCTCCGCCGTGGATACACAAAGAGGCCTGCTGGCCGCCGACTTTACCGAAAATCACCAATATCTTGTCTGAAGGACATTTTCTGTACCAGGACAGAAATGTAATAAGCAGCATTATGACAAAAATTGCCGCGACGACCAGAAAAATAATTGTTCCCATAAAAAGACTCCTTTATTATTTTCTTGAAGTTAGAGTGAATTTTTTTTATCAACTGCGTCTGACGACCTTGTAAAGGTTGTCTCCCAGATAGGATTCGACTGTGACAGCAGCTCCGGTTTCGATCGTTTCGTCAGCAATGGCGGAAACGACCCGGGTACTGCCGGAAAGTGTTACAGTGACCTGTCCGCCGGGTTTATTTTCTCCGGGGATCGTGAGATAAACGTTTCCCGGACACCCTACGAGAGTTTCCGGTTTCACATTGCCGGAATGCTGTAATTTCAACACAAGAGAAATGACTCCGGCTGTCACAAACATCATCACGACGCCGCAGAAAACTGAAACCAGCCAGCCGCCCCAGCTGGAAAATTTGAAACACAGTCCGCTCAGACCGTAAAAAGTGATAAAAGCGATGATCCCTTTGATCGACAGGACACTGACTTCGCCGATATCCCCGTCGTGGATCTCGCAGTCACATTCGGCATCGTGCCCGATACCGACGAGTGTCAGAATAAACATAAGAATAAAAAGAGCCCCGCCGAAAACGGCACAAAAAAGATAACTGTCAGTAAAAACGGTCAGCAGTTTTTCCATAATAAGGCCTCTCCTGTCAAAGAAGTTTTTTGTTTATACCTGAGGATAATATACTCACACTGTTTTTTTATTTCAAGGGTAAAATGTGTAATTTCAGATATTTTTTTTAACTTTAAGCTGTTAAATTTATATTTCTGTAAAAAAACGGATTTTCACTTCCTGCAAATTTGACTTTTTATTCTTTCGGGGATATAGTATTGAATTATTGACTTTTCAGACGATAAATTTCAAATTCAAGGAGATCATATTTTATGCTTAAGTATCTGCTGCTGGCGGTCCTGGTGATTTTTCAGGGAACACTTTTCGGATCCAAATATGTGGACTTTTCCAAAGCCGGACTTCCGGCTGCTCCCCGGAAGGGCGTCGTGATTCTCAAGAAATCCAAAGGTGCCGAACTTAAAAGCTGGAAAACCTCGTTCCACAGTCACGGGACCCATAAAACAAAAGCCGGAATAGCCGCTAAGCAGTGTTCAAAGAGTGAATACACTCCCCACGGTGTCAAATTCACCACCACGACCGATCTTGCAAAACTCAAAGCTCCCAATGGAAGTTATATTTATTTTTCCGCACGGCTTCTTACTTATATCAAAATTACGCCCGATATGGTGGGGAAAAACCTCACTTACCGCTTCAAGTTCAGAGGCAAAAGATATAATGCTCCCGTTTCTAATCATCTGCTTTCAGGAGTTTCCTTTCTCGGTACAAAGGTCAGCCGTTACGCCCGGCCTGCTGTGACCGGAACTTTTGTCGATCACTCTGCCACCGGTCTTATTCCCAAAGGAGCCACTTATGCAGTTGTTTTTATGGCCCTTTACGGCTGCGGAGAACTGGAAATCAGTGAAGCGGAAGTCTCTGTTTCAGATGCAGTTGCCGCAGAAGCAGATGTTATCGTTTCTTCAACGGGTTTCATTGACCGGCAGTTCCACATTCCTGCTGATGCCCCTTTCCCTCTTTATATGATTTTCAAACGCAACAAGAAACAGCCTGTCAAACAAGCCCAGCTTGAAATCGAACTTCCTGAAGGATATGCTATTGTGGGTTCCACCCGTCCTTTCGGACTTCCTGCCAGACACAATACGGGCAAGTTTACGATCAATGCTCTGAGTGCACTCCGGCACACCATTACTGACGGTGCTTTCTGTCCCTGGCGGCCCCAGATGCTTCTGCTTCATTCCAAACGGAAGCCCTCACAGGAGTTTCAGGAAATGAAGTACACCCTTATCTTTAACGGGCAGCGGCAGAAAACCCATACTATCAAACTGCGGACCTGTGAATTTGAAAGTGCCCGGACGCCGAAACTGCTGGGCTCTGGACTGCAATTCCCTTACGGTCACGATGTGGATCAGCATACGGCAGAACTTCTCTCTGCCACCTATCTGAAATGCGGTTTCAATATTTGGGCCGACAAATCTTCCAAAGAGCTGGCCGCCGTAATGAAATCCCGCAAGATCCTCCGTATTTCCAGTCCCTATCAGTTGCGCAACGGTTACCACATTCAGGGTAATCCCGGGTTGCAAGGTGAGGACTGCTTCCTGGATATCTACGGCAAACCCTATCCCCGCCACATCTGCCCTGTTTCAGTCTATCAGAAAAGTGCTTATTACAAAGGTCCTGTCACCAAAATGATCGAAGAAGCTGTCGGACCTCAGGGCACTTTGGATGAGATCCTGACCAACTGGGAACCCTATTATCTTGACTACAAAGGGTGTTTCTGCTCCAAATGTGCTGTTGAATTCGCAAAATACGCAAAACTCCCCCTCGAAACGGTCAAAAAAGATTGGCCTGAAAAGATTATTCCCAAATACGGCAAGACCTGGATCGACTTCCGCTCTTATCAGCACGGACTGGTCGTTAAAACCCTGTCTGAAAGCATCAGAGAAATCGGCTCGAAAGACGGAGGCAAACGAGCATCTTTCATTCCCGAGATCAGTCATTACGGGTTTACCGATTTTATGAGCAGCCGTTATACGGCTCAATACCACGCAAAAGATTATCTGAAATACCTTGACAAGATTTGTGTCTGGGGCCCCTATACCTACAAAGGCGGCATCAAAACCAGATTTCTCTACACCCCTGCTCATCATCTCGGCTATTACCTCACCTACCGGGGAGTAGATAAATTCATCAAGCGTTACTCCCCCAAGACCCGGATCCACTCTCTTCCTCACGGCAGTCATTGCGGCTGGGTCTCCACCCCTGAAGCAGTTGTCTTTGATACTCTGACCAACTTTGTGCATAATGCACTTCAGTCCACGCCCTACTGGTTCTACTATGACTACCGTTACCACCGTGAAATGGCCCGGATGAACACTCTTCTTGCGGAATACGAAAAAGAGATCACCTCCTGGAAAAAGAGTTCGGCGATCCGTGTTGAACCGACGACGCCGATCATTACCGCCAAACATTGGAAAGGTGTCTATGCCGGCAGCACCACTGCCAATATGTTCCCTGAAATTTTCACAGAAAAAGCTGTTCAGGCTGTCCGCTGGAGTCAGGGAAACAAACACTTAACTGCCATTGCAAATATCTGGGAAAAGGACGGCGTCTTTGTCAAGGTGTCCTTCCCCGATATCAAAAAAGGCAAATGGATTTTTAAGAGCGAATTCCCCAAACACGACATTGTTTGCGATGCTTCTGAAGTGCAGAAAGGTATCGAAATTTTCGTTCCCGCTCTGAGTTGGAGATTTTTCCGCCTGCTGCCCTATGACAAAAAACTTCTGACCGGCAAAGCGATCACCGCTGCTCAAGTAACTCAGCTCAAGAAAAAACTTCTGCCCTCTTTGAAAAAATCCTATGAGTTTGAGGAAAAACTCCTGGGTACAAGAACCGATGAGTTCCCCGAATATGACTTCGGAGCTCTTCCCGAGATCCGTTCTGCCAACGTATCTGTCACCGGTACCCGGCTCAATGGCTCTCAGGCTGTTTTCATTAAAACGCCGTTCTATACTGCGATCCTTGATCCGGCTAAAGGGGGACGGATCTATTCATTCAAGGTCAAAGGCAAAGAGATCGTCGCTCCTGCGACCGATTCAGGACTGGGACTTCCCGGATGCTGGATGCCTATCCGCCGGATCATCCCCCGGCAAATGCACCTGGCCGCGATTACTCCCGGAAAGAACTCTGTCGTGGTGAAACTCCGTCATCCCGCTGACAACAAGACCCCCTTTGCCTGGGAAGTGGTCTATATCTTTACTGAAAAGGGCTTCAAAGAAAGTTTCTTTGTGACCAACACGGGCAAATCTCCCGTCAAGGTTATGGCCCGGTTCCACAATATGCTCAAGGAACCTGCCCGTTCAAACCCTGTTTCATTCCTTATGGGCGGCAAAAAAGTCAAACTGCCCCTTGAGTGCACAGTTGCCCGTGTGGCCAAAGCAGACGAATCTGCCGACAAACCTTTCAATGTCACAAATTACTGGCAGGGGAGTTCTGAAGTCACATTCCCCCAGTCAGGAGTCACCTTCAAAGCAGAAGGTCTTTACGGCCACTATTTCTGGAACTCCCCCGGAGCATCGGCAGGTTCCTTTGAACCGACTTTCAAGCCGGTCACAGTGGCTCCCGGAAAGTCAACTTCTGTTACCCAGGAATGGCATATCCGCTGACGGGAGACAAATCCAAAGTGTCCGGTTCATCCAAAGACGATTACTGGGAATACTACCGTTCTCTCCCGGAATCTCTGCGTGAAAGCGATATGCCGCTGCAGCTGCTGCGTTGCGGTCACGTTGTCAATGACCGCAACGTCTATGAGCGGGCGGAATATCCATTTACTGTCTGGGAAGAAATCACCGCCGGCGAAGGCTTTGTCTCTGTTGACAATCAGAGTTTTTCTGTTCGTGAGGGGGACATTTATGTCCTTCCCAGGGGAAAATACTCCAGATTGGAACCCAATCCCCGCAATCCGTGGCAAAAGAAATATTTTCTGCTTTCCGGCTCTCTGCCGGTTATGCTCAGCAGTCAATTCGGATTCAGCAAAACATATTACTTTCCCGGCGGGGCAGCTGTTGCCTGCGGCTCCTTTGACATACTGCAGCGGCTCTACGAACAGGGCCACCCGGATATGCACATCACGGCGGCGGAACAGCTGTTGAAACTCCTGTGGCATTTGCGTTATCCCGACACCGGATACAAGAAATTTTCCCCGGCAGTTCATCAGGCAGTCAGAAATATTGATTTGCACTTTGAGGAACGTCCCGACCTGGATGCCATTGCCTCCGAAGCGGGGATCTCCCGTTCCCATTTGCAGGCTCTTTTCAAAAAAGAGCTGGGCATATCTCCCTATGAATACCATTTGCAGCGTAAATTTGAAAAGGCAAAAGAGCTGCTGCTCCAAAGCACTCTTTCCATTGAAAGCATCGCCTTGCGTCTGGCATTCCGCAACCGTTTTCACTTTTCAAGCGAATTCAAACGCCGGGTCGGTCTTCCGCCGGGAGAGTTCCGCAAAAACGGCATTGCCCGGCCGCAAAAGTAAAGAAGATAAATATTTATAATTTTTTGAATATATGACAATAATTTTTTGAATAGCGAAAATTCTGTTTCAAGTCTATATTAAAAAGGTACACAAGAAAGATCTCAAAGCTAAACTCATATAAACTAAGGAGAACTGTTATGAGTCGATTCCTGCTTTTTGCCGCAGCCCTTCTGTGCCTGATGCCCCTGACCGGAGCCCCGGCTCCGGAATGGAACGAATCTTTTGAAAACGGACTCAAGGGTATAACGATCCTTTCCTGGGTAAAAGGGAAATATTCTGTCAAAGCTCCTTTTATGAGCCGCAGCTGTTCCAAATTAAAGGCCCGTACCGGCCAGTATTCCCTTGAACTCAATTGTACAAATCCTCAGGCAAGTCACCACATAGATCACGTTATTGCCGCTCCCGCTGTCCGCGGCGGCGTGCGGCTTTCGTTCCACTATTTTGTTGCCTCCGCCGAAGGAAAAAACAATATCAGCGGCCGTATCGTTCAGCTGGATGCCAATGGAAAATGGCTGAAACCTTTTTCCTTTTTCCGTGCAGATCCCACCCCCGGCAGCTGGCGCACTTCCGGGTTGACAGTTTATCCGAAGCCGGGATGTAAAAAATTGCAGGTGACCATCTGGATCTCCGGAAAACAGCGGGTCTTTGTTGATGACATTTCCTTTGGACCGCTGCCTGTCGAAAAAAACACGACGCCTGAACGGGCTGAAATCCTCGCAGAAACCCCGGAGCTCACCTGGTTTGCCGCTCCGGCTGACCGGAAGATCCGCCGTTCCGGGGTCCCGGAAAAAAAAGTTAAAGTCAAAAATGTATTTCTGCAAGGTGCAAAAGGTGAGAAATGCAGTATCATTCTTGCCGTTGCCCCCAAAAAGAAATTGGACAAGGTGGAAGTCAGACTTTCTCTGCCGGGAATCAAAAACATTTCCCACCAGACTCTGGGATTCATCTATTTGAAAAATCCCGCCAACCCGGCAATGAAGGGGTGGATCTCCGACCCTCTGCTTCCCGAAAAAAGCGGTCCCGGTACTCCCGGAGTCAACAATTGCTTTTATGTTGAATTTGACATTCCCCGCACCTTTGCTTCCGGACTCCATTCCGGCAGTGTGGATTTGCTGGTCAACGGCAAAAAGGCACATTCAATGCCTGTGCAGCTCAAAGTCCGTTCTTTTGCCCTGCCGGAACTGCCCATCTACCGCACCCATATGCCTATCCGTCCCCATAACGGATTCCGGAAGTTTGACAACCGCTCCCCTGAGGTCGTTTCTCTTGAAATGCTGGCTCACTGTGCCAATTACCGGATCAACCCTCAGACCGGTTATCCGCTGCCTGCTCCCAAATTCACTGTCAAAGACGGTCACATCGTCAAGGCTGACTGGAGCGGCTTTGACAATGCACTTTCAAAAGTCATCAAAAAGTATAAATTCACCCGTGTCCGTCTGCCGCTGCCCTGTTTCGGAGCCTACAAGGGCTGGTTTGCCTGGTTTCCCGGCAGGATACCCACCTTTCTCGGAGAAAAACTTTTCGGCGGCCGGGGACTGGAACTGCTTGCGGAAGCTGGCAAGCACTATTCCGACCATATGAAAGAGAAATTCCCCGGTGTCACCGGATATGCGTTCCTTTATGATGAACCGCCGACTGACTATATTCCTCAGGTCATTCAGATCCAGCGTGCCTTCAAACGCAATGCTCCTCATATCAAGGTTTACCTGACAGGCAACAATCAGCGTCATTTTCTGGACAATGTCCAAGCTTTCTGCATTCCTCTGGGGCCGGGATATCTCTGGACTGACGAAGAAGTTGCTGCATTGCGGCCCGATCAGGAGCTCTGGTACTACAACTGGTACGCTTCTCTTGACTGGAACACCTATATGAACAACCGTCTTTATCCGTGGCGTTCTTACACTGCCAACGGTACCGGCGGACTTGCCTGGCACAGCAATCACACAGGGAAAACCAGCACTCCCGTCAATCCCTGGACCCATATGGAGCAAACCTATGCGTGCGGAGCCGTTTCCCTTTTCTATCCGCCCCGGAAAAAAGGTGAATCTCTCATTGCTTCTGTCCGTCTGGCCCACCGCGGCAAATCTCTTGACGATTACGATTACATCAAACTCCTTGAACAGGCCATTGACCGGGATTTTCCGGGAAAGGGAAAGACTCGGGTTATGGAACTTATCTCCAAGCTGATTCCTGAGCCTCCTTTCAGCAAGGTGAATGACCCGGATCTGCTGGAATATGTCCGCAACCGTATGGCTGATGAAATAGAAGCCGCCGCTCTTGCTCCCAAAGCCCTGCTGACTTCACAGCCCCGGGAATACTCAAAAGTCGTTACCCCGGAAGTCAGGGTTACACTCCACGCACTGCCCGGTACTCAACTCGCCGTCAAGGGGGGGAAATCCGGCAAAGCAGACCCTTCCGGTAAAGTGACGCTGCCCGTCCTGCTGCAAAAAAATGGTGTCAACCGGGTTGAATTCACTGTCACATACGGCCAAAAGAGCAAAAAGATGTTCCGGGAGTACACACTTCTTCCCGACCCCAATCTGGTGGAATTGCGGAAACTTGAGAAACGTCTGGATAAAGAGGGAGCTGCATTGCTCAAAGAAACTTCCCGAGGTATTTATTCTGAGGCCCTGCGCCGCAAAGTTGCCGAAAAACTCAACGCTTTCCGTTTGAATGAACAAAAAATCCGTCTGAAAAAGGCCGCTTCATCTTCCCGTCCCCTTGCCCGTGCCTTTGCTGCCCAGGCTCAGAAATGTATGGATTTCGGATTTTTCAAGCAGACAGAACGTTATCTTGTTCTGGCTGAAAAAGCCGCAAAGCTGCCAGACTTGAGCAAGACTCCTGTTTCTCTTGTGCCCTTTACCCGCAACGGACACTCCGGACTGCGTATTGCCAACAACCGTGTTTCAGCAGAACTTCTTGAAACCGGCGGCCGTATGATCTCTTTCAAGATCGACGGTGTGGAATGTTTCGCTCTGCCGGCGTGGAAAAGAGTGCTCCCCCTGAAAGAACGGCTCAAAGCCGATCCGGATCCTGCCATCGTGACCAAATTGCCGGAATACGGCGGTATGGAAGATTCTCACGGAGATTCCGGCCGCTGGCCCGTTTCAGCAGTCAACTGGGACGTGGAACTGCTCGAACTTTCTCCTGAAAAAGTTATTATTGCCTTCTCAGCGAACATTCCCGGTACGGCCTTCCATATCCGCAGAGCTGTGACCCTCAAGGCCAATGACAACAAGATCACGATGGACTACACCGTCAAAAACAATACGCCTCCCGATATGAAGTCTGATGACCCCTCAAGTTTCCAGTTTTCCTGGCGTATGCGTCTGGTGCCCGGAGTAGGCAAAGACGGTGCTGCCAACGACACACTGGGGGTTCCTGTTGTTAAGCCTTTGCCCCGTCTTTCCATTGCCGGAACGCCCTTCTTTTACACGGATCTTTATCCCATTTCCCTGCCTGTTCTCGGGGGATGCGATAAAAAAGCCGGAGCAGGCTTTACCGTTCAGTGTGAAAACATCACTCACGCTTATCTTTGGGTGAACAACAAGAACCGCCAGTTCTACACTCTTGAAATGCCCCGGTCATACTTTATGACCTCAGCCTACGACCCCAAACGCAACACTCCTTATACCATTCTGCCCGGTAAGGAGATCAATTTCCGTGCTGTCCTCACCGGATTCAGCGGAAAAAACTGGGAAAAAGAGTGGGAAAAAGTTTTCAAAAAAGGAAATAAGTAAAAATGAGTTCTGCCCCCCGTCGAGTTTCTGTTTATCAGGATAACGTATCCGTCGTCCGTAAATTTTATCATAACGGGGCGGCAGCTCTGAATTTCTGCAATCCGTGGCAGAAAAAAACATCCCGGGGAAAAAGTGTTGAGTTCCGGTGTGCTGCACCGGTGAAACTCGGCACAAAAACTCCTGTTGAACTGACGACGGAATTTTTCGCCGAAGCTGACGGCAGTGCCCTGATCGGTGTCGGGTGTTCCAGAAAGTTCGAGGCCTTTTGCAACGGTACGCTCTGCTGTTCAACTGTGGATGAAGGAGCTCTTTATGATGCTTTTGCAGCTGAAAATCATCCTTTTCTCATTCCGGTAAAAAAAGGCAGTAATACGCTGAAAATCTTTATCCAGCCCGGGGCAAAAGAAGAACTTTTCTATTGCAAAGTTCTGGAAAAATCTGCTTTGAAACTGCCGGTAGTGGTTTATCCTCCTGTTATTTCCCATCCGGATTCAGGTGCCTTGAGTCTCCTCGTCCGTACAATGGGTGCTGTGGGAACAGGTGTCGAATACAGAATAAAAAATACCTCAAACTGGCTTTTGCAGTGGGATGAAAAAGGGGGACTTATCCGCCGTCAAAGTCTGCATAAATTCTTTTTGCACGACCTTGTTCCCGGAGCAGAATATGAATACCGTATTCTTATGATTGACCCGGCAGACCCCAATCTGCGTAAACGCAGCCGTACTTATTCTTTTACAGCCCCTCCGAAAGAAAATTGCGGCACATTCAGTTTCTTTTTTACGGCGGATCCCCAGTTTGAACCGGCTGTCCAGCGTTCTTTGCTCAAGGGGCTTCTTGAAAGCTGCGACGCCGGGAGCTGCGACTTTCTGGTGCTGGGCGGGGATATCAACTCCCGCTACTCCAACGCAAGAATGGAAAAAGATCTTATTCCCACCTTGCAAAAGTATGCCGGTACCGGCAAAGCGGTCATTATGCTTCACGGCAATCACGAACTCAGAGGCCCGGAAGCAGATGCTTTTATTGACCACTGGAGCGATGAAAAAGGAAATACCTTTTATGCTTTCCGTTTCGGCGATACCGCCTTTCTGGTGCTGGATGCTTGGGAAAACCGTCCGGCGGAACACCCCAGAAGCCGCTATTACAGCCGTCACAATCTGGATGATGTCCTGCTTGAACGGCAAGGGGATTTTATCCGGAGAACCGTCAATTCTGCAACCTGGCAAGATGCCAAAAGGCGTATCGTTTTTGCCCACGGAGCTCCCTATTCTCAGTATGACAGTGCGGCAACGATGCACGTCTGGCTGCAGGAGATGACGGATCGTTTCTTTTGGGGTAAAAATCCTTTTTCAAAGGTGGATGTGTGGTTTGCAGGACATACGCATATTTATACAAGAAGTATTCCCGGAAGTGAAGAACTGACCGCTTTTACAATGCCCCCTTATCCTGATAAAACGGGTACCGATTATATTTTTCCGGTATTGACCTGCTGCGGTCCCAACCGCCGGGGACTGCCTCAGCTGTCGGGCTTCAGGGCGGATGCAAAGCCCGACGGCTCACTGCACATCAAAGCCTGCCTGCCCGACGGAAGCTGCTTTGAGGAAATAAAAATCAACAAAGACAACAGTATAACAGAAATTCTCTCTCTGCCCCACTTCGTCCCGGAAAAAAAGCAGTGATCCTCACTGGTAGTGAGAAGGGGTCATATTGACGTGAGCTGAAAGTTTTGCAAAGGGCACGCCTGCCACGTGTCCGTCCAGAAAAAGCTGTCCCGCCTGTTTGCCGTGGTAGGGCTTTACGGCACCGGCATCATAGCTGTTGTACATTCCGTAAGAGGATTTATGGGCATCAAGTACCACAGCAATGGCACTGAGGGCATATTTTCTGTAAAGAGTCAGCTTATGCCGTCTGATTTGATTGACGACAATGCCGCCTTTAGTATAGGCATTGATAGGCACACCGTAAGAGCCTTGTGTTGCAATCGCCAGCTTTCTGGTGTTATCTGAAGGACAGAGGAACACTCGCGGCATAGGAGTCTTACAAGCACTGTACCCGGCTTTCTCACCGCCAAGATAGGGAGCGATCAGGACATAAAAGATCGGATTGTCCCGCCCGATGTAGCCGGAATAAACAGCACCTGTTGCTGTATTGTAAGCATAAGGCAGAAATCCCTTATAATCATCAGTATAACTGTTGAATCCACTGCCGATCTGTTTCATATTGGCAAGACAATTGGTGTATTTTGCCCGTTCCCGTGCCTGCTGTAAGGCGGGCAGAAGCATAGCGGCAAGTATGGCAATGATAGCAATAACGACCAGAAGTTCTATCAAGGTGAAAGGAGCCGGGGAAGGAAGGGAACCCTTTTTGAAAAAAGGTTCTCCCTTCCTTCCCCGGACCCCATCCATCCTTGCCAAAAACTTTTGGTGGATTGCCGTTTTTGCATTTGCAAAACCGACAATCCCGCATTTGGCAGAATTGCAACGGCAAATATCAAGGCAAGAGGCAATTTTTCGCAAAAAATGAACACATTTTTGCCAAGTTTTGCTCACCAGAAGCTCGATCAGGGTAAATCTTTTTTTCATAGCAGGGCCCTTTTATAAAGTTTGAAATCCATTTCAACACTTAAATAATCTGCAAACACATCCAAAACAGAAGCACACTATTAATATAATGTTTTGTTTTTATTTTTGCTATTCAATATCTTATTATAAATGTTTCAAAAAATTATTATTTTATTGAAATGAAAAATTTTCTGTATTTTTGCCTTGCAGTTCTCTTGCAATACATACACTTTTGAGGTATATTAATCCAAACATTAAGCTATTTCAGGGAGAATTCAAGTTGAAAGAAAAATTATGCTGGCCCGGCAGTGCCCAGCTGGCTCCTGTTCCGGCAGTTTTGGCCGGATGCGGTGACGGCAGCGTGCGTAACCCCTACAATCTCATCACTATCGGCTGGTGCGGAATGGTCTGCAGCGAACCGCCTATGCTGGGTATCGGTGTACGTCCGGAACGCTTTTCCTTCGGATTGATCCGCAGGACGGGAGAGTTCACCATCAATCTGCCCACCCGGGAAATGACTGAAACCGTGGATTACTGCGGCGTTGTTTCCGGCAAAGCCATTGACAAGTTCAAAGAACGCAACCTTACCCCTGTTCCCGGCAGTCAGGTCAAAGCCCCCATTGTGGCAGAGTGTCCCATCGCTCTGGAATGCCGGGTCAATCAAACCCTTGAACTGGGAAGTCACTGGTATTTTATTGCAGACATCCTCGCTGTCAGAGTCGATCCCGATTTGGTTGATGAACAGGGAAAACTGGACATTGAAAAGGCAGGGCTTATTGCCTATGCTCACGGACATTATATTGAAACAGGTTCTGCATTGGGACACTTCGGATTTTCGATCCGGAAAAAAATTAATTAAGGATTAGTTATTATGTGGGAAAATGATTTTTTTGCCGCCCCGCCCAAATTCCCCGAAGGGGAACCCCGTTTTCTTGAAGATCTGACCAGCTGGAAGATCGCAGTCCCTCACTGGGACGGCACAACACTTCCCGGAGCTGACGATCTGGATATGCGTAACGGCTTCACCGTCGACCGGAGCGGATTCCCCGATCCCGAAGGACTGCTTACCAGTGTTTACGATCATCTGGACCGATTCCGCAACTCCATCAACTCCCCTGAGAGCAAGGTCTCCGTCAAAGCTGTCAAGTGCGATGATTTGAGTTCCGAAAGCTACCGGATGAAGGTGGATGACTCCGGCGTCACCATTGAAGCCGGCAATACCGAAGGTGCCCGCCGGGGATTGTATTACTTTGAAGAACAGCTTTGTGCTTCAAAAAATGCTTTTCTCCCCAAAAAGACCACCCGCCGGGACAATTGGCTGAAAAACCGTATTTCCCGCTGCTTTTTCGGTCCTATCAAGCGGCCTCCCTTTAATATCGACGAATTGATGAACGATATTGACTACTACCCCGAACAGTACCTCGACCGGCTGGCTCAGGAAGGTATCAACGGTCTGTGGCTCACTATCGTTTTCCGTGAGATCTGCAAAACCTCTTTCATCCCCGAAGATCCCAATGCCGAACGCCGCCGGGAAAAACTCCGCCGTTCCGTGGAAAAATGCCGCAAGTTCGGTATCAAACTCTGGGTCTTTGCCATTGAACCTGCCTCCTGGACTCTGAAAAACCCCAAACCTGAAGCTCTGCCTCAGGGACCTGCCTGCTGGGGCCCCGGACACCTTTTCTGCCCCAACTCAAAAGAGTCTGAACAGTATCTTTACGAAAGTACCAATTCCCTTTTTAAAGAAGTTCCCCACCTGGGCGGTATGATGCTGATTTCTCTGGGGGAGCGTCCCACCTCCTGTGTCAGCGGCGGCTCTTTTGAAAACGGCTTCAATCTGCCTTGCCAGAAAGAGTGCAAACTGACCGTTGACAAGATTTTCGGCAAAGTGCTCAAACCTATGCGTCAGGGAATCAAAGATGCCAATCCTGAAGCGGAAATGATCAGCTGGCTGTATCAGCCCCAGCCCACTCAGGCACACCCCTGGATCTATGAACTGCCCAAAGATCTTACTGAAGAAATCATCCTTGCTTACAACTTTGAATCCAGCTGCACAAAATCCCAGCTGGGCAAAGTCCGCGTGGGCGGTGACTACTGGCTTTCCTGCACCGGTCCTTCTGACCGTTTCGGACGTATCGCTGAAGCGGCCCGGGGCAAATGTTCCTTTGCCGCCAAGATGCAGGTGGGCTGTTCTCACGAAGTGGCAACGATCCCCTTTGTTCCCGCTCCCGGACTGCTCTACCGCAAGTATGAACAAATGCGCCGCAATGGCGTTTCCCACGTTGTCCAGTGCTGGTATTTCGGCAACTATCCCGGTGCGATGAACCGTGCCGCAGGAGCACTGGCTTACGAAGACTTTTCCACCAATGAAGAAGAATTCCTCACCCGTCTGGCCGCTCCCGAATGGGGCCCCCGTGCCGCGGATATGGCAAAAGTCTGGGCCGTTCTGACCAAGGCTTATATGGAATATCCCCTGGGATATGAATTCCAGTATTACGGTCCTATGCACGACGGAACCGTCTGGCCGCTCCACTTGAAAAGCGTCCTGCGTAAACTGCCCCGCACCTGGAAACCCGATTACGAGCCCGCCGGTGACGCCGTGGGTGAATTTCTCAACAACTTTGACCTGGCTGAAACCGTTGTCCAGAGCCGCCGTATGTCCGATGCCTGGAACGAAGGCTGGAAACTCTTTCAGACTTTCGCCGGTGAATTCAAAGGCGACCGTGCCCGTGAAATGGATGCGATCCTGATCGAAGCTCTCAACTGCCACTTCCTTGCCGGAGCTGATATCATTGAGTTCTATTTCAACCGCAACCGGATGTTGAACGGCCAGGGCAATGCCAAACGGACAGCCGCTCTGCTTGAAGAAATCGTCAAACGGCAGATATCTGTCAGTGACCGTATGGCAGAACTTTCCGCTGCCGATCCCCGTCTGGGATACCATTCAGAAGCAGAAGTTTACAAATACTTCCCCGAAAAACTCAAATGGCGCAGCGAAACTTTGCGGCAGCTGCTTGACAATGACTTCCCCGCTCTGCACAAAGCCCTTGCCGAAGGAAAAACGCCTGCCGAAGTCCTTGAGGAAAAAGCTGTGCTCAAAGCCGGCACACTCTATGAAGGAGAAACTTTCAAGTTCAAGGCAGAAGCCGGTGACCGTTATCTCAAGATTACCGTTTTCATCGACAAAGTTCCTGTGGCTACCGTAGAAGATGCTGTCGTTGTCTTTGTCGGCGACCGTCTGGCTGCTCAGCGTCCCTGGAACACCAATATCGTTCTTGCCCCCCAGGAAGGTATCAACGATGCTCTGCACCGTAACTGCTCCAAAGGCACGATTCTCAAAACTGAAAACGGCTGGACCGCTGAAGTACTGCTCCCCATCGCACTTCTTGCTGATGCCGACTGCTGCCGTATCGGCGTGGAACGCTGCTATCTGACCGAAGACGGTATCAGACATTATCATAACTTCCCCGACGGTGAATATGATTATGATGTCCGTCTGCAGTTCGGTTCCTACACCACTGATATGATGCTTAAAATGGAGTTCTGAAAATGCAAGTCGTTATGGAGTCAAAAAAGCCTTTCTGGCACCGTTTTGAAGCAGAATACAGGACAATAATGCTTCCTTCGTATGACGGTACGGAACTTTTTACCCAGGTTTTGTCCCAGACTCCTGACAGCAAAGGACCGGTGGTGGTCATACGCAGCCCTTATGAGCTGGTTGATGCTCCCCCTCCTGAGTTTTTTGAAGGTTATTTGGCCGACCTTGTGGATGACGGATATGTCATCGTTTACCAGCACTGCCGCGGCTGCGGCAAAAGTGACGGTGAATGTGTCCCCTACCTCAATGAAAGGCAGGACGGACTTGCTTTGCTGGAATGGATCAGAAAGCAGCCTTTCTATGCAGAAGAAATCTTCCTTACAGGGGGCAGTTATCTTTCCTCTGTCCACTTGTCCTATCTGAATGCGGCAGGGGATGACATTAAGGGGGCGGTTCTGGCTGTGCAGGACTGCAACCGTTACAACATTCTCTACCGCAACGGATTTTTCAAATGCGGCCTTCACGGTTCCTGGGCGGTGGGAATGTACAAAAAGAAACAGTTGACCAAAAAGAATTTTACCAAAGATTCTTTCCGTATATTCCCCTTGAATGCTCTGTCAAAAACGGTTTTCGGCGAAGAAAATCCCCTGTTGACAGAAGAATTCTGTCACCCCGATCCGGCAGATCCCTTCTGGGAAACGCCGGAAGGGGGAAAAGAGTACAAGCACGCTTTGGAAAATCTGAAGTTTCCGGTGCTTTTTACCACCTCTTTTTATGATATTTATACTGAAGGTGTCATAGATATGTGGGAAAAACTTTCTCCGGAAAGCCGGGAAAAATGTGCTTTAGTCGTTACCCCGTACAGCCACGCCTATCTGGGGAATGCCAATGTGGTCATTCCTTACAAAAACGGTGCCCTTGAAGATATGTGGCCCCATTTTCAGAATGACTGGTTCAACTCAATACGGGAAAAACGTCCTCCCCGCTTCGTGACTCCCGGCTGTGTCACCTGGCACGCCCAGCACGAAGCTCTCTGGCGCACGGCTCCCCATTTGGACAACGGCCCCAAAGCAAAGACTTTCTTCCTCAATGACCGTACTCTTGAAGTTGAGAGTGCCCCTGAGGAAAAAATCGACTTCACCTACAACCCCTATAACCCTGCCGAATTCAAAGGGGGCTGCTGCAACAACTTTGAAGGGCAGCAGCTTCAGGATGCTCCTGATTCCCGCTACGATATCATCAGCTTTCTCACCAAGGTTCTTGAAAAAGATATGGTGCTCCAGGGCAGAGGGGAAGTGGTGCTTAAAGTTGCTTCTGACTGCGAAGATACCTGTTTCTATGCCCGGTTGAGTTATATCAACAGTGCAGGAGAATGCTACTGTCTGCGGGATGATATCGTTTCTTTGAGGGGGCAGCACCCGGACTACACGCCCGGAACAGCTGTTGAAATCAAACTGAATTTCGCCCCCAATGCCGTCAGGATCGCCCAAGGGGAACAGCTGCGGCTGGATATCAGCTCTTCCTGCTGGCCCTACTTTTTGCCCCACCGCAACAAGGTGGGCAATTACTGGGAAATGGAAAGTGCCGCCATTGCCCGCAACACCATTTTTACAGGAAGTTCAAAACTTACTCTGTTTGAAAGATAAATTTCCCCAAAAAAAATCAAAGGGCTGCTGCCAAAAAACTAATGGCAGCAGCCCATATTTTTACTGTCCCGACAAAGGTCGGTAAAAGCCCTTGAGGGAGTTGGGACGGAAGGAAAGAGCGAAACATCGGCTTCGTTGTATTTGCGTGTTCCTTTGTCACGGCGTAGTGTAGCGAAAACGGAAAATCTTTTTCAGCACTTTTGTTTTGCAAGATTTGCCAAAGCATTGTGCCGCTGAAAGATATTGAGAGGGAAAAACTCCCCATACAGGGGGGTGTTGCTATTTGATAACCGGGAATAATATACAAGGGAACAGAGCCTTTGAAAAAATGTACCTTTCTGCGTCAGCGTCCGGCTGATGCACCGGTACCGTCATCAGCTCCGATTCCCTCAAGTTCCGGAGCGGGCCGGGGAACAAAGGCACCTGTTTCAGGCAAGATGCCTCTGCTCAGCGGTTTCACCACTTCGACTGTAAATTTTTTCCGGTTAAAAGGATCAACAAATCTGCCGTTCCTGAATTGAAATTTTTCGATCTCTTTACCATATTTTTCGAACCCTGTCATTTTCCTCAGTCTGGCCACACCGGCTCTGCCCATAGCAGCGGGGAATTTTGCAAATTTTTCCAACCCGCAATATCTTATTTTGTTGCCGGGGGAAAAGTACCAGACATTATGATCCAACTCGATCCGGGCTCCGGAAGTTTCAGGCACTTCGACAGCCAGCAGGGAAACGCCTCCTTTGGCTTTCTGTTCACTCTGTCCCAGAAAAAGGTTTTTTCTGATGACCAGTTTTCCATTTGGAGGCATAATAAGTACCATATATTTGATGGAAGGTGCATAAAAAGTATTGTTGAGTATGCTGAGTTCTTTGTTGTTTCCACCTGAAATCTCTGTAACACCCCCCAGAAACACATTGTTTTCGATCTTCACTTTGCCGCACTCACGCAGAGAGATCAGAAACTGGTAGACCTCTGTTCCGAAAAAACGGCAGTTGCGCACTTCGATATTGGAAGCCCGGCTCAACTGCATCTGGCCATACCCCATACCGCCCCGGCTGGCAAGAAATTGATTGGCAAAATGACGGAACGTCACACCGTCGATCACAATGTGCGAAACCGATTCCAGTACCACTCCGCCAGGCAGCAAATGATCCCTGCCGTCCAGTACCGCTTTGCCGGGGATTTGAGACTTCAGGACAATGGGGGCACCGGCTTTTCCGGAAGCAAGGGGTTTGAAAACTTCATTGTAGATCCCGGGAGCAAGCAGCAGCGTGTCCCCCGGACGGGCCAAAGCGGAAGCACGGGTCAATTCCCCCGGACGGACAGGCAGAACACGGGAAGTGATTTCTGACCGGGCAGGAGTTACAAAACTTTTGACCGGTGTTGTTATCCCTTTTTCCCAAAGACGGGCATATCCGGGCAGCGGGCAGGGAAAAAGTCTGTTCCCTTTCCCCAGAGCAAAAGGACGGTCAGGGATACGCACCCGGTAATAATAACGGGTACCGGGACGCAAAGCGTACAGATTTATGCTGTGAAAAAGTTCTCCTGTTGAAGGAACCTGCTCCCGGCATTCCGGTGTCGTTCCGTACTCCAGAAAGGCCGCCACCGGATGGGGCGTCCACCAGGGGCCTTTCTGCCGCCAGCTGTCGCAGCTTACGTTGGGAGTTTCCCAGCAGATCAGGGCACTGTCGTGATACAAAGCGGCGATTTGCAGATTTTCCACGACAGCCGGAGGAGCCGGACGTTCCGGCTGCCGGGGGCCGTCCGGTTCGGCAGCATAAGGCAGGGCACTGGAAAATATCTCCCGCCTGAGCGGAGTGTCACACTGCCGCTGCCCGATCCGGGAACGGTACACTTCCCCTCCTGGAGAATGTTTCATCGTCAACTGTGAAACAGCACATCTTTTCACCTTCACACGGGGAGCTTTGCGGAGTATCAGCTGACGGACCGTAATATTTTCGATCTCCACATCTGGAGCCGTCACAAGAAGTTTTCCGATGGTGACACGTCCCCGTCCCCGCAATACAAGGGGTTTGCTGATGACCAGAGAATCGTATTCACCTTCCCCGATGTAACAGGTTCCCATATCGGAAAGTTTTTTGAATGCTCCGGCAGGTGTTTTCAAAGGCTGTGCGGCCAAAAGGCCGCTGTTCCGGTCATTTCCTCCGGGAGCAACATAGAGAACGGCACTTTTACCCCCGGTATACACTTTGCCCTGAAGCCGGAAGTCGTAAAATTCAGGTGCACAGAAAAGGGGGGCCCGGGAAGAAGGGAAAATCAGATTGTAAGGGACTTCATCCGTCTGCATATAACAGTTTTTTTCAAAAATGTTGTTCCTTGCTCTGATGGGACGCCCCCCCTGAAGGTCGCTGAAACTGAAATCGGTACAATTGACAGCCACATTTCCTTCCGCACGGCGGGGTGCTTTGGAAGCCTTGAAATAGATCCCCATACGTTCATTGACCACAGTGTTGTTCAAAGCGGTACAGTCGGCGGCACCGGCATAAAAACGCAGTCCGTGAGTGGAGCCATCAACGATCAAATTGTTTTCAGCAAGAGAACGTTTGCTGAACTGTCCGAAAAAAAGCTGGGCCATTTCAGAATAACCGATGGAAATATTTTTCCGGAAAAAACAGTTGCGAACGATGGTATCTTCGCTGTAAGCAGTAATATTCACGCCGCCGGAATTGAAATAAAAACGGCAGTTGTCGATGGTGATATGCCTGGTCTTACGGGTACGGATCGCCGCTCCCAAAGCTGACAGGCGGGGGACTTTGTGGGCAGATCCGGCAAAAGAAAGATCCTTGATAATCAGGTATTCCGCCCCTTCAAGTTCAAAAATATGCCCCGAAAAAAGTGCTGTCTGCAGTTTTTCAGAAGGTTTGCCGCCGTCAGGGGTATGAACATAAAGTTTTTTGTTTTTTTTGTCGTAAAAAAAGGTGTTCCGGAAAAAATCCATAGTCTCCACCGAAGGGGCACAGATAAATACTTCTCCTGCTTCCGGATCACAGACACCCGCCGCTTCCCGGGCCAAAGGGGTCTCCCAGAGATATTTTTTTCCCGGTGTTTTGCTCCATTGAAGCTTTTTACCTGTGTTCCACGGGGAAAAAAGACTCAAGTCCGGGTCTTCCCCCCTGATTACGATGGGTTTTCCCGGAGCCCCCTTGATCCTGATGATCTCTCCCACAGGTGGATGAAGCCCCTTTCTGACCGTCAGCACATCGCCGGGACGGAGTTTTTTCAGAAGCGGCAGAGCCTTTTGACCGGGAGAAAGAAAATATTCCGCTGAAAAAAGCGGCAGAACAACAGCCGACAGTAAAAAAAGTATATTCTTCATCTTCTTCACCAGTTGTCATTCGTGTATTCCAACGGATCCCAGAAAGTGCTTTTCCATACGGAACTGTTGACCACAGCGTTGGGGATCTCTGCAAATTTCATCGTCCGGGTGTGACCGTCAAGAAAAAGGATATTGTTGGCTCCTGAATGACGGTCATCCGAAGGCAGTGAAGCATCGGTCGTCTTGTAGAAGACCTGAGCTTTTCCTTTGGATTCTCCGAAATGACACCCCCGGGAAGGCTTCAGGAACCGGGTCTGCTTGACACAGGTCAGTTTGGAATTCATCCCGTAACCGAGAGACCTGTTGTTGACAGCAAGGTTTTTCAGCGGCCATGAAGGACAAAGCAGCGGAGTTTTCAGGATCCCGTCGGTTTTGTGGTAAAAATAACCTCCCAGAGAAGCGTTTTTGATGTCAATATTCAAATAAGTGTTCAAAGTTCCCTTTTGAGCGGCATACCACATACTGATCCCCCCGGCAGCATTGCCGTAAGGTACGATATAGTCGTTGTTGTCGCCGGTATAAAAGATCGCCGCCTTCCCCAGCTGGTTCATCAGATTGATACAGGCAGCACTCCGCCCTCTTTCACGAGCCTGCTGCAAGGCAGGCAGCAGCATCGCCGCCAGAATGGCGATAATGGCAATAACGACCAGCAGTTCAATCAGCGTGAACGCTGATTGAGTGAAGAACGCCTTCGGCGTGTGAAGATGTGAAGAGCTTGACTGTGTCAAGCGTGAAGTGCGCCCTGACGGGCGTGAGGAGGTGTAGTTTTTTA
>SUWB01000041.1 GCA_015061745.1 Lentisphaerota bacterium | reverse complement strand
GACTTTTGATGACAATTCTGCTCAAAAACAAAAATCTGACAAAATCACTTTTTCAAAACTCAACCTTCTCCCGCTCAAATTTGGCGGGAATGCCTGTTTTTTGAAAAATTATGGGATATCTGTGGTTAAAATGTTATCAATTGATATAACCTTGTATTGAAAACCTGTGTACCAAATAATTTCATCCCGCAAAACGCCAAGTTTTTTATTTGGCTCACGATGCTGTCCGGCAGAATGGGGATGTTTTCTTTTGCAGCTCTGATGTCGGACATTTTGCCGTTGCTCATCAATAGAAAACAGGGGAGATTGCCGGATAAATCAAGTTCAGTGTGCAGCTTTATTGCCCCTTTGTGTTTGCGGTAATAAGCCCAGTTATAGCGAGAAAGACAAAGGTCGATCGTTGTGCTGTCAATAGCACACAGCGGATTTTTGAACTTGAATTTATGTTTTGGAGCGTATGCCATAACGCGATCAAGGAGTTCTTCAAACAATGCTTTGAATATTTCCGGATTACGGCGGTTCATTAAATTTGAGCAAAGAGCAAGGTCAGAAATTGTTTCCAAGCTGTAAAATGCTTGCAATATCGGTCTCCGCCGGACTTTTTTACGATTTTTCAAAACGATATCGGGGAATGAAGTTGAAAAGTTGAGAATATATGCTACTGTAATACATCGTTCGGGACTTTCGTGTCAAATATTAAAGATTTGAGCGTTTTTAATATATAACAAATCCCGACAATTTCAATTAACTCCGGTAATCTTTACCGGACAGTAGTGACTTTGAATCGATCTGAAAAAAAATTTCACGGCAGCAAAAGATTTTTTGTAAACATTTCTGTAAATCCGGGGATATCATTCAAATGGATCTCCCGGATTTTTTCTGCATTTTTTGCCATTTCTGCCACTGCGGAAGGCTTCAACGCAGCATAAGCCGCTCCCGCAAGACTCAGATTGCCGCACACCTTTGTTTCCACAGCAGGCAGCAATCCGATCCTCCGGGCGGAATCCAAATCAAGAAAACGGGAAAAGCCTCCGGCAAGTTTCAACTTTTTCACCGGAACAGAGCAATATTTTTCAAGTGCTTGAACAGCACTTCCAACAGCGGCTTTGGCTTTCAGAAGCTCTGCAATATCACTTTCTGAGACAAACACCCCGGGAGCGATCTCAAAAGAACTTGCTCCGGAAACAAATCTTCCAAAAGCATTGAGTGTCCCCTTTTTTCTTTCCGCTGCCAGAAAATCCACCAGCCCGGAACCGCATACGCTCACAGCTTCACCGCCGCCTATGACAGAAAAATCCCCTCTTCCCCGGTAGCGGTCAACAGCTCCCGTTGCTGCACGGCTTCCGGAAGTAATGCCGCTGCCTTCAAAGGCAGGCCCCGCAGCAGCAGAAGTCCCCCAAAGACCGCCTGGCGTTTTGAAAATCATTTCGCAGTTGGTCCCCAAGTCAAGGAACAACTCCCCGTCCTCAAGTTCCGACATAAAAATACCGCCTGCAATATCTCCCCCCAGCAACCCCGTTATGGAAGGAACCGTCACCACTCTGCGCCCTCCGAAAAGATCACTTCTTTCAGGAAAAACAAGCTGCGGAGCCCTGAAAGGGAAAACACCGATCGACACAGGAGTTACGCCGTGAAGAAAGCAATTCATCACCGTATTTCCCGCAACACCGATCACTTTCACATCTTCACACTTCAGCGTAATCAAAAGCTCCTCTATTGAGTCAAGCAAAGCATTACGCAAAGCGGTAAAATCTTTTTCAGACTTTTCGATGCGGCTGATGATATCTTCCCCGAAACGGCATTGTCTGTTGAGGATACCAGCTTTTTTCACACACAAGCCTTCTTCGATCCTGACTCCGGCAATGGTGGTGGAGCCCATATCCACTGCGATAACAGGATCTTTCTGAACGGGCAGCGGCAGAGCTCCTTCCCACGCCACAGCGATTTGCGGGGAACGGGGAGAAGATTCAGGCAATTCGATTGAACCGATACAACTCCTGAGCCGGGTACAGCAAGGCATAACAGTTGCCGGAGCAGCAAGGATCTTTCCATTACATTCCCAAAGGCCGGAAAGCAATTTTACATAACATTTTCCGCATCCTTTGCGCAAAGAACACACAGGAATCCCCCCCTGCCCGCTGCGGAGCAGAAACTCAGAAAGTATACAATGTTTGTCAACTTCAACGATCATAATGGTATAACATACCATATTCAAAGGAGATTGTCAAGGGCAGACACTTGATTTTCTGTCACTTTGGTGCTATATTTTAGCCTTGGAATATCAATTTGTATCTTTGGAGACATCAGTTGTGAACAAACCTGAATTGCTGGCCCCGGCGGGAACACCCGCAGCAGCCATTGCGGCACTGGAATCCGGAGCCGATGCCATATATGCCGGACTCGCCCGGTTCAACGCCCGTGAGCGGGGAGAAAACTTCACTCCCGACTCTATGGGAAAGATCGTTGAACACTTCCACCGTCACGGTAAAAAGGTCTATGTGACTTTCAATACCCTTTTGAAAGAACAGGAACTTCCGGCAGCCTTTGAGCAGTTGGCTCTGCTCAATTCTCTCAAACCTGATGCCCTTCTTGTTCAAGATCTGGGCGTTATCCGTATGGCAAAAGAATATTTCCCAAAACTGACTCTCCACAGTTCCACTCAAATGGGTTTTCACAACTCTGCCGGCCTTGCTGTGGCTGAAAAGCTGGGGGTTTCACGGGTGGTGCTTGAACGGCAAATCACCCTTGAAGAACTGGCCGTCATCAAAGCCAAAACAAAGTTGGAACTTGAAGTTTTCATCCACGGAGCTTTATGCTGTTCACTTTCGGGCTGCTGTTATTTTTCCTCATATCTCGGCGGATACAGCGGTAACCGGGGCAAATGCAAACAACCCTGCCGCCGTCGTTATTACACCCCAAAAGGCAACGGGTTCTTTTTCTCTCCCCAGGATTTGTGCGCTATTGAACTGATCCCGGAATTGCGGAAATTGGGAATCGCCTCACTGAAAATCGAAGGCCGCCTGAGACAAACCGATTATGTCAGTGCCGCAGTTTCAGCCTACCGCCTGCTGCTGGATACTCCCGATGAAGATTTTGCCAGGATGATCCCTGAAGCAAGAAGGATCCTTTCAGGCGTCGGCGGCCGCCGCTGGTCTCACGGATTTTACACCTCTGCCTCGTCAAAAACGCTGATCCGCCCGGATGCTCTGGGCAGTGCTGGTAAATTGTGCGGCAGTGTGGAAGCTGTGGCGGAAAACGGTTTCGGCTTTACCGCTTCAAGCCGCCTTTTCATCGGCGACAGGATTCGTATCCAACCGGAAAACGGCGACGAAGGCCCCGCATTGACAATGACAAAATTCTTTGTGGAAAATATGCCTGCCACCCGGGTGTCCCCCGGTCAGCGGGTTTTTGTCTGCTGCGATAAAGCAGTTCCCCCCAGAGGACAGGTTTTCAAGCTGGGCGGAAATCTTGCCGACTACTCCAAGGCTCTGGCGGCCCTGCCGGAAAAACGCACGGCTCTGGATTTGAACATTATACTGCGTTCTGATTCGATCAAAGTGTTCCCCCCTGCCCTGCCGGGAGTGGTCTGGAACAAACCTCTTGCCCTTTCACCTGCAAAAAGCCGTTCCGTAACAGGGGAACAGCTTGCTGAGGAGTTCAAAGCCTCAGACTCTGCGGTCTGGTGTGCAGGAGTTCTTTCCGCCGATGTGGAACAGGGACTCTTTCTGCCTGCTTCAGAACTGAAACAGCTGCGGCGTGAAGCGTGGGATTTCTTCAAGAAAGAGCTGCTGCCTGAAATGGTCGCTGACAACGGCAGTGTTGAAATGGAAAAATTCCGCAAGGATTATGCTGACCTGACAGGACTCCCTTTCGCTGAAACAAGAGTTGAAACAGCAGCATTGCGTCCCAAAGGTGAAGAACCTGCCAACAGAAAAAGTTTCCGCTCGGCAAGTGTCTTTGAATTTGATTCAACTGCCAGAGAGGTCATTTTACCGGAATTTATGCCCGAAGGAAAACTTTTCACTCTTGCCAAGGCCATAAAACGTGCTCTCGATGCCGGGATCCGGCGTTTCAGAGTGACCTCACTTTACGGCGTGGAAATGTTGAAGGATATCCCCGGGATAACGGTGACTTTTTCCGCTCCTTTGCCGATTGCCAACTCTCAGGCAATCTTGATGGCAAAAGAGCTGGGGGCCTCAAGGGCTCTTGCTCACATAGAGCTGGACCGTGAATCCCTTGTCGCTATGCGGCAAAAAAGTGTTCTTGAACTTGAACTTTACCGTCTGGGCCGCCCCGCACTGCTGGTCACAAGAGCCGCACTTCCTGTCGAAGGCGACGTGCGCGATGCCCGGACAAATGAATTTGTGGTACGCTTTGATCCCAGAAGCAATCTGAGCCGGATCTATCCTAAAAAAGTCCACTCGATCCCCCGGCTGCCCGGATTCCACGATTTCTTTGATCTGACAATGGCCCACTGGCGGGCTGAAGATACTGACAGCTTCAACTTTGACCGGGAGCTGCCCTGATAAGAAGTTATTAACCCCAAATATTCAATAATAAGGAAGAATGAAAGATGAAAAAAGTCCGTGTCGCTGTATTTGGTGCCGCAGGTTATGCCGGAGAAGAACTGCTGCGTATCCTGCTGCGTCATCCCAATGCTGAAATCACTGCGGTGACCTCCCGTAAAAATGCGGGTGAACCGGTTTCCTCTGTTTTCCCCCGCTACACCGGCCTGGATCTGGAATTTGTGATGCCCGATGTGGAATCCATCATCCCCAAATGTGATGCCGCCATTCTCGCTTTGCCCCACGGTCTTGCCGCTGAATATGCCAAACCTCTGGTGGAAGCCGGTATCCGGGTCTTTGATATTTCTGCCGACTTCCGTCTGCGGAGCACCGCCAAGTATCTGGAATACTATAAAACTGAACATCCCGCTCCCGAATTACTCAAGGAAGCTGTTTACGGTCTGCCTGAGCTCTACCGCGAAGAGCTGAAAACCGCCAAGCTCGTGGCCTGTGCCGGTTGTTACCCCACCAGCTCCATTCTGCCCACAGTGCCTTTGCTCCGGGCCGGAGCTGTGAAAAAAGATGGTATCGTCATTTGTAGCTGTTCCGGCGTTTCCGGAGCCGGACGCAAAGTCGATCTGCCCTATATTTTCCCTGAGTGCAACGAAAGTCTCAAAGCCTACGGCGTTGTGGGACACCGTCATCTGCCTGAAATCGAACAGGAATTTGCCGTTGCCGCAGGTGTTCCTGAAGTCGCCATCAACTTTATCCCCCACCTGGCTCCTATGAACCGGGGCATCAACTCTACCATTCTTTACGATGCCGCCGAAGGCCTCACCCTTGAACGTATCGGAGAAATTTATGCCGAAGCCTACGGCAAGGAACAGTTTGTCCGTATTCTGCCTGCCAAACGCACCTGCGATACAAAGTATGTCTTTATGACCAACTGCTGCGAAATCGGTTACAATCTGGATCCCCACACCAACAAGGTCATTATTACCTCTGCCATTGACAATTTGACCAAAGGTGCAGCAGGACAGGCTGTCCAGTGTATGAATATCGCTTTCGGCCTTGATGAAGCTGCGGGGTTGATCTGATTATGAAAATACTGACTATCGGCAACAGCTTTACCTGGAGTCTGCGTTCCTGCTTTCCTGCCATTGCAGAAGAACAAAAAGAGGAACTCAAACTGGAATTCGCCAACTTCGGCGGTTGTGAATTCCGCCGCCACTGGGCCTACATCACAGCAGAGGAAAATGAACCCTGCTGCAAGATGTACAAAGAGTACACAATGAAGCTCCGGGAACTTCTGGCAAGCGACGACTGGGATGTGGTCACCATCCAGTCCGCCAGCCACGAAAGCTGGGATTATGCCAATTATACCCCCTTTGCCGGTCTTATCATTGACTATGTAAAGAAACACGCCCCCGGTGCAAAGATCATTATTCAGCAGACCTGGGCCTACCGTGAAGATGCCCCCCGTCTCGCAGAATGGGGTTTTGACCGCAATGAAATGTACCGCCGTCTCGACCAGGCTTACCGCAAACTTGGCACTGAGTACAATCTGCCCATCATCCCCACCGGTAAAGCTGTGGAACTGGCTCTTGCTGAACAGCCCTGCAAATTCGTTAATTACGATCCCGATCTGCTGCTGACACTGCGCTGGCCCGATCTGCCTCCCCAGGCAAATTCCATCGTCGGAGCCTGCTCCTGGCGCAAAGATCCTGCCACCGGTGAAATGACTCTGCGGCGGGACACCATCCATCTGAACATCCGCGGCCAGTATCTGCAGGCTTGCGTCTGGTACGGATTTCTCTTTAACAAGGATCCCCGGGATATCCAATGGGTCCATGAAGAAGTAAGCGGATCTGATGCCGCTTTCCTGCGTTCCATGGCCGCCCGGGCACTGAAGGAATTTTGATTATGACAAACGATTTTGATATCCTCATTCCCCGCCCCCGGACCATTGAACAGACCCCCGGTGTACTCAAAGTGGAGTCTCTGGGCGGTGTGACGGCTCCTGAAAACTTTGAACGTTTCAGTGCCGCTCTGATCCGGAACGGCAAAGCAATGGGGATCGACCTTGCACAGAAGGGAGTCCCTGTTAAAATGGTCTTTTCCGCCGATATCAAAGTGGAATCCTTTGAAATCACCGTCACCCCCGATGAAGTGACGATCGCAGGCGGCGATCCGGCAGGACTTTTTTATGGTGCCGGTGCTTTTGAACAGCTTTTGTGTGTTGCCGTCAACCGGGGTATCCGGGGAGCGGAAATGCCCTGCGGAAAAATCAGCGACTCCCCCCGTTTCGGTTACCGGGGACTTATGCTTGACAGTGCCCGCCATTTTCAAAGTGTTGAAACCATTAAACAAGTCCTTGCCCTGATGGCAAGGCTGCGTTTGAATATCTTTCACTGGCATATTTGCGACAGTCAGGGATTCCGCAGTGAATCAAAACTTTTCCCGGAACTCAATACTTTGGCTGAAATGACTCCCGGCTTCTATACAGCAGAGGAAATAAAAGAGATCTGCGACTTTGCCGCCGAACATTTCATCACGGTCATTCCTGAAATTGAAATGCCCGGCCACTCCAAAGGCTTGCTTGCTTTGCATCCTGAGCTTTGCTGCGATCCTGAAAATCCCGGCAAGGAATTCTGCCTTGCAAAGCCTGAAGTGCGTACCTTCCTCGAAAAGCTCATTTCTGAATTTGTTGCCCTTTTCCCCGGCAGCAAGATCATCCACCTGGGAGGAGATGAAGCCGGAACCGAAAATTGGGACAAATGTCCTCTTTGCCAGAAACTTATGAAAGTTAAGAATTTGAGCAATATCCGGCAGTTGGAAAATGACTTTATGAACGATATGGCCGCTTTTGTCCGTTCTCTGGGGCTTACTCCGGTCACCTGGTTTACCGGCAGCATAATGGAGTCTACCACCATTATTCAGGCGTGGCGGACCATTTGGGAACTGAAAGAAACGCTCCCTCACGGCAACCGTATGATTTTCTCTGTTCACGATCAGCTCTATCTGGACTATCCCAATACTGCGGCTGAACCTTTTGAAAACTGGATGCCCGTTCTGTGCGAATCAGGGGTCTACAATACGGAACCCTACGCAGCCTGGGAAAAAGAGATCGGTGATCTGCTTCTCGGACCGGAAACTTGTCTGTGGACCGAAACTGTGCCCGAACACCGGGTCATTGCAAAACTTATGCCCCGGCTGGTCGCTTTTTCTGAAACAGCCTGGTGTGCGGCAATGCGTAAAGAGTGGTTCAATTATACCCGGCGTAAAGAAGTTCTGGAAGCCTCCGGCTGGTTTGACATAAAGGCATTGTGATATATGGAGATCCCGGAAGATATCCGAGCTCTGACCTTTGAACAGTCAAGAGCACAGCTTGAAGAGCTTGTGGCACGAATGGAATCAGGCAATATGCCTCTGGAAGAACTTATCGGAGCCTATGAAAAAGGTTCTATGCTGGCCGCTCACTGCCGGAATCTGCTGGCAGGGCTTCAACGCAGAGTCGAGATCATCGTCAATGGCAATGATCCTCAGGCCAAAGAAGCTCAATGCCGGGAATTCGCCCCTGAAGCCAATCAGGGGGATCGCCGGACAGCTGATCCATTTTGATCCACAGGGAGTCCCGCAAAAAGGACTCCCACTTTTTGATAAATATATCTTGCAACGAGGAGAAATTGCAATCATATGAATTTACAGAAAATTACCGGAGCTGTAAAAAAACTCCTGTGTTCTGAAACAACCGGACGCAAATGGTGTATCGTTACCGTCGCTCTGGCATTCGGCATCGTGGGACTGGCCGCATTGACCGCTTTTGTTGTCGATCCTCACTACCGGTACCGCAAGCCCTTCTTTTATGACACGGTTTACTATGAATTTTATTCTACGGCCCCCTTTATGCTGCGGGAACAGCCTGATTATGATGTGTTGATGCTGGGAAGTTCAATGGTTCGCAATTTCTTTCTCAACGACATTGACGGAGCTTTGAAGTGCCGTTCACTCAAATTGTCGGCAGCAGGGTGTACGATGGAAGATTTGTGCAAACTTCTTGATATGGCTGTGGAAGTCAGAGGCAAAGGTTTGAAACGGGTCCTTTGGGCTCTGGATATTTATACCTTGAACAAAACAGGCAGTCATTGGAAAGATGTGGACTTTATGTACCGGAAAGATCACTGGGAAGATTATCGTTATCTTTTCTCAAGACAGACCTTTTCAAGCATCCACTATCTGATTAAACGCAAACACAATCCAAAGGGCAAACGCAAATATCAAACTGACAGAAACCGGATGTTTTCCACCGATTACGACGGCAAAAAACACGGTCTTCCGGTCGTTCTGCTGGACACCTGGGGCAATAAAAGGATTCACCATACCCAGACACCTTACAAGGCAAAAGTACACAAAGAGAACTTTTATGGACGGCTGCTTCCTGCAATTGACAGGAATCCGGATATCCGTTTTACCGTTTTTCTGCCCCCCTACCACATTTACACCTACTGTCTGAGTGAACATTATAAAGAAGCCAATGCCCTGATCGCCCAGCGCAGTGCTGTACTTCTGGAGCTGATCAAACGCCCCAATGTGGAAGTTTTCGATTTTCAATCGGATCCCCGTTATGTTCTGCATCACGATTACTTCAGTGATATGCAGCACTTCAACAACAGTGCAGCCCGGAAAATTATGCAGGATATTGCCTCAAACCGCAGACGGCTTGTTACCCCTGCTGATGTTAAGGCAAATGAAAAAGAACTGCGTGCTCTCATTGCCAAAACGATGCCTCAGTTCCGGACTCATTTGAAACAACTGGAGAAAAAATAAAAATGCTTTTCCCCACATTCACATTTATTCTCGGTTTTCTGCCGATAACGGTTCTCATTTATTTTCTGCTGACGAAAAAAAGTATTACACTTTCAAGGATCTGGCTTCTGGCAGCTTCGTTTGTCTTTTATTCCTGGTTCAATTGGAGTTACTCGCTGATTCTGGCGACTTCGATTCTGATGAACTGGTTTTTCGCTCAGGTTTTGCTGCGTTACCGCTCAAAACTTATTTTTGCAGCAGGCATTCTGTGCAACGTGGCTTTACTCGGATATTTTAAATATTACGACTTCTTTGTGGAAAACATCAATGCACTTTTTGCCACATCATTTCTGTTGAAGCACATATTGCTTCCCCTGGGCATCAGTTTTTTCACCTTCCAGCAGATATCCTTTTTGCAGCAGATCTACTCACGGACTTTGGAAAAGCGTTATTCATTTCTGACCTATTCACTCTTTGTCTGCTTTTTCCCCCAGCTGATCGCCGGTCCCATTGTTCTGCCTGACGAGATGATGAGTCAATTTGACAAAGAGGAAAACACCCGTCCCAATGGGGACAATATGGCAAAAGGTATCTATATTTTTTCCCTGGGACTTGCCAAAAAAATCTTGCTGGCAGACTTTTTTGCCATTCTTGCAGACAAGGGATTTGCAGCCGTTTCAGGCAACTTCTTTGATGCCTGGGGAACAGCGTTGGCATACACATTCCAGATCTACTTTGATTTCAGCGGATATTGTGATATGGCGATCGGTATTGCATTGCTCTTTAATATCTGTCTGCCTAAAAACTTTGAAGCCCCCTACCGTTCCGCCAATATCACAGAATTCTGGCGCAGGTGGCATATTACTCTGGGGCGTTTTCTTATGTCGTCCATCTACATTCCTCTCGGGGGCAACAGATGCGGAAAATTCCGTAACTGCTGTAATCTGCTTATCACTTTTTTCATCAGCGGTCTGTGGCACGGAGCCAGCTGGCTTTTTGTTCTCTGGGGAGTCATTCACGGAACAGGGTTAATCGTCCACAGGATCTGGAGTAAGTTTCTGGGATTTTCTATGCCCCTCATTATGGGCAGGATATTGACATTTCTCTTTGTTCTGCTGGCCTGGGTTCCATTCAGAGCAGAAACAATGGCTCAGGCAAAAGGAATTTATCTGGGGATGTTTATGCCCCAAAGCTGGACATTTCCTCATTTGTCCACCTTTGACTGGACTCTTTTTGCTGTGGGGATCGTCATTACGCTCTTTTTCCCCACGATGTCTGAAGTTGATAAGAAATTCCGCCCCTCCTGGGTCAATGCACTGCTTGCAGCAGCTTTGCTGATAAGCTGTATGTTCCTCTTTGTGAAAACATCACCTTTTATCTACTTCAACTTCTGATCAGACACAAAAAAAGGGCTGCTGCAAAAACTTCAAAAAAGTTTCCGCAGCAGCCTTTTGTTTTTGGCTCAGAGGATTTACTTGAGTTCGCTTACGTGTACAGCACGCTTCTCAACAATTGAAATTTCAGCCGCCATAGGAACAAGCATACTGCGGCGGCCCATTTCAGCAGTCACAAGAGGCTCTCTGCCTTCAAGGACACAGTCGATGAAGTCCTGGAAAATATTGCCGCGGACAAGTTCGTGAGACTGGAAATCCCTTGTTTCCCCGGAACTCTTGCGGATATGAACGACCTCGCCGTCTTCACTGTTAAAAGTGATTCTTCCTTGAGTTCCGATGATACCGAACTCACGGTAGTGCCGGGAATCTTCACAGAAGTTGATCCCAACCATTCCTTTGACACCGTTGGCGTAATCGTTAAGGATCCAGGCATTGTCTATGATCTGACTGCGGAAGCCGTGGGGCGTAAAGTGCCGCATAATTCCACCGGTGGCATAAACAAGAGTGGGTTCGCTTTTGACCCAGATATCCATAACATCGTAATGGTGACAATTCTTTTCAACGATAGCCCCGCCAGAAAGCTGCGGATCCCAGACCCAGTCTTTCATTGCGGCATAGGTGGGGCGGTGCTCCATACACCAGCACTGAGTAATACGTCCGATTTCGCCGGAGTCAATGATCTCACCGATTTTCAGATAGCGGTCCCGGTAGTGCATTTGCATACCGATACCGATGATACGTTTATTGCGGATCCCGGCAGCGATGATCTCATCGACATCGGCCAGAGAAAGAGCCATAGGCTTTTCGAGCAGAATAGGCAATCCGGCGTCAAGACAGGCAACAGCCATTTCCCGGTGCAGATAGTTGGGGCCGGCAATGTAAACCGCATCCAGCTTTTCTTTGGCGATCATTTCGTGATAGTCTTCATAAACAGCCCCGTCAAAACCGGTGTGTTCGGTATACATATCACGGGCATATTTCAATTTTTCGGGAACATTGTCACACAAAGCGGCGATGCGGGCATTTTTCACATCATTAAAAACGCATCCGCCGTGAAAACAGCAGCGTTGACCACCGGCCCCTATAATACCCAATTGCAAAGTCTTCATTATCTCTTCCTTTTCCGCTGAGAAATTAAATTTTTCGGGCTGAATCTCCCTATACTATACAACAAAAATATATTTTTTTCAATATATTACAATAACATTTTGTGAAAAATCCTGTCTCTGAATTTCCCCTGTTTCTCAGTTGATTTTCAAGGCTTTTGCTCTGACTTCCCGGCTGTACCGCAAAGTTTCGCACAGGGGCACAAGTTCAAATTCCTTTGCCAGATCCTGAGCGGTAAACTCATCGGTGCAGCTGTAAATGATCCCGCACGCCGAGGGTGAATCGTGGTCGATCAAAACTTTTTTGCCGTATTTACGCATAATTTCAGGATATTTTTCAGCATTTCCGCTGCCGCCGTGGCAGAAGAAATAGTCAATATTGATCCTTGCCCTGGCGATCCGGTGATAATAAGTCGTTGCATTGAGACGGCGGCCCAGAGGGTCATAGATCTCGCTGCCGATATCTTTGATGGCTCCCACCATAAATGCTCCGGTACGGAACGCCCAGTTGGCCATAACCGTCCCCCCGTGATAGTAGCTTGAGAAGCACAATATTTGAGGCTTGAGGTCGATGTATTCATCTCTGAGTTCATCAAAGTTCAGATCATAGCAGAGGAGACCTCCGAGTTTTCCTGCGGGAGTGTCCACCACCACAGCCCCTTCCCCCGGAACAGTTCCGGCTTTGATCGCTTCAGGGGTGGGAAACATCTTGTGGTAGATGCCCAACTGCTCTCCTTCAGGGCCGTAATAGACCAATGACTGCCGGGGTTCAGGGCAAAGAGTCCTTGAAGCACCGACGACGGTACAGTGATTTTCCCTTGCAAAGGTACGGAATGCCTCAAGGATCTCCCCGGGATGAGCGGGGTCTTCCCCGGTCCCCGGAGCTTGATTCATCATCATTGTTTCGCAAGTCACCACCAGATCCACACCGGTTCCGTTAAGTCTTTCAGCGGCTTCGAGAAATTGATTCAACGCCTCTCTGGGACCTTCCTCCTGCCGTTCCAGCACCATACCGCTGACGGCAGCCACATCTATATATTTCGCCATAGTAAAAATCTCAATTTATTTATATTCCAGACAAATATCTCCCAAAGCGGGTTCGTTGCCGTTGTTTTGAGCACCGATAAAAGCCGGATAAGCCAGTTTACTGCCGGGGAAGGTCAAAGGTTCGGTAGTGATCTTGCTGCCCCGGCCCATAATCTTGTCGGCAATAACTTTGCCGTCGGCTTTAATGGACATAAGAGCCTTTTTGCCGGTAAAATCCCAGTCACATTCCAATTTGACCCAGACACCTTTTTTGAGTTTCAAACTTCCGATCACATTCCGTTTCTGATATTTGCGGTTGGTGATCTGAAGTTCAAAAGTCTGCCACTTACGGTTGTAGAAAAAGAAGATACCGTCTCCCCAGTTAAAAGTTTTTCTGGCAACCCCTGCGTGGAGCAGCCATACCATATCGGCACTCCAGGAACGTTTGTCCCATTCGGGCTTGAACCAGATAGTGAAGCTGCCCTTTTCTTTGGCAGGAGCATAAGCTGAGAGGAAGGGAGCTGCCGCAGCCTTCTTACCGGCTGCGGGGCCCGGGACGGCAGCATTCAGTTTTCCCCAGGGGAAAAGCTGAGTTTTGGTAAACACTCTGCCGCCGCCTTCATACTGGACATCGAACTTGAACCAGACGCCTTTCAGCTCAGTTTCAGTATGGAACGTAACAGGTTCAAAGGGCTGGAACCGGACAGGCACAAAGCTGTTTTCCCGGAGTGTCACAGGCTTTGACACAGGAATTTTCTTTTCATCAAGCAGAGTCAGAGTCAGTTTTTTGACTGTAACAGGCATTGCAGTATTGAATGCAGGGGCACATTCGATCCAGGTTCCTGTTCCGGTGGCGTGCTGACGGGATTCAAAGAGCTTTACATTGGGGTTGAAACTGATATCCTCAAAGGCTTCTGCTGTTTCGTTGAAGCCGGTGGTAAAGAGCAAATTCTGGTAAAAAGAAGGTTCGTGGAACGATTTGCCGTTGGCAAAGGCAGACGCGAAAGAACCGTCAGGATTGTTGACAGCCAGCAGGCTCTTCCAGTTCCGTCCGGGCTTGGCGTTGAGTTCGGTATAGGGGATCTCAATGGTCACACGCCAGATATCTTTTTCACGTTTCACCTGCGGCACGACTTTTGAATCAAATCTCAAAAATCTGTCTCCGGGCTTTTTCCCGATACGGGCAGCGTAAAATTCCCCGAAAGCTCCTGCCACATAGTGATATCTGGAATATTCAGCACCGGGAGGAGCAAGAATCACTTCAAAAGATTCTCCCAGAGGCCAATCCCCTCTTTTGTATTTGGGCACAGCGGCCTTTTCAATGCCGGGTGAATGGATAACGGCACTGAAAATGAGAGATTTGGGGGTATGACGCACAACAGCTTCAGCTTTACGCAGAGAAAGCATCAGATTTTTGTGATTGAACCAGTGGCGGACAGTATAGAGTTTATTGCCGGAAACAGAATAAAGAAATCGGTTGCGCAAAGAGATATTCTTCAGAAATGCAGGGGCATTGCTTTTGGCAAAAAGGACACTTGCATTTTTTTCCTCATCATCCAATTTTTTCACCAGCCCTTTGAAATCAGGAGCGATCAGCTGATTAGGACAGTGATAGATGCTGTACCGGTGCCACCTTGAAAGTTTACTCCAATCAGTAAGAGTCGGTTCATTACGCCAGGTAAGAGCGGCTTTCTGCCAGGCGGCGGTATCTTTTTTCACCCGGGCAAGACACTGGGCCTTCAAAGTTTTGACACCTTTCATATCCCCTTTTGCGGCAGTCGTTTTGATCCGGGCCATAGTCCAGTGGACATCGGAATAAATTTTAGCAGCTTTCAACTGTTTGTAGTACTCCACAAAGAAAGGATAGGAACCTGCTTTGAAGGTCATATTTTTTCTTTTTGCCCACACTTTTTCAAAACCGTCAAGGGCTTTGCAGATCTGTTTGTGATTGCGTTCGAGATACTTTTCAAGATCAAATTCGGTACGGCACCGTTTGTGGGCTTCAAAAGGATCGACTGCGTAAACAAAACTCAGCAGATTGTCAAAGAGGGGGTACAAATAGGAACCTGCTTCCAGACCGAAAAAGTGATTGGCTGTATAACGGGCGAGGAATTCCAGTCTCTGAGGTTCATACCGCAGAGGATTGCGGGAACGGTCCATATCAAAGCTGTATTTGAAAGAGGTGTTCCAGGTGTACTGAGCAAAGGGAACACTCAAGGCAGGCAGATTGTCCCCGTCAATACGGTTGATGTAGCACTTATCAGGGTTCTTGACATCGTAACAGGAAACCGTGTTCAAATATTCAGGGGAAATAAGGGGAACCACGCTGTATGAAACATTGTTGGTCTCAAAGTAAAGCAAAGTACTGCGCCCCGGAATGTATTTTCTGAAATTCCTGACCTGCTGCCTGTTTCCTTCACGCAGATGAATGGCGATATCTTTGGGCAAAAGGGAGTTGATCCGGGTCAGGAATGCCACATTTTTATCAGCCATAGCTTTGGCAGCTTTACGCATTGCAGGTGTATCGGTAAATTTCTGTTGATACATCACGCCTTTTTCTGTAACATAGTAACCGTGATAGGGATAAACCACGACTTCCAGATCGACACCAGTCCCTTTGAGAGCCTTGTGGAACTCCATAAAGACAGCGGCATCGGCGGCGGCCCGGTCATCACCGAAACGCTTGCGGGTGGCTTCATCACGCTGAGACCAGTGCTCAGGATCGGCGGCACCGCCGGTATCCACAGCGTGAACAAAAACGGCATTCCATTTGGTGCGGGTCATAACATCCCGGTAACGCCGGGCGATCTTGGCGTAAAGGTCGGTTCTTGCCCAGGAGTGATAGCGGTCGTTTGCCCAGAAATGCATTCCTTTGAAAGTGGGATCACTGCCGTCGAGTTTTTTAGATCCAAGCATAAAACAGCCCTGAATAAGTCCGGACTTCATATTTCTTGCACGGACATATTCTGACACGGATCGAATCGTTTTTTCTGCCTGAGGCGTAAGGAAAGGACCTTTGGCATTGAGCCGGTACATCGTGTATCCGCCGGGCCCTGCGGGCATATGTCCTATTTTATTGATCTTGGCACGGAAAATCATATCAATGTAGGGCTTGATATTTTTCACAGCCGTATCGGGATTACGCATCAAGGCATAGAGAAAAGGATTGACAAGAGTCACCCGGCGCACAGGAAAATCGGGCCAGTCGATGACCCGGGCGGGGTGAAGCTGGATGATTTTTCCATTTTTCACGATAAGAGAACGCAAAGTCACAGCTGCGTAAAGAGCATTTTCTTTACCGGAAAGAACGATGCTGTTTTTTCCCGGAGTCAGGGTATAAAGTTCTCTTTCGCAGCCTGCCGCCATTTCAGGCAGACCGGCAGGCTTTTTGAAGTTCCCTGAAATGATAATATTATAAGCTCCTTTTTCGGGAGCAGAGGCAACGGAAACCATTTTTTCTGCCCCGAGTTCTGCAAAGCGGGAAGTGATTTCTTCACAGACGGTTTTAAAAAAGGGCAACTTGGCATCCCCTGAAATCACCACCTTTGAGAGAGAAACAACTTTTTCAAAGGCAATACGTTTCGGCGTGGGACTCAGTTCGATTTTTCTTGAAACGAGAGCTTTTTCATTATCTTCAAGAACTCCGCCGCAAAGGAGAGTGCCTGCCAGACAAAGAAACGATATCAGTAAAAATGTTTTCCTTTTCATTGATCGTACCTTCCCCAATATTTAACTTGATCTTTACGGCTCCAGAAAGCCCTGCGGAACCAATCTGCATCCACACCACTGTATGGCAAAGAGTGAATTTTTCGCAACGTCACGTGGCCGTCTGCCCAAAGGATATTCATTGCGTTGCCGTGTCTTGCAGCTGCACTAAAATCTTTCAACGCCGTACCGATTGAGAGATTTCCAGCTCTGCACTTGTCACCTGAATCAGCATTTTTAGAAGGCTGCCGCAGTTCAGTCGTTTTGTAGAAAAAACGGGAGTCAAGAGAGGCGTAACTGGCATATTCCCCTACATAACTGAAACGCCCATAATGAGACCCCTTCCAAGAGTTCCACCCCGTATATCCGGGAAGAACAGCCCGGCGTTCAGTGGGACACGCCCATATACCGACGACCTGACTGGGGGCTGAAGTCGGTTCATTGGGATAAAGCCAATTGCTGGGAGGAACATATCCTAAGGCTATCAAAGCTCCGGCAAACACCTGTGTTTTCATTTCTCCGTCAGAATATTTCAGCCATATATAGTTGGGCGTGATAAAGTCACTATTGTCAGACGAATAAAAACTGAAAGCAGTTCCGATCGTTTTTTGATTGTTCATACACTTGGTGGTATTGCCCCGTTCACGGGCCTGCTGCAACGCAGGCAGCAGCATAGCAGCAAGAATCGCAATAATGGCAATGACGACCAGCAGCTCAATCAAGGTAAATTGTTTTGGCAGACCTTTCATAAAAATTTCCTTTCCTGTAATTTTTTACTTATCGGAACAAAGTTTTCAAATCAAGGGAAATCCGGCGGCCTTCAGTATGAGACTGAAGGGCACGGTAAGCAATAATATTGGCGGCGGCTCCGGCGAAAAGATCAATGGGGGAGTGTTTTACTTCGCCTGCGGCAAGTTTACGGAATTCCTCCATTTCCTGTGCGTGACCTTTGTCAACGTGGACCTGCCGGTCATAGTAGTAGCCGTAGGCACGTTCTTCAGGCGTAATGGAAAAACGGAAAGCCCGGAGTTTTTCTTCCATTTCCGCGTGACTGGTGGTAAAAGTATCTTTACCGACAGCATAAGGATAACGGCGGCGTTCAAACCGGCCGTCGTTTCCGGTAACTTCCAACTCAGTAAAATTGTATCCGGCAATGGTGGTGTAGTTGCCGTTGATCTCAAGGTACTCCTTGGGGAATCCCACAGAACCGTTGTCTCCGGCAATAATCACTGCGGTCACATCGTTGGGATATTCAAGGGTGATGATATTGTCCACATTGCCGCCGCCTGAGGTATTCACACTCAAGGGGAAAGTTCCCGTAAAGAAGTTGAGCAGCTGAAAAATATGGGTCACTTCGTGAATGATCGTGGATTCTTTCAAATTGATGACCGCATTGTAATGTGAAGGCGGCCAGATGATCGCTTCACCCACGATCCGGCAGACAATGGTGGTATTTCCGGTTGTGCAGTAGTGCTGATAAAACTTTTTGGCATCGGTCATCAAAGGGGAAAACTGTCTGTTGAACCCGACAAAAAGGAAATCGTTGAAATCCCGCATCAGTTCCACAGTTTCCATAGTCTGTTCTTCCCCCCAGCAGAGCGGTTTTTCCACAAAGAGGGGTTTCCGGTACTTGAGGGCAAGTTCCATAATTTCCCGCCGGGCATCAGGCTTTGTGGCACAGACAATGCCCTGCAATTCGGGATCGGCAAAAAGTTTTTCCATATCGGTTGTGACAACAGGGACATTGAAAGTTTCAAGGCCCTCTGTTTTCAAGTCACAAAGACTTTTTAATTCAACTCCGGGATTGTTGAGCAGATTGGGGATATGATTTCCCCGGCAGAATCCGCCGCAGCCAACAACGCCGATTTTTGTTTTTTTCTGCATAATAATGACCTTCTGTATTTATCTTCTCTTAATATAAGTCAAAAACTCAGAAAAAACAGGTAAAAATAGTTGACAATTATGTAAAAATCACATATATTATAAAAAAGCAAAGGAAAATCCCCCGTGAATAAAGAACTTGAAAAACCCATATCCATTTATTTGTGCGGCTATGATTTTGACGTCGGTTCGGAATTTATCAGCCAGATGCACCGTCATTCATTTTATCAGCTGAATCTGGTCTTTTCCGGGGAGGCAGAAATGGAAAGCTCAAAAGGACGGCGTCTCATTACTGCCGGGGATGCCATATTGATCCCGCCGGGGGAAGAACACTGTCTCTGGCCTCGGCCTGATTCCGGATTTTGTGACTATTCTTTCAAATTTTTCGTTAAAGAAAACAAAGAAGATTTGCCGGAATATATTATTTTTACCGAATCTGAACTCAGAGAAATACAACTGGTATGGATCAAGGCTCTGGGAGAGATTTTCCGTTCCGTTGCTCCGCCGGAACTTTTTAACACCTCAAAAGAATTTCCTTTGGATGCGGCCCTGCCGGGAGTTGAACTGCTGGAGCAATTGGTCTGGGGATTCTGCCGCAGGATCATTGCGGGAGCCAATTCAGAAGAACCCTGGCTCATCCGCAAGTTGAAACTTCTTGTCCAAAGCCGGCGGGGAGCTCCGGTGACTGTTGCAGAGTGTGCCGGACATTTCAATTGTACAGCAAGCCATTTGCTCACTCTGGTGCGGAAAACCAGCGGAATGACCACCAAAGAGGTCATCGACCGGGAACGGATCAAGATCGCCAAACATTTTCTGGCTTATTCAGATATTTCAATATCTCATCTGGCCTTGCAGATGTGTTTCAATGATTTGATCTATTTTGACAAATTTTTCCATAAATACACGGGAGAAACGCCCCGTAACTACCGGAAAAGAAACCGTCTCCCGGCTGAAAGCAATGTCCCTGATAAAAATTGATCCCTTCAAAAAAAGTTGTCCGGCACCTCTTTTTTTACTGAAAGAACAGATACGCTCCGGGTAATTTTTGCTCGCCCCCTTCCCCCTTTGAATAAAAGGACCGGGCAGAAAACTTTTTCCGGCCCGGTCCTTTATTGAGATCTGAGGTGTCAGGGATTCACAAATTCACACACACCAACGGCACTGTGATATTTTTCACCTTTGGCATTGAAAAGAGTAAGAGTTACCTTATACTTTCCCGCCTTTGCCCCGGAATACTCCAAAGCTCCTGTTGCCGTTGCTGCGGCAGCGGCCTTTTGCTGAGCAAGAATTTTACCTTTGTCGTCTGCCAGAGAGATGATAAAATAATCCCCCTTTCCGGCACTGCCCAGCAATTCGGCTTCCCAGGGTATGATCCGTACCGGATTCAGCATTGCCTGCGGCACTTTGAAACTTTTGACCACAGCTCTTTTCACCCTGAAAACAGCCATATCCGCAAACCGAAAATCCAGTTTGTCTCCGTGTTCATACTGTTCAGCAGCCTCACGGATCCAGAATTGGATATAGTTCATCGCTTTACCGTTTTCCATTGGAATGTCTGAACGTTTGAGAATATCCGCCGTGGAATACAGGAACTCCTGCCACACCCCGGGTTCCATACGGCTGGGCAGATCGATACTTCTGGCTCCGGCAACTTTTTTGACGCTGCGCCAATCCATACGCATCTGCCAATTGGTACGTTTTTCACCGTCCCGGTTGGAATCAACTTTAAGGCGGAAACGGAAAAATCCATACCGGCGAAAATCCAGAACCGGATTGATCCGGGCCGTCATACGGGGCCAGCCGCAAAGATATTTATTCCCCTTGAAAGAAGTACCGTCCTGCTTGCGGTCGATACCGATGTGCAAATGCAAAGTTCCGTCCTTTTCAATTTTAAGCGTGGCTTCTTTTTCCATAGCCATAAATTGCCGGGGATTGAGTTTGTACACATCAAGATTGCCGGATTTCTGCAGCAGTTCAAGATACTCATTTACGGTTTTCTGTTTGGTTTTCCGTGAGGTATCGACCAGTATTGAAGGGGCTTTTTTCTTATTGACTGCGGGGAAACGTTTGATTTTTGCGATCATTTCAGCCATTTGCAGTCTGCGGCTGTCGAACTCCCGGTCATTGAAATGACCGTAAGCCAAATAGACCTGCTGATGCGGCAGAGAATCCCAGATATCCTGAAGCAGCTGCCGTCCCTGCACAAGCAGTTTTTTCAATTCGGGATCTTTGGCGGGTTCTCTTTCAACAATAGACTGCTGCAAGGTGTAAATATAGCGGCCGTCAAAGATGCCTTCCCGGAAATTTTCCCAGTGAAGTTCAATGATAATATCGCCCTCATCTGTCAGCAGATGTCCGCCGCCCCCCGTCCGGGTGGTCAAAAGATGTTCATTGAAATAATAACGCCAGATCCAGGGCATCAGAAAATTGTAGTTGCTGCGCCACAGTCCGAAACCATAGGTCATACGTCCGCCCCGGTTCTGAGTGGCGGAGTCTTTGTATTCATAGCAGATATGTCCGGGGTAGCACCAGTACTCTTTTTTTGCGCCTTTCTGCACCTCCTCAAAAGAACGGAAGGGCAGATCGTGCCAGAAGTCCACATAGTCGTTCAGTTCTTTCTGGAAAGGACAGGAGGTCATAAAAGTACGGTATCCGGCCTTTTTGTACACCTGATAAAGTCTCTTGATAATGGGCAAAGCCTTTTCACAGGGTTCATCTTTGGGGCCGAAAACAATGGGGGGATACTTTTTTTCTTCCCACTCTTTTTTGAACTTGAACAACAGTTTTTCAAAACGTTTGTAAAAATCCTCTGAAAGAGGTTTCACATTTTCCAGATGATTTCCGGGAAACGCTTTGTGTATGTCCCGGTAGAGTGTCAGAAAAGCGTGATCCCCCGTCACAAGGATCATAGGCAGGGGCAATCCGGCTTCCCGCATTTCGGCGTAGTGGATCTCCCAGTTGGGCACTTCAAATTTATCTTTGTATTTGTTGTAATGCAATCCGAAGGCAGGCGGCCGGGTAAAGCCGTATTCCTTCATCAGACGGAACTCACGCAAAGAGGCTTTCCGCAGCCATTGAGCATCATTTTTATGTTTGCGGTAAACTTTATGCAAAGGTTCACGCACGGGACTTGCATACGCTGAAAAATTCTTTGCCGGGTCCCGCTGCAATTCAAAGGGAAACACCTTAACGGTATAGGGCAGCACAAGAGCCTTGCCATACCCGTCGTGAGCGATACGGATCGTTCCGGAGTGGATCCCGGGGGCGGCGTTGTCAGGAATCTTGACATTGACCACAAAACGCTGCGGTTCCAATGCTTTGGCATCACACCAGGTTGCCGGGAAAAGATATCCGGGAGTGGTCCGGTACTGCCGGGGCGTCAGATAAAAAGGATAACGCACCTTCCAGTAAGCGATCTGTCTGATTTGTCCGCCGGGGAAAGGATATTGCACAGCGGTTCTGAGTTTTTTCAAATTGCGGACGGGATAAACAGCAAAGTTCAAAGTCACGATCTGTCCTCTGGCTCCGAAGGTATGGAGTGACTCGACCCGTTCCCACGCTTTAGGCAGAGTTGCCTGATAAACCGGTTCCGTCAGAGGGCGGCTGAAAATCATCATCCCGGAACGTTTTTCAGCAGGAGTAAATTCAGGTACTTTTCCCGTTTCTTCATAAGGAGACTCTTTGAAATCAGGGTGTACGGCCTCCGTTTGAACAGGCAGAGCCTTTGTTCCGGGAGCAACAGGAAACAGAGCCGTTTCCTGTAATGCGCCGCAAAGAATAAAAGGCAATCCGACAGAACAAACGGCAGACAGCAAGTATTTTTTCATAGTTTACACCTCAATAATCGTGGTCATAAGATTCTGTTGTCCAAAATGAAGATGCCCAGGAACGGGCGGCATAACCGTCAACAGGGATTTTCCCCAGTTTAATATTGCCAACGTGACCGTCATAAAAGACAAGATTCATAGATTGAGCGTGAGGCAGGGCAACAGCATCGGCTCCGCCGGCAGGTTTCCAGTAATATTTCATTGCCTGTCCGCCGGCACTTTCGCCCAGCAGACAATGTTTGTTGGCCTTTTTGTAGGAGTGTATCTTTTTATAAGGAACACCATAGGCATTGGGGCGGCCGACGCCGAAAACCAGACCGTCAGAAGGCTTTATGGCATTATAGGCAGGTTCAGGATTCATTGAGGGGCAGGCGTAAATACTTCTTTCATATGAACCGTCTGATTTTCTGCTCCACCCGCCGATAGGGAGCCATTCATCGGTATACTTGACCGCAAAGTAAGGAGCCAGGAATCCCCGGTTGGGGCCGCTGGGATGCCACATTTTTGTATAGGTTTCCAATATTTTTCCGGAGTTCATCATTGCCATAATAAAGCCGTTATTGTCATCACAGTACATATGATGCACCTTGCTCCAGGTCGTAAAGTTGTTGAGGCAGTGAGTCGTTCTTGCCCTTTCCCGTGCCTGCTGCAGAGCCGGAAGAAGCATTGCAGCCAAGATGGCAATAATGGCGATAACGACAAGAAGTTCTATCAAGGTGAAAGGAGCCGGGGAAGGAAGGGAACCCTTTTTGAAAAAAGGTTCTCCCTTCCTTCCCCGGACCCCATCCATCCTTGCCAAAAACTTTTGGTGGATTGCCGTTTTTGCATTTGCAAAACCGACAATCCCGCATTTTGCAGGATTGCAATGGCAAATATTAAGGCAAGAGGCAATTTTTCGCAAAGTATAAACACATATTTGACAAGTTTTGCTTACAAGAAGTTCTATCAGGGTAAAGGTGCGGACAAATTTCAAATGCTGCATTTTTTTCATATCTCAACGCTCCTGTGTTTTTGACTGTACAACTGGAAATAATATAGCCTTGCAAAAATAAAAATACAACTGCACCAATGAAACAAAATGCAACAAATCAAGTTCAATTAGCAACTTTTCATACATATTTATGCAAAACCATCTTTGAAAACCCTTTTTTTCCGGAAAAACTCTATTGCAAGAACAAACCGTACCGGTGTTCGCTCACGTTTCAACATAATTTACAGAAAAATATGTTACGCGGCATTCATTTTTTACTTTATTTGGAAACAAAGCCTGATTTTTCAAGTTTTTGCTTCAATACCTGTTTCAGAGCGTTTTTTGGGGCGGTTGCTACTTTTCCCTTGATTCGCTGTTTGAAAAACAGTTCCCCAGGGTGTATATTACCTTACCGCAGTCAGGCGGAAACTCGCAAAAGTTCCTCCCGCTGCCCTGATGTCCAAAGATGATCCGGCCGTCACCGCCAAATGGCATCAAGATCTGCTGCAGGCACTCGCCGCTGCCGGAAATCAATAAATCTGCAAGGCTGTTCAACAAAAATCAAGGAATAAATTATGCTCAATGTAAACAGAACAATCATCTCTTTCCGGGAAATACCGGACATTTCGGAAGCCGCCCATAAAAGCCGTCTGCTGCTCAGACACTCTTACCGGGAATCTTTACAGGGCGGCAATCTTGATCCCGGTTTGACTGCGGAAGGCTGGGATTATGCCGTGGAATGCGGCAAACTTTTAAAAGGTATGAAAGATGTGTGCTTCGGGGCATCTCCCCGCAAACGGACGTTTCAAACAGTCGAAGCTCTCGCAAAGGGCGGAAAATTGTGCGACAGTGATATTTCTATCACCCCCTACCCCCAACTCCACGATACGGCCTTGTTTTCTCCCCCTGAAATGCTGGGTGTTTCTGTTGAAGAAAAAACTCTCCCTCAATTGCTCAAGACATATTTCAGCGAGGGCAGTGCTCCCACAATGATCAAAAGAAAGGACTTTGCAGAAAATCTTGTTGATTTTCTGATCGGGAGTGAATTTGAAAAAAAGAATGTGATCATCGCAACCCACGATATCATTCTGATCGCATTGCTGAGCCATTTTCAGGTCTATCCCTTTCACGAAGGAGACTGGTGCGGATACATTCAAGGGGCTTTGCTGTATTCAGATGCCCGGGGGCAATGGACAATATGTTACGTCGTCCCGGATAAAGAAAAGCGTAAAGAGTGTACTTTGTTTGTCTAAATTCAAAGACAAAAGACAGCAAAACACTTGACAATATGAAAAAATGGTGCTATTTTAACATAACTGTGCTGCGTTTTTCAAAATAATGTTCATTTCATTACTTAAAGAAAGGAAAACTGTTGATGCACGAGATACTTAAAAGCCAAAAGACAGCGAGGCATTCTTTTTCACCTGCCTGCAGGCAGGTGAAGCTGTACAGCTTCACGCTGATTGAACTTCTGGTGAGTGCTGCTTGTAAAGTTAGGGTTTTGCCGTTTTATTACCTCAAAATAATTTATAAAAACGACACATCCTTACGCCCGCAAGGGCGCACTTCACGCATTTTTGACAATGGTCAAAAATGCTCTTCACACCTTCACATCTTCACTCAATCAGCGTTCACGCTGATTGAACTTTTGGTCGTTATTGCCATCATAGCCATTCTTGCCTCTATGTTGCTCCCTGCCCTGCAAAAAGCACGGGAACGGGCACACGCCACTGCCTGTATCAACAATTTTGGAACTATGGCAAAGGCATGGGGATTCTATATTTCCGATAACAAAGATGTGGCTCCCGGGTTGTGGAACGGCGGCAGATATAAATACTCAACACGAAAATGGAATTTGGCAAGATATTCTGACGCCCCCACCACCCCCTGCGATACTGGAATGTTCCCCTCCTACCTCGGCACCCGGGAAACTAACTCTCATAAAGCAGGCGGTGCGTTGGGAGGATTTGCAAGAGCCGATGACGGCAAAGTTTACAAACATATACTTTTCTGCCCCGCCCGTGAGGGCATTATGCGGGAAGTTCTTGCCTCAAGTACAGAGAAAATGACTCAAGCCGGCATTACAATGAACTACCAAGACACGGCACTCAAGATAAGTCAGGTACGTCTTTCCTCCCGGACTATGGCCGGAGGTGAAGGTCCTTTTGGCTCCTTCTATCTCGGTCGAAAGTGCGCTGCACCCGATGAAACTGAGTATTTCTTCCCTGTCTTCCCCCATTCAAATCCCAATCCGGGTGACAATGAAATTGGTAAACAGCAGTTCTCTCTTGGACAGGGCAAGGCCTCATTCTTCTTCTACGACGGACACGTTCAAATGGTAGAACGGAACAAGGTTCCCTCAGAAGAGAAGAACGGCACCGGCACCAAAACAGGAGCTGCCTACTCTACCTTCTGGCCCCCTTGACATGGAGAAATAATCTCTGGTAAAATAAAAAAATTCACCTGTTGTCGGTGATGTGCATATTCCTCCATCCGGGGGGGGAATAAATTTTC
>SUWB01000075.1 GCA_015061745.1 Lentisphaerota bacterium | reverse complement strand
GATTTTGCTATTGCCTTCTTTCAGATTCCACCTCACAATGGACACCCTTGGCTTTCGCTAACAGTTCCTACTGACAAGGTCTGTATCGGACTTTCACCGACGAGTCAATGCGCGTGCCGCGCATACCAAAAAAAGGCTCAGTTCCCGACAAAGGTCGGGGACTGAGCTTTTTTATTCAGGAAATCACAAAAGAGATCTCCCGCCTCTGTTTTCACAATCCTGTGGGGCAGTCGGCAAATTCAACTTCGATACCGAATTTGGAACTGACAAGTTCCATAACGGCTTTGACGCCCACTGTTTCAGTGGCATAGTGTCCGGCTGCGATAACGTTGATCCCCAATTCTCTGGCGGTATGATAGAGCTGGTGTTTGAATTCACCTGTCACCACCATTTCCGCTCCGGCAGCGGCGGCCTGAAAGAGGACAGCTTCATTGCATCCGCCTGAGACGACAGCAATTTTTTTAGCCTTCACATCAGGGTCACCGTAGAAATTACATTCCGGATCATCCAGGGCTGCTTTAAGTTTTTTAACCAGCGTTTCCACACTTGCGCCCCGGGAAAGCTCTCCCGTCCAGCCGATAGTCATACCGTCCACGCTGCAAAAGGGAGCAAGTTTTTTCAGTCCCATAATCTTGCAGAGCTGAGCATTGTTTCCCAGCTCCGGGTGGGCATCGAGGGGCAAATGAGCGGCATAGAGATTGATTCCGGCGTTAAACAGCAGAGAAATGCGTTTGGCATCAATTCCGGTAATCCGGCGGAATCCGCCGCCCCAGCTGAGGCCGTGGTGAACAAAGAGAAGATCTGCTTTGGCATCTTCGGCATATTCAATGGATTCCAGCGCAGCATCAACGGCAAAAACAATTTTTGTAATTTCCTGATCTCCGCCTGCGATTTGAAGACCGTTGTTGGAAACATCCGCAGCAAAGGCGTTCAAATTCAGCTCAGAATCCAGAAAAGCAGTCAATTCATCAAGTTTCATAATTCTTGTTCCTCCTGATCAAAAAATCTCAATTTTATAATTGCCCAGCGCAGTTCTTTACTGCACATCTGTTCAAGAAAATGTTGAAAATCCTCTTTATTTCCCATAGTTCCGATAGCAGAAATTTCCTCAAAAGTACTTCTGAAAAGAATGGGCCCGGGATGCTCAATACCGAATAAACGCAATTTTTTTTCTGCTTTACGCACCTTGCGGAGACTGGAAAAATTCCGCAGAAGTAAAAAAAGAGGATAAGCTGCCGCAAGACACCAGAAAGGCCATAAAGGATACCAAAGCCGGGTAAATTCCCGCAATACAGTGGCTCCGAGCAGCAGAAAGGTGGGCAGGATAAAAAGTACGGCATCAATTTCACGGATAAAACAGTTCCCGAAATTGCGGCGTAAAAAGCTGCGTCCTGTCTGATAAGCGAAATATTCTTCCAAACGGACATCACACAGGGATTGGCGCATTGCGTGACACAGTTCGTGAGCGATCAATTCGGAACGCTCATAAAGATACCACTTGCTCACGTTCCGGAAGGAGGAACGCAGCAGCATAACTGCAAAGCCGTTGTCGGGATCTCCGATCATACATCCTCCCCAGAGAGCCCCCACCTTGCCGGAAAGAAAAAATCCGGGCACACGGGCATTTTCAAAACCATAAAGGGTCTTGGTTTTTTCAGCGGCTTCAGCAATGATCCCGTCAGGTATCCTATCCTCATTCCGGACTTCAAACTCTTCAAACAACCGTGCAGTTCCAGCGTTGTCGAGTTGTTCCTGAAATTGAGAGTAAGCTTTTTCAGACTGCTCAAATCTCTCTAAAAAGGCCTCCGGAGTCTCCCCCGGCAAAGGCAGAAACCCCTGTTGGTCAAGCTCTGCTGCACGCTGGATCAGAAGTTCACCGTTCACTTGGCAGAACCTGTTTCGCCTGAATTGTTTTGTTTAGGATTGCCATTCCCGGAACGTTTTTCACTGTGATTGTCTTTTTTATGCCCCGGATGAGCTTGAGTTTCTTCGCCGTTTCTGGTATTTTTTCCGGGGCGATCCTGACTTTTCTTAGCAGCGGGATTGCTGCGTTTTTCACCGTGCTGCAGGATCTTGATATCATCGACACTGTATTGATTGACATTGCCGTTTTCAAGAGTCACAAAAACTTTACGGGTCAGGAGATTACGGTCCGAAATCCGTCCGCTACCGTCAGGAGTTTCGCAATATTCGCCTTTTTTGGGCATACCTTTGGCAAGTTCGGTATAGCCGTCGTGTTCGTATTTGAGGCAGCATTTAAGTCTGCCGCAAGCTCCTGAAATGGTGGCGGGAGTCAGGGAAAGATCCTGTTCCTTTGCCATCTTGACGTTAATGGAATTGAATTCCTTAAGAAAGCGGCTGCAGCAAAGCATCTGACCGCAAACGCCTATACCGCCGTAAATGCCGGTTTCATCCCGAACGCCGATCTGGCGCAGTTCGATTCTGGAACAGCGTGTCCGGGTCAATTCTTTAATAAGTTCTCTGAAGTCCACCCGTCCTTCGGCGGAAAATTGAATGGTCATTAATTTTCCGTCAAGGGAGCTGTGAGCGTTAATCAGCTTCATTTCCAGTCCGAGCTGATCCACAAGGGTCTGGGTCGTTGCCATTGCATTACGGTTTTTGGACTGATTTTCCTCTGCCTGAGCCAGATCTTCCGGAGTGGCCAAACGCTGGATCTGAGGCAGAGTGGGAACGGCGGCTTTCAGTTTGGTCGGATCAAGTTCCCGGCAGACGATTCCTGAATCGGTATAGAAATCCTTATTAAAAACGCAAACATCGTGAGGAGAAATTTCCAGATTGATATCTGCCCGGGCCTCTATGGAGGCTCCGTTTTCAAGTTTGAGCAAAAAGATACGTTCCATCTCTAAAAAAAGTTCCTTGTTATCTTAAAGGCGGGTTTACAAAGCCGCAGTAAATCAATAATTTTATGCCGAAACCGCCTCCTGGTGTTGTCCTTTTATAAATATAGCAGACAAAAGGAGTTATTTCAACTTGATTTAGTGTAAATTCCCCATTTTCCCCGTAAAAACGCTGCCCCGCTGGAGCATAATGAAAAAAACTCCGGCAGCCAAAGTGCCGGAGTTTTACGGGTTTGAGTGATTGTTTTATCAGCAGATGGTGATGTCCTTGCCGACAGTTCCAAATCCCTTCCATTCGGTGGAATCAGGACCATTGACGATCAGAGCACCGAGACGGCCATCAGCTCCACGGAACAGAAGATCATCTGTTCCGTCGTTGTCGAAGTCGCCGATACCCTCGATCACGTCATTTTCATCCAGACCGACGACAATACCCATATACTCTGAAGCAGTACCGTCAAGCCAGGCACAGATCCAGTCACCCTTGCGGATGAGGATATCATCAATGCCGTTGCCGTTGAAGTCGCCGCTTCCGAGCATTTCACCGTCAGACAGC
>SUWB01000040.1 GCA_015061745.1 Lentisphaerota bacterium | reverse complement strand
TATGACGATATCTTCATCCGGTATAATGAACTGCACTCAAGTTACTGAACCGCCGTATGCCGAACGGCACGTACGGTGGTGTGAGAGGACGGCTGTCCAAATAATGGACAGCCTCCTACTCGATTGCTGAAAACAGAAGATTTACTTCAATGACCAGAGGAATCCTCTGCCGGGGATCCCTGTGGCGGAGTAGGGACGTTCACTTTCTTCCCAGGTGACGATACCGGCTTTGTACAGTTCTTCCATAACCCGGTAAATGGCAAGGGCGTGGTAATCCAGTTCTCCTTTGTTGAAGTGGGGGCGGACAGCTTTGTCACAGATGTGGGCGATCAGAGATTTGGGGTTCTCTTTGAGGTAGTCGATGACTACTTGAGCCAGTCCGTCGGGAATAAAGCTGTTGATCTTGTGATCGCCCAGTCTTTCCAGATGAAGTGTTCCCTCTGCTGTCACATAGCCGATAGAGTTTCCGGGGATTTCCATACCGGCTCCGGGGAGAGCATTCATAGAAGTCCCCATATAGACGCCGTCATCTTCAAAGGCATAGCAGATACGCTGATTCATATTGATGAATCCGATGAGGCCGGGCTTGTCGGCAAAAAGACAAATGGAACAGTGTTCTCCGGGGAGAGGCAATGCCGCTTCACGCAAAGCACTCACCACATCGCCGCCGTTTTTCATATAGCAGCTTTCAATGGCGTTATTTTCCACATCGGCTGCGGAAATTTGCTTGCCGTCAGGCGTCGTCAGTCCGGGATGTTCTTTCATACCGTTTTCAGCCGGGCCGCCGCTGCGGGGACGGCAGCCTTCGGCGTAGAGTTTCAAAAGGACATCTGTATACTGGTGACGCTGATCGGCAAATACGCCGACAGAACCCTGAGAATGGAGTGCCACAAGACCTCTGGAACTGATATGGGGCTGTGCCCGGTTGTCAAGGCCGCCTGAAGCTGTCCGGCTGTGAGCAATAGCCATATTTCCGGGGAGATCGGCAAAGTTGAACTTTTCAGCAAAAGTTCCCGTATGGCCGCAACACTTTTTGAGGTAAAGTTTTCCCTCACTGCAAGAAGCAATGCCAGTGTAAAATCCTGCCCAGAAGCCTTCTGTTTTTCTCAGGGCTTCATAAACAACAGGGGCAGCTTCTTTTTTTCCCGCATAAGCGGTCCAGACGCACATTTGAAAATACTCCTTTATTTGAAGATGACCCGTCCGAAACGGGCGGGGGCGTGGAAATCCCCGAAAGTGGGACTCCAGCAGCTGTATTCGTTGGGTTTGACGGTACGGCGGGTACGGCAGAAGTTCATTCCCCAGACATCGCCGCGGAAATCCTTGTTGACGGCGACAGCGGTCAGCGGCAGTTTGACCTCTGCACTCCAGAAATCCTTGCCTTTGAAAGTTTTGACTGTGGCGATCCCGGTGAGTTCGCCCCGCTTTTTGCCGGTGTGGGTGAGGAACCGGACGGAGCCTATGGAGTTGAATACCAGCTGATAAAAGGTTTTGCTGCCTGCGGGATTGATGAAAAGGTCGAGGCTGTTTTCATCCCAAACTGCTGCCTGGGGACCTTTGGCGGAGTCTTTGATTTCGCCTGCCAGAGGTTCTTCACATCTGATACCGATGTAAAGATCGTTCCCTTTGGTAAAGAGTTTCACGTCGGCACCGTTTTTATAAACACTGCCGTCATCTTTGTCGTGCTGAATACGGCAGACAGGCAGATTTTTCCAGAGGGCTTCATCCAATTTTCCGTCGATGACAGGAATCGTGTTGAGACGGACAATATTGGCTGTTTTGCGGTTCTGAGCAGCCAGCATAAAGCTGAAAACTTTGGGATCAAAGGGGATCTTGTGTTGTTTTTCTTTATAGGCAAAAGATTTGATATTGGTGTTTGAAGGGGAAGCTGCCAGCTTTTTAATGGATTGCATCCGTTTTTTGACCAGCTTGTCAGCGGCGATCACATCCGCTTTTTCAGGGGCGGGACGACCCACCACTTTGAGGGCTGCCTGGTAAAGATCTACCGTATCTTTGCAGTATTCCAGATTATTGATGGCAATTTGGATTCGGGCTTTCTGGCCTTTGTCGGCGGTTTTTGCGGCGGCTTCTTTCATAGGAGCAAGCCACTTTTCTGCAAGGCCGGTGTAAGCTGCTCTGATGATTCCGGGGAGACGTTTGACATAGCCGAGGGAAACATCTTCGTCGATCTTGCTGGTGGAAAATTTGGCCACTCTGCGTTCCACATCGGCAAAGTAACCTTTCATCACCGGAGCGGCAAGGGAACCGTAGCACTCTTTGAGAGTGTCTTCATAGAACTTTTTGCGGTCTTGCGGAGGTCGCCAGGCAAAGCGGGCATAGAAGTAGTTGTTGAGCCCGGAAGAACCGAAACTTGAGGTGTTGTTCATCTCAATGCCGGAGACACCAGCCTTGTAAAGGTTGTCAAAAAGCATACAGATGTTTTCATAGTGATAGCAGGGAAGTTCCAGATTACCCATACCTTCGGGGGTGGAGTAAAAAAAGAGTTTGTCCAGCTGTTTGCGCCAGGCAAGAAGATTTTTCAGATGGGCTGCCCGCTGAAGGGGATTGTAGTAACTGAGGCCTGTGTCATTTCTGACCTCCATAATGGTGACATTGGGATCGACTTTGACTTTGCTGACACCCTGAACATAGAAACTGTAAGCGTAAAAACCGAATTTCTGATTGGGCAGGACTTTATTGACCCGTTTGGCAACTTCATTGGCATAAGTGACCATTCTTGTGGTCATAATCCGCCTGCCGGAAGGAGTGAAGCCGTCATCGAGGGCCTGGCATTTGTCACATTCGCAAAGGCTGCCGCCGTCGTTTGGGGAAAGGCTCAGCATAATGGGTCTTTTCCACCTTTTGGTGAATTGGATCAGATTTTTTGCCAGTTCGTCAAGAGCCTGAGGATTGGTGGTGCAGATCTGCAAACCGTGTCCCATTGAATCGTAAGGATAACGGCGGCCGCCGACGTAGGCGAACCATTCCGGATGATCTTTGAAGTATTTTTTACCGGGCAGCTGATGAAGCCAGCTGTGGGAAGCCTGCCAGCTGTTGGCTTTGCCGCAGCGGTTGCGCCGTTTGAAAAGATTGGGTTCCCCCTCTTTTTTGCCGTTGGGTCCGCCTGAAACATAATTCATATCCCGTTTTTCCATAAGGGGGTGGTCATTGTAATCCAAGTCGGGAACAGACCAGGTTTTGCGTTTAGGCACATATTCCCCCAGAGGACCGGGCATAAACCAGCGGATGCCCAGTTGTTTTTCAAGGAAGTCGCAGACGCCGTACCAGGTGCCGGTGCGTGCACCGTCAGCCCAGTGGGCATTTTCCACCTGACCTGCGGTGTCGTTTCCGGAAATGATAATGTCTTTGCCGGAAGTTTTTACAATAAAACCTTCAGGAACAGTCACCTTTTCAAAGCCCACAAGAAAGGCGGGACGGGAGCCTTTTTTGGCAAGAGGTACAATAGGGAGTTTGGCTCCTGTGGCTTTGCGGATGTAAAGCTGCAGATCAGAGGCCGCCCGTTGGGGAACACCGGTTGCAGAACTGTAACAGATCACATAATCAGATTTGCCGTTTTTGACAATGACTCTTTCAGCACCGCACAGAACGAAAACTGAAAACAAAAGAAAGAGGAAAGTTATTTTTTTCATAAATGTTCGGTTCCCGGTTAAAAATTACAAATACTGTCCGCCTCTGGGATACCAGAGTTGTTCGCCGCCAAGAGCGGTTTCAAGGTGGGCGGGCATCTGCTGGAATCTGTATGAACCCACGTGGCCGTCATAGTAGATGATATTGTGTTTGCCCAGGTGGAAGGGGCCGATCACCTGCCCCCAGCTGCCGCCGTCACCGTAATATTTGTAACGGGCGGAAGAGAGGATCTGGCCGGCAGATGCTTCAAGGATATAAACAAGTTTGGAAGGATAACGGATCGTGGAACCGCGGACGTTATTGAGATATTTACTGTGATTCCGTGAAAAATGCTGGTGCATCCAGTAACAGATACCGAAATATCCGGGAGCCTTGGCAGAATTTTTATAGCTGGGATGTTTCTGACAGGTAAGGAGCGTGTTTTTGTTGGTGTAGTCCTTGACTTTGTCAACACCGGTATACTTGATGATCTCTGCCCGATATCCACTGTTTGAGTCCATATTCCAGTTCTGATAATCATCACGGTAGGCCGCAGCTGCCATATTGATCTGGCGCAGATTGTTTTCACATTTGGTACTGATGGCCCGTTCCCGGGCCTGCTGCAAAGCGGGCAGAAGCATAGCCGCAAGGATACCGATGATGGCGATAACGACCAGAAGTTCGATCAAAGTGAAGGGTTTGGAAAGCAGTTTCATAAAGTACTTTTTTCCTTGTTTTTTGGTGTTTGAGGATATCTGTTTGGGAAAATTTCAAGTCCGATTTTATTTTACAACTTTGATATTACAGGGGATACGCCGGTATAAGGCAGTCAGTTTATATTCCTTTGAAAACAGACACAGAAAGAAAGAGTTGATTTTTGTCGGGACACGGAATGTGATATGCCTGATGATTTGTCCCTGACCCGCTGCGTCGGGCTCGTTCGGCGGCACCTGGTTGACGACTCCGGGAGCTGCGAGCCGGATCGAAGTTTTGAGTCCGGGGGGGAGTTCGTAGTCAAAGTAAAAGGAAAGTTTTGTGCCTGCCGGGAGTGTTTCAGGAAGTTCCTCAAGAGAACGCAAAGGATCTTCCGGAGCCATTTTCCATCCTGTAATGGAGATCTTTGCCCGGCGTACAAGGTTTCTGTATTTCTGTTTTACTTCTTCTTCAGCCTTGAACGTCTGAGGAGTGGATTTCATAGCCCGGTCCAAACGGGTAAAAAAAGACTCTTTTGAACTGTATCCTGAGAAGCCGCCTGTCTTGTTGCCCTGAGCATCCAGAATCGCAAAGGAGGGAACGCCGCCTCCCATAGCGATATTGGAGGCGGTTCTGAGGTTGTAATTTTTCTGCTCCGGAGGCATAGACTTGTACCGGGGAGTGTCCAGATAGACCAGAACCAGATGCCGGCGGGCAAACTCTTTGAATTCAGTCGAAGGCAGACAGTTGCTTCCGAATTTTTTGCAGGGAGGACACCAGTCGGAACCCGTCCTGAGAACAAGAATCTTTTTCTTTTCTTTTTTTGCCTGTTCAAGAGCAGGTTCAAGTTTGTTGAACCACCCTTCCGGAGCACTCAGCCAGCCTTGAGCATCTTGTGCGGCAGGGGCGGAAACGGCAGCCTGAGTTCCGGGAGCAGCTTCTCTGGAAACGAGATCTCCAAGAACTGCCATATAGTTTTTGAGGGGACGGTAGCCGCCCACAGCACCGATCCTGCGTCCTTTGGAATCCAGAACAAGAGCGGAAGGCACGCCGCCGCCGCCTCGGAGATTCTGCCAGGTCTGACGGTTGTAATTGCGCTGGGCATCGGGCATTGAAACACGTTTTGAAGGGGAGTCCAGATAAACAAACTCCAACTTCTTTCTGGCAAATTTCCGGAATCTTGAGGTCAGCAGAACATCTTTTTTCAGTTTTTTGCACCAGCCGCACCAGTCGGAACCGGTGTGGAAAACAAAGATTTTTTTACCGCTTTTTGAAGCGGCCTCAAGAGCCGATTCCAATGTGAGGTGCCAGCTTTTGTCAGGTGCTTTTATCCAATCTTGTGTGTTCGGTGCTCCGGAAAGAGTCAGGAACAGTGCAAGAAACAGAAAACAGAAAATTTCTTTAACTCTTTTCATAAGTCCGATTCTCCTTGGATTCAATATCATTGAGTTCTTAAAAAAACAGTTTTACCACGTTTATGTTTTAAAATATCACCCTTTTTCTTTATTTGCAACAGTAAAAACAGGATTCCGGGAGTCGCAAATAAAAAAAATCCAAAAATTTTCAGATTTTATCCTTCCCTGTGTGGAAAAATCAGCCGACTGCATATAAATTATGCAAAAGTCAATAAATTTTAAAATTCAAGGGGGTATGATGCTTTATTGGTTGTCCGGGTTGAGCGATGTCTTTGGGCCGTTCCGTTTGTTTGAATATGTGACGTTCCGTGCAGGAGGTGCCGCTTTTACGGCCTTTATGCTTACAGTACTGCTGGGCGCAGGGACCGCCCGGGTGTTGAAGTCGCTTCACGCTCAGGCCGCCGACCGCTTTGAAGGTCTGATCGCTCCTGAACTTATCGACAAAGCCAAAAATAAAACCCCCTGTATGGGAGGTATTCTCATTGTGGGTGCCATTGTGTTGAGTGCTCTGCTCTGGTGTGCCCCCGGCAGGATCGCTTCAGTACTGATTTGCAGCACACTCCTCTTTGCCGCAGTGGGATTTGCCGATGACTACCTTAAAGTCGTTTACCGCAATCGGGACGGTATGCCCGCAAAATGGAAATTCCTGATTACCGCGGCTATTGCAGGCGGAGCTGTCTGGCTGCTTAACAATTCCCCCGGTGTAGGCGGAATGATGAGCCAGTTTATTGTGCCTTTTTTCAAGACTCCCTTTGCTCTGGGAGCGGTGATCTGCGGCGTGATTGCTGTTTTTACTGTGCTGGGCTCCTGTCACGCAGTGAATCTGACCGACGGCAAGGATGGGCTCGCTTCCGGATGTACCATTTTCTGTATGATTACTTATGCTATTTTAGCCTATCTGATGGGACACCGGGTCTTTGCCGATTATCTCAATATCCCTCATTTGCTGGGGATCCAGGAGGCTGTGATTTTTGCCTCTGCCACCGGAGGGGCCTGTCTGGGATTCCTCTGGCACAACTGCCACCCTGCGGCTATGTTTATGGGAGATACCGGCAGTCTGGCTCTGGGAGGTATCGTCGGTATGATGGCGGTACTGACCCGTCAGGAACTGCTGCTGATTCTGGTGGGGGGCATCTTTGTCATTGAAGCTCTTTCTGTCATCTTGCAGGTGGCTTCCGTGAAATTGACCGGGAAACGTATTTTTTACTGTTCCCCCTTTCATCATCACTTTGAGCATCTGGGGTGGACTGAAACTCAGATCGTTGTCAGGTTTTGGATCATTGCCGGGATTCTGGCACTTTCGGCACTTGCCACGTTGAAACTGCGCTGACGGAAAATTTTTATTATGAAAGTTGTTATTGCTTCTCAATTTCATCATACGATGCGCCGTTTGAGTTCGTCGTGGAGCTATATAAAGGACTCATTTCTCAAGGAGTTTGAAACTCTTTCTGCCAGAAACGAGTTTTCAGAGTCCGGTTCAGGAGAAAAAATCTGGGATACAGGCAAGAAGTTTGTGCTCAAGATCGCTCTTGACAACGGGGGAGCTGTGGTCTACAAAAGTTTCAGAGTGGTGGCAAAGCCCGCAAAATTTATCCTCAGACCGTCGCCTTGCGGCTTTGAGGCACATAATTATTCGCTTTTGAACGATTTGGGGATTCCTTTGCCGGAATTGCTGGCCGCAGGAGACATAAGAAAGTGTTTTCTCCTTAAAAATGCCTTTCTTATTACCCGTTATGCCGAAGGTTTTTACAATGGCCGTCATCTGCTCAAGGATGCAGAGTTCGGCAGCAGAACTGATTTGCTGGAGGAACTTCTGCACCGGAATATGCCCCTTTTGGCACGCTGCCACGACGGCGGGGTCATACACAGGGGCTTCACTCTGGCAAATCTGATGTGGAAAGAAATGCCCGAAGCTGATCCGGACGGCAATAAACTTGAACTCCTCTGGATCGACCTGGGCAGCTGCCGCCGCCGTCCCGTATGGCTCATCAATCAGCTGTGTCATCTGGATCTGGAACTCCTTTTCAAACATCCCGATCTTTCAAGGGAAGAAAAGGCCGAATTGATCGAACTCTACTGCGCCGCCCGGAAAAAATTGCCCCCCAATGCGGAAAAAATCAAAAAACGGCTCTCCGTCTGAAATATCGTATCGTCAAAAATCAAACAACGGAACTTGGAAAATATGTCTGACAGCGGAAAATTTATTACCTTTGAGGGTCCCGAAGGGGCCGGAAAAAGTACTCAGCTGAAAATGTGTGCCGAACTTTTGCGTTCACGGGGATTTGAAGTCGTTACCACCCGGGAACCGGGAGGTACTCCCCTGGCTGAGGAGTTGAGAACGATCCTCAAAACCCACAAGGGTTCTGAAGTGCTCCACTCCGAAACGGAACTGCTGCTTATGGAAGCCGCCCGGAGTCAGCACGTCCACGAAGTGATCCTGCCCGCACTCGAAAGAGGAGCCGTCGTCCTGTGTGACCGCTTTTACGACTCCACAACCGCCTATCAGGGAGCGGCCCGCAGCATCGACTGTCAGCTGATCGCTCAGCTCAATCTCTTTGCCGCTGCATACAGAAAACCCGACCTGACTCTGCTGATGGATCTTCCTGTCGAATCCGGTTTCGCCCGGGCCGGCAGACGGCAGGAAACCGCCGGTGTTTACGACCGCTTTGAAGCTGAAAATATCAATTTTCACACCCGGGTCAGAGAGGGATTCCTCGCTATTGCTCAAACTGAACCCCAACGAGTCCGGGTCATCGACGCCGAAGGAACTCCCCAAGAGGTGAGCGAAAGAGTCAGGAGGGCGGTGGATGAGCTCTTTGGATGATATGGCAAAACGCTTTCCCGATGTGGTCAATTCTCTGACCGCCGCCCGGGCAAAAGGCCGTCTGGCTCACTCCTTTATGATTATATCGGAATCTGAGACCACCAGAAAAGAGTTCGCTGTTCTGCTGGCTCAGATCGCTGCGTGCCCAAACCCTGATGAAAAGGGAAATCCTGATCTTTCCTGTCCTGTGTGCCGGCAGCTGGAAAGGGGCACTTATCCTGATTTGCATTTGTTGGGGCCTGTGGGGAAAATGTACCAGATCCGGGTGGGCGAAATGGTCAATCCGGAACCCAATACGCTCCGTTCTTTTATGGGAGCTCTTTATCTCACCGGCAGTACCGGAGGACAGAAAATCGGTATCATCCGTGAAGCTGACCGTATGAACAGAGAGTCCCAGAATGCTCTGCTCAAAACCCTTGAAGAACCTCCCAGAGACACAACTCTGATCCTGTGTACCGCCAATCCGGGGGCACTTCTTGCCACCACCCGTTCCCGCTGTCAGCAGCTCCGTCTGCCCGATCAGGAGCAGATTTTTGAGTTCTCCGGCAAAAAAGAGGTGGTCGCCGCTTTGCACGAACTTGTTTTCAACGGTGTCAATGATCCTGCCCGGGCCGAAAGTGCCGCCCAGGTGCTTATCGCTGTGGCGAACTCCCTTGAATCTGTCGCTGAAAACGAGGTGGGGGATCGCTTTGATGAAGCGATCGCCGCCGCAGAAAATGCCGGTGATACGGCCTTGCGTAAACGTCTTGAAGGCCGCCGGGATGATGAGATTTCAGGCAGCTTTATGCGCTGCCGGGCGAAATTCCTCGGCGTGATTGAGGCGTATTGTTCACAGATTTTTATGCTTTCCTGCGGGATCACTCCTGCTCAGCTGCCTCATCCTGAACTGCTTGAGGGATTGACTCCTCTGCCGATGACTTCAGCGCAGCGGGGAAGTTTTGTCCTGAAACAATCAGAAGAACTCTGCCGCACTTTGAACTACAATGTCAGTCTGGAACTGGCCCTGCGGAGTTTTGCCCTCAAACTGGCCCTTTGAAAAAGCCCGGAGTGAAAAATGTTCAACGGGGAGTACAGGATCATTGTTTCAAAACGCCGCCGCCGTATGGCGTTCAGGATCAATGACTCAGGAGTTCTTGAAATCCTTGTCCCGGAGGGAACTCCGGAAAGCCTTGCTGTCAAAGTGGCCGCAGAGCACAGGGACGTGATCGAAAAACTTTACGCCGAATTTGCACAACAAGCTCCCGGACCCCGTTATCAATTCAAAGAGGGGGAACTTTTCCCCTTGTGGAACAAACAGCTGCAATTGAAGTTTTCCTCCCGGCTGCTGATGATGACGGAATCCGAATTGGTCGTCCCCGCAGGTCCTCCGGAGGAGGTGCAGAAAAAAGTTGAATCTCTCTACCGTAAGGCAGCCCCTCAATTACTGTGGGAAAAATGTCTTTTTTTCGGTACGGCTCACCAGCTGCTCCCCGCTTCTGTGGGAGTGACGGCGGCAACGACACGCTGGGGAAGCTGCAACAGCAGAAAACATATCAGTTTTTGCTGGAAGATCCTGCTTCTGCCTGAGGAACTGGCAGATTATATCGTCTGTCACGAACTGGCCCATTTGAAAGAACTCAACCATTCTCAGAATTTCTGGCAGCTGACTGAAAAACTCTGTCCGAATGCTCTTGAAAAAAGAGCAAGGCTCAGACAATTGCCTGAGCCCTGGAGCAAGTTGAGTTGAATCGTTTTTTATTCGGCGGTCTGAACCACGATCCTGCCGTAAGTTCCTGCGACACTCACCTTATTGCCTTTGAGGGTGACTGAAGGCGTTTTTTCAATAACAGTCACTTTGGCATCAGCGGCAAAGGGCAGCGTGTAATCCTTGACGCTCTTGTGGAAATCCGCAAAAACTCTCACACCCTTTTTCTGGGGGATCGTGAAAAGAACTGTGGCATCGCCGATTTTTTCAGGGTTGAAGTAACAGCGGTAGCCTTTCATTTCAAGGACAGTCCCTTTTTTGATGATCTTTTTTCCGGGGGCAAAATGGGAGGGGTAGGTTTTGTTCCAGGAAGGAATGATAAAGGCCAGACGGTTTTTTGCACGTTCACTGTGAGTGAGGGATCCGTATGTGGGATCAAGTCCGAGAACATTGCCGATCTTGCGGCAGCGTTTGCCGTTTTCCACTTTGCCCAGAAATTCGATCCAGCGGTCAGGCAGATCGGCAGGATCGACAAAGCCCCCTTTGACGGCGATTTCAAAACGGGGATTTGTGGCAGTTTTGCCCTGACGTTTGAAGGTCATATCCTGGACACCTTCAAAATCGTAAGTGCGGCTGTCGGTGACATACTTTTTGCCGTTGAAAACCCGTACCTGAGCACTTTTCCAGGGGATGTCCGCAGAAAGAGTGAACTTTTTGACTTTTGGGATGTATTTTTCATAGAAGTCATACTTGACTTTGCCCATATTCATTTCCATATCGGAGTCCTGCATCGTACTGACTCCCATCGTGCACACATCCCGGGTAAAGGTGATCTTGCATTCCGCACGGCAGGAACCGTTGGGGTAAAAGTTGTAAACATAGTCCCAGACAGTGTAGAAATCGTTGACCTTATCGTGGTTGAAAGAAGCAGCCGAGAGAGCTTCAAATGTACAGATACCGGTTTTTTCAATGACAGTCACGTTTTTACCTTTGAGGATCTTGTTCCGGGGGATCTCTTTGCCGTCAAGAAAATAGGTGCGGCTCAATGTTCGTGTCGCCTGAAAATTATGAGCCAGTTTGGCTGTCATACCCTGAGGGACATCCTTTTTGTTCAGCACAGGCAGAACTTTGAACTTGTCTTTGGAAACGATCCTCGCGATCTTGTGGCCGTCAATGAAATTTTTTCCGATGTCGGCTTGGGTGTATCCGTGATCTTTTTTGGTGACTTCTGAATGAGTAAAGCCGTGATTGCCGCTGACGATGTAAACGGAACGTTTGGCAGGATCAGGATAAAGGTGCATAACTCCCACAGAATCTCCGCACCAGTGGAACCGGCCGTAATATTTGCCCCGGATCATCAAATCCTGATCGGAGACTTTTTTGTCGACCAGGGCTGAGTAGGAGTAATTGAATTGCTTATTGCCGCCCAAGCCGCAGATCCGTACAAGATCCTGAGTGTCGCTCCAGGAACTGCGCATATAAAGAGTGTTGTTTCTGGTCAGTACCACGGTCATCGTGTCACTGCCCCACAGAAGTGTGCCCGCAAAAAGACAGAACAGTGCGATCATACGTTTCATAAAAATTGCTTCCTTTATTTTATTGAAGTTGACGATTGAATACTCTGATTTAAGATAGCTCCGGAAATAGCGTATTACAAGGTGTTTTTTGGGAAAAAGATAACTTTTCTGTAAAAAAAAATAGACCGGGGTGGAAAAATCCTTTAAACGGTGCTATCTTATAGGAACAATGTATTTTTTTTACAGGAGTTTTGCAATTATGGCAACCAAATGGATATCTCACCGGGGAGAGTCTTATGACGCTCCGGAAAATACTGTGCCGGCTTTCCGCCTGTCACAGGAAAGAAAAACCGACGGTATGGAATGTGACATCTACTTTACCAACGACGGTAAAGTTGTCTGCAACCACGACGGCGATACCGGGAGAGTTTCAGGAAACTTTATCAAAGCCAGCGTTTCCGAAAGTTCATACGCCGGATTGCAGACTGTTGATGTGTCCAACGGGAAAGCCGGTTATGAAGGAACCCGTATCCCGCTTTTTACAGATACGCTGCCCTATTTGGGACCCGGCCGTGAATACTATGTGGAGATCAAAAAGGGCGATTTGAATATGGCTCCCGAATTGATCCGCATCGTTGATAATTGCGGTATCCCCAAAGAACAGTTCGTTATGATCTGTTTTGACGATGCTGTGGTCAAGTTTTACAAAGAACTTGCCCCCGAAAGGAAGGCTCTGCTCCTTGTGGGCGGAAATCCCGTTGCCGATGCCGAAGTCGTTATCGAAAGACTTAAGGCCTGTCACGCTGACGGTGTGGATATCCGCTTCTCAGACAATATCGACGAAGAATATGTGGCCAAGGTCCGTGCCGCAGGCTTCAGTTTTGCCGTCTGGACTGTGGATACGCCTGATCTGGCGAGAAAATATGTTGATCTCAAAGTCGATGCTATTACCAGTAACCGGGCTGCCTGGCTTCAGGAAATGTTCCGGTAAATTATATTTATTTTTTAAGAAAGTTCAACCTTGACTATGGAAAAGAAATCAAATCTTTACGCTATGGATTTTATCGATGGCGATCATCTTGAGGCAATGCAGCTGGAACGGATGAAAAAAATCATCGCCCACGCGTTCAAAAATGTGGAGTTCTACCGCAACCGGATGAGAAAGTACAACCTTACTCCCGATTCCATCAAAACCCTTGACGATGTGGAAAAACTCCCCTTTATGGTGAAGCAGGATCTCCGGGATACTTATCCTTTCGGCCTTCTTGCTGTCCCCCAGTCTGAAGTCGTCCGTCTTCACGCTTCAAGCGGTACTACCGGAAAACCCATTGTGGTCGCTTATACCAAAGAAGACCTTAAAGTGTGGACTGAAGTTGTGCACCGGGCAATGGCCAACTGCGGTTTGAGCAATTCCGATATCGTTCAGGTTTCTTACGGTTACGGACTTTTTACCGGCGGTTTGGGAGCCCATTACGGTGCTGAAGATCTGGGTGCCACAGTTGTGCCCACTTCAGGCGGCAATACCCGGCGGCAGATTATGCTGATGCGGGATTTCGGAGTCAATGCCATTTGCTGTACCCCTTCCTACTTTATCCACCTGATCGACGAAGCAGCCAAAACCGGTATTGATTTGCGTGAACTGCCTATCCGTGCCGGAATTTTCGGGGCTGAACCCTGGACCGCAGGTATGCGTAAGTATGTGGAAGAAAATGCCGGTATCGAAGCATTTGATATTTACGGCCTTTCTGAAATCATCGGCCCCGGTGTGGCAATCGAATGTCCCTGCCACAACGGTCTGCACGTTTATGAAGATCACTTCTATCCTGAAATCATCGACCCCGATACCGGCAGAGTCCTGCCCGACGGTGAATACGGCGAACTGGTGCTGACCACGTTGAGCAAATATGCTATGCCTATGATCCGTTACCGGACACGGGATTTGACCCGGATCATTCCCGGCCGCTGCGCCTGCGGCAGAACGATCCGCCGTATCGACCGCATTTCCTCACGCAGTGATGATATGTTCATTATCCGCGGTGTCAATGTATTCCCCTCTCAGATCGAAGCCGCTCTCCTCAGTGTCAGAGGAACAACGCCCAACTATATGATTACACTGACCAACGACAAAGGTATGGACAATGTGGCCGTTGAAGTTGAACTTTCTCAGGAAAAATTCAACGAACTGGGCGAAAATCAGGAAGCCTTCCGCCGTCAGGTTTCTGCGATGGTGGAATCTGTCACAGGTATCCGCATTGCGATTAGCCTCAAAGCTCCCGGTACTCTCCCCCGGAGTGAAGGTAAAGCCAAGCGGGTCATCGACAATCGTATCCGTGACTGAAAAAACTGTTGAAACAAATTTTTCCGGGAACTGCTTTCAAAAGAGAGCAGTTCTTTTTTTTGTGTGCAGGGTGATGACAACAGCGGAAATAATGTTGTTTTGGATTTTCTGATCTTGAAGGGCACAGAGCATTTGTTTTATGCCCGGGCGATAACGATGCCGCGGCGGGAATAAAGGACTTTGGCCGCAGGAACTTGTGTTTCCTCAATGCGCCACGCCCTGATTTTTGTTTTGCTCCGGATGGGGATATATTCGATCCAATGAACGGGGATCGAGTGCAGTTTACCGTCAGCCCCCCATTTTTTTACATATTCGACCCGCTCCCGTCCGGAAAAACTGCAGCCTTCGATAGTTGCTGCAACACCGTTGGGAAGAATATTGAAATTACGGATGTTGAAAATGGTTTCCGTAATACTGCCTTCAGGTTCGAAATATGACTTGTTGTAATAGACCGCTCCTTCCAGTTCACATTCTGAAATGGTCGGACAGCCCGCTTCAGAATCGTCTGTATGTAACCTGGGCTCATTATAAGAGGGAATCAGCATCAGGGGCGCAAAAGTGAAATAGAGTGAACGGAAAAAGGCGGAACTGTTTTCAAGAAAGAGTTTTTTGATTTCCTTTAATTCAAATTTGTCCGTGCAGAAAGGTCCCTCTGTCAGAGAGGTTTCATTCAGATGAGCGGAACAAATCCGGGTCACGCAGTTACTTTTGACATAAGCAAAATCGTCTCCGTATCCGGCGGTGCGGTCATTGAGCAAAGAGACCATATACTGTTGGGCAAGGGGGGTATAGAGCAGACGGAACTCTATTTCGTTGTCTCTGTTTTCGCTTCTGAACAACACTTCAAAATCGTGATTGGCGACCATTGTATATTGACTTTGATCGGTCAGATTCTGTTCAAATTTCCGCAGTTTTCTCAACTGATATTTTTTCCCGAGTGAATTCAAGAAACTGTCTCCGCCCGAAAGGGATGAGGGGGAGCGGGAAAAGGAAAGGTTCGGTGCCGCATCGTGCCCGAAGAAAAAGTTTCGGCGTGTGTGGTATTCAGGACAGGGACGTGTAATAGAAGCTGTCAGAATTTGAGTTCTGGTGACCCAGACGGTTTTGCCCTCGGAATTGGTCGTTTTTTCTCTGTATGTGATCGTAATGGAGTTTGTCCAGACTTTTTCGCCCATAGAAAAAACGATTTCTTCAACAAAAACAAAGGGATAACCGTAAAATGTCCCGCTGTGGATCCCGGTCAGAGTGGTGTCTGGATCATCCACAAGAGAAAAGCCGAAGCTGCTGCTGAAATCCCACAGCCGTTCCAGGGAGAGAAATTTGTCAAACTGAAAAGGAGGCAAAACTTTGCTGATGAGATTTGTTTCTGTATCCCAGTCAAAAAAGGACCACAAGGGTTCAAGCAATGTCCGGATCCGGGTATACATTTCGCTGATCTGTTTTTCCAGAAGCGTGATTTGCCGGGAAAGTTTTTTGATATCGGGAATAATCTTGAAAAAAGCCAGGGCCCCTATACCGCAGGTAACAGGGATAAAAACGGCCCAGTGCATTCCTTTTTTATCATCCGGTGCACTGCAGCCGATCCAGAAGCCCCAGACGATCAGCGCAATGCCCAAAAGTACCAGAAGGACGATCAGACCGGTACATTTTCCATCTTTTTTTTCTTTTTGGAGCCGAAGTTTTTTCAACTCACTTGAAAGCTGTTCGTTCAGGGAGGCATCTATTCCTCCTTCACGAACAGCATTTTCAAAAAATTCATCTGCAGCGGCAGCAAACTGCTCTTTGTAAACTTGAGCAAACCCTGCTGCCGGATCGTAGGCAAGCAGATCCATCAGAAAAAGACTTCCCGGGCCCGGGCTTTGGTTTCAGCTGATGCTGTAAAGGGAATACGGGTCGTATAACCGTTACGGGCAGCAACGATCATCTTGGCGGGCCATTCATACAATGAAGTGTTCCACAAAGCTACTGTATCGTTATAAAGAGTCCTTGCCGCAGTGATTTCCCGCTGCAGCTGGCTGTTTTGCCGCATTGCTTCAATGATCGTATTGTGAGCTTTAAGTTCAGGATAGGCCTCGATTTGAGGAAACAAACGTGCAAAGGATCTGTCGATGTTTGCTGACAGTTCGTTACGTTCAGCATCTCCCAGGGAACCGCCGCCGCGGAGTGCGGCAACGGCTTTCATCACATCTTTGTCAAGATCAATGGCTTTGGCGACCAGAGGAGCGACATTCTGCAGGATCTGCACCCGCTGTTCCAAATAGTTGTCGATCTGTGAAGCATCTGCTTGAATTTTTTGCTGAAGCTGACGGAAAAAATTGTCAGCACTGATTTTCATAAAAAGAAAAATCAAGCCGGGAAAGATTCCCAGACACCAGAGTATGATCTCAAACAGCGTTGAACCGAATCCCACCTTGACAGGCAGTTGTTTTTCAATCACATTCACATCCCGCCCGGCACCATTGACAGGCCCGGTCAATTCATCAAGTTCATTACCCATTTTTTATTCCTTTTCTGTCAGTTATAAACAAGTTTTTACTTGTTCAGTTGAAAATTTTTTCTGAGCAGGCCGCTTCAAAAGCTCCGGCGGGCAACTCTTCCGCCATTCCGAACTTCAGTGTCACATCGGCACATCCTATGACGGTGACACTGTTGACTCCGTCAGAGTAAATACGAGTTCCGGCATCCCAGTGGGCAGCAGATCCTTCAGCAAAGTACAAAGTAACACTGCCATTTTCGAGCTGTTCGACGGTATCCGTTCCCCAATCAGCACCGAAGCAGAAAATATCATTTCCGCCGCCGCCGTGCAAAGAGTCGTCTCCTGCTCCTCCGATCAGGAAGTCATCCCCGGAAGCACCCACAAGACGGTCATTGCCTTCGTCACCATAGAGCGTATTGCATTGAGCTCCGCCCCAAAGCGTATCATTTCCGTTGCCGCCGTAAATGCGGATATTTTCTCCGTCATAAGTATAGTTCTGACCTGTCATATCCACAATATCGTCCCCTGCACCGGCCCGGATTTCATCGATCCGGGAAAGGCGGGCCCGGTCTCCCAGGGCCGTGAAAATATCTTCTACAAAAAGTGCATCTCCATTGGCATCGTCAGTCATCATCAAAGTTCCTGTATCAGAGGAGCCGTTGAAAATGTCAGCCAGCTTGTTTTTTCCCTGAAGAGCAACAGTTTCTTCTGTTCCGCTCCAAAGAGCATCTCCCAGATGTTGTGCAGCAAAATCGTTGCTCCAAACGCCTTTGGCGTTGGCAAAAAACAGGTCATTCACACCGTCGGCATCAGAAGAAAACTCTGTAATATTTTCAATTGATGTACCGGAAATAACTTCTCCGCAGCTCCAAAGTTGTGCTTGCTCGCCTTTGACACGCCATTTGAAGTTTCCTTCCGGCAGAGCATAGGAGTCAAGAGCACAGGCTGTTGTTGTATAGGAAAGTACCGTTGCAAAATCGTCCTTTGAATATTCCACCACATAAGAGCTTTCATCGGGAACAGATTGCCAGCTCACACCGTCGGCATTTCCCGCAAGGCCCTTGATGAATGAGGTAATCGTAAAAGTATACACTTGAGACCATTTTGACACATTTCCGGCATTATCCACACTTTGAACCTGCAAATACCAAATCCCGGATTTCAAGTGATTGACAGAAAATAGACTTTCTTCAACGAAAAACCCTGTGCCGCTCAAGGAAGCATTGTCCCCGTAACGGACATTATATCCGGCGAGGCCGGCAATGCCTGTATCTGCGACATCGTTCCAATCCACTTCATCAGCAGATGTAAACTCAAATTTCACCGGTACGACGGGAGCGGATCTGTCAATATTGCTGACGATGTAGGTCGTCACTGCGGAGGTGGTTCCAGCGGCATTGATTCCCCGGAAATAGAGAGTTGTATTCTCTCTGATCGTCAATACAGCCGGGCAGGAATTCCAGGTCTTGCCGTTGGTCGAATACTGTTTGCGTACAGCATTAGCCGAAAACTCAGCTTTCAACGTCACATTTCCGTTGGTGGGGGATGTAATGTCCGCCGTGACCACAGGAGCGTCAACATCGCTCAAATCAATATTGGAAATAACAACAGATTTTTCGGTCGAATTACCGGCCAGGTCGGTCGCTTTGAAGTAGACAATTCCATTGTTGACCACATTCACAGAAGATGTATAATCGTTCCAGGTAATATTGTCAAAGCTGTACTTGATCTGACTGCCGTCATCTGCAACGGCTTGCAGAATAACTGTTCGAGTGGGGTCGGTTGTATTGCCGGTCACGGTAATAACAGGAGCTGTCCTGTCAATGTTGGAAACGATGCAGGTCGTTACTGCGGAGATGGTTCCAGCGGCATTGATTCCCCGGAAATAGAGAGTTGTATTCTCTCTGATCGTCAATACAGCTGGGCAGGAATTCCAGGTCTTGCCGTCGGTCGAATACTGTTTGTGTACAGTATTCGCCGAAAACTCAGCTTTCAACGTCACATTTCCGTTGGTGGGAGATGTAATGTCCGCCGTGACCACAGGAGCGTCAACATCGCTCAAATCAATATTGGAAATAACAACAGATTTTTCGGTCGAATTACCGGCCAGGTCGGTCGCTTTGAAGTAGACTGTTCCATTGTTGACCACATTCACAGAAGATGTATAATCGTTCCAGGTAATATTGTCAAAGCTGTACTTGATCTGACTGCCGTCATCTGCAACGGCTTGCAGAATAACTGTTCGAGCGGGGTCGGTTGTATTGCCGGTCACGGTAATAACAGGAGCTGTCCTGTCAATGTTGGAAACAGTGTAGATCGTGATATCAGAGTAAACATTTTGAGCTCCCTTGCAGCGGAATTCCAATTTGCAGTTTTGCGACACTTTTACACTGTTTGAACAGCTCTGCCATTGGCCGCCGTCGATGCGGTATTCTCTGACCGTACTCAGGGCGTCAAAAACAACTGTCAAAGTTACATCTTTGTTGGTCGGGTCGGTTACATCTGCTGTCACAACAGGGGCGGATATCTGTAAAATTTCCACGGTGAAATTTTTGACTGATGACCAGGAAGAAAAATTCCCGGCAATGTCTTTGGCACGGATTTGATAATACCAAGTGCCTTCTGCAAGACCGTTGAAATCAGCTTCACTTTCTGTAACAAAAGTTCCTTCCCCCGTCAGAGAAGAAGTTGTGCCGTAACGGACATAATATCCGTCCACACGGGTGTTGTCGGTGGAATCCTGCCAGTCAAGGCGTACATTGTCGCCGTTGACGGTGGCTGTCAGACCTGAAGGAATGGAGGGAGGCTGTTTGTCCCAGGAAGAAAAATCTTTGACCTGCAGCACAAGGCTGTTGCCCACACGCAGCAGCTCGGCATAATCACAATCAGAAGTGCCGTTGATACTGAGGTTGCAAGGAGCGGGACCGAGTCCTTTGACGGTGATCGAAATGGTGTTCAACCCAAAGAGGTATGAAGCACTGTTATCGGCTTCGATCAAAGTGTATTTGCCTGCGGAAGCATCAGAAAGATCCACACTGATATCGGCATTGCTTTCCAGATTGTAAACGTTGGTTTTGATAAAGAAAATGGCTTCATCATCAGGGGTTTCTGTCAGGATAAAATTCAAATCCCCCTTGTCGTAAAAACATCCCGCCACAGAACTGGTGCTGTCGATGGTGATCACATTATCACCGGCACCGCAGTGGATATCACCGTAAATATATGAATTGCCGGAAACGGTCAGCGTATCGTTTCCGTCAAACAGAAAGATATCCCCGTAAATATGTGAATTGCCGGAAACGGTCAGCGTATCGTTTCCGTCTAACAAAGAGACATCTCCGACAACGATGGTTTTGTTGTTCAGAATAATGGTATCGTTTTTCTGGCTTCCATAAAAACTGTCCTTGCCTGCACTGCTGTCAAGGACAAAGGTTTCTACTGCGCTGTTATTTTTCTGACTGGCTGTCAGGGAAGCCAATATGGCTTCAGCCCCTTTTTCGTAACTGCCGCTTTGCTGATAGCTGCCGGCATAAACGATGGTGCTGTCCCCTTCAAAGGTCAGTTGATCTGCATAAAACGCCAGGCTGTTGGAACTGCCGTTGACGATCAGTTTTCCTGAAAAATCTTCAAACTCAGCAATGCTTCCGGAGGAACCGTAGAAGCCGTAGGTATAATAATCTTCTCCCGTAACGATTACATCCATATTGAAGTTGCGGAAAGTGATCTTATCTTCGATATCCAAACTGAATTGATAGGAAACTTTTTTTCCGGAAAGGGCATCGTCAAAGGTGATGATATTTTCCCCCTTTGTACCGTTAGCCAACTCTATGGCACGCAGAAAGGTTCCCGTGCCGTAGACCCGATCATCGGTGACAAAGAACTCCTTTTCACCTTCCACCATCAAATCATAGAAAAACTCGTAATAGCCCTGTTCATTCATTTCCGCCCGGGTATACCATCTTGTTTGTGCAGAGTTGCCCCAGCCGAAATTGATGTGGAATTTATCGGTTGCGGCATCATAGCCATCGATCACAAGAGCGTGCCCCGGATAACTTGTTCCCACCACCCGGCCTGCGGTCAGGTTTTCGATCAGGACTTCAAATCCGGCATCAGAAATATTCCCTTCCACGCCCCAGTAGGGCTTATCCAACCAGTAAAGGCGGGTTTCGTTGGCACATTCAAATCCTGCCCGGTAAAAAACTTCTGACCTGAAGGCGGTCGAGGTGGCACGGTCTTCATAAGAAGCCTTCTGAACCACAGAACAGGCATAGACTAAAGCTGCGGCATCATCGGCGGAATTCAAGTCATATTGCGCAAGTTTACTGTTGATAGCGGCAAAAGAGATCGTTCCCGGCGTTGAACCGTCCGCTTTGATCTGCAAGCCGTGGCCGTCGGTATAAGCATCATCGGTATTGAGGGTCAATTGCAGATCGAGGCCGCCTTTTTCGATAAAATAGTAAATGATCTGCCCTGCGGCGGTATTGGTACATCCGGTCAGGCCGTGTTTCTGAGTGCCTGGCAGAAAGGGATTGTATTCATTGTAAGCAATGGTGGTATTATCCCCCACCCGGGCAATGCCGGACTGGTCCCACAAAGTGGACATCATAATCCCGGTGGAACCGGAAGCTGCGGGTTTGACGGAAAAATATGCGCCTTGATTTGACACTGTTTCTTCTGAGGCTGCAGAGAAAACAGAGAGTGCATAAAAAGAGTGGATCAGTTCATCGAAGGTCATTTTTTATCACTGCCCCATATAAATGTTATTTTACTGTATACTTTTGAGTAATATAGCATATTCAAAGCTAAATATCAAGTATTTACAAAAAAAATAAAGGAATCTTTTGCAGTTTTTATGTAACTGCAAAAGATTCCCTGATAATTCCCGGAGATTTTTCGGAAAAATCACATAGCTTTCATCACATAGAATGAACGCTTTTCTTTGCCGGCGGCTTTGCCTTTGATGAGCAGAGTGAATTCCACAGTATATTTTTCTTCGGCAGGAACTCCGTCAAGGGGAAGTTTGAAAAGAAGATCGTTTCCGGTGACCTGTGCTTTGGCGGCAAAAATATTTTTGCCGTCTGCATTGGTCATCCGGACGGCCAGTTCGGTTCCGTCACCTTTGACGAGGTTCATATTGATTTTGCCTGTAATGGTGAGCATACCTTCATCGGCAAAACAGTAGGCACTGACGGGGGAAATGACCATTGCTTTGGGGAGTATATCGGTAAAGTTCCAAACAGCGGAGCGGCTGTTTTTACTCAGGGGTTTCACACAAACGGCGTAGGTGTTTTTGCCTTCTTTGGCAAGATCGACACCCAGAGCGTGAACTCCTTTTTCCAAAACGGCAGAGAACTGTTTTTTGCCTTCAACGCTGACTGTGACCTGAGATTTTTCCTTGAGTTCAGCCCGGACAATATTTCTCCCCAGCAAAGGAGCTTCTGCGGGAGCCAGACGCACCGGCACATCTTCAAGGTAAAGTTTTGCATAAAATTTGGCATTGTGGGGATCAGGCACAAGAGAAGCGTGAGAAAGCAGTGCAATACGGTTTCTCATAAAGTTGATACCGACTACGGGAGATGAAAACTCCTTGAGCGGGATCGCCACTTCGCAGCACCACATTCCGTCACTGATTTTTGCGGCACTCTTGAGTCCGGGACAGTTCCATTTGATATTTCCGTCTGCCTTATCGTCAATGGCGATATCGGTCACGCCGTTGACAGCGTTGAACATCAGATGTTTTCTTGACCGGTGATCGTTCCGGCCGTCGTAAAAGATTTCCACGGAGTCATCACGCCAGGTGAAAATATCACGCATCTTGTGATTGCGGGTGATCTTTGAAACATCCGGTTCAATGTTGCGGAACGCCACATACAAATTTTTGTCATCCCGGGCGATCAGAATGTCGGTGGGCACTTCAGGTTTGTTGCCCGATAACAGACGTATCTCGGGCACCTTGAAAGCCTTTTTCCACCCGGCATCCGACAAGTTTCCGTCAACTGTAATGGCGGAAACCCGGGGAGCACGCAGGATAAAAGGAAACGTTACCTTACTTTTTTTTTTCGTTTCAGACCCAAAAAACTTTACTTCGGGGATCACCTTTTTGCCCTCAAGGAGAGCTTGCAGATATTCACCCATCGTGGAAACACGCCAGCGGTAGCGGTCAAAGTTCCGCACATCCCATTCATCACTGAAGAAGAAAGGCATCTCGTTTTTGAGTTTGAGCATTTCTGCCTGCACCTGTTTACCGGCGGCCCGGACTTCAGCACGTTTGGACTTGAGGGCCTTGGCCACCAGTTCCTGAACCGTCACCAGATAACGGAAGTCGTCAATGCCCTGACGCATTGTTTCAAGCTGCAATGTGGGGATGATTTCGCCGTTTTTACCGGGATAGATCATCACACTGTCTTTGGCAGAGTGGTCAAAGTCGTTCCAGACATTGTTGCGTTTGCTGCTCAAGTTCCAGAAGTAACGGCCTTCCCAGTCGCCGATGTACATATTGAAACCGGCATTGTAACGGTTGGCATAGTGATTTTCATAAACGCACCCGGTGTAGCTGAAAAATCCGGCTTTGTATTTTTTGGTATCCTTGCGGATGCGGTTCACAGCTTTGTGAGAATTGCCGCAGCTGATGCCGTAGATACGCATATCAAGATAAGGAGCCACCATCTTGGTGAAATCATCTTCACCGCAGGTCACAGCGGTGTAGCCGCCAGCTTCTTTCACCAGTTTGAACATTTCAGTGGCATACTTGAAGGTCTTGGGGAAACCGTGGCAGCCCAATTCGTCAAACTGGTACCAGTAGATACGCACATTGAATTTTTCAGCCCGCTTGTTGATGGCACGGATGCAATCTTTGAAAAGCTTTTTGTAAGCAGGAGTGAGCTTTTCAGGATACATAAAGAGATTTTTTTCTTTGGAAATAGGTTCGTTGAGGAAGTGGGCAATGGTGTCAACAAAACCTCTGACAGCGAACCAGCAGACCACACTTTTGAATCCGGCGGCGTTATAGGCTTTGAGGAAGTTGTCAAGGCCCGTGGGACGGGGATCGGCAAAGTTCAACTGGGGAAGATCTTTGCCCTGATAGAGCATTTCAAGACGTTTGTTCACATCTTTGGTCTTACGCATAATTGCACGCATAGGCATACTGACCACATCACGCATACAGCTCTGATGTCCCTGCAGAGCAGAGGTCAAGCCGTAGTCACGGATGAATTTGAACTGTTCAGGGCCGCCGTAGTAACAACCGATGACGGGTTTGAATTCCTTGACCAGTTTGAGAGAGGTCACACGGACGATGTAGGTCAGAGTGCGGGCTGAAGAATTGCCGCTCTTGAAAGAAATTTGACCACGGTAGACACCGGGTTTGGCATTTTCAGGAACACGCACTTTGAGGTAGTAGGCAAGTGCACTGTCGGCGGGAATATCTTTGGGAGTTTCCCGTTCCAGAACTTCAGCGATATCCCGGTACTGCAGTCCCACAAAACTTTTACGCTGGGGCCACACACGCAGATAACGCACTTCAGGCTGAGGAAGTTTTGCTCCGGAATCAGATACGGCAGCTCCGGCACTAACAAGGGTCTTGGGAGCATTTTTTACAGCGTAAACTGAAAAGGTTTTACCTTCGTAGTGTCCGGGAGAGGCAAACATAACGACCTGACGGTTGAATTCCTCCATAGAGGGACGCAGTTTGGGGTGCAGAGTGCGGACATCATCCACCACATAGCTCCGGAGGCCGGAGTCATTTTTGCCGACGGAAAATTTCACATTTTCTCTCCGGGGAGCGGGAGTGATATCTTCATAGGTGGCAGGAATGGTGAATTTGCCCACAGGCGTATCAAAGACCCGCAGGGGACCTTTGGCCTGACGCTGGACATATTTGGTACTTTTGGCAGCTTTGGCAGAGAAAGTGACACTGCCCAGTTCCAGGTCGATACCGGGAGAGATATAGATGCTGAAAAGAGCGGTTTTTCCGTCAACAGCCATCTTGGGATTAATGGGGAAATTGAGTTTTACATCGCCGGGATTGACAGGCTTGATAGCTTCGCGGACATCTTTATTCAGCCAGGCGACTTCCCATTTTCCGCTCTGATGACGGCGGTCAACGGTGATGTATTTGTACTGTTTGAGCTGGGCGATGCCAATGGGCAGACGGATCTCGCCGCCCTGCATTTCGCCGCGGATGATTAAAAAATTGTTTTTCTTTTGCCACTTGACAGTTCCGGTGACTTTTTTACCGGAAAAATCTTTGAGCACCAGATCTGCACCTGAAAGAAGTGCCGCACTGAGGAACAGTGCTGAAAAGAACAGGATCTTTTTCATAAAAATTATTACCTTTTTTATTTATTATTGCGTTGTGCAAGTTATTCTCTGACGGACTGGATCATTATTTTCTGTTCCACGTCGATATTGCCCCCTTTGGCAGAAAGACAGGCGTGACCGACGGGAAAATCCTTCCAGCTGATCGTAAAGCTGTTTTCACCGGGCTTGACAGTGATCTCTTTGCTTACGCTTTTGCCCTGAGCCGTGACTTTCAAGGTGACTTTGCCGGTGTGATCAAGAGAAAAGAGAGAGCCTTTGATGCCGTCTGAGGCATAATAATAATGGGCAATGCCTTTCAAACGACCTGTGATCCGGGGAAGTTCTCTCAAGACAACTTCATCCACCCACATCTTGCCGATGGTGCCTTTGTTGTTCTCTTTGGTATATCCCCAAAGGCCGAAATAGACGTAGCAGAGGGTTTTTTTCACATCTGTATGGAACTTGATGGGGGTAATGGCTCCGCCGTCAACGGGGATCTTGCTGTGAGCGATATTTCTTGTGTCCGGCTGACGCATTGCCACAGAGTGCCAGCGGTGGCCGGATTCCCGGTAGCCCTTGACTTCAAGGATATAATCGGTATTGGGTTTGAGGTGGAGTTTCTGCCTCAGATAGAGGGAGCCCCGGGTATTCTTTTTGTGCAAAAATACGGCAACTTTTCCGTGAGTGGCGTGTTCGGGAACAAGTTTTACCACGCCGTCCACCTTGTCGTTGCGGTCGATGATCCAATGTTTGGGAGCACCGTTTTTATCAAGGCCTTCTTCAAAGGAGCCGTTCTTGATGAGGTTGGGCATTTCTGCGGCAGAAAGTACGGACGCAAGCCCCAGAGCCAAAAGTGTTGAAATAAGTTTCATATCGTTCATTTTACCAGTTGTCGTTTTCAAATGCTTTGGGTCGCCAGAAGGTCTTTACCCAGGGACGGCTGTGAGTTGAATCCAACGGAACTTGTCCGTAACGCATCTGAGCGACGTGAGAGTCAAGGAAAAGCACATTGGCAAAATTATTTGAGTTGTGAGGGAATGCCATTTGAAAATTACGGTTTGAAGCCCCTTTGGGAAGCAAAGCATAATATTTGATCTGGGCATTGCCGTCAGATTCAGAGTAAAGAGCACACCTGTGAGGCTTTTTGTAGGAAGCAATAGGCATAAGTTCATCGCCATTTGAACCTACATAATAGTTCTTGGCCATTGAAAAATATCTGCCGTCATCGAAAGTAAAAATGCTGCGTGCATTCTCAAGAGTCTGCATCGGACAGGCAAACTGACTCTTGTCATAAGTACCGTCTTTCGCCTGTGCCCAACCGCCGATAGGCAAGTCATCTACCTTGTATTTGATTCCCCCCAAATAGGGAGAGAGCATTCCTCTATGGGGAGCACTGCTGAACCAGCCCCGCATATTGGGTGCATCAGCTTTGTAGCCCTCTTTCCGGTTCCAATAGCCGGGAGGAACGCCCCGGTTGTCATCACTGTAAAAGGCGACGGCTTTACCGATCGTTCCGTAATTGTTGATGCAAGTGGCAAACTTGGCTTTGTTGCGGGCCTGCTGCAAAGCGGGGAGCAGCATACCCGCAAGAATGGCGATAATGGCAATCACGACCAGCAGTTCGATGAGCGTAAACAAACTCTTTTTGCAGTGATTTTGTTTCATAAATACAAAAATCCCTTCTTTTTGCTTTTGAGGAATTGCAGTTTCTGCATACCCCTGAGTTCTATTCTAATGGAATTGGCATTACTCTGGCTTCTAATATAACACTACTTCACCTTTTTGTCAAGCATTTTCTCTTGCCAAAACACAGATATCCCATAAAATTTTTCTGATTTGACAAAAAAGAGGATTCATGCTACCTTTTTCTCTGCTACAATCCAAAGGAGAAAATCATGAATCCTCAAGAACATAATATGGCAGTGTTAGGACA
>SUWB01000039.1 GCA_015061745.1 Lentisphaerota bacterium | reverse complement strand
TGAAGCGCAGTATGCGACTTCGGTGTTTTTGGATTAACATAAATCCGTTTTTATCAAGAGGCAAACCACTTTTTGTTTTCGGTGCAAAAAAATGAGAGACCTCTTGTGTCTCTCATAATATCTTTTTGTTTGTTGTGAAAACGGCTTTTTTTCAGCAGATTCCAGATTGCAGAGTTTTACAGATTGCTCATTGCGGCATCAAAGCGGGCAAAAGAGGCTTCCAGTTCGTCGGGAAGCAGGAGACCTGCGTTGAGGTATTCTGAAGCAAGTTTGTTGGGGTCAACAGCCTGAGCGGCAGCTTTGGCTTCTGCTTTGGCAAAGTTCCCCATAATGGCAGCTTCAAGAGCGGCGGCAAGGTTGTCTCCTTCAGCGGCCTGAGCTCCGGAAAGTTTTTCCAGCTCTGAACAGATACGGTCGTGCTCTGCTTGGGCGGCGGCGAGCTGACGGTTGAGTTTGTCAAGGGCCTTTGCATCGCCTGCGAGGACAGCTGCGATCAGTTTTGAAGCACTGCTGAGTTTGGGGAACATTTCAGCTGCCGCAGGGGCATTGAATTCAAACTTTTCACCGTTGAGCAGTTTAGCTGCTGCGGCAGAGATCTCTCTTGCAACTTCCCGGCCCAAATCACCTTTGGCACGGGTTTCCTGCTTGCGGGTTTCTTTGAGGGCATTATCAAAGCTGTCAACAGCCTTTTTGGCAGCAGCCGCAGTTTCGCGGGAGTCCAGCTCCTGCAATCTTGCTTTGATCTCTCTTGAACGGGCCAGGTTGGCAGCCGGATCGGCGGTCAGCTGTTCCAGTTCGGCAATGAGGGTGCGGCTTTCGTTTTCCTTTTCAGAGAAGGCGGCACGGCGTTCATTGAAAAACTTGTCAAGAGCAGCTTTAAGTCTTTCAAAAAGGGCATTTTCAAATTTTCCTGCGTTTCCGGCATTGCGGAAATCCTCACGCAGCTGGCGGGCACGGCGCAAATCGCTTTGAGTCAGAGCCTCAGCTTCAGCGATGAGGGCCTCTTTGCGTTCAACGATAAGGGCAATGCGTTTGTCTCTTTCGGCGAAATAAGCACTGCGGGCATTGAAAAAGGTATCTGCTGCGGCGCGGAACTGCTGATAGAGTGCATTTTCGTCACTTCCGGCACGGGGAATCGTTGCCCATTTTGCCTGCAAAGCTTTGAATGCAGCTGCAGTAACGTTCCATTCTGTGGAGGTTGAAATTTTTTCAGCTTCAGCGATAAGAGCCTGCTTGTCGATGACGGCCTGTTTGCGTTCCTTGCGGCGGTTGGTAAAGAATTCATCCACTTTCCGCTGCAGCTGGCGGGTACATTCCAGATAACGGGCGTTGATTTCTTCAGTTTTTTCTTTGGGGACAGGACCCAACTGTTTCCATTTATCCCGGAGTTCCTGAAGTTCTCTGGCCATTTTTGCATAATCAGGGGATTCTGCACTGTTCATTGCTTCGATTTTTGAGCAGATATCCTGCTTGAGGGTATAGCTTTCCCACCGGGCAAGATCCAGTTCCTCAAAGAACTGACTGATTTTCTGAGAGGCTTTGGAGCTGACTTCACGGAAACGTTTCTGGACCGGCTGGGGCAGATGAGTGAGGGTTTTGAATTCTGCATCAATGACACTTTTGCGTTCCCGCAGGGCATTGACATTTTCTGCCGCGGTAAGGGTCTTGAGTTCTTCCATCATCGTTTCTGCTTTGGCAGTTTCAGCTTCTTTGACAGCTTCTTCTGCGGCGATACGTTCCCGCTGGGGAGCGGAAGCTGCGCTGAATTCTGCGGGGATCTCTCCCAGAAGCTTGATACATTCGGCATCAAATTTATCCAGATCGGATTTGATAAGCAGATCATCTGCCAGAAGCCGCTGGAGTTCTGTTTGAAGTTTGTTGAAATTGAGTTGACGGATTTCCATTTCTTCGACCCGGCTTTCGGCCTGTTTGACAGCTTCGGCAAAGTCTTTATCGAGCAGTTCAGCATATTCCGGGGGAGGCGCAGCACTTGCATCGTATTCGGCACGGATCTTTGCGATTGCCGCCCGGAATTCTTCCGGAGGGCAGGGGGGGAGCTCCCGCATCGCTTTGCAAAGCTGCCGTTTGCAGTTGAGCTGTTCTTTGATTTCCGGTGCGACCTCTCCGACGGCGAGGGGCTGACTGCTGTTTTCTTCCATCATAACTTTCTCCAGGGACTTTCAGGGGCGGGAGCTGAAAGCTCACTTTTTTCCCCCTTAAGACAATAGTTTTATTGTTTCATAATTGCTTTTAACATATAATAGCTTTTTTTTTAATTTTTGCAACCCGAAAAATGAAAATTTTACTTGAATTTTGAAAAAAAATTGCTATATTGTGTAAAAGAGATCATAAAAGGCTGTTCAGAAGTGGATAGACTTTTCTTTTTTTTTGAAGAACTTTTTTACAAATCCCAAAGGAGTATAACGTTAAAATGGCTAAACGTCAGGAGTTCAAAACTGAGGTGCGTCAGCTGCTCAAGCTGATGATACATTCTCTTTATTCCAACCGTGATATCTTTTTGCGTGAGCTTGTTGCCAATGCTGCCGATGCTATTGACAAAGCCCGTATCGAAAGTTTGACCGATCCCGCCCAGACCCGGGATTGGAAGATCCGTATCGAAGCAGATAAAAATCTGAAGACCCTGACCATTTCTGACAATGGTATCGGTATGACCGAACAGGAGGTCATCGACAATATCGGAACCATCGCCCAGAGCGGAACCCGGGCCTTTATGCAGATGCTTGAGGAAAAAGGGGCCAAAGGGGAAGATATTCCTGAATTGATCGGACAGTTCGGTGTGGGATTTTATTCTGCCTTTATGGCTGCTTCTGAAGTGACCGTTATCACCAAAAAATCCGGTTCTGATGCTCCGGCTGTTATGTGGCGCAGCGAGGGCGAAGGAGACTATGAGATCGACGAAGCTCAGCGTGATGAACCCGGTACGACCATTATTCTCAAACTGAAAGAAGATGCTGAAGGATATCTGGAAAACTGGAAAGTTTCTTCCATTATCCGCAAATATTCCGACTTCATTTCCTACCCCATCATTATGCCCCGGGTGACGGTCAATGAGGACAAAACTGAAACTGTGACCGATGAGGTGCTCAACTCTCAGAAAGCGATCTGGCTGCGGAAACCTTCTGAAGTGACAGAAGATGAATACAAAAGTTTCTATTCCCACCTTGCCAATTACGGCGGTACGGAATTTTTGAAAGCCATCCATATGTCTGCCGAAGGTGTGAGCGAATTCAAAGCTCTGCTCTTTCTGCCCAAACAGGCTCCCTTTAACTTCCTGATGCCCGACATCCAGAAAAAAGGTTTGCAGCTTTATGTGAAGCGTGTTTTCATTACCGATGAATGTAAAGCTCTGCTGCCCGATTATCTGCGTTTTGTCTGCGGTGTGGTGGATTCTTCAGATTTGCCCTTGAATGTTTCCCGTGAGATTCTGCAGGAAAATCCCATTATCAGCAAGATCGAAAAAGCTGTGACTTCCAGGATCATTTCCGAGCTCAAAAAACTGCTTGAAAATGACCGCGAAAGCTACAATGCTTTCTTTGCTGAGTTCGGCAGAGTTCTTAAAGAAGGTCTCCATACCGACTTTGCCAATGTGGAAAAGCTCAAAGATGTGGTAATGTATGAGTCTATGAACTCTGAACCCGGTAAATATATCACTCTTGCTGAATATGTGGCTGCTATGCCCGAGGATCAGAAAGAGATTTTCTTCATTACCGGCGAAAAGCGTGCCGCTCTGGATTCTTATCCCGGACTTGAATATTTCAAAGCCAAGGGGTGGGATGTGCTGTTTATGACCGATCCTGTGGATGACTGGATTATGCAGTCTATGATGCAATATCAGAAGCATAACTTCAAATCCATTGCCAAAGGCGATTTTGAAGACAAAGAAAGTGAAGAAGCTGTCAAAACTGCCAATGAAAAATATGCCGATCTGACCGCTTTCATCAAAGAAACTCTGGGCGAACAGCTGGGAGAAGTCCGCTTTTCCGGCCGTATGACCGACAGCCCCTGCTGTCTGATCGTGGAAGGCAATGCTTTGAGCCCTCACATCGAACGGCTTTTCAAAGCTATGCATCAGCAGATCCCTGAAACCAAGAGGATCCTTGAGCTCAATCCCAAACATCCTCTCATTGAGAAGCTGGATGAAGCCTTGAAAGCGGGCAAAAAGGATGAAGCAGCTTTCAGTGCCAAAGTAATGTTCAGTCAGGCTCTTATTACAGAGGGCAGTCCTCTGGATGATCCTGCAGGTTTTGCCAAATCTGTGACAGAGCTGCTGGTCAAGTCTCTGTAACAAGAGTTCTCTGAGCAGCTCGTTGAATACAAAAAGAGCTGCCGCAAACCTTTTGTGTTGCGGCAGCTCTTTATCTTTGCCGGAAAATCCAAGCCGCAGAAAGTTATTGAAAGAAACAACTGATTTTTCCCGTCAGTTTGAATGTGGCAAAGGTTTTTAAGTCCGTGATCTTGAGAGAGCGGGGAGAGGTCAGTTCAGCTTTGACACCTTTTTCAAAGGAAAGGACTTCCACATTGTCTGCTTCTTCAGGAAGACGGACTTCCAAATTTTTGACTGTTTCTCTGTTTGCCATATTGAGCAAATGGAGCAATACTTCGTTATTTTCACTCAAAGTACATTCAATGACACCGTGGGGGAACTCCATCTTGAAAAGTGCGTCCAGAGTGTCAATATTTCCGGCAGGGAAAGGGACAGTTTCCCGTTCCCAGTTGTGTTCATCAAGAACTCCGGCATTGCTCAGGGGGATCACATTGACCTGCCAGGAGCGGATCGTTTCTATTTCACGGTCAGTCAGGACTTTTGCTCCGGGCAGAAGCAGCGTTTCTCCGGGGGCCGGGGCGGGAGAGTTTTCAGCAGCAAAGCTCCAGGTGATCTTTTTCTGCCGCAGAAGTTCTGAGCAGTTTTGGATTTCTTCCAGAAACTGTTCCGGAAAAAGAAGTTTTGATTCTTTTGCGTAGTAGACCTTTACTTGAGGCAGACGGCGGCTTTTGGTGTAGATATCACTGTGCTTGAGGAAAAATTTGAAGCAGTTGTCCACCAGAGCATATTGTTCCGGATCGTCGCAGATCATCGAACCGCCCTTTTTCTGCGGTCTGACCAGCCAATGGGCTCCGCAGTTTCTGCCGAAGACCATTTGTTCTGCACAGCACAATGCGATTTCTTCCTGAGTCCGGTGGGGACGCATAACACCGTTCTCTTTGAGCCAGGAGGCATTGACCGGGACGATTTTACAGAGATCTGCCAGGCGGAATCCAGCTGTACCTGTAATGTGGCGTCCTGCTTCATCAATATTGATTGCCCTGGCGGTTTCAAGAAAGACCATATCTGCTTCCCGGGGGGCGTCCAGAGGCTCATATCCTCCCGGAGCAAAACGTCCGAAGCCCGGATTGTAAAGGATGACAGCATCGGATTTCAACGCTTTTACGCATTTGAAAATTCGGGTATGACGTCTGGTGCATACCAACCGTCGCCAACGCATCCACTCTGTTGCCAGCGGTTCAAGTTCCGCTTCAGCGGCCGGCAGTTCCACATAATCCCAAACCGGCAATCCGAATTGTTCCGGATCTCCGCAGTTTTCTGCCAGATAACGCCTGAAATCAAGACGGCATTCAGGACAGTAACAGGGGGATTCACCGGCATTATCAAAGTGGAATCCGGCAAGGCCTGTTTGCTTCAGTCCGTATTCGAGGAGTTGAGGATAATATTCTTCATAATATTTTTTTGAGTTGTAGCACATCAAAGCCCGGTAGCGTGCCGTTCCGTAAGTTTGAAAATCTCCGTTGCGGAAACGGCGGAAATGTGAAGAAAGATCCGGAAATTCCGCCGCCAGTGATTCATAATACACTGTGGGCAAAGTACTGTATCCCACGCACTTGATCCCCAAATCGGCAGCAATTTCCACCAAGTCTGCTGTTCGGGACATTTCTTTTTTTTCTGCCTGAAGTCCGAAACCTTTATAAAAATGGGTGTAGACAAAATTGACGCCCAGATCGGCAGCTTTTTTCAATGCTTCCCGGGTGTGGATCCGGTCATACCATTCCGGGATCCAGTGGCCGCTGCCGAGTATGGTGGCGGGATTGGCAGATCGGCGGAGATAAAATTGTATGGGTTCGTGACACCAGCTGCTCCAAAGCAGCGGCAGGGGGATTTCGGGATTCATAACAAAGACCTTTCTGTATGTGAACAAAGCATTATTTTTGTATAATATAGCATTGATTTTTTTTATGTCAATGACGATTCAGGGGAATATGGTATTTCAGCTTAAATAGATTAAATAGAGATTGTAATCCGTTTGTTATGGCGTTATATTAAAACGAGTTTGAGTTTTTTGAAAGGTTATGGAACTATGGGGTTCAAAAGATTATTTTTTGTAATTGTCTGTTTCTTTGTTTTTGTGCTGACGGGAAGGGAATATTTTATGGCTCCCGACGGGAAAAGCTCCGGAAGCGGGACTCCAACTGAACCGTGGAATTCTCTGAGTACCGCCTTGCCCAAACTCCGTCCCGGAGATACGTTGACTTTGAAAAGCGGGGTTTATTACGGCGGCGGAATGCTGAAGCAGGAGTTTTTTACTCCGGGGGCTGCTCCGCTGACCGTCAGGGCTGAAATTCCGGGAACTGTTCTTATCAGAGGGGATGAAGATGTGTCAGGATTCCTCAGAGAACCGGGACGACGTTTCGTCTATTCACGCATCTGGAAAAAAAGAGTCAATGCCGTCAATGAAAAAGACAGTTCCCTTGTTTACCGCTGTGCCGGAAATGCTGCAGAACTTGAGTTTTTGCGGGGAGCATTTTTTTATGATGCGGGGAAACAAAAACTTTTTGTGGTGACTTCTGACGGCAAATCTCCCGGTGAACACCGGCTTTCTGTCAGTACGGCGGGGCCTGTGGGGATCGGCATCCACTACCGGAAAGACAGAAAATTCAGTTCAGCAATACACATCAGCGGTTTGAATTTTACCGGATTCAACGCTCAATCTTATCCCCGGACAGGGGGCGTTTATCTGCACCGGACTTCCGGGTCAAAGGTGACTGACTGTCTCTTTTTTCTCAACGGCAACGGAGTTGTTTTGCGGCAGGGGCAGAAGTGTGAGATTGCCCGCTGTACTGCTTACGGCAATGACTCACCGCTGCCGGTGGGGACGGAAGGGGGGAATATTATTATTTTCGGACCGGCAGACGATTCTGTGATCCGGGAGTGTACGGCGTTCAATACTTCAAAACACGGGATCCGTTTTTATCTCGGACCGGCAAAAAACTGTCTGATCGAAAATTGTCTGACCTTCGGCAACCGGGGCGGCGGCATCTGGATAAAGCCTCACTCCGCCGAAAATCAAACCCGGAACTGTACCGCACTTGACGGACTCAATTCCCTGAAAAGTTCCGGAGACCGGGCCGTTTCAAATGCCTACATCAAATATCAGAAAAAAGGAGACAGTACGGACTTTGTGTTTCTTTCAGAAAAAAATAAAAAACTTTTTGCCGCTCCGGAACTTCTTGATTACAGAGTGCTCAAGGGAAATTTGAATGTGCGTTATATTTCCCCGGGGGGGGATGACCGGAACAGGGGAACGACTCCGGAGCAACCGTGGAAAAGTTTGAAAAAAGTTGAAGCAGGACAAACTGTTTATCTGCTCCCCGGAGTCTACGGTCAGCTCTTGGAACTCAAGCAGGACAATTGTACCGTGCGTCCTTACAGCACAAAGGCTCCTGTACTTCTTGCCGGAGTGAAAGTGACCGGGAAAAATGCTCTCATTCAGGATGTGTGTTTCCCCCGCAGTGACAAATGGGCCATTGAATCTGAGGCAGCCGGAACAGTTATTGAAAGATGCTCTTTCGGGACAATGCCCCTCGGAATCAAAAATGATTTTCCAGTGACTGTGCGTCACAATACTTTTTCGGCCTCGGTGAAAGATATTCTTGCTCCCCGGGGAGCGGGTTCTGTCGTTCATTCCAATATTTTTGCTTCTCAGCGTTTGCCTGAGAAGTGTGCTTTCAGAGACTTTAACAGCTATACAGCCAATGTTCCTTTAAGAGAAAAAAATTCATTCTTGCTTCATCCCCGGTTCAAAGCACCCCATAAGGGGGACTTTTCGCTTGTCAATGAAAAGGAATTCCGGGGGCGGGGTATTGACGGTTTCCCGGTGGGGGCTTACCGTTTTGTCAAAAAACAGAGCTCCTTTTCAACTCCGCCTGAACTCTTTTATGTGTCGGACACCACAGCAGAACTGGAATGGTGGTGCAGCAGTGTGCCCAAATCAGTCCGGATTTATTGGCGTAAAAACAATGAAACTCTCTGGAAACAGGAACGGGCTTATCAGGAAAACTTTTTCGGTACATTCAGTTTGACCGGTTTGGAAAAAAATACCGCTTATGCTGTTGCGGCAGAGCTGGAAATGCCGACGGATATGGTTCCGGGCAATGTGTATTCAAATGCAAAAAAGTCTCCCCGCAAAACAGTCGTTTTCAAAACCCGTCCGTGCCCGGAGCAGGGGAAAGTCTTTTTTGTGTCAGGAACCAGAGGAGATGATACTGCTTCCGGCAGCAAAAAAACTCCCTGGAAAACTGTTTTACGGGGCATTACTGCACTCCGTCCAGGGGATACGCTGCTTATTGATGACGGAGTCTATCAGGAAAGTTGTTTCATCAGAAGTTCAGGGACCCGTGAAAAGCCTGTTACGATCAAGGCCGCCCCCGGAGCCAAAGTTTTTTGGGACGGCAATCAGAAACGTCTGACAAGAGCGTTGCAGCTTTATAACAAGTCTTATATCAATATCGAAGGCTTGAACTTCAGACAGTTCGGCGGTTTTTCTGACGGCGTGATCCGTATTGCGGGGGGCAGGGGGATTTCCGTCAGCCGTTCTTTCTGTGACGGCAGGGGAGTGGGATATTCCCCCTTTTTCATTTACGCATTGCGGAGTGAAAATTGTAAAGTAAGCAACTGTGTGGTCATTCGTTCTGCTCACGGAGTTTATTTCGGCAGCTGCGGCGGTCTTGAGATCGCCAATTGTGTCTTTTTTCTCAATTTGATCGACCAGATTTATATCGACAACCGTCCGGCGGAAAAATTAAAGGTACATCATTGCATCTTTGTCGGACCCTCGATGATGAAGGTACGCAATGCCCAATTGTCTGTCCAGCGGCCCGAATTGATGACGGAATACGGCAACGCCGGATATTTCCGTTTGCCCCGGCAGCTGCAATTTTTTACCGGAGCCCGGACAAAAGAGTTGACTTTGGGGCAGTACGAAGCTCTTATGAAGAAAAAGAGCGATTTCAGATACGGCAAGATCTCATTTCCTGTTTTGGAAGAATTGACAGAATTCAAAGATCTCAAAGAGTGGCAGAAAAAGTGGCAGCAAGCTGTGAAACTTAAAGAAAATGCTGAGTTCGGAATCGGTTGCGACGGTACTGCTGCAACTTGGGATTTCAAATCTTTTATCCCCCGGAAACTCATTTATGCTCCTGATGGCGGGATAATCGGTTTGCAGCCGGAGTGTTTCAAATAAAAGAAAGAAAAACAGCAGATTTTATATTGACAAACAAGTGGATATGTGCTATGGTATACATAAGGTTGGAAAAACAGAGAAAAGGAGCTTTTTTATGAGAAATACATCTTGTTCCCGGAAATGTGTTTCAGCGTTCACGCTGATCGAACTGTTGGTAAGCAAAACTTGTCAAATATGTGTTTATTTTTTGCGAAAATTTGCCTCTTGCCTTAATATTTGTCATTGCAATTCTGCCCAATGCGGGATTGCCGGTTTTGCAAATGCAAAAACGGCAATCCACCAAAAGTTTTTGGCAAGGATGGATGGGGTCCGGGGAAGGAAGGGAGAACCTTTTTTCAAAAAGGGTTCCCTTCCTTCCCCGGCTCCTTTCACCTTGATCGAACTGCTGGTCGTTATTGCTATTATCGCCATTCTGGCTGCAATGCTTCTTCCTGCTTTGCAGCAGGCTCGGGACAGAGCTGCCGGCGTCTCCTGTCAGAACAATTTTAAGACACTGGGCAGCGGATTGGGATTTTATCTTCAGGATAATGGCGATTTCTGGCCCGGTTACTGGAATGGCGGCTCTGCTTACAAGACTTACCGTTCCTGCTTTTTCAACAGCAAGAAGCGTACAGGGGACAGTAATCTGGACTTCGGCAATATGTGTGATTACCTCAGTGTCGATCAAAACGGAATTATTTTCGGCGTCTACCGGAACGGAACAACGAAAACTGTTTGCCGTTACGCCTGTCCGAAAATGCCCCGGGAGGTCATTACTCCCAATGGGACCGGATCCTTGTACCGCAGCGGTCTGGCTATGACCCAGGATGGCGGGGTGGCTTCACTGTATAACCGTCTGGTGAAAAATTCCCGTTTGCGGCGGCCTTCTTCCTGGGCCCCTTTCGTTGAAGCCGAAAACCTTGCTCCCAGTGATACTGCTGCCTGGAACTATGAAGCCTTTCCCGGAGTCCTCGTCAACCGTGCCATTGCCTACCGTCACAGCGGCGGTGCAGTGATTCTTTTTGGTGATCTCCACGTGGAACTGCGGAATAAGTACAAGATCCCTGCTAAATGGTCCGGTGGTGATCCCACCTATTACAACGCCTTCTGGAACCCCTGGCCCTCTGCCGGAAATGAACATAGGTGGCATTGAAAAACTGCTGAATATAAAAAGGAAATTCCGGGATGAAAAAAGTATTTATATTGTTTTTTGCCGCCGGAGTTTCCGCGGCATTGTTTTCTGCTGAACTTGTGATTGCTGACGGGAAAACTTCTGCTTATCAGATCGTCGTCCCGGAAAGCAGCGGCAACAAAAGGCTTGATCACTTTGTTACGCTGGGAGGCAAGGTTCTCCGTACGGCTGTCCGCAAGGCTTCCGGTGCTGAACTCCCCCTTGTGACAGAAACAAAAAAAATTCCCGGGAAGCCTGCTATTTTTGTGGGCAATACCGGAGCTTTGAAAAAGGCGGGACTTTCCTGTAAAGATCTTGCACCTTGGGAATATGTCATAAAAACTGTAGGAAAAGATATCTATATCTACGGCAGAGATTATCCGGCTCCCCTGAAAAATCAAAACATCCACCGCTTTTTGTATTATACTTTGGGCAGCTTGAAAGGATGCTGTACCTTTGCTGAAAAATTCCTCAATACCCGTTTTGTGGCTCCTGAATTGAACAGCGATCAGGAGTATGACGGTGTCCGGACTCTGCCTTGCAATAAAATTACTGTCCCTGAAAAGTTTATGATGCGGCGTAAGCCCCGTTTTGTGCTTTCAGGCGACAACGGCGGTGTCCTTTATACCGTTGCCAACAACTTTATGACCGGTACGGGAAACAGGTTCGATGTCCACTACATCGACAAGGTTATCTCTGTTGCCAAATATGCAAAAACTCATCCTGAATACTTTGCTCTGATCGACGGAAAAAGATATTTAAGAGCTGATATGCCCCAGTATTGTATGAGCAATCCCGATGTTCAGAAAATCGTATTTCAGGACGCCTTGAGACGGGCAGATTTGGGCTATCCTGTGGTGGAACTGGGCCAGCAGGACGGCTTTATGGGGTGTGAATGTGCTCCCTGCAAAGCCTGGCAGGGAACTTCTGACTGGGGCGAAAAAATGTGGCGTTTCCAGAGAGAAATTATGGAAAAACTGCAAAAGCTCCGTCCGGGGATCCAAGTGGGGATCGCCTGTTACGGTGTTACCCATTGTGTCCCCAAAACCTTCAAAAAATTTCCCGGGGAAGGGGCTTTTATCAATATTGCTCCCGCCCGCAAAGATCTGCTGGAAAAATGGAAACATTTTAATGTGACCGGTATGAATGCCTGGGGCTATAATATGGGACCTTATCTGGCTTGCGGTTATTCTCCGGCAGACAGCTTCAAAAAGCTGCAGAAAGAAATCAAATTTCTTTATACCACCCCTGTGAGTTCTTTTTATCTCTGCCAGTATATCTGTTCTTATGCGATCAACGGTCCCTGGCTCTATGCCTGGGGTAAGTTTATGGAAAATCCCGATGCTGATGCAAAAGTTCTTTTGAAAGATTACTGCCGCTTTGCTTTCGGAGAAAAGGCCGCTCCCGGATTTTTCCGTTTCTTTTCCATTATCGACCGGCAAATGGAAAAATTCCCTTTGAAAGATGGACAGGACTTCAACGATGTTGACGGTGTCAAAAAACGGCAGAGTTCCCTGAAACTCTGGCAGGACCGTTATCCTGAAAAGGTGTTGAAAGAGCTGTGCCGGCTCTTTGATGAAAGTATTAAACTCTGCGATCCCGGCAACAAGATGCTCCTAAGGCTGAAAGTTGAGTTTGAATATCTGAAACTTTCTGCCGCTGTCTGCAATGCCATAAAGGCAATGGACTTGAACAACTCTAATGCCAACAGAAAACTCCTGGCCGATGCTTTGGAAAAACGCAATGCTTTTATCGACTCTTTACCCCTTGACAAGCGGGGAAAAATCGCTGACGGCTTTGTGTATACCGGACGTGAAATGCTGCGGAAAGGGGGCTATATGGCTGGGGTTTTCGGGGGAGCCTTTGGCAGTGATCCGAAACTTCTGCGGCTGAATGTTCCTGAAACAACTGCTGTCAAAGTCCGGGATCTTGATGATCCCGCCTGGGAGAATGCTCCCAGACTGAAACTGCATCCGATGAAGTCAGGAAATAAAAACATTGCCGCCAATTTCCGCATCGGCTATACGGAAAAGGCTTTGCTGATGAAATTTGAAGCTCCCATTGGCATATTGACTCATCGGAAACTTGAACGGGATGATCTGAAATTATGGGACAACAGCATTTGGGAAGTTTTTATTGCCGACGGTGACCGCAGGCGACAGTTCGCTTTTACTGCGCTTCGTGGAAGTGCTTTTGATACTCTGATCTATGCCAATGGCCTTTACAACAAACGATGGAATACCGCCTGGAGTCATCAGGACAAGATCAAAGATGGCGTGTGGTATTCTCAACTGACGATTCCTTTTGCCAGTTTCGGCAGAGTTTTGGAACCCGGTATGCGTTTGCAGATGCAGATCGCGTTCAGTACGCCGGGGGCGAAAGAACTTTATGCCTGGTACATTCCTCTTTCCGGAGCATTTTCTGATATCAAAGGTTTTGGGGGTGTCCGTTTCGGCAAGCGTGCTGCGGAAAAGAAAATAGAGCTCAACGGCAATTTTAAGGAGCTGGATCAAAAGAAAAGGCCCCTCTTCTGGAAAAACGGTAGAGTTGATATGCAGCTGCTGCCCGGTAAAAATGGCAACACGATCCGGATTTCAGGGAATATCAAACAAATAGGCAGCCTTTATTGCACCAAAAAGATTTGGGTCGAACCTGATGAAAAACTGGAAGTGACCTTCCGCCTGCGCGGCAAAGGAGCTGTTTCCATTGCTGCGCAATGGCGCAACAATGCCGGAATGTGGGTCGAAAATGACGGCACGCCCTGGAAAAATTTGAAACAACAAACAATGGAGATCCGTCATACTTTCACTCCCTCCCACCGGGTGCAGAAAGGTGCCGCATATCTTACATTGTCACTTTATCTCCGGCAGCCCGGCGGCAATGTGACCGTTGAAAGCGTTTCCGCCTGCCGCAAAAAGTCCGCAAAGTAAGAAGTGGACTTTTTAAAGGAAAGCAAGCGTAATTGAAATAAACTCTTTTTGAAATATAGAGAAAGAATATTGACAATGAAAAAAGCAGGATATTATTCGATTGAGGAGTGTGATGCTGCAGCATACACTCTGCCGGATCCTCTGAGAGATTTTTCCGGGGAGAAAATCGTTTCTGCTGTTCAGTGGAGCTGCTTTCAACGCGGAGAAATTCTCAAACTGCTGAAAAAGTATGAATATGGAGAAATTCTGCCCCGGCCGGATAAATTGGAATTTTCCCTCATTGCTCCTCCCCGAAAGGCTTTAGACGGGAAGGCAGTCAGAAAGGAAGTCAAGATCACCGCTGCTATGGCAGACGGCAGAGAGCACTCCTTTATTGTGCTGATCTACATTCCTGCAGAGCGTTCCGGTCCTGTGCCCGCCTTTGCCGGGCTGAATTTTACAGGCAATCATAACACCACTGTGGATCCGGATGTCACTCCCACAGGATTCCGTTTCCCCGGAAAATTGGTGAAGCCTGAACGCTCTGTCCAGCACAGCCGTTTTGTCCCGGAAACTCTGGTGGAACGGGGGTATGCTACGGCAACGTGCTGCTATCACGATATTTTTCCCGACCGGGCCGGAGGAGCTCCGGACAGTGTTATGAAACTTTTTTGCGATACAGAGAAAGGTGATCCCACAGGTGTCAAATATTCTGTCATCGGGGCGTGGGCCTGGGGATTGAGCCGGATCCTTGACTATTTGGAAAGTGATCCTGATATCGACGGAAGCCGTGTGGCTGTTCACGGTCACTCCCGGCTGGGGAAAACCTCCTTGTGGGCAGGGGCCATTGATGAACGTTTCAAGATGGTGATTTCCAACTGTTCCGGATGCGGCGGCGGAGCATTGCACCGCCGTAAATTCGGGGAAAATCTTTCCCAGCATTTTCAAGCTCATCTGGATATCGGCTATCCCAACTGGTTTATGAATGAAACTGAAAAATTCATCTGGCGTGAAGAAGATCTGCCCATAGATCAACACGAACTGCTGGCTATGATCGCGCCCCGTCCGCTCGCTGTTGCCACAGCAACGGAAGATCTGGTCGCCGACCCGAAAGGGGAGTTCCTTGCCTGCAAAGCAGCTTCTGAAGTTTACAAACTTTTCGGCTCTCAGGGGCTTCCTGCGGATGAAATGCCGCTGCCTGATGTGAATATTTCAGGAGATATCAGTTTTCACTGCCGTACCGGAGAACACGAGCAGACTCCGCAGGACTGGGCTCATTACCTTGATCTTGCAGATCGTTATCTTTGAAGCTGTGTGGAAACTTTAAGGAAATGAGGGAAAGGTGCTTTGGGGAGCGTTCCCTCAATATTTTCATCGCCGATATGCCCGAATACGCAGACAATGATAATTAAGTTCCGCTCTTTTTGATTTGAAAATGAACGTGCAGCTGCTTGGATAATTGTTACACTGGGGATATTTTTCAGAAAATTTGTGTTCCCCCCTTGACAAATAGAAAAAACGGTGGTATTGTATTTTAATGATAATGTAAATGTTTACATTTTTGAGGTTTTTTATGCTTTCCATTAAAGAAGTAGCCCGGTTGACGGGGCTTTCCACGGCGACGGTATCACGGGCTCTTGATCCCCGCTATGCGGATCGGGTCAAACCGTCTACCCGGGAAAAAATACTGGCTGTGTGCGATTCAGCGGATTTCCGTCCCGATGCGGCGGCACGTTCCTTTGTGACGGGTAAAAGCTATAAGGTGGGGTTTATTTCCGGCAGTCCGGCCAGCGACTGCGGCAACCGGATCTTTGGCTGCTTTCTTCAGGGAGTGACCTTTGAGCTGCAAAAGAACAACTATAATCTTCTGCTTCTGGGAGCTCACCCTGACGGAGAAGAACAGATCATCAATTTTCTGCGTTCCAACGTGGCTGATGCCTATATCTTAGGCAACTCTCTGGTCACAGAAAATGTGGCTGAAGTTATTTCCCGGTGCAAAGCCCCGGTTCTGATGCTGGAAAAACAACAAAGTATCCCTCACGCACTGATTCTGCGGAGAAACATCCGCCCCGCCTTTGAGAAAATTTGGAAAAACATTCCTGTCGGGTTGTATGACAGAGTCCTTTTTTGTTCGCAACCCAATGTTTCTTCAAGATACGAAACGGCTCAGGAATGTGCTCCGGCAGGCGTGAAAATTCCTTTGCTGCTTCTGGAGTCCGGTAAGGAATTTCCGGAAACACGTTATCTGGCCCGGCAGGCAGCCCTCAAACAGATTGATTATCTGAAAAAATTTAAGATTTTCTGGTGTTCTTCTGATTTGCTGGCACTGGGCGTCAGAGATGCCCTTGAGGAAACGACCGGTCAGGTTGCCGGAAAAGATTTTTATCTCATCGGTTTTGACAATATGGAATCAATGGGCCAGTTCTATGAAACGCCTTTCCTGTCTACTGTGGACAACCGTATGGAAAAGATGGGAGAAGTGGCGGCCCGGATGCTTCTTGACACGCTGCAGGGAGTCAAAACAGCTGACTGTATGGATTTTTCATCGGTTTATATTCAAAGAAAAAGTTTTCCTGATATAAAAACAATTCAAAAAGAAAACAGTATGGAGAAGTTATGAAACACCGTTTTTCATCTGCTGTCCGGCGGGTAAAGCTCTCAAGCTTCACCCTGATCGAACTCCTTGTCGTTATAGCGATTATCGCTATCTTGGCCGCTATGCTTTTGCCTGCTCTGCAGCAGGCAAGAGAACGGAGCAAAAGTTCCCGTTGTTCCGCCAATCTCAAGAATTTCGGCTTTGCCATAAGCAGTTACACTGATGACAATCAGGGGTTTTGGATGTATGGCAAGAATTCCTGGAAATATGGTACTTATACATACTATGGCGGTATAGCTCAGGATATAGCTCCTTATCTGGGATATTCTTCCGTTAATCGTTTCAATACTCCTAAAAACGGCGGTGGATCGGTGTTTTACTGTCCTTCGGATTTGGTGAAAAGAACTCAGTTGTACCCTCAAAGCTACTCTTTCAAAGCTTACGGGACCAACAAACTCAACGGCTTGCGCTACGACACCACCAGCAGCAGCAATGTTTTCGCCGGAACGCGTAAACTCAGCCGTATCAAAAAAGCTGCCACATACTGGACAACTCTTGACTACTGGAGTGCATCTTCCACTCTCTTTTCCGGCAGTAATGAGTGTCTTGTGAAAAACAGCCTGCGCGACAATCACGCTCAAGTCGTTCACAACAACTCCCCTACCAGAAATGTCCTTTATACAGACGGACATACAGGAAGCTCTCTGACTTCAAAACTTTTTTATGACGAAAACAGTTGGATCTACGACAGAAACATATAAACAAGGAATAAATGAAATGAAAAAAACACTTCTTTATACGATACTGCTGATGTGTGCCGGAAGTTTCGCCGCTGAAATCTCTTTTAACGGCAACTTTGAAAACGCTACCGCTGACAAGAATGGGATCCTGTGGCCCCGGTTCTGGTACAAGACACCTTTTTCCAAAGAAACTTCCGTGCGTCTGACCAAAGAACCCACCGAAGTGCGTTCCGGAAAATTTGCTTTCTTTGTAGAACAGGAAGGGGAAAAATCTGTTGCCAATGTCCGTTATCTGAAATCATTTCCAGTGGCTCTCAAAGACAAAGTAAAGCTCACTCTGTACGCAAGAGGTACAGGAAAACTCAAGATGATGCGTATTCTCTATCAGGGCGGGACCGGAAAATTTCTGCGTACCATCGGTTGGGGCAAAGTTGTGTCTGTTGATTCTCCTGACAAATGGGTGAAGTTGGAATTCTCTGATTCTTTCCCCGCCTTGAAGGCCAAAGGAACTCCCATCACCTCATATACTTTTATTCCTGTTATCCACGTTACCGGCGAAGCGGAACTGCTTATCGACGATATGAAACTTGAACAGTTCCCCGCAGCTGACGCTGTCAAAAAGTAAAAAAGGCCTTTGTATGAAAAATTTGCTTTTGTTTTTGTTTGCAGCTGCTGCATTGAGCGTTTCTGCTTCAGTTTCCATTAAAAAACTTCCCGAAGATTCCAACGGACACAGAACGATCGTCCTTGAAAACTCTCTTATAAAGGCGGGGTTTTCCACTCTGGGGGGACGTTTGGTGCTTCTGACAGATAAGAGTTCCGGCAAGAATCTGACTTGCGATACCGGCTGTAAAGATTTCTTTATGTTCCGGGGCTTTGAACACAGCAACATCCGTTACGATATCGACACTTTGGTCAATACTCCTGAAAAGGCGGTGCTCCGGCTCCGCAGTCAGTCGGTGACTGGAAGTTTTCAGTTTATCAAAGTGACCCGGACTGTGACTTTGAAAAAGGACGAATCCGTCATCCATACGGATCTTGAGATCCATAATCAAACTGAAAGTATGACTTCTCACACCTTGCAGTACTGGTTCCACGCTTTTCTGGGAGTTCCCGGAGTCACCAATCTTTATCACGCTATGGTTGCTGACGGAGTGAAGCGTTTTACGCCTGCGGACAAGACGAATAAAGTGCTTGTGAAACCGGTCCGCGGCTGGATCGCTATGAGCAGCGTCAAAGGCGGCGGCGTGGCACTTATGCCCGAATACAAACGTTTTGATTACAGTTACACCTGGTGCTGCCGTCCGAAACTTCCTCTAGACACTCTGGAATTTCTCTACATTCCGGAAAAGGTGGATTGCGGCCGCACGCTTAAAAGTTTCTTTGACATCGGTATTTTCCGTGAACTTGTGAACATCGACGGTTCTTCCCCTTCCGGCTGCGGCGAACTGAAATATGACGGAAAAAATCTGGAGGTGAAGATCAGCGGATTCCGTAAATTTTCAGCTCCCCTTGAAATTTTTGTCAACGGCAAAAAAATCGCCGGAAAAAAAATCTCAGTTCTTCCCGGAAAGGTTACTTCTGTGCATTTCCCCCTGCAAGCAGGAAAAAGTTATATCATTACTGCCAAAGCTGGAGATCTTGAACTGAACAAAGTGAAGAATCGTACCCTCGCTCCCCAGTGCAAACAGCTCGTTTCAGACTTCAATACTGACGACTGGCAGATCAAATGGAGCGACAAGGTGAAAACGCCCTCTTTCAGCTGGCACAAGGCCTGGAATAAAAAGTTCCTTTTTCTGCTTCCTGCAATAGGGATGCGTGATGTCCTTGAACTTAAACAGCGCAGCGGTTTTGTGGCTGATATTCCCACCATTTTCCCTCACGACTGGCAGCTTTCCTGGCGGGTTCAGGCGGATCTCTACACCGGTGAAAAGCTGGGTGTCAAGTTTCTGCCTGTGTTTGTCAGAGGGAAAAAATATGATATGATCGTTCTGGGAAGCAATACCAACGGTCCTCTCAAATGGGGACAGTTCCCTGCTGAATTCCGGAAAGATTTGCTTGAACGGGTCAAAAAGGGAACTCCTATGCTCCTTATCAATCCCGATACAAAAGAAAAAGAACTTGCTTCTCTCAGGGCCGCATTGAAGGAGATCACAAAGGAGTTTACTGCTTCAGCGGATCTTTCCTGTGCTCCGCTGCTGCCCAAGACCCGGGTTTTTGCCGGAACATACGGCAAAGGGAAAGTGATGATCCTCAACTATCCGGCAGTGGCCTTTCTTGCTCCCAAGATGCGTGACAGAAGTGCCGTTCAACAGCTCAACATCACGACCCACCGTTTTCAGGAATATCAATTCGCCTTTGTGCTGAAAGCAATGCGGGAACTGCTGGGTGAGAAAAAGGAGATCATCTCTCTGAAAAGTTCCGGCGATACCCTGCTTCTCAATGCCGCCCGAAACGGTCAGGGCGAAGTTGAGATCTTCAATGCCTGGAGCGAAAGCATCGGTAAAAAGAAAATCTCCTTCAAGCAGGGAAACAACAACATAGCCCTTTCTCTGCCAGGGGACGGAACCTTTTATATTCATCTGAAATCCGGCAATGATTTCGGTTTTGTCCGGACGGTGAAAAAATCTCCTTTGCGCATTACTGAAATAAAAATGGCGGATTGGTTCCCCGGCGGCAAAGCTGTCGCCGGCGAAGTGAAAGTTACAGGGCTTCAGAAAAATGACAAAGTCCTTGTTGAGATCACTGACAATACAGGGCGTAAACTCTTTGCCGCAGAAGGAACGGAATTTGCTTATCAACCCATTCACGCCCGGGTGATCCGGCACATCTTGCGGGCAGCCGTTGTCCGGCAGGGCAAAGTTGTGACAGAGGCCAGAAAGGCTTTTTATCTGCCCGATGTGCCCAATGTCAAAAATGATTTTCTGGTGACGATGTGGACAAACAACGGTTATGTGCCGGATTATACTGTTCCCTACCGCTACGAACTTCTGAGACAGATGGGGGTCAATGTTATGCTTTCTCCCGGCGGCGATACTGCTGTCCGGACAATGCAGTACGGAAATCTGGCAGCAGGGCCCATCTGGATCGCTTCAAGTTCAACGTTCTACAACCGTTATATTGAACGTTCCCTTGATAAATATTACAAAACTCTTGATAAAAAATTCCTTGTCAAGCCTAACTGCACCAATAATCCTGCGACCAAAGTCGTTGCAAAGATCCCTGAGATCTTCCGTATGTACGGCTGTCGTGATCTGGCATTGCTGGGGGATGAGATGAGTATCGGCTTCTACTCAAGTCCTGTGGAGGTGTGTTACTGTCCCTTCTGCCTGAAAAAATTCCGTCTCTGGCTCAAGGAACGTTACAAATCCCTTGCTGATCTGAACAAAAGCTGGCGGTGCAGTTTCAAGACCTGGGATGATGTTATTCCTATGACCTACGGAGAAATGATGCTCCACAACAGCCCCGCCCCCTGGGTGGAACACCGGCTCTTTATGGATAAAACCTTTTCCGACGGTCTGCTCCGGGTCGCCCGCGACGGAAACAGACAGTATCCGGGAACCATTATCGGCCCCGGCGGTATTGAAGTGAGTCCTGCGGCCTACGGCGGCGGCAGGAATATCTGGAATATGAGTAAACAGGCAAGTTTTCTCCATTACGGGACGCCCCGTATCGGAGCATCTTTCAACCGCAACCGTTTCCTGTCGGTTTATCTGGGATACTCTATGGGCGAAGGTTACTTGCGTTACCGTATCTGGGATGCTCTTTTTGTGGGCTGCCGCGGATTGTCATTCTGGTACGAACCTATCTTTGTTCTGCCTGACTTGCGTTTTTCACCTCTGCGGGAATTTCTGATACCGCTGCTTTGGGAGATCCGTGAAAAAGAGGGCGAACTTCTCAATCGTGCTGAAAAAATCACCGATCAGGTGGCCATACTCCACTCTCACGAATCTTTCCTTGCCAACTATATGAAACAGCGTAAAGCGGACTTTTTCAAGAAAGAAATGAGCTTTGCTTACGCCCTTGAAGATATGGGGATCCCTCATCGTTTCATTGCGCCTGAGCAGATCGGCGAACTTGACAAATTCAAGGCTCTGATCCTGCCTGAATGTTCAGCCTTGAGCGACAAGGTCGTTGCTGCGATCCGGAGCTTTGCTGCCCGGGGAGGGATCGTGATCGCTGATTATGATCCGGCAAGCTGTGATGATAAATGCGTCAAGCGCAGCAAACCTGCATTGGATGATCTTTTCGGAATCCGTCGCAGTTTGCGTACCTCTTTGAGGAATGTCAAAGAACACAATGTTCCCGGAGTTACCGTGAATCAGGCGATCCGGGGTATCCGTATCGCTGACGGCAAGGCCCTTTACAAAGCCGGAACATTCCCGCTGGTCATTGTCAAAGGCAAATGTGCGATGCTGAACTTTGTACCGGAATATGAACAGTACCGGGAAGCCGGATTCCGCACTCTGTTGAAAAAACTGCTTCCCGGAGTCGAACCGGCAGTCAAACTGGAGTCACCCAAAAGTGTTATGCAGCATTTCTACAAACACCGTGACCGTCTCTATATCACGATGCTTCCTGAAGTTCTCCCCGGCAGCGACAAATTTACTTTGAAGAAAATGGCTGAATCCAACTTCAAAGCCACAGTGACACTGCCCCGGGATGGGCACTTCTATGATACCCGTGCAGGAAAATATCTGGGATACGGAAAACGTTTCAACGTGACTTTGACTCCCGGAGAAGGAGCCTTTTTCACGGTTATGCCTGAAAAACTTTCCCAACTCAAACTTTCCGGCAAAACAAGTGCCCGTCAGGGGGAATCGGTCAAGATCAAAGTCGCCGCCACCAAAGGCCACCAGGTTTATGCTCTGCGTGTCTTTGATCCCAGCGGCAAAGATGTGATGGAATACCGCAAAGTCCTTAACGTTACAGGGACCGGTGAATTCACTATCCCCTTTGCTCTCAATGACCCCTGCGGTCTCTGGCGTGCTGTTGTGACCGATGCTGCCACGGGAGTTGCAAGTGAACTTAAAATCAACGTAAAAGAGAAATAAAATTATGGAACGATTCAACGCCGCAGTTATCGGTGCGGGCGGTATGGGCAAAGTCCACGTGGATGCCGCTCTTGCCTCCCCTTATGTCAAAGAACTTTATGTGGTCGATCCCGATCCGGAGCGGATCAAACTCTGGCAGGGGGAATCCCGGCTGAAAAGTGCTTCTATGGAACAGATCCTCAACGATCCGTCGGTACGGTTTGTTACGGTTGCAACGCCGAATCATCTGCACCTGGAACACGCAGGGGCGGCTATGAAATGCGGCAAGGCTGTTCTTTGTGAAAAACCAATGGGAAATACCCTTGAAGAAGCACGGGAAATGATCCGGATCGAAAAAGAGACAAAAAGTTTCTGTCAAATCGGTTTTGAACTGCGTTATTCTGAGCTTTACCGGATCGCTAAAAAATGGATCGATGCCGGCTTGATCGGAGAGGTGGTCAATATACAGACCCGTTATTACTGTGCAGAGTCCCACGGTAAAAACACCTGGCGCAGCAACAGTCCGGAACCCGGATTTCTTATCGGGGAAAAATTGTCACATTACCTTGATTTGCAGCGTTTTTTCTTTAACGCTGATTTTGAAAGTGTTTACGCTCTGGCTTCTCCCAAAGTGGTTCCCTTTTGCAATCACCACGACAATCACCAGATTATGACCTCATTTCCCGGGGGAAAGGTCGGTGTTTTGAATTTCATTATGGCCATCGGTGAAACCTGGGATCCTGATGAAAAGCGTGAAATGCTTGAAAAACAATCCGATGACGGACACGCTCTTTCGTACCACATCTGCGGAACTGACGGGGCTATCGAAACCGATGTCTTCCGCCGCCGCATCCGGCGTTGGAAATACTCTGATGCCCCCGAAACTTTGCAAAGCCGCATTGTGGAAACGGTGACCTTTCAGCCTGAGGCAGATCAGGAATATTTCCATAATGTTTACGGGCAGGATTTGGCTGTATTGGAACTTTTTGCTCAGGGCAAGGCGTCACAGATGAACACGCTTGATGCCTATGGTACGATGAAATTCTGTTTTGCAGCAGAACTTTCTGAGTTGGATGGCAAAGCTGTTTTAAGCAGCGATTCCCGTCTTTGACACAGCCGCATACGCAGTTGGCGCAACCTGTCAAAAAGGGGGAATTTTGTTCAATGAGTGTGGAACAACCAGAAGAAAACCACACTGAACAGAAGGTACCACAGCAGACATAATGCCGGATAAAGGAGCAGCCAGGCAAAGAAAATGAGGGCTCTGAAACCTTTTGAACAAGGCAGAAGCCAAATAACTTGTGTGCTGCCCCATATAAGGACAAAAAAGCATCCGGCAAAGTAGAAAAGCAACAGAATAAACGGTACAAGGGGACTGCTTTTGATCGGCAGAAGCATTGACGGAACGAAAAGAAGTACGATCAATGCTGCTGCCAACATAAAAATGGCAGTTTTAAGAATATTCCCCTTGAGCCGTTTTTCCATTTTTGATCGGTTCAGAAATAGATTGGATTACTCCAGGCTGAACGGCCTTTTGCATCGGTGATGAGCCACCTGGCATAGCCGCCGGCGGCACAGAGATTGCTCAGATCGCATTCGGCGGAGGTTCCGGGGGCATCCTGTCCGGGGATGATAAGACATTTTCCGCTTTGTTTGAGCACAAGAGAACATTTGACGGCCTCTGAAAATTCAGCGTAAGCCTTGCCGTTTTCCCAGGTGAGTGTGTGGAATTCCGGCCCCTGTGTGGCATAGAATTCACCTTTTTTCAAAGCATCCAACACTGCTTCAAGAGTACGTTCTTTGGCACAAACAACAGTCCAGCCGCCGAAAAGAGAACAGCTCCGGTGCATATCATCTACGGCAATGGCGGAAACTTTTTTGCCTTTTAAAAGCAGTTCATCCCAGGTTTGTTCACTGTAAGCTCGGCCGTAATATTTACATTCGGTGTTGTAGACTTCCAGTGCAAAATAATTTTTAAGGTCTTTTATGTCTTCGGAACTGAAACCACACCAGTGGGGATGTGCAACAGAAGTAAGTCCCCCTGCGGCGGCGACGGCATCAATGACTTCCTGAGCTGTTTCTCCTGTTTCAAAGGGACGCAGGCATTTGAAATCCAGCGGCAAATTCAATGCAACCAGATGCCATTTGCAGCGGTCGGGACTCAACAGAGGGTGAAGTTCTGCTCCCTGAATGACGATCATTCCGTGATTGTCCCACTGGGTCACATCATTGACCTGATGATGATCGGTCATCGCCAGAACATCGTATCCTTCTGCGGCATAGGCTGCAATGACCTGTTCGGGGGCCAATCTGCCGTCTGACAATGTGGAATGGGTATGAAGGTTGGCTCTGAGGGCCTGTCGTTGTTCACCATAATAATTCATAAATCTATGCTCCTTGATTATTGTTTAACAGATATGTATGTTAATGATAATATACTTCCTTTTGCCTTTTTTTACAACTGCAGTAAAGAAAAGCTTGAGAAAATAATGGCAGCCGCTTGTATTTACAGTGGAGTACGTGTAGATTATATACAGTATCAATATCTTAATCAGGAGGATGATAGATATGAAAAAACTGTTTACGGTTGTACTGCTGTTTTTTGCATTTTCTGTTTTTGCCGCAAAAGTACCGGAATTTTCGGTAAAAGTCATTCTGACCAAAGCAGTCAATATCGGAGACCAGTTCCGGTATATTCTGTCCGGACGTCCTCCTGTGTTTCCTCAAGTTGCCAAAGTCGTTTCCGGTGAACGTTTTTTCGTTGAAATCGTTTTTTCAGGAGCAGCCGTAAAACAAGGAGCTGTTCTTTTGAACGGCAAGATCACGACTTGTGCTCCCCGGGGAAAAAAAGATGTTATCCTCCTGAAAGAACAATCCTTAAAAATGCAAGGCGGCACCCGGGGCGTTTTTCTTTTGCCTCAACACCTGAGCGTTACTGTTGAGCCGCAGGATGCCAGAGGATTGCACCGTTTTGAAGTGGAACTGACGGATAAGAATTCCGGTGTCACAGCCAAGTCTTCTGCCCAGGTGGAGTATGTCAAAAGTGTTCCCGCTGCATCGGAAGATGAAGCATTGAAAAACTTGGGAAACTATTATCGTGCTCCAAGACCGGAAAATATCCTGCCCGCCTTCCGGGCTTATCTGAAAAAAATCCCGGCTCAGAAAAAAAGAGAGAAAAGGAATTTCAATCCGCTGCCTCAGTTGGCTCTTTTCTATTTTGCTCTGAAAGAAAATCCGCAATGCATCGACGCCTTTGCCGGAGAAGTGGCAAAGCTCAAGGATAAAGAACAAAAAATGTATGGGGGGATCATCTTGAATTTTCTTTCAGAGAAAACAGCTCAAAGGTTATCTGCCGCAGAAAAACAGCAAATCGCCCGGATTGTGCCCCGGAATCCCTTTGAGGTAAAAAAAGTATCAGCCCCGTGGCATCTGGATATCTGTTGGGCGGAATTTTTTATCCGGGGGACCCGTGAGCCCCTTATGAAAATCGTCAATGCATTGGCATTGGGTAAAAATTCCATTTCCATACCGGATTTCAAAAAGCTCAACACGCCGACGAGCAAGGACCGCCGCAGACTTTTTAACGGTCTGATTGCTATGGCGGCAGAGTGGTCTGTCAATTCTCTTGCCAAACAGCATCATCTTGTCCGTTACTATATTGAAGCGGCATTGCAAAGGGGCGAAGTGAAAGATCCCTTTACCGGAGCTGCCGCCGCCCGGGCGATCGGAATGAAAGTGCGTATTGTCCCCGGTAAAAAGTAATTGCCCCACTTATTTTCTATGAAGGGAAATAAAATGTATATCAGAAATTTTTTTGCAGTAACAGCATTGTGCTTTCTTTGCGGGTGTTTCGATCCGGTGCTGAGAGTAGGGGATAATATCGTTCCGCTCAGAAATTACAACGGCGTTCCTTGTATCAGTGCCCGCAGTCCGATACATAAAGAGATCCATTACAGTACTTTCGGTTTTGATTGGGATGAAAAGGATAATTTTTTCATTCCGAGGAAACAAAATAGTGTAAACAGAGCTCTCTGGATTTCAAAACGGACTCAGGCAGAAAAACTTTATACAGTTGTTGCTGTTGCGGAAAAACAGCGGCACTATATTCAAAAGCCGGACATAAAAGTAATGCAAAAATATCTGGAATCAACTTATCGTCCTGTTCACGGTTCAAAAATCAAACTTACCGAACTGAAAATAGAATCGGGCAACTTCAAAGGGCTTCCTGCTGTCTATGTTTATATGGAAACCTTTGAAGCCGGCCGGGAACTCTGTTTGCGTGAAGAATCCTATTATTTCTTTGATCCGGCACAGCCTGAAGTATGGCTCTACAAGGTTGGTTGGAGCGAAAGAGGTAAAAAATCTGATTGGCGATCCCCGGAAGCCGAAATTCAAGGCAGACGTTTTTTTCATTGTTTCAAACTGCTTCCCGCCAGTCGGAAGTTGTAATATTGTTGTACAGGAGTATATTAGAAGGAAATAGCCCCAAAGGGTTGGATGCAGAGCTTTGGCTTTGCGGATGGCTTCTTCCTGATTTGCGGTTTTCAAGCTGACGCATTTGCGTTCACCTTTGACCTGGTAACGGAAATAGTAATTACCGCCTTTGCTGGTCTGGTAAACAGTACCTGTTTCAAGTTTGATGCGGTGAAGATCTGAATCCATTTTACGTTTTCCCATGATTTACTCCCGACTGACTGATTCGACTTAATATAACTCAAGATACAGGAATTGAAAGCGTATATGGTAAAAAACGGGCTGTTGCAAAACCTCAAAAAAGGTGAGCAACAGCCTTTTTCTATTGTTTGAGCAGAAAGTTGGAGGTATAGTAAGTTATGATAGGAGAAAATCATAGCTTATTTTACAAATTCTCAAGGCTATT
>SUWB01000005.1 GCA_015061745.1 Lentisphaerota bacterium | reverse complement strand
ATATGACGATATCTTCATCCGGTATAATGAACTGCACTCAAGTTACTGAACCGCCGTATGCCGAACGGCACGTACGGTGGTGTGAGAGGACGGCTGTCCAAATAATGGACAGCCTCCTACTCGATTCCGGGGAAAATAGCTGAATATATCTTTGAGCAATATCCTTTTACAATTTGAAAAAAAGGCTTTTCAGTGCTATATTAGAAAGATGTTTTTTTATCCAACTTTCAGGAGTCAATATTTCTATGGAACACGAACACAACAAGAACAACTGGTCAAGTCAGCTTGGATTTCTGCTTGCTGCTGCAGGATCTTCCATCGGTCTGGGCAACATCTGGCGTTTCCCCTATATGACAGGAACCAACGGCGGCGGCATTTTTGTCTTGATCTATTTTCTTGTGGTTTTGCTGATCGGCGTTCCGTTGATGATGGCTGAGATCTCTCTCGGACGTGCCGCCGGAGCCAATCCGGTGCGGGCCTTTGCTCACCTGACTCCTGCCAAAAGCGGTTTTACTGTATTCACCGCCTCGATGCTGCTTTTGGGAGCGTTGTTTATGCTCCTGACGGGCAATCCGGCGGGAGCTCTTATTGTGGGGCTTATCGGAGCACTGTTTCTGGCTTGCGGCTGGAAAACCGTAGGATTTTTCTGTGGGCTTGTTCCTATTATCCTTCTTTCCTATTACGGAGTTATCGGCGGCTGGACTTTAGTTTATATTGTAGACTCTATCCGGGGCGTCAACGGCTTTACAACCATTGAAGGTGCCGAAAAGGTTATGCAGCCAATCCTTCACGCCACAGGTCACTGGAAATGGATCGTTATCGGTGGACAACTTGCCTTTATGGCAGCTTGTCTCGGGATCTCTCTTGCAGGAGTCCAGAAGGGAATCGAACGCTGGAGCAAAGTGCTGATGCCTTTGCTTTTCATTCTTATGTGTGTTCTGATCGTCCGGGGGCTGACCCTGCCGGGAGCGATGAAAGGCATACGCTTTTTCCTTGAGCCTGATGTGTCAAAAATCACCGGCGGCAGCGTTATTGCCGCCGTTGGACAGGCCTTTTTTACTCTGAGTCTGGGTATGGGGATTATGCTGACCTACGGCAGTTACCTTGACCGCAAGAGTGACATCACCAAAGCCACTTTGGGAGTCATCGGATTGGATACTCTGGCAGCAGTTATGGCCGGTATCGCCATTTTTCCTGCTGTTTTTGCTATGGGTTTTGCCCCCAGCAGCGGGCCTGATCTCACCTTTAAGGTGCTGCCTGCGGCCTTTAATATGATCCCCGGCGGAATGGGGGTGATCTGGAATGTGCTTTTCTTCCTGATGCTGGCCATTGCTGCTTTGACCAGTGCCATCAGCCTTATCGAACCTCCGGCAAGTATTCTGGTGGGAGAATTCAGGATGAGCCGCAAAGCAGCTGTTCTGCTGGTTGTACTGGTGTGCTCTGTTCTCGGAGTTTTCTGTGCTTTGAGTATGGCAGACTGGATCAATCTGCCTGCCATCGGTCGGGCAGTCGGCAAGATCTGGTACGGCAAAGCTCCCGGCTCTTTCTTTGAGATGCTCGACAGTTTCTGCTGCAACTGGATATTGCCGATGCTGGGCCTTGCCACCACCATTTATGTGGGTTGGGTCTGGGGCAGCCGTTACGCTCTCAAGGAGCTTCGGGAAGGCAGTTCCGGATTCCTCGACAACAGCATCTGGCTGCTCCTTGCCGGATTCAAGGCAAAAGACGGAGGCAAAGACCGCCGTTATCTTCTCACCCCCGGAATCCTTTGGGGGGTCGCGCTGCGCTGGATTTGTCCGCTGCTGGTGCTGCTTGCCTTCTTTAACTGTATCGGGATCATCAAATTCTGATCTTGGGAACAAGATCCCTTTTTAGCACAGATTTTTCCGGAAAAGGTTTATTCCATTCAAAAATAAAACCGGTCGGGGAGGAGCCCGACCGGTTTGTTGCAGTTTCCGGCAAAAACGTTCCGTCCATACTCAGAGATCTTACCTGACTGCACTAACAAATTAATATGTTGTGCGGTAATTTTCAAATTTATTTTTGAAAATTAATTTAATTCTCATTTTAATAATGTTTGGCAGTTGATGCTTAATTGTTTGAAATATGTTGTTCATTAATGAGTTGTGCTGTTAAATGGAATGAAAATAATGTTTAAGATAACGCTTTGCCTTTTATGGGCAGATTTATCTGTGCTGTAAATGTTTGAAAGGCAAAGTTGATGCTTTGAGGAAAAAAAGGCAGCAATTAAGAACAAACAGGCGTATCAGGATGAAGGCGACCCCGGGCACTTTTTTCATCAGTATGACGATTGATCCGGAGACGAAAGAGAACAAAAGATCGATGTGAAAAATAATAAGCATCAGAATGGCGCAAGTTGCCGCAAACAATTTTTTCATAACTTTCCTCCCTTTTATTTTGGCTCTGATCCCTATATGGGCAGTTTTTCCTTTTCAACCTCTTTTACCGACCTTTGTCGGGAACAAAGCTTATTTTTAACGAATGGCATAAAGAATGGAGCTCATAAGAAAAGACCAAGTTGAAAATCTTATGCCGCATTTCCAATATTGATTGGCAGTCAATGACTTTTTGCCCCATTTCCGGTTGACAGCGGTAAGGACCAGCTGTGAAACAGCCAGTGCTATGGGCAGCGTCAGCCACATTTCCGGCAGATTGTTCATCTTGAGACAGGCAATCAGAATGATTCCTGTTACATAGAGCACAAGAGCCTGAAAAAAACCTTGTATGACAAGATGCAAATTTTCTTCTTTTACTGCACAGAGAAAGTAAAAAACAAAAAACAGTATCGGCATAGTAATAAGTACTGCAAGCATTTTTTTCTCCTTGTTTTTTTATGGTGTCTGCTGCTAATATACCACGCGCCAGGGACATCTTATGGCTCTGCTGTGAAAAACAGGAGCGTATTATTGAAAAAATAAATAAAAATAAGTACTGAAAAATAATTTGAGATAAAAATATACAAAAAAGCACAAAAAAGACTTTTTTTTCTTTCTTTTCGGTATTATAGTATGGAAAATACCAGTAATATTCTAATTGACAGGAGTTTTTATTTCTATGAATGTCCGCAGTCTGAAACTTGACCGGATACCGGTTTACTTTTTTTGTCAAGATGTGGATCCCGCGCGGAGAAATCAGACATTTCGCCGCAAACCTTTTGTTATTGCGGGTAAGGTCTACCGTTCCGGTGTGGGGCTGCGTTGTAACGGACGCTCCGGGTGGGATCTCCACGGTTGTGTCCGGAAATTGACTGTCGTTATCGGCGTCGATGATGAATCCAAAGCTGAATCAGCTGTTTTCAGAATCGTTGATTTGAGCACCAATACTCTTATCGGAAAAGAAAGAGAAATCAAATATGGTGAACCGCCGCGGAAATTTACTTTTGATCTGACAGGACGTGAAAAAATCCGCGTCGAATGGGATTGCGGAAAAGATGCTTCAGGATTTGTGACTCAAGATCTGCTTGAATTTGAATTTACCTACACCGGGCAAAAACCTGCGGCCTGGTTCCCCTGCAAAACTGTTGAAACCGGAAATATCGTATGGACATTCCCCGCAGAACCGGAAGTCGGCAAATGCTTCAAACAGCACGGTATGCTTTTACGCAGCAAAGAGGGAATCCCGGAACTGGAGGCAATGGATCTTTACAGGACCGCTCCCGGCAGATATGCCGACCCTGAATTGTACAATCTTCCCTGGAATATCCAGTTGATCCACGGAGCTGTGGAAAGCAGAGCTTCAGAACTGCTGTTTCAGAGTATGGAGCAGACCCGCAAAGCTCCCGGGGTTGAAGAAACTGTCATTACTTTGCGTGATGAGGCAGCTGCGATCACCGTGGAACAGCATATTACCGCTTTTTTTGAGTGCGATGTTTTCAGGTGTTTCACCAGGATCGTCAACACCGGCAGTGAAAAGGTGACTCTGCTCGCCCGGGATGCGGTCAATGCAGTATTTCCTCCCAGCCGGGATCCCTATCTGACCACCTTCCGGGGTTCGCAGTTCTATGAACATATGGCTCCCGAAGAAAAACCTCTTGCCCACGGAACGACCTTGAATCAGCACAGTGCATTGAGCCATAACAGTCAGGAAATATTCCCCGGGTGTTACATCAGTTTTGACGGAGAAGCCAAAGAGGAATCCGGAACCGTTCTGGGAGCCGCTCTGGGCTGGGACGGAAACTGGCAGTACAAGGTCAACTACGCTCAGTCCGACAGGATCTTTTTCAGTGCCGGAGCTCAGGAAGAACCGGTGGAGCTTCCTCCCGGAGAGGAATATGTTTCTCCCTTTGTGCTGCTTTCTCTTTCAGACAGGGGCAAGGGCCAGGTTTCAAGGAACTTCCACGATTATTTCCGTTATTGGGGCGGTCTGCATAACGGGACAAAAACGCGCCACATCGTGCTCAACAGCTGGGAAGGACTGGTGTTTGAATTTGACAGTCAGAAGCTGGAAGAACTTATCCGTAATGCCGCAAATCTCGGTATAGAGATGTTTGTTCTTGATGACGGCTGGTTCGGCAACGGTGAATATGGCAGAGATAATTCCCACGGACTGGGGGATTGGCAGGTCAATACAGCCAAATTGCCCAAGGGGCTCGAACACTGCATCAATGAATGTTTCAAGGCGGGAATGAAATTCGGTTTGTGGGTGGAACCTGAAATGGTCAACACATTGAGCAATCTTTACAATGCTCATCCCGACTGGGTCCTTGCCATACCCGGAAGGGAGCTGCGCTGCGGCAGGGGAAGAACCCAGCTTATGCTGGATCTTTCACGGCCTGAAGTTGAAAACTTTGTTTATGAAAGTGTTGCAAATATCCTGAAAAATTATCCTCAGATTTCCTATATCAAATGGGATCACAACTCCCGGGGCACCAATCAGGGATCAACTTTCCCCGGCAGTGAAAAACGGGGCTTGTCCGATTTGCACAACCGGGCATTTTTGAGAGTTATGGAACGTTTGCGCAAGGAATTTCCTGAAGTTATTTTTCAGTGCTGTGCTTCAGGAGGCGGCCGGGCCGATGTGGGAACGATGTATTACTTTGATGAATTCTGGTGCAGTGACAATTCTCAGGGGCATCACCGTATTCCCATTCAGTATGGCAGCGGACACTTTTTCCCTGCGCTGTCACAGGCTTCTCACGTGAGCAAGCTCTCAGAATTTCCTTCAGAATACAAATTCCGCTGTGATGTGGCAATGAGCAGCCGTATGGGGGTGGAACTGGATCCTTCCGCCATTGCTCCTGAAGATGTTGAGATCATCAGAAAAGGTGTCGCAGCTTTCAAAGAGATCCGGGAGATCATTCATCAAGGGGATCTTTACCGGGGACGGGCCCCCCATAAGTCCGATGTGACTGAATTGACCTTTGCTGCCAAAGACGGTTCCCGGGCGGTGCTTTTCGGATTCAAACGTTATTCTGATACGGAAAAAGCACTTATCAAAGGGGCCGGATTGGAGAAAAAACGGCTGTATACCGTCTGTGAAGTCAATCCCGATGATACGCCCCGGATCGTGCCGGGGACATACACCGGAGCAGAACTTATGAGGGGAATCAAAGTTAATTTCAAGAAAGGCAGTTCCAGTGTGGTGCTGCTCTTGAAATGAGAACCGATCCTGATTGCAGAAAGCGGATTTCCCTTCTTGCGTATTGCAGTGATCTGTTACGATGAAACGTAATTATTTTCCGGTAAAGGCGGCAATGATGTTGAGCAGTATCTTGACCACACTTTCCATTCCCTGCACGTCAGCGTATTCCGTTTCCCCGTGGGCGCGGTAGCCGCCATATCCCAAATTGGGACAGGGTAATCCCATAAAGCTGAGCCTGGCTCCGTCGGTACCTCCGCGAATGGGGGACATACGGGGAACCAGGCCGGCTTTTTCAATTGCTTTTTGAGCATCTTCAACAAGAAAGGGATATCTGGCAATAATTTCTGCCATATTGCGGTACTGTTCTTTGATGGTGACGGTTACGGTGTTTGCTCCGTACTTGCCATTGAGATATTCCGCAATATTGAGAATCGTTTTTTTGCGTTTTTCAAACAGCTCCGCATCGTGATCCCGCAGAATGTAATGAAGTTCTGCACTGCTCACATTGCCGCAGCTGTGGGTCAGGTGATAAAAGCCCTCTCTATGTTCTGTGTGAGCAGGAACTTCCCAGGCAGGAAGCATAGAATCAAATTCCATTGCAACTTTTTGGGCATTGATCATCACATTTTTTGAACTTCCCGGATGAGTGGAAAAACCTTTGAATATGATATCGGCTCCGGCAGCATTGAAATTTTCACTTTCGATCAATTCGGGAGCACCTCCGTCCACTGTGTAGGCGTAAGGAACTCCGAAAAAGTCCACATCAAAAAATTCGGTTCCTCCCCCGATTTCCTCATCCGGAGTAAAGGCGACAGCCAAAGGCCCGTGAGGGATTTTTTCATTGAGTATCTTTTCAAGGGCAGTCACAATAATGGCGATGCCTGCTTTGTCATCAGCTCCCAGCAAGGTGGTTCCGTCAGTGGTAATGATGGTGTGTCCTTTAAGAGATTTTCCGGGAGTGACAGAGAGGCCGCTTGTTCCCAGAACAATGGGAGAACCGTCCCAGTTATGAATAATTTGAACTTTTACATCGGCTCCGGATGCTGCATCAGAAGTGTCCATATGGGCGATAAAACCCACGCCCGGCACATTTTCCAATCCGGGAGATGCGGGCAGTTTTGCGTAGACGTAACACTTATCGGTCAGAGTCACGTCTTTAATCCCCAGAGAGGTCAGTTCGTCCCTGAGAAATTCCGCCAGTTTGAACTGTTTGGCTGTTGAAGGATAAGTTTGGGAGTTCCCGTCTGACTGAGTATCAAAAGACACGTATTCAAGGAAACGGCTTTGAATGTTTTTCATAAAATAAAAATCCTTTCATTTGTTTTGGAATAAATTGAATTTCTCCGGAAATATCACTCCGTTTCACTGTACTCAGCAGGTGGAAAACCGAACCTTTTTTTGAAAACCCGTGAAAAGTGAGCGGCATCCGCAAAACCGCATTGCCGTGCCGTCTCTTTGACATTGTACCCGGCCCGGAGCCAGACAGTACTGTACAACAAACGCTTTTCAAGCAAATAAGCGTGAGGCGTCGTATTGAAATACTCTCTGAAGAGCCGCAGCAAAGTGGAATGTGAAACGCCGTTTTCTCGGGCGAGCTGCTGAACGTCATCGACCATAAAGTTTTTACGTTCTATAAAACGGCAGATCCTTTCCAAACTTTCGGGCAGAACACTTTTCGTCTTCTGTTCCAGCAGTTCCAGCCACAATTCGTAACCTTTTTCAGCCAGAAGCAAGGTATCACTTTCTCTTTTCTGTTTGATCAGCTTGCCGATATTCCGCATTTTTTTCTCAATGACAGAACTGTTGTTGAGCACGATCAGAGAACTGGTATCATAACCTGCAGCCGCAGGAAAGAGAGTTCTGCCCCACCCGGTGAAAAGCAGCACCAGTTTGTGAGAGGGGCTGTCATCAGCATTGATCATCCGCCCTGAATAGCCGGGGATCTGGAGCATAACTTCCCCCGGGCCGACAGTCGTGCATTTATGGTCTTCGGCATATTCGATTTGCCCCTCAAGAATCAGTGTCACAGCAAGACACCCCATATTGAAATGCCGGTACCACTGCCGGTCACAGCGGCGGTTTTCAATGAAGTAATAGGGCCACAGAGGCAGGGATTTGCCTGCCGGATAAGGCCAGTAGTAGATTTTATTCAGAAGCACATTGGGCTCATCTCCCCCCCAAAGGTCGTAACAGTCCGGCGTGCGTTCACTGCGCCAAACCCCTGCTGTTTCAACGATACGGGGGGATTCCGTGACGGTTTTATCTACGTTTATGACGATTTTTTTCATACAATTCCTCTTGCAAAAGGAGCCTTTTTATGTTATAATATAACCGTATTCTTAAAGTTTGTCAATAAAACATTACTACTGGAAAGACAAGTAAAATGAAAAAAAACTTCACTCTGATCGAATTGCTGGTCGTTATAGCGATCATTGCCATTCTTGCTGCAATGCTTCTTCCTGCCTTGCAGCAGGCCCGGGAACGGGCCAAAAGCACCACTTGCGTCAATAATCTCAAAACGATCGGTACAGCTGTCGTTATGTATGCCAATGACTACAGCGGATTCTTTTCAGCTCCTTATATGAAACTGCAGTGGCGTTCCGCTATGGAACCCTATACGGGAGTAAATGCTGAAAAGATCAAGAACTGGAAATCACAATCTATGAAGGATTCCGGCGTTTATTACTGTCCTTCAGACACCTGGTTCGGCCGTCAGAAAGTCGCTTGTTACAGCTATGGATACAACACCTATTTTTCAAGTTTCTGCTTTGACAGCGGTTATGGTCCGTCGCTTCAGCCCAAGGGATTTGCCTTGAAAGTGGATCACGTTTCAACGCCTTCCAAAAAGATTTACATCGCAGACAATTATCATCCTTCTCTTTACAGTGTGATCCTTGACCAGAACTGTTATCCCTTCTGGAGCACCAGTGCCCCCGGTGCCAACGGTATTGAAAAAGGTGTCTGGTTCCGCCACAACAACAAAGCAAACTTTCTGCACGTTGACGGTCACGTCAGCACCAATGATGTCTATTTCTATCTGCACTCACTGAATAAATATTTTTACGGTCCCTACAATTCATCTTTCCAACTTTGACAGAAAGGAAAATATATGAAAAGAATATTTCTTACACTGCTGGCTTTTCTTGCTGCATTCGCACTCTCTGCGGCCCCCTCTGCTGAAGAAAAAGGTAATTTTATTTTTCTGCGCAACAACGGTGCCGAATATAAGTTTGATAAAGGCAAATTTTATCATCTGCTTGAATCTAAATATCAGGGGCGCACTTTTTGGCTCAAAGGTTTCGGCCTGACCTATAATATGCCCGGAGACAAATGGTACTGGGAAACAAAACCCAATGACCGCTACAAGATGGCCCCCCGTACCCATAAGATCGTACGCAAAGGCGATGCCCTGACCCTGTATACCCGGGGAGAGGGCAAAAATATGACTTTGATCCGCAACTTCACGCTGCGGGGGAATTCTCCGGCCCTTGAGGTGCAGGTCCGTCTTGAGATCCGGGGACAGAACCTTATCAACTGGCTCAATCTGTTTTCCACAAGTTTCCCTGTCACCAATGAATACTGGACTCTGGTTTCCAGAGTAAAACAGGGCAAAGTTGTCACATCTATGGAAAAACTGTCAAATCCTTTCATTGATCCTGCCACAAAAAAATTCTATACCCGGGGCAACTACCGCAGAAGTCAGTATACCGATCAGACCTTTGTCTGCTCCTATGACCGCAAAAAGGATGTGGGAGCCGTAATGATGCAGATGCCTGAAAAATCCCGTCTGCCCCTCCGCGTGGGTATGGGCAGAGAATCGTCACCTTCAGTTTATTGCAATGTGTCACCGACTTTTTTCTGCGGCGATGAAAACAACAGTTTTCTTGATGCCTGGTTCAAGGTGCTCCCCTTTACCGGTGATCCGGCCCGGCTGAACAAAGATCTTGTTCCCCGTTTTGTTGCCGGAATGCAGAAACTTTACGCTCTGCCCCAAAGCTATGATACCGGCGTCCTTTTGAAAAACACCAAAGAGTTTTCACTCTGGAGCGATCTGAGCAGTCAAAAGGTCTACGCAAGTGCACTGCCCCCCAAAAAGAAGGCTTCTCAAGTTGAACTTTTTGCAGCCCGGGGTGAGGGAGAAGGCTTTAACCTTGCTTTACGCAGCAGCAAAGCGATCAAAAACATTACCTGGAAATTTTCCGGATTCACCGCCGTCAAAGCCGAAGCCTTCCCGGTTCAGCTGACCAAACGTGACCACGCGACCGGCATCCGGGGGGAACATCCCGACGTGCTTCTGGAAGAAAAGAGCTTTGATCTCGCCCCCGGCAGAACCGGAACTCTTTATGTGAAGTTTTCCGTTCCTGTCAATGCCAAGCCCGGAATTTTCAAAGGCGACATCAAACTTTTCAGCGGTAAAAAACTTCTGGCTGCGGTGCCTGTCAAGCTGACCGTCCGCAATTTTTCCATTGAAAAACGTACTCTGACCGCCGCTCACGACTTCTGGTGGCGGAAGCACGGCTTTGACAAGGCCAAATACAAAGAACAGTATGCCAAAATCGAAAAAATGGTCATTGACGCCCGGGGAGGCGGCAGGTGGCTTGCCGGTGTCAAAGTTACCTTTGATGCCAAAGGCAATCTGATCAAGGCGGACTATACTGCCTTTGACAAGTCGGTCAAACTTTATACCGAAGTTTACAAACAGCCCCTTATCATTGCCCGCTGTTTTATGCTGGGGTACGGACACAAACTGCGTAAAAATCTTTTTGGTGAAGCCAAAGATGTTATGACTCCCCTGTGGAAAAACAAGTTGGTGAGCTTTGCCAAGGACTTCCGCAAGCATCTCCAGCAGCTCAAGATCAGCGACCGTGTCATTATGGACCTCTTTGATGAGCCTTATGAAGACAGCTATGAGATCATCAACGAAACAATACGACTGCTGCGTCAGGTGGCTCCTGAATGGCGTTACACCTACGCCGGAAATTTCCGTGCCGAAAACAACGGCTATATCAACTTCTGGAATGCCGGCAGCTCCATCGGGCTGCGTGAGATCAAAGCCATCAAATCCAAAGGCGGAGAATTCTCTCTTTACAATCCCCCTGTCTACCGTGACAACGGCGAACTGGTCAAAGTCCGCGGCTATTATAATTATCTGTGGAACGACAAGATCACCTATGTCTACCAGTGGGTCATCAACTGCTGGGCAGAATCCGGTAATACCGGCTGGGATGAAGACCGCTGCGCTTCCTGGGTCGTTCCTTCACCCAAAGGTCCTTTGAGCACTCTGCGTATGGAAAATACCCGTGAAGGCATTGAAGATTATGAATACTGCGCACTCCTTGAACGGGAATGCAAACGGTTGAACAAGAAGGCCCCCAAACTTGCCGCTGAAGGTAAAAAACTTCTGAAACAGGCAGCTTCCCTCAACAGCAGATCCGCCAACGACGAAGTCCGCCTTATCATCAACAATGATCCAGCAGCTTACGAAAAGCTCCACCTTCAGATCGGTGCACTGCTGGAAAAAATGGCCGGTGTCAAATAAGAGAGCGGAACTGCTGCCAAAGTGCTGCAAAAGGGGAAAACGAAATTTATCTTAAAAGCGTTTTCCCCGCCTCAATTCTCCAAAACTCTTTATACTGACTTAAAGCCTTTTCAAAAGACCCAGCTTCCGTTGCGGAATACGGGGATTTTTTTACCGTCAGCGGTAATGCCGTCAATATTGAGATCGGGTGTGCCGATCATAAAATCGACGTGGATCATACTGTCGTTGACTCCCATTGCTTTAAGTTCTTCACGGGTATATTTTTCATAATCAGCGACACAGACGTCAAATCCTCTGCCCAAAGCCAGGTGGCAGCTGGCGTTTTCGTCATAGAGCGTGTTGTAAAAGAGGATCCCCATATCGCTGATAGGGGAACGGTGATCGATCAGGGCACATTCACCCAGGTAGGGGGCTGTTTCATCCATAGAAATCATCTTTTCGAGGGCATCCTGTCCCTTTTGAGCGTGGACTTCCACGGCTTTGCCATTTTCAAAGCGGATGGAAAAGTTTTCAATGAGAGAGCCCTGCCAGGAAAGAGGTTTTGAACTGACGACCAGACCTTCAGCTTCGCCTTTTTTGGGGGAAGTGAAAATTTCTTCAGAGGGAATATTGGGATTGAATACCCGTCCGCTCAGGTCGGTTTCACTGCCGCCTGCAAAAATTCCCTGTTCCATAAGGCCCACCCGGAAATCTGTGCCGTTGGAACTTTTATATTCCAGTGCTGTAAAGTGATAAGCATTGAGTTTTGCCGCCCGCTCGTGGACAGTTTTGTTGTGTTCTTCCCAGTTGGCAATGGGATCTCCCAGAGCGCGGGAGGCTTTGAGAATGGCATACCAGAGTTTTTCCACAGCTTCTTTTTCAGGGACACCGGGGAAGACCTTTTTTGCCCACGGAATACCGGGGACACCTGCAATGCACCACTGATGACGGTTTTCCATAGCTTCTCTGAAAGGTTTGATAAGAGGAAATCTTGCCGCCTGACTCCGGGCGCGTTTGCCCTGATCTATGCCTTCCATACCGTCGGGATCATCTGAATCCAGCCAGAGGAGTGCGGGCAGAGCGTCTGCCCGCCACTTCCATTTTGCAAGTTCCCATTCAGCAAGAGAGGAAAGAGATTCTTCGCTGCGGTAGATCTGATCCAGTTTGGCAAGGGGCATATCTTCCCACGAGACCACCACTTTGGACGCTCCCTGTTCATACAGTTTTTTGACTGTCATCCGGACAAAATCGGGCTGATCGAGACCGGCAATGACCAGAACTTCCTGACCTTTATCGGGGTTGACTCCTTTTTGGACGATCAAATCGGCGTATGCTTCAAGTTGAGATTGCATTTTTGAAATTTCCTTTCACTACGGAACAAAGTATTATAAAAGGGACTGGGGATCCACATCAATGGCAACTTCAATATCCCCCGGATGTTTTCTGTGAAAAGTCAGCACCTTCAAGGCCTGACGGATAAGTTTGAGTCCTTCGCCCCGGATCGTCAGCATATAGCGGAACTTTCCTTTGATCCGGGCAATGGGAGCCGGAGCCGGACCTGCCAGCTTGATTTTTTCGTGAGCATAGGGGCGGAGTTTTTCGAGGAAATCCGCAGCATATTCAGCCAGCTTTTCTTCTTCACTTCCCTTGAACCAGACCGCAATGAGCCGGGAAAAAGGCGGATAACGGAAAAGTTCACGGAACTCAAGGTCATAGGTGCTGAAGGCGGAAAAATCCAGATTCATTGAGTGAAGGATCGTTTCATTGTCAGGTTTTCGTGTCTGCAGATAGACCTCTCCCCGGAGTTCTCCGCGGCCCGCTCTGCCTGCCACCTGAGTGATAAGCTGAAATGTCCTTTCCGGAGCCCGGAAGTCAGGGGAGGAAAGTCCCAGATCCGCCATTAAGATCCCCACCAGAGTGACATTTGGGAAGTGGAGCCCTTTGGCGATCATCTGGGTGCCGATGAGGATATCCAGTTCTCCCCTGCGGAATTTTTCAAGTACCGCTTCGTAATCGTTGGCTGAACGCATTAAATCCGAGTCCATACGGGCAATGCGGGCTCCTTTGAAAACTGCACGGGCGATACTTTCGATTTTTTCAGTCCCCGCACCGTCGAAACGGACTGTCGGCGAGGAACACTGGGGACAGCTTTCAGGGGCCGGGATCACATTGCCGCACAAATGACAGCTCAAAGTCTGCCGGGACTTTGAATAGGTGTAATGGACAGAACACTCCGGACACCAGGCTTCATAAGAACACTCTTTGCACACCATAACCCGGGCATACCCCCGCAGATTGAGGAAAAGAATACTTTGTTCTCCCCGGGCGATACGGTCGCGGACAGCTTCAATAAGAGGTTTGGAAAAAAGAGGATTGCCGTCTTCCGGGTTTTCCAGCCGCAGGTCCACCAGACGCATCAGGGGGGCGGCATTGTCGTTGGCCTGGGAATTCATCTTTGCCAGCAGAAATTTTCCGTTTTTGGCGTTGAACATAGATTCGGCAGAGGGGGTGGCTGAACCGAGGATAACACAGGCATCTTCAAATTTTCCCCGCATTACTGCCACATCCCGGGCCATATAACGGGGGGATTCAGATTGCTTGTAGGTGGATTCGTGTTCTTCATCCACCACAATGAGGCCCAGATTGCGGAAAGGGGCGAACAGGGCAGAACGGGCACCGATGGCAATGCGGACTTTTCCCTCGTTGATCCGGTTCCACTCGTCGTAACGTTCTCTTTCTGAAAGGCGGCTGTGGAGCACGCTCATATCATCTCCGAAACGGGCACGGAAACGGCGCAAGGTCTGGGGGGTAAGTGAAATTTCAGGCACCAGCACAATGGCACTTTTGCCCTGTTCAAGGACTTTTGCGATACATTGCAGGTAGACTTCTGTCTTGCCGCTGTTGGTAACTCCGTGGAGCAGCATCACCTTGGAAGATGTTTTGCCGCAGCACATATCATCAAAAAGGTCAAGGGCTTTTTTCTGATCCGGTGTGGGGGGCAGGGGTTGAGAGGGCAATATGACGGCATCACCGAAAATATCGGCCCGGACAATTTCTTCTTCAACAGAAATAATCTCGTTTTTCAGTAATGTGTTAAGACTTGAAGCACTGAAGTTGGGGACATTTTTCAAAGCATCCATTGACATCGTGCCTGCTGAACGCAGCTCCCGCAGGATAAGTGCCCGGGAACGCAGAGAGTTTTTTTCGGCACTTTCAACGATGATTTTTTCAGCTTCAGCCGTTTTGGCAATGGTAAAGAGTTTGCGTGTTTTGGGACGGATCTTGCCGCTGCGGACTGCTGCCGGAAGCAGAGTCCGGATAGCGTGTTCCTGGGAACAGCAGTAATATTCAGCGATCCATAATCCCAGTTCAATAAGTTTTTCAGGAATATCCGCCCGGGTGGTGCAGAGTCCGGCAATGGGTTTCAGCTTTGAAAAAGGGTAGGGGGAACTTTCTGGAATGGAAAGCACCACCCCTTCACGCAAAGTTCTGCCGAAAGGAACTGTAACAGCTGAACCCACCCTGATTTTTTCTTCAAGCTCAGGGGGGACCAGATAATCAAATCCCCGGTCAAGGGAAAGTTCTGTGACAACACGGACGATCATAATTTCAAATAGGGCTTGAGAAACTGCCCGGTAATGGATTTTTTGTTGCGAGTCAGTATTTCAGGCGTTCCGGTTCCGATGACAGTGCCGCCGTTGATCCCCCCTTCAGGACCCATATCAATAATATGGTCTGCCATTTTTATCACATCCAGATTGTGTTCAATGACAATGACGCTGTTTCCCATATCCCGGAGTTTGAAAAGGACTTTCAGCAGCTGGTCGATGTCTGCCAGATGAAGCCCGGTGGTGGGTTCGTCCAGAATATAAAGGGTGTGTCCCCGGGGAATACGGGCCAGTTCAGTGGCAAGTTTGATCCTCTGGGCTTCACCGCCTGAAAGAGTGGTGGCTGGCTGCCCCAGTTTGATATAGCCCAGCCCCACTTCATTGAGCACGTCCAGTTTCCGGGCAATGCGTTTGAATGGAGCAAAAAGTTCTGCCGCTTCAGCAACAGTCATTTCAAGCAGATCGGCAATGGAATGTCCTTTGAATTTGACATTGAGGGTCTCTGAATTGAACCGTCTGCCGCCGCAATGGGAACACTCCACATAAACATCTGAAAGGAACTGCATCTCTATCTTGAGAATACCGTCTCCGTGGCACTCCTCACACCGTCCCCCTTTGACATTGAAACTGAATCTGCCCTGATCGTATCCCCGCAATTTAGCTTCAGGAAGGGTGGCAAAAAGTTGACGGATCAGATCAAAGGCACCTGTATAGGTGGCCGGATTGGAACGGGGAGTCCTGCCGATGGGGCTCTGGTCGATCACAATGGCTTTGTCGATAAATTCCAATCCTTCAATGCCTGCGTTGGGGCCGGGGATCGCATCGCCGATGTTGAAGTGCCGGTTCAAAGCCGGAACAAGGGTGCCGTTGATGAGGGAGGATTTCCCGGAACCGGAAACTCCGGTGACACAGGTAAAACAGCCGAGAGGGATTCTTGCTGTGACATTTTTCAAATTGTGGAGCGAGGCCTTTTTGATGACCACTTCCCTGCCGTTGCCGGGGAGCCGTTTTTCGGGCACGGTAATGGCTCTGCGGCCGGAAAGGAAATCGGCAGTGCTGGATTCCCGGAAATCCCCCAGTTCGTCAGGTTTTCCTGCGGCGACGATCCTGCCGCCGCACTCTCCTGCACCGGGGCCCAGATCAACCACATAGTCGGCCCGTTCAATGGTTTCAAGGTCGTGTTCGACAACGACCACAGTGTTTCCCATATCCCGCAGCTGTTCCAATGTGGCAAGGAGTTTCCCATTGTCTCTCTGATGAAGTCCGATGGAGGGTTCGTCAAGGATGTAAAGCACGCCTGAAAGACCGCACCCCAGCTGAGTGGCAAGGCGTATCCGCTGGGCTTCACCGCCTGAAAGAGTGCCGCTTGAACGGTCGAGAGTCAGATAATCAAGTCCCACATCCTTAAGAAATTTCAGACGTCCTGAAATTTCCCTCAGGACTTCTGCGGCCACAGCTTCTTTTTCAGGAGTCAGGGAGATTTTTGAAATAAACTCCAAAGCCTCTGTTACCGGAAGCGCACAGAAATCAGCAATGGATTTTCCGCAGACCTTGACGGCAAGGCTGACGGGTTTCAATCTTTTGCCGTGACAGCAGGGACATTCCCGGGGGCTCAAATAGGAGCTGAGCCGTTCCCGGACAGAGTCGGATTCGGTTTCATTGAGCCGCCGCCGCAGATTTTCCAGTATGCCTTCAAAAGGTTTTTTCCAATGATAGGGGCGGCGGTTGATGGTGATGTCAAATTCCACATCTTTCCCGTCGCTGCCGTAGAGCAGAAAGTGCCGGACATTTTCAGGAAGATCCTGAAAAGGTGTCGTCAGCATATCGGGACAGTTGAGGACCTCTGAGAATTTTCTCAGAAGCATATTGTAGTAGATGATAAGGTGCTGAGGCCCTCTGCGCCAGCCGGGAATGGCCCCTTTGCGGATGGAAAGAGCTGGATCAGGAATCACTTTAACAGGATCCATATACTGTTCAATGCCCAATCCGTTGCAGCATTCGCAGGCTCCGTAGGGGGAGTTGAAAGAGAAGTTCCGGGGTTGAAGTTCACCGAAGGAAATGCCGCATTTGAGACAGGCAAGTTTTTCGCAAAAAGTGATTTCAGAACTTTCTTTTTCTCCGGGTTTCTGAAGCAGGGCGATCATCACGCCGCTGCCGCAGCGCAAGGCTGTTTCCACTGAGTCGGTCAGCCGGGAAGAATCAACTTTTCCGGTCACCAGACGGTCGATGACGGCGGCAATGGAGTGACGGATATTCTTATCAAGCCGGGGAATTCCGTCATCTTCAAGAGAAAGTATTTCACCGTCAACTCTTGCACGGACGAAACCGTCCTGCAGGATCTTTTCCATAACATCTTTGTGTTCACCTTTTCTGCCGTCAACGACAGGGGCGAGGAGCTGCAGACGCATCCCCGGTTCCAGAGCTTGTAATTTTTCGACAATGACCTGAGCAGACTGGGATTCCAGCACTGCTCCGCATTGAGGACAGTGAGGAGTTCCGGCGTGAGCGTAGAGCAGACGCAGATAATCGTAGATTTCTGTGACTGTGGCAACGGTCGACCGGGGATTGGCTCCTGCGGTACGCTGTTCAATGGCAATAGCAGGGGAAAGGCCTTCAATATGTTCCACTTTGGGTTTCTGCATACGGTCGAGAAACTGCCGGGCATACGCTGAAAGACTTTCCACATAACGCCGCTGTCCCTCTGCATACAATGTGTCAAAAGCAAGAGAGGATTTTCCGGAACCTGAAAGTCCTGTTATGACGATGAGTTTGTTCCGGGGCAATGTGACATTGATATTTTTCAGATTGTGCTGTGAAGCACCTTTGATGACAATATTTTCCAGCATAATGCAAAACCTCATAATTATGGAATATAATATACAATTCCGGAGTTGAAATTTCAAGCAAATCCGTGTATATTATACTGAGTCCTCCCTGCGGGGAAAAAAGTCAACATAAAAGAAGCGGTTTTACTTTAGTTATGGGTTCAATATTTTCTGTTTTCAAAAAGGGACTTGAAAAAAGTGCCACCAAATTCACCCGGGCCATTTCCGGGATCTTCACCGGAACAAAGTCTTATAAGACAAGCGACTTTGACGAGTTGGAAATGATGCTTATTTCTGCTGACTTCGGCGTTAAGGCTGCAGGAGATATTGTAAAGAATCTTAAAGAACAGTACGAAACCGGACATATCGCCACCGACGCCGATCTGGTGACAGAACTGAAAAAGAAGGTTATTGATATCCTCAGCCGCAATAAACGTGAAATCAATCGTGCCGAAAATGCTCCCACTGTTATATTGATGGTCGGTGTCAACGGCAGCGGCAAAACCACTTCAATCGGAAAACTTGCCTGGAAACTGGTCAATGAAGATAAACGCAAAGTGGTCTTGGGAGCTTGTGATACCTTCCGGGCCGCGGCTGTGGAACAGCTGCAGTTGTGGAGTGAACGTACCGGAGCTCAAATCGTTTCCGCCGTTCACGGTGCTGATCCCGCCAGTGTCGCCTTTGATGCCACCAGTGCCGCAGTGGCCCGTCAGGCGGATTTTCTGCTTATTGATACCGCCGGCAGACAGCATAATCAGAAAGACCTGATGTCTGAACTTGAAAAAATCCGCCGTTCCATCAGCAAAGTCCTGCCCGGAGCACCTCACGAAGTGTGGCTCACCGTTGATTCTTCTCTGGGAGCCAATGTGGTCAATCAAGCCCGGGAATTTATTAAAAGTGCCGGCGTTACCGGCCTTGTGCTGACCAAACTTGACGGTACCGGACGGGGCGGAATGGCTGTGGCACTCCACGAAGAATTTGAATTGCCCACATTCTATGTGGGACTCGGGGAACAGCCCGGAGAATTGCAGTATTTTGATCCCGAATTTTATGCAGAAGCCCTGTTTGAGGTCAAAGCGTAAAATATGGAAAACTTTGACACAGCCTGTATGCAGGAGGCTCTGGCCCTTGCAAAGCTGGGGTGGGGACATACCAACCCCAATCCGATGGTGGGGGCAGTCGTTGTTTCTCCCGATAAAAAAATCATCGGCAGAGGTTATCACGTCCGGGCCGGTGAAGCTCACGCAGAAGTCAATGCCGTACAGGATGCTTTGCGTCATTACGGAAGCTGCAAAAACTGCACCATTTATGTGACCCTTGAACCCTGTTGTACCACAGGCAGAACTCCTCCTTGTACGCAGCTGATTATCGACAACGGTATTGCCAAAGTGGTGACAGGTGCCCTTGATCCCAATCCGAAACACGCAGGCAAAGGCATTGAGATCCTTGAAAAAGCCGGGATCTCTTGCGTGGTCGGCGTCTGTCAGGATGAGTGCATCGAACTGAACCGTCCCTTTTTCAAGTATATCTCAACGGGAAAACCTTTTGTTATCCTTAAAATGGCGATGACCCTTGACGGCAAGATCGCCAATCCTGACGGGCTTTCCAAATGGATCACCGGTGTTGAAGCCCGCAGCCGGGTGCAGCAGCTCCGGCGTCTTTCGGATGCCATTATGGTCGGGGGCGGCACTTTGAAAGCTGATTCCCCCGGACTCACAGTGAGAGAGCCGGAGGATTGGACTCCTCAGCCCCGCAGAATTATTGTTTCAAACTCGATGAGTGACGGAGATGTGGAAGCATATTTCCCCGACGGCAATGTGGAACGGGTCGCTCCCGCTTCAACCGGGGAGTGGCACTCCCTGATGAGCCGTCTGGGACAGGAAAATTGTATGGTTCTGCTGGTCGAAGGCGGCGGAGAGCTGGCCGATAACGTATTGAAATCCGGCATCGTTGATTATGTGGAGTTCCATATTGCCCCCATTCTGCTTGGCGGCAGGGACAGTTTCCCTGTTCTTGGAGGAAATCACCCCGGAACTCTGGCTGATGCATTGAAGCTGCATCGGGTCAAGGTCACTTCTTACGGTTCGGATATTGCCATTTCAGGATATACACAGGAGTAAAAAATATGTTTACCGGATTAGTTGAACAGACCGGCGTTATACTGCGTATGCATTCCAACCGGATCCTTGTCCGGCCGGGACATCCTTTTGACGCTCCGGTCATCGGCGAAAGTATTGCCGTCAACGGATGCTGCCTGACTGCTGAACGTTTTTTTGATGACGGATGTATTGAATTTTTTACCTTGTCCGAAACTTTGCGCCGTACCAATCTTGGTGCCGTCGGTACCGGCGGCAAGGTCAATCTTGAACGGGCTATGGCGGCAGGCGGCCGGATGGGAGGGCATATCGTCCAGGGCCACGTGGATGCTGCCGCCCGGGTGAGGGGACTCAAACACCTGCCGGATGGGGATTTTGAATTTTCCGTTGAAATGCCTGCTGAACTTGCTCCTGAGATCGCTATGAAAGGCTCCATTACCATTGACGGAGTTTCTCTGACCGTTGCGGGACTGGGAGAGGATTACTTCGCAGTGCGTCTGATTCCTCAGACCTTGAGTGCCACGGCACTCAAAGAGCGTCATCCCGGAGAACTGGTCAATCTGGAAACCGATGTTATTGCCAAATATTTGCGTCGTCAGCTGAGTTTGCTGCAAGGGGGGGATCCCGGTAAAAAAGCAAGCTGGAACGCCCTCAGAGAGGCGGGTCTTTTATGAGTGTCCGCTACGGCATATCTGCTGTTTCAACGGAGCAGTTTCTTTCATTGCCGGCCAAGCTGCCTCTTTCGCTCAAAGCTGTGGAATTCACAGGAGATGTATTCGGCAGCACTCAGGCTTTGCAGAAATTAAGGTTGCTGAATAAAAACGGGACACTGCTTTGCGGCAGGGATTTTATTGCTCCTGACCTTGCGGCACTTATTCCTGAGGAAAACTGCAAGCTGCGTTCAGAACTGGAACTGCATTTTTATGAACGCTGTGCCAAGGCTGCTGAATATGGGGTGAAAAGATTTTCTGTTGCTTTTGATCTGTTTCAAGCTGCAGCTAAAGAGGAATACCGGGAAAAACTGAGCCGTTTTCTGCGCCGCTGTGCCGGAGTGATCCATCCCTTCGATCAGACGATGTGTCTGGTGTGCCGGGTGCCGGGAGGCGGTATCTTCGACGGCTGGGAAAAAATATTGCAGTTCCGCCGGGAACTTTTGTGTCCCCGTATTGAACTGCTGCTTGAACTTCATCCTCACGAACCCAATGCTCCTGAAAGTATCAATCAGGCCCTGCAGACCTTCCGGCTCAATGATTTCTGCCGCCGGATCTGTTACGATGCCAGTGTGGGCAATATTCTGACCCCCGGAGCGTTGAAACGCTGTTCTGAAACACGTGCCAAAGGCCTTGATCCCGATATGCTGATTTTCTTAAATCCGGGGAGCTCCAAATATGACAGCAAGTCGCTTGGTGAACTGGATATGCTGGTCAAAAATTTCCTGCCCTCTGAAGATAAGGAATCGGAGTGCCGATGAAAAATTCATCTAAAGGCATAATGGGGAAAGTCTGCGGCGTTTCAGGAGCTATCCTCATCAGCCGTATACTCGGCTTGTTCCGGGTGCGTCTGGAAGCAGAAGTTCTGGGGGGCGGTGCTGTGGCTTCGGCGTGGCACTTTGCCTTTACTTTCCCCAATGTGCTCCGCCGCCTTTTCGGGGAAGGGGCCCTGGGAAATGCCCTGATGCCCATTGTTGCCGAACTTGACACCAAATACGGCCGGGAAAGCGTAAAAGGAGCATTGGCAGTGGTCTTTCCCTGTCTGGGGGCTCTGCTTGGGGGCATTGTTATTCTCTGTTCTCTGATCGCTCTTATTCTCGGCAATTGTCTGACCGGCACCGGTGAGGAGGGGGATCGCTGGCGATTGGTTTTCATCTTGACTCCGTTGCTGATGCCCTATACCATTTTTATTTGTCTGACAGGAGTGATGACGGCGGTACTGAATTATGCACGCTGTTTTATTCTGCCCGCTTTTTATTCTCTTTCGATGAATATTTTTCTTGTCGGGGGATTGTTATGGGGCTGGTACAGTAAGGCGGACAGTACTTTACCGGAATTGAAGCGTTTTCTTGTTGTGTTAAGTCTGCTCTTTCTTATTTCCGGTATTGTGCAGTTCGTCTTAATGGTCATTCAGCTGAAAATAGTCAATTTCAGCCCTGATTTTTCTTCCTGGCGTCAGCATACGGGGGTTTTGAAAAAACTTTACAATGTGGCTCTGCCCGGAATTATCGGCGGTGCCGCTGTGCAGGCGAGCTTTTTTCTGGATCGTAACCTTGCCCACTGGGTCAATGAACAGGGGGTCTCTGCGTTGACATACGTTGAACGGTTGATTGATCTGCCTATCGGTATGTTCGGAGTGGCTATGGGACAGGTCATTATGGCCCGTATGACCGCCTCGGCCGCCGCCGGGGATCTGGAAGAACTGCGGCAGGATATGAATAACGGTTTGCGGCAGTTGTGGTTTTGCACCATTCCGCTGGGAGCCGGGGTGATTTTCTTTCACGAACTGCTGTTAAAGGTCATCTGTCTGGGGGGGCGGTATACGATGAACGATCTGGATGCCGCCCGTCAGGTCGCCATTTTTTACGGATGCGGTATTCCGTTTTTCTGTGCGTTGAAAATCATTCTGCCCGCCTTTTTTGCCAGAAAGGATATGCGGACACCGCTTTTTGCTTCTTTGACTGCCATTGCTGCCAATGTAATTTTAAGTCTTGCTCTGATCAAATGTCTGGCACAGGGAGGAATCGCACTGGCAACGAGCTGTTCTTCAGGAATCCATTGCATATTGCTGGCTTTCTTTTTGAAAAAGGCCGGTGTGGGGATCGACCTTAAAAAGACGGGACTTTCTCTGATCCGGGCACTCTTTGCCGCCGCTGCGGCGGGAGTGAGTGTCAAGCTGCTTCTTGACCGTTTCTATCACGGTTCCGGACGGTTTGCTGACATTGCTGCATTGGCGGCAGTAGGGGGGCTGTTCGGAGTGATTTACCTTGTTTGCTCTTTTGTCACAGGGAGCCGTGAAATTTCAGAAGTTTTGAGCCGTTTCAGAAAGAAAAACGCATAACCCATTCGCCGGGGAGCTTTTTCCCGTCAAGGGAAGAACGGCTGTAATTTCTTCTCAGGTCATAAACGGCAAAAGTGTTTTCGGGGGCTGAAATAATTTCTATTTCAAACTTTTCCGGAGCTTCAAATTCAACAAAAGTATTGCCGTTTGCCGGGAGTTCCCGGCTTGTTTCTTTGCCGTTGACTGTGAAAATCAGTGTGCCACCCGGAGAGAAAAGCTGCCACTTGACCTTGCCGGATTCTTTTTGAACGGCAAACTCTTTACTGATTTTTGTACCGCTTTTAAGTTCTGCCGGAGTCCACGCACCACAGGTAAAGGGGCCATTGTCGAGAACTCCGTTCTGCACAAAAGTTCCTTGGGGACGGCATAAACGCATTATGGCAGGTTCAAGGTTGTCTGCATAGTAATCATAAGCTCCCACTGTGAGAAAAATTCCTGTTGCAGCACAGAAAAGAGCCAGCAATTTCTGCTGCCGTTCCCACTTTTTCCATCGGATGAAAAGAGCACTTAAAAAAGCTCCGGCAAAGACCGCCGCCAGAGGAAGTATGGGAGCCCGGAAGCGGGAAAGAATGTAAAACACCGCAATTGCTCCCCAGTAAATAAGGACAAAGCCGTAAAGATAAGCACGCCGTTTCAGGTACTTGCGAAAAAAAGCTCCGGCAAAAAGAAACATTCCCCCGAGAGCACAAGCCAGGAGAAAATGGGAACGTCCCGGCAAAAGTCCCTGCAGCAGCAGAGAGTGTTTCCCTTCACCGTAGAAAGAAACATTGTTGGGCAGTTCCCTGCCGTCCCAGAAAAGCAGCAGTTTCCTGAATTGAAGTTCAAAGAAAGCTCCCGGTTCCCGGCACATCCATTCCGCCATCTGACGGGGAACAGAAATCCCTTTGGCGGCTCTGGCCATAAAATCGTGAAAACTTTGGGGATATTCCATCGGGCCTGCGGGTAAATGGGCATTCCGTCCTCCGGGGGGGGATTCAGGGGTATTGCCCAGAGCCAGCACTGCATTGGCAGCGGTGCTGGGGCCGGTCAAAGTTCCTTTGGCCCGGGTGTTGTAAATAATGAAGGGCAGTTGTACAAGCAGAAACATTCCTGCTGCAAGGCAGGTCAGAGCCGCTCTTTTTTTGACAGAAATATGTGAACTCAGCCACAGGGCAAGGAGCAGCAAAGGAGTGAAAAGCAGTATATTTCCTCTGGTCAAAGTGGCGATCCCCGCCATAAAACCCACGCTGCCCCAGAGGAAAAAGGTCTGTTTGCGCAAGGCTTTCAAAAGCAGGAAAAAAAGCAGTGTCAGATTGAAACACTGGAGCGTTTCATTTTGATGAAAGGGGGCATAAAGAAGCAGCGGCGTTGAAACGGCAGTCAAAAGAGCAGCGATCAAGCCTGCTGTTCTGCCGAAAAGTTCTTTTCCCGTCAATCCTGCCAGAAATGCGGTCGCTCCCCCGAGCAGTGCTTGAATTGTGACCACCGCCCAAATGGAAAAATTAGAACATAAATAGATGACAGGCAGAAAGACGGCATAGTAAAAGGGCTGATAATAAAATTCCTGCGGAAAAGTTCCACGGGCAATTTCCTGTCCCAGCTTGATATAGGTGTGCAAATCTGAAACCGTCGGGGGGGTCAGCATATTGTTGTTTCCGCCGTTGATGGCGGAAAATTCCAGGGCAACTCCCATACGCAGCAGAAAGGCTGCTCCGGAAATCAGCAGCAGTGCCGTGATAAAAAAACGCCGGAAGTTGTTGTTTCCGGCGTTGATTTTCTTTTGAAATGCCATATCAGACAGTCATCAGATCTTTGTCTTTTTCTGCCAGCATTTTTTCAAGAGTGGCGATATAACGGTCAGTGAGTTTCTGGATATCGTCCAGCATTTTCTTGAGTTCGTCTTCAGTAAGTTCGCCATTCTTTTCAGCTTTTTTGGCAGCTTCGTTGCCGTCGCGGCGGATATTGCGCAGAGCGACTTTGGCTTCTTCGGTGTCAGCTTTGGCCTGTTTGCTCAAAGCCTGACGGCGATCCTGACTCAGTTCAGGAATGGGCAGCTTGAGGGTCTTGCCGTCGCTGACAGGGGTGATGCCGATGGAAGAAGCGATCAGAGCTTTTTCGACCTTGCTCACAGCACTGGCATCCCAGGGCTGGATCACCAGCAGGCGGGGTTCGGGAGTGGTGATGTTGGCCATATCGCGGATACGGGTGGGAGCACCGTAGTAATCGACGGTGATATTTTCCACCAGGGCAGGGGAAGCCTTACCGGTACGCAGAGCACTGAAAGCGGTCTTCAAAGACTCTTCGGTTTTCATCATATTTTCTTCAAGAGTGTCGAGAAGCAGATCGATTTCCATAAATATACCTCCATTGAAAGAACAAGTAAAACTGCTTTGGGTAAATATAACGCAAAAAAAGCGATTTGTCAAATCAAAAACTCCTCTGCAAAGTGTATTTTGCATCAAAAAGCTCTTTTAGTCCCACTTTGCAGCCGTGGAGCGTTTGACTTGTTCCTGTTTCAGTAGTATATTATGAGTATTATGGATCCTTTTATCAGAACCTTTACCGCTTCACAGATACGCGGCGCCGCTATGGGCAGTGCCGTGTGTTCTCCTCTTGTTTCGTTTCTGACCAATCTGCGCTGCGCGGGGCTTTCTTTTGAACACGCCCTTACTGACAGTGTGCTCACAGTAATCTGTATTACTTTTATTGTGGCGTGGGGAAGTTCATTTGTGTTCCGGACGGGCTTGAGGAAAAATCCCTGGTTCCGCCTGGAAGATCATCCTCTGGGGAACAGCGGCGGCATCATTCTTGAACTGCTGCCCCGCTCATTTGCCGGGATCGGTCTGGTCTTTGCTCTTTTGGGAGGGGCGGTGTGTGCGTTGGGGTTCTATCTGGTCTGTATCGCCGGAGGAATTGAAAAACTGCCTTTCGGAGCGTTTATTATTTTCAAACTGATTTTTTTCCCGATTCTCGGAGCAGTAACGGCAAGATATGCCGCCTTAAACAATTTCCGCTACCGCTGAAAGGCAAGGCTTATGCAGAATACACCTCAGTCACTTCATTTGCAGATCGTGCTTGCCGGAGCTGTCAATTCCGGTAAATCAACATTGCTGAATAAACTTTCCGGACAGGATATTTCCATTACCTCCCCCCTGCCGGGGACCACAACTGACGTGGTCAGAAAAGCAATGGAACTGCGTCCTCTGGGACCTGTCCTTTTTTTGGATACCGCAGGGCTCGACGATACAACGGAACTGGGAACAGCCCGGAGCGGCAGAAGTATCAAAACCCTTGACCGGGCGGATATCCTTCTGCTGGTGACTGTCGCCGGGAAATGGGGGAAAAGCGAGGAAGAACTCCTTGCTCTTGCTGAAGAACGCAAGATTCCGGTGATTCCGGTGGTGAACAAATGTGATGAAAAGATCCCGGATGCTGATTTTACGGCTCTTATCAAAGAAAAATGCGGCAATGAACCCTTGATCGTCAGTGCTCTTACAACGGCCAGAGAAGATATATTGCAGCAGCTGACACCTTTGCTTTTGTCAGTTGTGCCCGAGGAGTTTGTCACTCCGCCCCCTATGGTGGGTGATCTGGTCGCTCCCGGGGGGACGGTGGTGATGATCGTTCCCATTGATATTCAGGCTCCCAAAGGGCGGTTGATTCTGCCCCAGGTGCAGGCGTTGCGTGAAATTCTGGATTCCAACTGTACGGCGGTGGTTTGTAAGACTTCTGATTACAAGGCGACTCTTGACAATATGAAAAATCCTCCTGCACTGGTGATTTGCGACTCTCAGGTGGTGGATGTTATGGTGAGAGAAACGCCCTTGGGTATACCTTGTACGACCTTTTCCATTCTTCTTTCCCGGATCAAAGGGGATCTTGAGCTTTTCAGCAAAGGAGCTCAGACCATCTGTCAATTGCACCCGGGGGATAAAGTCCTTATTGCCGAGGGGTGTACACATCACGCTGCCGACGATGATATCGGCCGGGTGAAAATCCCCAATATGCTGGAAAAAAAGGTTCAGGGAAAATTGGAATTCACCATTTGTTCCGGACACGATTTTCCGGAAAATCTTTCGGAGTTCAAACTTGTGCTTCACTGCGGCGGGTGTATGCTCAACCGCCGGGAAGTGCTCCGCAGGCTGCAGCTTGCTTCGGCAGCCGGAGTCCCCGTTGTCAACTACGGTATGGCTATCAGCTTTTGTAAAGGAGTGCTGCAAAGAGTGCTGGAACCCTTTGCATAATTTTTCTTTTTTCTTCAATGTAAGCCTTGACAAAGTGAAAACAAGGGTGTAACTTATAGATAATCACTTGTAATCACTATTTTTCATTAAGTTTATGGAAATAAGGCTGAAAAAGGAAATCGTTGCCGAAAAGATCCGTTCTATGATACGGAACGGCGAATTGACTTTGGGAACAAAATTGCCCCGTGGAACGGAGTTTGCAAAAACTCTGGGGGTTTCTCATATTACACTCCGTGCGGCTTTTGAGGACCTGGCACGCGAGGGTGTTGTTTCTCTTGTGCAAGGTAAAGGAACTTATGTTACAGGTGACGGTTTGTTCCGGGCTGCCGGAAAAATATTGATTATCAGAGATTCATTTCACTCACTGCATAATGTGTGCAATTACATACTGCCCGGTTTTGAAAAACGGTGCTGTGAATTGCAGATCGTGACAGAAACGGTCAGCTGGGATTTTATCGTCAACAGCTCCGTGAAGGAATTTCGCAAAAAATTGAGAACGAACGGTTTTTCCGGAGTCCTTGTTCCGGGAGGCGGATTCAGCGAAAATGAACCCTTTGCTCCTTTGCTCAGAGAATGCGGCGTGCCCGTTCTCGTGGCTCACGGAACTTCCCTTGATCCGGAACGTTCCGGCTTGCCGGTTCTGCGGACAAATTACGGTGCCGCCTGGGATGACGGTGTGAAATTTCTGCGTTCCTGCGGCAGAAAAAGGATCGCTTTCCTTGCCAATTCTCTTTTTAAAGTCAAATATTATACAGAGGATGAGTTACTTGAGCGTCTGGCAGTGTTTGGTGCTGAAGCCGACAAAAAATTGCTTGCCGGTGCTTTCCCTGCCGATGAAAGTTTCAATAAAGCTGTCGAAAAGCTGTTGCAGGCTTCTCCCGATGCCATTTTCTGCGGGTCTGATCTTTTTGCGATGCGTATATGTGAGTTGCTGACTGCCCGGAAAATCCGGATCCCGGAAGATATTGCAGTGCTGGGTTTCGGCGGCTATCCCGGAGGAGATTTCTGTACTCCGGCATTGTCAACGGTTGATTTTCAATATACGGCTATCGGTGAACGGGCGGCTGAGCTGTTGGCCGATCCCCGGAAGGTGGAAGAAAGAAAATTTGATGTATTTACTTCTCACAAGATATTGATCCGTGAGTCTGCGGTTCCCAAAAAATAAAGGAAGAATTTTATGAGAAACAAGTTTAGAAAATCCCCGACTCCTTTCACCTTGATAGAACTTCTTGTAAGCAAAACTTGTCAAATATGTGTTTATGCTTTGCGAAAAATTGCCCCTTGCCTTAATATTTGCCATTGCAATTCTGCCAAATGCGGGATTGTCGGTTTTGCAAATGCAAAAACGGCAATCCACCAAAAGTTTTTGGCAAGGATGGATGGGGTTCGGGGAAGGAAGGGAGGACCTTTTTTCAAAAAGGGCTCCCTTCCTTCCCCGACTCCTTTCACCTTGATAGAACTTCTTGTTGTGATTGCCATTATTGCTATATTGGCTGCTATGCTTTTGCCTGCATTGCAGCAGGCCAGGGACAGGGGAAAAATGGCCTCCTGCCTGAATATGATGGGGCAGCTTGCCAAGGCATCGCAGCTTTATTCTGCTGACAACGATGATTTTGTTATTTCTTACACGATGTATGCTGCCAGCCAGCCTGGCTCCTGGGGAGCCGGGGAGTGGTATAATTCTTATGACCGTACGACCTCCACGGGGGCTGTGAGTAAAGGAACGCTTTTCCGCTATCTGGGGTTGCCGGAAAAAAACAATGCTGTCATCGGCGGCATTGTTGATGTCAGGGGAAGCAAGGTTGTGACCTCTATCCTTTGTCCTTCTGTCAATAAGCCCGGCAGTTATTACGGCCTTAATTTTCAGATCGGCAATGAACACCCGAAAACCGGCTTTAAGGTGAGTTCTCTTAAAAAGCCTTCCAACGGCTGTGTTTTTGCTGAAACGGTGGATTCCCGGCAGTCCAATTATAAGGGATCAAATGCAGTGGATTTCCGTCATCAAAATTCCTGCGGAGTCAGTTTCTTTGACGGCGGGGCGGCAATGATTAAGTATCGCAAGATGCCTTTCAAATATCCTGGTGACGGAGATCACGGACTTTACAACTCTTTCTGGCTTCCCGCTAAACCTTCCAAATGGCAGGCAGCCGGAGAACTTTGCTACGGAGGAGTCAGAAAATGAAAAATTCTTTATTTACCTTATTTTTTGCTTTGGGAACTTTGCTTTCCGGAGCAGAGTATGTTGTTACCCCTGCCGATTCGCTGCAAAAGGCGGTCAACAAACTGCAGCCGGGGGATATCCTTACTTTGAAAGAGGGTGTCTACCGGCAGGGAACTGTTACGACTTCTATAAAAGGAACTGCCGCCAAGCCCATTATCATTCGGGGCATTGACCGGGAAAAAACCATTATTACCGGGTGGAAATCTCTCGACGATGCCCCGTGGCAGAGTGTGCCCGGACAGCGTTTTGTCTACCGCACCCCTGTGAAAGAAGCTGTGCACAATGTGACTGATCTGAATACGGAACGATTTTTGCTCACAGCTCCCAGTCTGGCTGATATGGAAAAATTCCGGGGAACGTTTCTCTGTGACAAGGGGTTTCTTTATGTGCACTCTTTTGACGGAAAGAAACCCGGAAAGGGTTTTCGTGCTACCGTCCACTCAGGATATCTTTTTCTGCTTCAAGGTGCCGCTTATGTGAAATTTGAAAATCTCACTTTTTGCGGTTCAGCCTACAAAGACCCCCGCTATTCTTCCTGGGCCATTGCTATCAGATGTACGGGGACTTCAGATGTTACAGTCGAAAAATGTTCCTTTTATTACAATTCAGGGGGCGTGGCTTTTACGGTCAGATCCCGGAATTCTGTTGCGAAAAATAACTTTTTCCACCGGAACGATGCCGCAGGCTATGCCGAAGCTGCCCAGCTTTTCTTTGGCGGTCAGTCAAAAAATAATCTGGCGGAAAACAATCTTGTCGTCAATACGGGGGTTCACGGTGTGAGATTTTACTCCGGAGCCATTGATAACACGGCCAGAAACAACATTATCGTCAATGCCCGTATCGGACTTTATTACAAAGCCACCGCCGGTAAACGTCTGGCACAGGGCAACGTGGTCATCGACTGCCCCAATACCAATTACAGCGATCTGTCCGGCGGCCGTCCCATTCGGGATATCAGCAATACGTTTGGATATCCCAGCCAGGTCTATGATCCCAACATTACCAATCTGATTATGAAACGGAAAACCGATCCCCGTTTCTGTGCTCCTGAATACTATGACTACCGTTTGCAGAAAAATTCTCCTTTTCTGGGCAAAGGGGCTTTCCCAAAAGCGGAAGCTGTATTCTATTTGTCTCCTGCCGGAAAAGATACCAATGACGGCGGAAGCGTCAGAAAGCCGTTCCGTACCTGGGCTCGGGCCCTTAAAGCTCTCAAACCCGGCAGCACTCTTTATATCGAACAGGGAAAATATGATTCTTTCAAGGGCAAAGTGAAAGATGTGGTCATCAGAGGCCGGGGCAATGTTTCTGTGAGAGAAATCGACCTTACCGGTTCTGAAAAAGTGACTGTTGAAGGGATTTTTGCGGAAAAACTCAATTTGCAGAATACCCGTGATGCCGTTGCAAAAAATGTTGCTGCAAAGAGTGTCGCTGCAGGAAACAACAGTGCATTCTACAACTGTGAATACAGTTCCCTGACGGGCCGTGCAAGGGTGTACAACTCTTTGTGCAAAGGAAAGCCTGCGGGATATGTTTCTGAATCCCCACTGCTGCCCGGGATCAAAAAAGTTGCGGCGGTTGATCCGGGAAAGAGTGAAAAGCCTTCTTTCAATTACCACGAAGCAGGCGTTACGGTCAGCTGGGTCACTCCCGGAGTCAGTGCCGATCACTACCGGATGAAAGACTCCTGGTGGTCACCTCAGGTGTGTACTTCTTATCTGGAATATGGTGAGACTCCTGCATTGGGCAAAAAGGCTTTTTCAAGCGGTAATCTTTTTCACCGCGTGACTCTCAAAGGAATGGTTCCCGGAAAAAAATATTACTGTCGGACGGTGATCCCCGCTCAGCCTTTGGAACGCAAGAATCTTGAGCCGTGGAAAACTGCTTCATTTACCGGGGTCCGACCGAGCGGAAATGTTGATGTTAAATCTGAAACGGTCACTTTTACCGTGCCCCGGAGTTCCAAACACAAAGCTGTGGAATACTTTGTATCCCCCACCGGGGATGATAATGGTTCCGGCAGTGCCAAAGCCCCTTTCAGAACCATTGGTAAAGCTGCTTCAAAAGCTTTTGCCGGGGATACTGTCACTCTGCTGCCGGGGATTTATTACGACTCGATTATGCCTGTTCATTCCGGGACTGCGGAAAAGTCTGTCCTTTTCCGGGCGGCTAAAGCAGGAACAGTTATTCTGGACGGGTCCAACTTTATGCGTCCCGGGGGAATCGTTTGCAGCGATCTTGAACATATTAAATTTCAAGGGTTTATTTTCCGCAACTTTGCCAACAAACTTTATGCCAACCGGGCCGGAGCGGGTTTCGGAATGGCACAGTTGTGGCGTTCAAACAATATAGAGATCAAAGATTGCGTTTTTTCGGCCTGGGGAACTTATCAGCATCCTGTTATGCTTCTGGGCAGCAGAGATATCAAAGTGGTCAACTGTGTTTTTGCTCGCGGTGTGACAGCTGTTGACGGCAGCCGCAACGGCAATGTGGAAATCAGAAATTGTACTTTTTATGTGTCTGAGATCCACAACATCGGGCTTTCTCACCAGATCCCCGGGAGCACTGTTACAGTCAGAAACAACCTTTTTGTGGCTCTTACCGGCGTGAAAGCTCTCAACCGGGTGGAACGTACCGGAATCAGCGGAACAGATTTCAAGGTCGATTTTGACAACAACTGCTGGTATTTTTCGCCCAAAGACAAATACCGTTACTGCGGCGGAGAAGGGGGCAAGATCTCCATTACCGGCAAAGCCGGAGTTGCCAGACTGTACAAGATGACAGGCTGGGGAAAAAATGATATTGAAATTTCTTCGATCCGTTTCAAAGGACACACATTTTATGATCCTTTTGAAAAGGGATTTACTCAGATCACAAGTAAAAATATCCAGTCAGGAAAAATTGTTCCAACCCTCGATTTCTTTGAGGCGGAATGTTCAAACAAATATGGAGTCAAAGCTGTCAAATGAAAAAAATCCGCATCGGTTTCGTAGGAATGGGCAACAGAGCCTATTCCCTTATATTACCTCTTTTAACTGAGCAGTTCCGCGACAGAGCTGAAATCACTGCCGTGTATGATCCGGAACCTCTTAAACGGGATTTTGCCCGGGAAACGATAAAAAGCGACACTTTGAAACTTTTTGACAATCGGGAGGAGTTTCTGAAAAGCGGCCTCGATCTTGTTATGGTCTGCACCCCTCAGAGCGGACACGCCGAAAATGCCATTGCCGCACTGGAAGCAGGAATTGATGTGTTCCTTGAAAAACCTATGGCAAGGACCGCCGCTGAGTGTCAGTCCATTATGGACGCTCAGAAAAAAAGCGGCAGAGAGGTCTTTATGGGATTTAATTTGCGGCATCATCCGGTGTGCTGTAAAATCGCAGATATGGTGAATTCCGAAAAGATCGGTCACGTTCAGCAGATCATCTGTACCGACTTTTACAACGGCGGCTTTTCCTATTTTCGCCGCTGGCACCGGTTGACCAAAAACTCCGGCGGTCTGGCTGTTGAAAAAGGATGTCACAGCATCGACCAGATCAACCGTTTTGCCCGGAGCGTTCCGGTGCGGGTGTCTGCTTTCGGCGGTCTTGACCGTTTTCTGCCCGATAAGGACGGGGCCGATTACTGTTCAAACTGCGGCAAAAAGGATTCCTGCCTCTACTATATGGATATGGATAAGGCTGAGGAAAATACCAAAAATGAAACCGGTATCCCTGCTGTTATCGTCAACGGCGGTAAAAAATTGGATATGTGTATTTTCAATTCAGATAAAGACACATTTGACAATCATACCATTATGATTGAATATGCCAACGGATGCCGTGCAGTTCTTGCTGAATGTTTCACAAGTTCTGTCAAGGCCACCAGCGGCAGACAGTTTGTTCTGAATGGCTGGGACGGACAGATCTGGGCAGAAATGTTTAACCGCAGAATACGTTTCTATCCCAATGCTCCCAGTGCGGGAGCAATGGAGCCTGAAGATATTTCTATCCCCAAAGCTCCCGGCAATCACGGCGGTGCCGACAATCTGATGCTGGAATATGTGATCAGCTGCAAAGAAAATGGTACCCCCAATACAGAAATGCTGACCACTGACGGTTATTATTCTGTTGCCGTTGCCGAGGCGGCGGAAATCGCTGTCCTTGAAAAACGGATCGTGGAGATCACTCCTCCCCGGTTCTGAAAGGGCCGATACTGTTCCCAATAAAGAAACATTATCGGGAACAGTGCCAACGTTAAAAGACTTACGGTCTGTCCGGGAACAGGCGTTCAGGAAAGTTTTTCGCCGGTTGAGCTGGCAGAAAAGCCGACGTGGAGAACGCCTTTGAGTTTTCTCAGGGCGTTGCTGAATTTTTCAATGGCTTTGCCGCTGCCTTTGATCATAATCATTTCAGCACAAATATGATGACTTAAATGCACGTGCGTGGCGGCGAGGATATGTTCGGTGCAGTCGTGCTGGAGCTGGGTGAGCTTTTCGCTGATGCCCCGCTGATGATGGTTGTAGACCATTGTAATGGTGCCGATGACCTCTGCTCCGGATTCCCATTCTCTGGCGGTCAGCTGTTCCCGGATCAGATCGCGGATAAATTCAGAACGGTTTTCATAACCTTTTTGAGTGGCCAGTTCTTCCATTTTTTTCAGCAGGGGACTTTCGATTGAAAGGCTCACACGGATCAATTCAGACATTTTTTACTCCTTCAATTTACCGTCGAAACTGCCGGAGGCAAATCCGGCCAGGTCCATAGTTATTTTTTCAAACCCCAACAGTGTCAGATTTTTGATAATGAGCTCCCGCTGCTCCAAAAGCAGCCCGAAATATTCCTGAGCAACTTCAATACGTCCCAGAGTTCCGTGAACACGCAGCCGCAAATCAGCTGTTTCAGGAAGAAGGGTGTGCAAAAACTCTTCTCCGGCGGCAGCACGGGATAAAATTTCTTCTGTCAGCTCTGTGCCGTAATCAAAACGGGTGGCAAGACAGGGAGAGGAAGGCTTACGGGCCGTATTGATCTTGAGTGCTGCTGCCATATCCCGTATCTCTTTTTTGGTGATCCCGAGTCGGGCGAGGGGAGAAATGACACCCAGTTCCTCAAGAGCCTTTCTGCCGGGGCGGTAAGCTTTGAGGTCGTCACCGTGAGAGCCTTCCAATATAGTGTGGATCCCCCGTGCCCGGGCATAGGAAAGCATCGTTTCAAAAAGCAGTTTTTTACAGTGATAGCAGCGAAGTGGATCATTGTGCCGCACCTGGGGCAGGGCAAGCACGTCACAGGAAAGAAATTCTGTTTCAAAGCCGTATCCGGCGGATATTTTTTGTACAGATTCCCGGTCACTGGAACTCTGCAAGGTGGAAACGGCATTCAAAAGCAGGAAAGGGAAGGGGCTCTTTTGGTGCATTTCCGCCAAAACTGCCAGCAAAAGCGAACTGTCAACTCCGCCGGAAAAAGCGAGGGCTGTTCCTTTTTCTGTGAGGGGACGCAGAAAATCCCTGAGCTGTTGTATCTTGCCGTTCATTTTTTTGCTGCCTGAACGGCAGAATCATAAACAGTTCTGAAGTCAGTACCGGCATTGTCGGCTGCGGCTTTGACACTTTCATATTCGGGGTAGTACTTTTCAATATTCTGCCACGAACACACTTTGACGGCAATATTGCCGAAAGGTGTGGAAACTTCTTTGTGCATTCTTGTCATACAGCTGCGTTCCAGCTGCCGCTCCCTGATGCCGATGGTGGTGGTATGGGTGAAAATCAGCTCCCGTACTTTATCGAGCAGCGGAGCTTTGACCATAACGCTCAAGATAAATCCGGGACGGTTCTTTTTCATAAAGCAGGGGACATAATGAACGTCAAGGGCTCCCGCTTCAAGAAGTTTTCCCATAGCAAAGCCAAGTTCTTCCCCTGTTGCATCGTCGATGTTGGCTTCAAGCATATAAACTTTTTCAGGAGCAGTTGCAGAGGCGTCTTCGAGAAGTATGGCCCGCAGTATATTGGCGTGGGGAAATTCCTTTTTACCCACACCGATACCGATTTTTTCAATGGTGTATACTTCAGGAAGGGTGCGTTTTGTCCGCAAAGCCGCGGCAATGGCGATACCGGTGGGTGTGACCATTTCACCTTTGACTCCGGTTGTCCGCAGGGGGATCTGCCAGCGGCGGGCGATGTTGACCACTGCCGGAACAGGAACGGGAATCATTCCGTGCTGACACTTGACCATACCTTCGCCTTCTGAAATGGCAGTTACGACGCACTCAGTGATATCCAGATCGTCGATGAGGACAGCGGCACTGACAATGTCCGCAATGGAATCAATGGCTCCCACTTCGTGAAAATGCACTTCTTCAAGGGGGATCCCGTGGGCGATGCTTTCGGCATCGGCGATAATGGCAAATATTTTCTTGGCGATGGCTCTGGCACGGCCGCTCATTTCTCCGCGGTTGATGATTTCATATACGTCGGCAAGATTCCGGTGCTCGTGGTGATGCTCGTGCTCGTGATGATGCTCGTGCTCGTGGCAGTGTCCGTGCTCGTGATGATGCTCGTGCTCGTGATGATGCTCGTGACAGTGCTCGTGATGATGTTCGTGCTCGTGATGATGCTCGTGCTCCTGATGATGCTCATCTTCAAGAATCACGTCGAAGAAACGTCCTTCAATGGCACAGGATTTGCGTCTGCCGGTTTCCCAGTGGAATCCTTTTACGCCGAGGCTCTTCAAGACGGTTTCCAGTTTTTCGGCATTGCCGCCCAGATCGAGGAGTGCGGCGACGGTCATATCTCCGGAAATACCGGAACTTCCTTCAAGATAGAGAATCTTTCCCATTTCCAAACCATTATTTTTTATTGATGCGGCGTAAAATACGGCAGGCCATAACTCCGGCTCCGAATCCGTTGTCGATATTGACTACGGCCATACCTTCTGCACAGGAATTGAGCATAGCAAGCAAAGGAGCTACGCCGCCGAAACTTGCTCCGTACCCCACTGAGGTGGGAACGGCGATCATCGGCGCACTGACCAATCCGGAAAGAACACTTCCTAAAGCTCCTTCCATACCGGCAACGGCGATGACCACGTCAGCTTTGCGTATATCGTCGATTTTTCCCAGAAGTCTGTGAAGTCCTGCAACCCCCACATCGTAGCAGCGCAAGGTTTTGCATCCGAAAAATTCTGCTGTCCGGCAGGCTTCTTCGGCTACGGGGATGTCAGCAGTCCCCCCCGTACAGACCGCCACAAGGCCGGGGAGTTCCTCAACAGTACCCCAATTTGACGTCAGGAGTTTTGAAACAGGATCAAAGGAAACATCAATGGCATTTTCTTTGACAAAGGCATATTGTTCAGGCGTGCACTTTGTTCCCAGAACGGGGACATCATTTTCCCGAAAAGTTTTCATAATCTTGGCAAGCTGCTCACAGCTTTTCCCGGGACAATAGACGGTTTCAGTACATCCGGTACGCTCACGGCGGGTCATATCAAGTTTTGCAAAACCCACATCTTTGAATTGATCCATTATAATTGCCTCACTGCCGGAATTAAGACATAAAAATGGTGGAACCAGACGGACTTGAACCGCCGACCCGGAGATTATGAGTCACCTGCTCTAACCGACTGAGCTATGGTTCCACTTTGCAACACGATTATAATATAATGCACAAAAAATATATTGCAAGTGTCTGGAAAAATTTTTCCTGACTTTTTTACCTCAAGAGTTTGTACAGCTGCCGGAAATCCGCTTGTATTTTTATTTTTCCGGTGTATATTAGCCCGAAGGAGTATATTTGTTTATACAGACCTTGTTATATTGGAGCATTTTTTATGGGTAAGATTTGTTTTTTGAGTATTCTGTTGCTTTGTGCTGCAGTAATAAAAGCCGACAGTGAATTTATAACTGTCTATAAGGACGGCAATGATTTCTTTGTCCGCAGTGCTTTTTCCGGTACCGAAGATATCATCATCCACAATTGGCGTTATGCCAATGAAAAAGCCTATCTCGTAAAAAAAGGAACGCCCATCACCGCTTATGCAAAAGGGATTGTGCTGCATCAGGCGGGGGATGAGTATCCGGCCACCCCTCTCAGCGGATTTGCCACCTTGAGCGGCAATCACGGTTCTTTTTTCTTGCATCGCCTTCAGATTCCGGGACACGGAATGAGCAGCAAAGATGTGGGCGGAATCGTTAAAAACGCTAAAGGCGTTTCGTATGTCATTATGAAAATCGTTGACAAAGATTATATTCTGATTCACCCGGAAGGTACTCCGGATACAGTAAGCCCCAGGTTTATTCATCACTCAAAAGAGCCGCTTTTTTACAAGGGGAAACAGTTGCCTTTCAAAGCCTCTTTCCGCTGTCAGCTTTATCCGTTGAACCGTATCACCAAGTGGCAGCTTCTGGCCGACGGAACAACTGAGATCCCGGAAAAAAAGGAAATAAAATGCCGTTTTGTGGACTTTGTTTTTGTTCACGATGTGGTCAATCCCTATTATGTGGTGCAGTTTGTGAAGCAGATGCCCGGGAAAAAGGATGTGCCTGAATGGAATTACAAACACAGTATGTGTTTTGTCAATACGCCTGAATTGCAGAAAAAATATACTTCTTATATGAAGTTCCCCGCTCTTGTCACCTATTCAAACACCTTCCGTTTCCAGCCCCGGGGAGCGGTGGTCAATTACCGGAAATCCCTCTTTCACGCTGTTCTTTCACAGGTGTCCAATCTGGATGTGATGTTTATGTGGTCAGGAGCTATCGCCAATCAGAAGCGTCAGCTCTTTTATGTGCCCAAGATGAAGCCCATTAAGGTCAGGACACGCACCGGTAAAAAGGAGATCGCCATTGATCTGACAGCCGGGTTCCCGCTGCCCCGGAAACTGGATGTGTCTTACTATATTCCTGCAAGTGATGCACTCGATCCCAAAGATCTGCCTGACCGTTTCATCCGTGTGAGCGGCGATGAAAAATACCGTTACGGTATTGCGTTGGGATATTCACTTTTTATGGGATGTACAGCCAAAGATCATACGCCGAAAGAACGTAATCTGGTCTACCATATCTACCGTTCTCACAAGATGTATCCTTTTGCCAGTACCCCTGTCAATGTGAAACCCGGCAAAAAAATTGAAACTGTCACCTATCGTCAGTACTTTGACCCTCAGCGCGAACCTGATACCACAAGTTTCTACTGTCATTATCAGGGGAAATCCCTTATGGTTTATCTGGATTTTCACAAACAGCTGAAAAATAAAGAGATAAAACTTCCCGCCTCTGCTGCCGGGAAAAAGATCACTGTAATCGAAAAAACTCCTGCCGTAACATTGCATACGACAGGGAAAGTTCCCGCTTCAGGAATCAGATTTTCCAACAGTTCCGGACACGGTTATCTGGTATTGAAACTTGATTAAAGAAAAATTGCCCCTCAAATTTAGAATAAAGGAGAAAGATGCTATGAGAAAAAACATCGGGACAACAGGCTCCGCCTGCAGGCGGGTAAAAACTTCCGTTTTTACCCGCCTGCAGGCGGGTAAAAACTTCCGTTTTTACCCTGAAAGAGCTTCTTGTAAGCAAAACTTGTCAAATATGTGTTTATGTTTTGCGAAAAATTGCCTCTTGCCTTAATATTTGTCATTGCAATTCTGCCAAATGCAAAAACGGCAATTCACCAAAAGTTTTTGGCAAGGATGGATGGGCCCGGGGAAGGACGGGAGAACCTTTTTTTAAAAAGGGTTCCCTTTCTTCCCCGGCTCCTTTCACCTTGATAGAACTTCTTGTTGTTATTGCCATTATTGCCATATTGGCTGCGATGCTTTTGCCTGCTTTGCAGCAGGCCCGGGACAGGGCTCACTCCATTGCCTGTTCCAATAATGCCAAAACGCTGGGGATGTACTCCAGATTTTACGGCAACGACTATCAGGATTGGGTGAACTTTTCCTGGCTCGAAGGGGGAAAACTTGACGGATACGGTGATCCTGTCCACGGCGGTGCCTGGTACAGAATGCTGACCCCGTATACCGGGTGGAAATTCAAAACAAGTTCCACATACAACCATTATCAATTTTTAAAAATGCTTGTCAATTCCCCTTTGAGTTGTCCGGGGCGGCCGCTGCCGCCGGCAGGAACAAATTTTACTGCCAATGCCAAGGTCGACTTTGCTCCTCATCAGGGCGTCGTCGGTCAGAGAGTGAAATATCGTAATGGCAAAAAGGAAAAACGGATGAAGTCCGCGTTTATTCCTCAGCCCGGAAACAGTCTCTTCCTTCTGGATGCTGCTCAAACAGAGTATCCTTACTATGTCAATCATAAATATGAAACGATGATCGGATGGCGTATCGCTCATCAGGGCGGACGCAGTTGGAATGGGCTTTATTTTGACGGGCATGTGGATGTGGTCAAAAAGGATTATCTGCTTTCTGTAACCTATCCCGCCAAATATATATTGCCTCTCTGGATCATAGAAAAATAATAAGTCAACCAATTTAAGGGAAAGAATTGTATGAAAAAATTAATTGTTGCGTGTGCTGCACTTTTGGTGGCAGCGTCTGCCGTTGAGGCCCGGGAAATTTATCCCGCAGGGGACTTTGAAGGCAAATCTTTCAAACCTTTACATTGCCGTCGTTATGCCAATATCAATAGCAAACGGCAATACAAGATCCCCAAAGGACTTGTGACAGAGAGGATCCAGAATGAAAAGGCCTTTGCCGGCAAACAATCTTTGCTTGTTGAAGCCGGTAAGGACGGGTGTCACGAAATCAACCTTTACAGTATTCCTGTTGTCAAAGGTAAAAAATATGAATTCAGTTTTCGCTATTTCATCGCTCAGGGCGGCCCGGATTTGCGGGTTTCCGGCCGGGTGAGCTTTTTCCTTCCCGGGCCAAAGTACCGTCATCTTTTCCCGAACGGCAGCGTTGAACAGGGAAAGTGGCAGCAGCTTAAAGTTACCTACTATCCCCCCGCCGAAGCTGTTTACTTCAGTACGACCATCTGGCTGGGCAAAGGACCTTACAAGATCTATCTTGATGATGTCAAAGTTACTGAGCTGGAAGAAAAGAAAAGTGTCACCAGTGATAAAAATGCAAAGCTCCTTTCTTCAACCGGCGGCGTGACTGTGTGGCAGCAGACCAACTACCGCCGTGTGGATGCAAATTCCGTTCCGGCGGGGCTTGTTCAGGGAAAGACTGTGGAACTTACTGCCGCCGCCAATGAACAGGAGCCCTTTCAGCTGGCGGTGTTTCCCAAAACGCCTCTCAAGCAGCTTTCTCTTGCTATCTCTGACTTGAAAGGCAAAGCCGGGGTCATCCCTTCCAAAGTGCAAAGTTACGGAATCGTGCGTTATATAACGATGAAAAATCCTGACAATCCCACTTTGAAAGGTGAAATTGCCGATCCTGTCGTTCCCGACAAGGTCACCGATGCTCCCGCTGATAAAAATACTGTCTTTTTTGTCCGCATCAATGCCCCCAAAGGAACAAAACCCGGTGTCTATACAGGTTCTGTGCAACTGCTTTCAGGAACCAAAACAGTTGCAACTGTTCCCGTCAGACTGACGGTCAGAAACTTTGAACTTCCTGATACGGCGACGATCCGTACTTTCTTTTACGGCAATATTGCCGCTACCAAAAAAGGTTATGCCGATCCCCGTTCCAGCAAAGAGATCTCAGAAGATATTTCACAGATTTTCAAAGATCACCGTATTACAGGCAATACCTGTGTTTACCCCAAGGCCCCTAAATACACGATCAAGGATGGCAAACTTACTGTGACAGACTGGAGCGAGTTTGACAAAGAGATTATGCGTTTGTACAACGACTACGGAATGCGCAGTTTTACATTGGCTGTTCTGGGGATGAAAGGGGACAATTTCGGCTGGTTTGCCAAATCCGGTGTGCCTAAAATGTTCGGACATTCAATGTTTTCACAGACCGGCCGGGATCTTGCCGGTGACTACGCCAGACAATTCCACGAGCACTGGATCAAGACCTTTCCCAAAGATGCTCAGTATTACAGCTACATTTACGATGAACCCCCGCCCAAGGTTTATAAGGAACTGAACAAGTTTCTTGCCGGTGTCCGGGCCAAAGCTCCTGCATTCCGCTTTTTTACGCCTCACAAAGTTGATCCTGAATTGCCTCACTTTACAGTTTTCTGTGTACCTTTCGGCTTCGGATACGTTGACCTTGAACGGGAAAAAGGCAAGGAAATCTGGTACTACAACTGGCCTCAGCCCCTGGATCATCACAACTACATCAAAAACCGTCTCTTTGCCTGGCAGATTTATGCCAACGGCGGCAAGGGCGGTTTGAAATGGCAGACAACAGCGACTCCCGGACCTCACGTAAATCCCTGGAATGCATTGGAGAAAACCCATGCTGACGGTGGAGCCACTACTATTTTTCCCGCAGTCAAGCCCGGCGGAAAACTGGTTCCCTCTTTGCGGTTGGCCCAAATCCGCGAATCTATGGACGACGGCGATTATTTGAACTTGCTTGAACGCAAGGTCGAAAAATATTTCCCCGGCGAGGGAAGAAACTATGTGTATTCTCAGATCCGTGATCTGATGCCCGAGCTGCCTTTCGGATTTACCAACGACAGTGCTCTGCTCTATCAGGTGCGTGACCGTATCGGTGCTGCTATTGAAAACTTTGATAAAGGATTCCCCTTGCTGGTCAAATCTATGCCGCTGAACTTCAGTTCCACGGAGTTGACCGACGCTGTGCTTACGCTGAAAGCTCCCAATGGGACCATTGTTGAAGTGAACGGCAAAAAGGCCGGAGTCATTGCCAAGGGCAAACTTGTTGTGAATTATCCTTTGAACAAGCTCGGGCTCAACACTGTCGATATCAAAGTGAGTTACAAAGGAAGTGTCAAAACTGCACAGCTTTTCTTTACCTTGAAGCAGGATGCCAATTTGAAGAAACTGGAAGCTCTTTCTGCTGAAATGGCAAAGTACAAAGTGGATAACCGTACCGTCAAAAATTTTCTCGCCGCAGCCGCTAAAGGGACTTACACCGCAGCGGACCGTGGCAAATGTGCCAAGCTGGTGGATGAAGCTTCACGCAAGATCTTCCAAGCCCGCCTCAAAGCGGTGAAAAAGTCCGGCAATGTATTGGTCAATGCGATGAATGAACAGGCAAAATGGATGTTTGACAACGGCCTTTATGAACGGACCGGATATTATTTGAACCTGGCAGACGGGTTTGCCAAATGTAATCTTCCTGCCAAGTCAAGACTCAAGATCGTTCCTGTGAATCTTCACGGCAATTTCGGATTCCGCATTTCCAACGGACTTGTTGAATTCACCCTTCTTGAACTGGGCGGCCGTATCGTTTCCTTTAAGGTCGGCGGCGTTGAAATGTTTGATGCGGGGGCTCTTGACAAGACTCTGCCCCTCAAGGTGCGTGCCGGTAAGCTCTATCATACTTTTACCCATACCACGATCCCCGGTTTGGGCGGTTATGAAGATGCAGGCAAAGAGGTTTTGCCTGAGTGTGCTGTTGACTGGGATCTTGCGATCAAGGAGGTCTCAGGAAAGCGGATCGCCCTTGAATGTTCTATGCTGATGCGTGGCGGCAAGTTTCGTATCTCCCGTATTATGAGCATTGTTCCCGGCAAGCCTGAAGTAAAAATCGACTATACCATCGCCAATGTGTTCCCGGCTGAGTTCAAATCCGACGATCCCAGCCACTATCAGTTCCACTGGCGGGGCCGTTTGCGGCCCCGGATCGCTGCTGACCGGCAGCTTGATACCCTGGTGGTTCCCACTTCAAAGAAACTCAAGGCCACGGTATTCGATATGAATAAACCTCTGTTTTATGAAGAACGGTCGGTGCTTCTTGACAAGCCTGAACTGGGAGCTTTCAATCCGGTGAAAAAGGTGGGGTTTACCTGGCAGCTTGATCCCAGTATCCGGTATGCTTATTTGTGGTACAACTCCAAGGGGGATCACAATGGCAAAAACAAGGTCTATACCCTTGAAGTTTTCCGCTCCAACTACGGCAACAAGCCCGGTATCAAAGGAAACACTCCTTTCTTTATTGAACCCGGCAAGTCTGTGAACTTCACAGTGACCTTTAAGGGATACAAGATGTAAAAGATGAAACGCTTTTCCGGGTGCCGGTGCGTATGATGCGTATCGGTACCTTTTTTTACGCTGAAACTGCACAAAAAGAGCGGTATCCCGGAAGAAAGGGATACCGCGTATGATATTTTCTCAACCTTTATGGGAAAGGCTGGAAAAGGAAAATTGTCAGAAATAACGGTGGACTGCAACGACTGTTCCAATGATCTGGGGACCATTGACAGGGATCTTGACAGGGGGAATGTCTTTATTGGCAAAGTTGAGTACTTTGGTGCCGTCAGGAAGTTCTTTTAAAAGACCGATCCAGGCTTTATTGTTGATCTCAACCATAACAAGAGAGTTCTCTTTGCCGCAGCCGGGAATGGCTGCCACCAGCAGTAAATCTCCGGGCAGGATACCCAGTTCCACAAGTTTATCATCAGCTTTAACGGCAAAAAAACGGGAACCGCTGCTGTATTGGCCGTTTTCACGGGAGATGAAGATTTTTTTACTTCCGTAAGCTGCGGGATCTGCAATCATTTCAGGTTTGAAATTTTCAATGACAGGTATGGCAACTGCGTTATTGCAGCGTTTTGAAATTTTTTCAGGTTTACCATCAGGAGAAAGCAACTTGATGCTTCTTGCTTTTGAATTACGTACCAGACAGTTCTTGCGCTGCAGGGTGCGGAGATGGATGAACATTGTGGAACTTTTTATCCCGAAATGGGAGGCAAGTTCGTGCACAGTGGGAGCAATCTCCTGTTCCCTGGTGAATTCTGCGATGTAATCCAGAATTTTCTGTTGCTTTTCAGTTAATCTTTTCATTTTGTTACCTCGGCCTTTTTTAATTTTATCACCGCATTCCGGAATCCGGGACGATTGAAGAAGCGGAATCCGAAATTTGTGAAAATAGCTTTACCATTGAGCACTGTACAGCGAACGACAAAAAGTTCTTCCAAACGGATCGTTTTGCCGTCGCTTATTGTCTCAAAGGTACATTTCCATATATAATCCCGGATGATACTCTGGTCCAGAGATCCGAGATAATGGCAGTTGACAAGAGTTCCCCAGTTTTTTTCAAAACGCTGTTTCATTTCTTTGAAACTTTTTTCCTGAACGATCAGGGGGCGGCCGGGGGTGCTTTCTTTTTCAAGAAATGCTTTCCAATGGCTGAAATCATTGGATTTGAAGGAACGGACCATCGCCTGGGTGAATGCTTCGGCACGCTTTTGAAGCATCGCTGCGCGCATCGGATCAAGAGAACTCATCTGACTTTGTGGAAAATCAGGCGTATTTTTTTCAGCCTTTACGGAGGAACAGCCGGGAAGAATCATAAAAAGCACGAGCGTGCCGCAATAAATAAGAAATCTGAACATAGGAAGTCCTCCTCATAAAACCTTTATTAATTTAACACTGTTTTTCAGAAAAGTCAAGCGGAATTTCTTTTTTTTTTATTATTTGTTAAGAAATCCATAATGATGTCAAAATTATCTTTCCCGGATTTCCGTTTTCAGTGTGGTTTCAGGTGAAATCACTGATTGATTTTCTTTATCAAAAGAGCTGAAATATTACATAATTTGTGCGAAAAAGTGTTATATTGAAGTTGTTTTTTATGAGCATTTTTTTTTTGAACAAATTGCTTAAAATGTTAGTATTATGATTAAAAAAGTATAAAAAAATCCCGCTCTTAATCCGGTGATTAAAAGCGGGGGGGGATTTGCACTTAAATAATTGTCAGATAAAATATTGTTCAGCAAAACTTTTTCGTCAATCTGACTGCTTCTTCGATGCATCTTGTGATCTTGCTGAAATCAAGAGTTTCAATGGTATCCAGAGGCGTATGGAAGTCCTGGAATTCTGCGTGAGTATTGAACCAGAGAACCGGAACTCCGATACACTGGAAACTCCGGTCGTCACCGCCGTTTTTGAAGGGAAGTTTTGTGTAAATCGTATCAAATTCAGGCAGTTTCTCAGGGAAAGCAATATGCACGACATCTTGACCGAAATGCATACCCACACTGTCAAAATTCATAAAGAATTCCCATTTGCGTTCCGGATGTGATTTAACATAACTGTCACTGCCTACCGGATTGGGACCGATACAATATTCTTCCGCATCAAAGGAGGCGAATTCAAAGGTCCACTCAGGCAGTTGATCTTTTAACAGCCGTGCCATTTCAAGGACGCAGGCCACGCCGGAAGCATTGTCGCTTGCAGCCTGACCAAAAGGGGCTGCATCGTGGTGACAGCCGAAAATGGCCCGCTTGTTCCCTGTTCCAGGACGGATGGCGACCACGTTGGAGGATTTGTGAGGAAAGGTATCAGCATCAATAATCAGCCGGTAACGGTGATTTTTGTGATTGGCCAGATAGTAAGCTCCTTTTTCAGCTACGACTGCCGTCCCCAGCTGCTTCAGATAGGGGGAACGCTGGATCTTTGAACTGGGAGCACGGTTTGTATGGTAAGAGGGAGCACTGATAAAAACGGCTCCGGCGGCCCCCAGTTTGTCAAGGTCTTCGGCAATGCCGTTTCTGCCTCTGATATCGGCACTTTCAGAGAAAAATTCCACAACACAGAGTTTACCTTTTACATCTATTGCATCAAGGCGTTTAAGGTCATCTTCAGTAAGCCAGACCGGGACACCTTCCACATCGGTGGAACGGGAGAAAAAGCAGGCCAGAGCACCGGGAACGGGAATGCTGCCGTTGTCAAGATCAACAAAGATCATATGACCGAAACGCCAGCCCGTCGTATCAAAAAGTTCCTGCTTTACATCGGTGTATCCGTATTCGCGGAAAGTTTTTTCAATGTAGTCTGCCGCTGCCGCCACGCCGGGAGAACCCACGTGACGGGAGGGGTGAAAACAAACTGAATGAAGATGTTTTTCAATGTTTTTGTACAGATTTTCCATAAATCAATCGAGCTCCATATAATAGGTTGTTGAATCAAGATGTTTTTTGAATCCGGCTCTTTCATAAGCTCTGCGGGCAGGGGCGTGTGCCCAATCCAAACCGGTGGTGACTTTGGCAACTTTGACTCCTGCTTTGCGGAATTCTTCCATAACAAATTTATACATAGTCTGGCCGATGCCTTTCAGACCGGTCGAAGTGAGGGCTCCGTTATTGCAGATTTCTCCCCAAACTCCATTGATGGAATAGGTGATAAAACCTACGATTTCGCCTTCGTGTTCACAAATGGCGATTCCCCATTGGCCGCTTTCGATCTGAGCTTTGACCTGAAGTCCTTTGGAACACTCATCACCGGCAGGGTTGAGAATGTCGGCAATCGTGTCCCCGAGAGCTTCTCTGCTCATCTGTCGGATGGGACGCCAGGCGATATTGGCGATTTCCATTACTTTGGCAAGATCTTCGTTTCTGTACTCACGCATATTCATAAGAAAAGTCATCCTTTTTTTGTTTCCTTTTATACTATACAGCAGCAAGTGATTCAAGTAAATAGCATAATCCTGAAAAATTTGTCATTTTGCGGAAAAAAAGCACTATTGACATTTTTGTTATGCCGGGCTATATTAAATACTGCTGTGAAAAATTGTTTTTTATTCCCCAAAACAGAGGAAAAAGTATTTATGGAACTTGAAACTGTGATGCGTGAACGCCGGACTGTGCGCCGGTTTCTTCAGAACCCCCTTCCTGATGAAGAATTGAAACACCTGATCGATATGGCACGTCTTGCTTCCTGCGGCAGAAATGCTCAACGGCTGCGGTATGTGGTCGCCAGAACTCCGGAACTTGTCAGGCAGATCTTTCCCCATACTGCCTGGGCAGGTTCAGTCTCTCCCCGGCGGAATCCTGTCCCGGATGTGAGTGCTCCAACAGCTTTTATTGCTGTACTCGGGAAGGCTTCTGAAGCTGAACAGCCTTTGCTCCAGACAGATGCCGGAGCTGCTATCCAGACCATTCAGCTGGCCGCCTGGGAAAGAGGAATCGGCTGCTGCTGGATGGGGGCAATCGACCGCAAAGCCATACACGCTTTGCTTTCTCTGCCTGAGGAAACAGCGATTCTCTATATTATCGCCTTGGGGTATGCCGGGGAGAAACCGGTTTCTGAAGATGTTGATGATCCGGAAAAAATCACCTACTATCTGGATGACAGCGACCTGCTCCACGTGCCCAAATTGACCGTTGAAGCGATCACTTGCTGGAAATGATCAGGCTCGCCAGAGATTTTTTGACAGGAAGCTGCTTCCTGTTTCTTGCCGGGTGGCTCTTTTTTATCTGTTTGCAGGAAAAAAATGTGAACCCGGCATATTTGCCCGATTACGACTATTTTCCCGAAATAGAAAAGTTGACCGCTGAAAAACGTTTTCAGGAAGCAGAAACTCTTTGCTGCGATGTTATCGGAATGGGACTTCCAAATGCTCACCTGACTGGTCAGAAATTTTATGAATGTCGGGCTGCCAGGCGCAGCTGGGGGCGCAATGCCCTTGATGCGGCTAAAGGTTTCCTGACCGGTAATGGAGAAAACAGTGCAGCGGTGACGGGAGCGATCATTTCTGATTTGTGTTTGTATGGAGATCTGCGTGATCTGGGGCTTCAGGGCTGCAATAAGATCAAGGGCCGTCCTGTTGATATGGTACTGGTCACTCTTTCCGGAATCGGTGCTTTATCTGAGATCGCAGGGCTGGCAGGAAGTGTTCCTGCTGTGGCAAAACAGCTTTACAAAACAGGAGCTTTGACATCGCAGATGTTTGATCAACTGCGGGGGATCGTATTCAGGTTCAAAGTAAAAGGTTCTCTTGCGGCAGCAGATAAGCAGATGCTTAAAAATCTGGAACGGGTGACTTCAGTTCACGGTTTCCAGTGTGCCAGACGGATCCTGAAGGGAATCAATACTCAGGAAGAACTTGCCGCTTTGGTGAATGTTGCAAAAAAGGCTCCGGAAGTTCCACGGCTTTTAAGTTATACGGCCCCGGCAGACAGCGGAAAAATTCTGCTGACGCATAGCGAAAAAGGATTTTTTCTGCTGAAAAATGCAGTGCGAAAAGGGCGTCCCGGAATAGATCTTCTCAGAAAAATACGCATTGTCAAATGGAGTGCCAAGAACATTCTGCAAGGCAGATTCCACGATTTGATGCTTTTTTCTGCTGTTGAAAATCCTGCCTTCAGACGGGTACTGCCTTATATCGGGGGCAGTTTACTTCTGGCGGCTTTGGTCTTTTACGGCAAAGTATGCTTCAGCGGCGGAAAAGTTTTACGAGCTTTGAGAAAAAAGCACTCAACAGCTGAGGACGGGTTGTGATCGCTCCTTTGGGGCAATGTTCCTGACAGCAGTAACAGCGGATGCAGTTATTCAAGTTAAAGACAGGAACGCTTTTTTTGTTCTTCTCTTTCATCTTGAGGGATTGGGGCGGACACACCCGGACACAGCGGCCGCAGCTGATACATTCAGCGGCAGCAAGGACAGGACGGCTGCCGACCAGATTGCGCAACTGTTTTTTGAAAAAAGGCGGCAGCCATACACCCCAGGCGTAAAGTCTGCCCGGCGGATCCGGTAATTTGTAAGGCGGCAGCGCAGGGAGCGTTCCGCAATTGGTGAAAGAGAAGTCAAGCCCTCTTTTTTTTGCCTGTCTGAAAAGGACGATTTGTTCAAGAGGGGTCCCCAGCGTTTGTGCAACTGAGGCATCTAATGCCAGCGCATCGGCAGAGGCCGCCAGAAAGCCGCTGTTGACCGGAGTTCCGCTGCCGGGACCGTTTCCTTCCATACCGATGATACCGTCAATAATGCTGATTTGCGGCTTTACAGTCAGGTAAAGATCCAAAAGCAGATCGGCAAAGCGGGCAAAATCACTGCCGACTGCCAAATGCCAGGCAATACGGTCCGCTGAATCAATAAGGCCGAAAAGATTTTTTACTGCCAGCGTAAGGGTCATCATTGCGTGGGTTTTTGCTTTGGCAAGATCTATGACCAGATCAAAAGATTCAAACTCACGGGCAATCCTCAATTGCCTGAAACAACATTGGTCAGAGAGTGTACCGGTACGGTAATCTGTAAAATCATTGAAAAGGACTCCCAGTTCAGTGAGACGGGAAGCAATATTCATTTTTTCAATGATCGTATTCACATTTTGAGTGCCGGGATTTTCAAGCAGAGTGACACTTGCTCCTGCTTCAGTCAGAATTTCAGAGACAGCCACAATAAGTTCCGGATGAACTGCAGCCGGATCTTCGTTGCTGCGGCAGAAAAGCAAATTGGGTTTCAGCAGGACTTTTTTTCCGGTAAGGTCTCCCCAGTTGGTCAAAAGGGGAGACACTATTTGCCGGAGTGACTGCCGTACCTGCTCAGGAGCGTAATCCTTTTGGACTGCATAGTAGACCGGAGTGCTCATCTTGTGACGGTTTCTCCGGAGCTTTCCAGATGTTCATCTTTCAGGAAAATTGTGAACTTGTCGGCATAATGTTTTTTGCCTGCGCCCTCTGCCCGGGGACGGACTTCTTCTGTGCCGGTGCATTCAACGGTCATATTTTTGCTGTTGAAAAATGCTTTTTCGCAGAAGACCTTTTCGCTGGGACCTTCAGGCTTTTCGCGGCGGTCAATGACCACATTGCCGGTGGCAAGAGCGTTGTCAAGTTCAAGACCGTTACCGATGACGATCGTGTTGGGAACACCTTTTTCTGCGGTCATCTCAAAGGGATCGGCATCGGGATCGGCAAGGGCCGGTTCGGTTGCGGATTTCGCCTGTACTTTTTGCGGTTTGGCAAAGAGATCAAGTCTGTCGCAATCCATCTTGCTGGTACCGTCGGTCATAGAAACGGCTTCAGTGAAAACGGTCGTATGCTTGAGCAGATCAGAAGTCATATTCATTGAAGAAATTTCTCTGAATTGCGTGTTGCGGCCCAGCATAACGCCGGGGGTGGGCTTTGCGGTGTTTTTCTTTTCCTGCACACTGGTGATCTTGACGTTGCCGTTGCCGTTCACCTTGATTACCCGGAGAGAACCGGATTGAAAAATTCCCGGTTGATTGGGGGTTCCCGGCAGGGCAGGGGCAAAGAAATATTCAAGTCTGTCACCGGACATTTTATTGGTACCGTCATCCATAACTCCGTTGCCGGTTATGACTGCCCGTTTGAGAGTTCTGGAAGATCCTTTTGCACCGGCAGCCACGCCGGGAATGGCAACGGGCTTGCTGCCCGGTGCCTGAGGCGCAAGGAAAAGTTCCAGGCGGTCGCCGTTCAATTTGGATTTGCCCCGGGAACCTGAAACATTGCCGGTAAAGTCGATCCGGTCTGCTTTGTAATCAAAAAAGCCGTGATTTGCGGTCAGAAGTGAAAATTCACCGTTGGCATCAGCGGGACCGGTCAGTTTGACCTTTTCTTTAGCTTCAGCACTGATCAACTCCCGGCTGTCGCCTTTGGCGGCGGTTTTTTTCAGATTCAGAACCATCAGAGGCGTTTCGAGCGTGTTGCTGTTTGAAGTACTTTTGACATTTCCGGTAAAAATTGCTTTATCGGTGATGTAGTTCAATTCAGCTTCGTCAGAGGTCAATGTTGAAACCCCTTTTGTTTCACGTCTGAACATCTTGACATCTCCCCGGCAGAGGACACGTTTCAGTTCCATTGATCCGGTGTTGAAACTGCCTGCGCCGCTCAGAGGAGAAGCGGCACTTTTGGGGGCGGGAGCATTTGTTGAATTCTTTTTTTCGTTTCTCTGCAGGATAGCGCGCATTTTTCTGCAGGCCAGTTCGTGCTGAGGAGCACTGCCCCGGACGTTGCCCAAAAAGTCGCAAATGCCGGTATTGAAGTTAAAGTTTCCGTAATCAGACAACAGATAACGTTTGACTCCGTTTTGCTGAATTTGCATCCAGCAATCTTTGGGGACGATCATCTGCATCCTGCTGCGGAAAAAAACAAGCTCTTTCCCTCTGAGAATAAATCCCTGTCCCGTTGTGATTTCCGGGCGGGAACGATCTCCCGTAACTGTCATAATCTCCGTGGTCGTATCATAGGTCAAATGGTCGCCTTTTACTTCCTGAGATTCCGTTGCCGGGGCACCGGGGGGCAGAATCTTGACCACCTTTACGCGTCCATCGGCAAAAATTTTCTTCACTCCGGAAAAATTCATAGTGCCGCTGTCACTTTCTTTGGTGTTCTTTTCACCCATAAAAATGGTCAGCCGGTCGCAGGTGAGCAGCATCTTTCCGTCGTTGACAGCTACATTGCCCAAAAGGATAATGTGATGCTTGATATTATCCAAATGGAGCATATCGGATTTACCCTTGAGACATTCATATTCCTGAGGGATCTTGTTTCCGAATGTCCGGGGATCGCTCTGGGCTGTACGCATAACAAAGGTCACATCGGAATTGACTTTGATTTCGTGGCGTTTGAAATTGGCTGAAAAACCCACGCCGTTCAAATCCAGCATAGGAGAACGCAGTTCCACCTTTTTGCTGCCGGAAGCCGTCCGCTCCAGCTGATGCAGAATCCCTTCTGTTGAAAAAATGACCGCATCACAGTATTTGAGTCGGGGCTTCCAAAAACGGGCAATATCTTTAAGGGGAGCGTTCAGAGGATAAAGTTTAAGTTTCCAGTCATTTTGTATCCAGTCCGGATTCACTTTTTTCTGGAGCATATTGATGGTGACATCGTATCCGTAGAGAAGCTGAGCCCGGTGTTCGGCCTTGTCAGCGAAAATCATAGACTGCAAGACCCCTTTGTTATAAAAGGGAACCTTGACGTTGCCTACGACAACACCATTCATATCAGCACTTTTTTGGGCGGAAACCTGGAATGCCAGAATCAGCAGAAGAAAAAAAGTGATTTTTTTCATTTACGGTACCGCTCCAGTAATCCGTCGAGGTCTCCTCTGGCTTTCAGGAGCAGCCGCATTGTTTCACATACTGCGCCGTGTCCGCCGGGGGCGGTGGTACGGTAAATGACCACTTCGTCCAGTTCCGGGACCGCATCTGCCACAGCTACCGGAATCCCGACACGGCTCAAAACGGGCATATCAATGACATCATCACCGATATAGAGACATTCTTCGGGAGTCAAATTGTACTCAGTCAGGAGTTTTTCAAATTCAACGAGCTTGTCGTGGATATTTTCCCGGACGAAAGTCAATCCGAGCTCAGTTGCCCGCTCCCGGTTGGCACGGGATTCCCGGCCGGAGAGCAGTCCAACAATAAGACCGGCCCGCAGAGCCAGCTTCAGCCAGTGGCCGTCCCGGTAATGGAAAAATTTGACAAGTTCATTGCCGCCGTATCCTACACGTCCGTCAGTGAGAACACCGTCAATATCAAGAATAACCGCTTTGATGCGGCTGGCTTTATCTGCAGAGATCATAAATCTGTTTTACCTTGGTGAGAACTTCTGTAATACCGTCAAAATCCAGTGAGTTGGGACCGTCGGACCAGGCTTCTGCGGGGCGGGGATGCACTTCGGCAAAAAGGGCATCGATTCCTACGGCAGCTGCTGCCCGTGCCAGGGGAAAGACAAATTCCCGCTGACCGCCTGAAGCATTGCCCAATCCTCCGGGAAGCTGGACTGAATGGGTGGCATCAAAGACCACGGGCACATCAAAGGTGCGCATTGTGGCGAGACTGCGCATATCCACGACCAGATTATGATATCCGAAACTGCTGCCCCGTTCGGTCAGCAGAACTTTGTCATTGCCGGTCATCCGGACTTTTTCAATACAGCCTTTCATATCTTCAGGAGCCATAAACTGTCCTTTTTTGATATTGACGGGCAATCCGGTTTTTCCTGCGGCCTGAAGCAGATCGGTCTGACGGCAGAGAAATGCGGGGATTTGAAGCATATCCACCACGGCAGCGACCTCAGGGACTTCGCCGCTTTCGTGGATATCTGTGATGACCGGCACATCGCACTGTTTTTTGACCTCCTCAAAGATGCGCAGACCTTCTTTCAGGCCGGGACCGCGGCGGGAGCTGCCGCTGGAACGGTTGGCCTTGTCAAAAGAGGCTTTGAAAACATATTGGATATCCAGTTTTTTACAAAGAGCTTTGAGAAAAAGAGCCACTTCGCAGCAAAGCTCTGCACTTTCAGCGGTACAGGGACCACCGAGCAAAGTGAGTTTTCCGCCGCCGATAACGAGATTGTCGTTGACTTTTACGCTGTTCATAATTGTCCTTTCAATGAGGCTTCTGCTCTGGCGAGATCTTCGGGAGTGTCTACGCCGATGGTGGTCAGAACAGAGGTGATGACTTTGATGCCGATACCGTTTTCAAGAGCTCTGAGCTGCTCAAGTTTTTCTGAATTTTCCAGTTTTCCGGGAGGAAGCTGAACAAAGCGTTCAAGAATGTCCTTGCGGTAGGCGTAGATTCCCCAATGCAGATAACAGCCGGGATCAACTCCTCCCTGACGGACAAAGGGAATTTCGGAGCGGCTGAAATAAAGGGCCTGATTGGTTGTGCCGAATACAACTTTAACATTGTTTTCAGTCATTTTTGCCCGGTCTGCCGGGACTGCGACAGTTGCCATTTCAATGGAACGGTCAGAGGTCATCAAGTCGATAAGTTCATCTACCAGAGCTGTGGGGATCAGAGGTTCGTCTCCCTGAATGTTGATGACGGTTTCCACGCCCTCAAAAGCTCTTGCCGCCTCTGCGATCCTGTCGGTGCCGGAGGGGTGATCGGGAGAGGTCATAATGGCTTTGCCGCCGAATTTTTCAACGGCTTCGGCAATACGTTCATCATCGGTGGCCACTGCCACGGCATCAGCTTTTGATGCGATGGCTTTTTCCCAGACGTGTTGGATCATAGGTTTGCCAGCCAGCAGAGCAAGGGGTTTCCCGGGGAAACGGGTACTGGCATAGCGGGCGGGAATGATGACTGCAACGGGAGTTTTTTTCATTTGTTAATTCCTTTCCAGGCGGAAATAAGTTCTTCTTTTATAATGGGGGCAGTTCCGACTTTGCCGACTACAACGCCTGCGGCGCAGTTGGCGATTTCTGCGGCCAGTGCTGCATCAGCTCCTGCTGTGCAGGCCAGAACAAAGGTGGCTGTGACTGTATCTCCGGCTCCGGAAACATCAAAGACCTCTCTGGCCCGGGTGGGAATGAGTTTGTGCCACTTATTTTTACGGAAAATCCCCAATCCTTGAGCGGCCAGAGAGAGAAGCAGATAGTCAGGAGCCCACTGGGATTCTATAATCTCTGCCGCTTGGCGCAAATCAGGGTCTTCTTCCGGAGCGCAGCCGGAGCCGGGATCCTGAAGTCCGGCCAAAGCAAAAGCTTCAAGACGGTTGGGTTTGATGGCGGTCAACCCCTTTACCGGAGTCAGATTGCCGGGTTTGGGGTCAAGGGCGGTGGGAATGCCTGCTTTGCGGGTTTCCACAAGGATTTCTTCAAGCATCCACGAGGCCAGTACACCCTTTGCATAGTCTTCAAAGATGACCGCATCGACTTCTTTGCGGCGTACCAGATCAATGAGGGGGGAAACCATTTTCCGGCGGAGTGTGTCATTGATGGGGGAACAATCTTCCAAATCCTCCCGGAGCATTTGCTGACCGCTTGCCATAACCCGTCTTTTTTCGGTGGTGAGACGGCTCGGGTCACAGGTCACGCCCTGAGTCTGAAAGCCGCTGCCGGAAAGAAGTTTGATGATTTCTCTGCCGGATTCATCGTCACCCACGGCTCCGAAAGCGTAGACTTTACCGGCTTCAAGGGTGCCCAGATTGCGGATCACATTGGCGGCTCCACCCAGACGGGCTTCCCGTTTTTTGATATTGACGATGGGAACGGGGGCTTCCGGAGAGATCCGGCTCACCTGTCCCCACAAATAAACGTCCAGCATCAAATCACCGATAACGGCGACACGGCTGGAGTTGAAAGCTGAAAAAATTTTATCTGACATTGCGTACTCCGCTGTTGTTCAATATCCGTCGAATGTAAGGGTTGCAGTCAAGTTTGTATTCCCTGGAAAAGGGGATATCCTTTTGAAGCTGATTCAATGTAGCACTCATTTCATTGAGCTGCTGCTGTAAAACAGCGATCTGGTCGCTGTCGAGTTTCAGTGCGTGTTCTCTCAAATGGTCAGCCATCTGGTTGAGAGTCCAGCTGATGAGGCGGAGTTCTGCCTGGACGGTTTCTTTTTTGGGGTTGATCCGCTGCACCTGGAAACGGGCCGCGTCAAAGGAGGAAATCAACTGCAATCTGCGCACTGAAAGGGCGATTGCCGTATCTCGGCGCATATAAGCAGGCAGGGCCACTGCCAGGGTCACTTCTGAAATAACGATCAGAAAGAACAGTCCCAGTGCAAACCACGCCACATAATCCCGCTTGAAATTTGCGGAATACATCAGTTGCGACTTTTTTACCATATTCTCACTTCCTCTTTATAATAATATACACGAGAACAGAAGAAATTTCAAATTTTCATCGTTAAAAGTCCGTCGTTTCCCTGTCGGAAAACGTTTCTTCAAAACCGTCAGCTGTACAATTCTGCTGTTCTGCAAGTTTTTCTCTGATGACTCTGCCGCAAAGATCAGGTGCAAAACCCCGGGAAATAAGAAAACGAAAAAGTTTTTCTTTCTTTTTTCTCATATCTTTTCCCCGTATCAAAAGACGGATTTTTCCATCAGCAGCATTGCGGGCGGCTTCCAGTTCCGCTTCAGGCGAAATCGCTTCAAGGGCCTGGGCCAAAGCCGAATCAGGAACGCCTCTGGCGCGAAGCTTTTTACGGATCATTCCGCTGCCCCGGCCGCCGGAATTGAGAAATTGAGCTGCGTCCGCAGCCAACAGTTCGTCATTGAGATATCCTCTTGTGCGGCAGAGGGAAACGGCTTCGTCGATATCTTCAAGGCTGTACCGCCCGCTGAGCTGGAGTTTGGAACGCAGCTCCCTTTCTGTCAGGGGGCGTATTGCCAGAAAATCCATCGCTTTTTCAAGGGCGTTTTTTGCCATAATGAATCAGAGCCCCAGCAATTTTTTGATCAGCATATCTTCTTTGAGCAATCCCAGAGAACCTTTGAGAGTTTCCCGTTCACTGTAAAACTGTACACTGTCAGGCTCAGGAATCGCCGGGCCGCAGATGGCAAGGGGAACCGGAACCGTTGTATGTTTACGCAGTTTGATGGGAACCGGATGGTCGGGAAGAACGGCAAAGTTGATATCTTTTCTCTCTTTCAATGCTTCAAGAAGAGGAAGGACGATTTGGGCGTCGATATCTTCAATGGCTTTAAGTTTGAGCTTCAGATCCCCCAGATGAGAACATTCGTCAACTGCTTCAATGTGCAGATAGACAAGGTCGTATTCTTCAATGGCCTTCAATGCCGCTTCCAGTTTTCCTGAGTAGTTCGTGTCAATGAATCCGGTGGCACCGGGAACCTCAATGACCGCCATATCTGTACATCTGCCCAGACCTTTGATCACATCAACGGCACTGATGATTGCCCCTTTTCTTCCTGCATAGCGTTGGGAAAAGTTTTCGATGGCAGGCTTTTTACCGGGACTCCAGGGCCAGATCCGGTTGGCGGGGGAACTTTGGCCTTTATTCAGTTCGTGAGCCGCAAGAAATTTGGCACACCGTTCTTCCAGATCGTGGAGAAAAGCCACTGTGGCTGCCGCTTCAGGCGTGTCGTCTGCCGGGGTGGAACGGAGTTCGTCAAGGGGCATATCAGCAGAGGAATCCGGTTTGAAGTAATCTACTGCCGCTGAAAACTTTTTGCCGTGAAGCACCAGCAGATTTCTGTAACTGACTCCCGGATAAAAGGTGACTTCAGAAGAACCGAATTCTTCTTGAAGAGCCTGCATAAGCTGAAGAGAACGCTCATTGTCGATGTGCCCCGCTGAATAATCACGCAGGATCCCGTCTTCTGAAGCATAGACCAGATTGCATCTGAAAGCCACATCGTCAGGGCCGAGTTCAATCTTCTGGCTGGCACATTCAATGGGGCCGCGGCCCGGATAATTGAGTTCAGGGCGGAAACCCAAAACTGACATATTGGCCACATCTGAGGAGGTGGGAAGCCCCTCAGGCAGGGAGAGAAAAGTGCCGTTTGCTCCCCGGGCGGCGATAGCGTCCATACCGGGGGTGTGAGCATATTCCAATGGGGTTTTTCCGCCCAGTTCTTCGAGGGGCAAATCTGCCATACCGTCAGGCAGAAAAATAATTGCTTTGTGTTTCATTTCAGATCAAAAGTTTTTTTACCTGTTCAATGGTTAATCCGGAAACAAAGACCCGCTTATCACGGGAACTTGCTCCGGAGCAAAGTTCTATCTGGCGTTTGGGAACGCCCAGTTTTCCGGCGAGAAAACGCAGCAGTGCCGCATTGGCTTTCCCGTCTACCGGTGGTGCGTTGAGGGCAATTTTCAACGATGTTCCAAAGAGGCCCGCCACAGCTTCCCGCTTCGCACCCGGCTGGATGTGAAGCGAGATGTAGACTCCGTTTTCAGCTGCGCTCAACGCCTGTGAAATATCCTCAGGCATCGGTGGTGCTGTTTTCTGCACTTTCAGTCTCAGAGGACTGAACTGTTTTGTCAGGATCCGGAATATCCAGGAGATCTCTGATTTCTTCGACGGACATCGTTTCCTTTTCGAGAAGGGCGTCGGCCAGTTTTTGCAGCTGTTCTTTGTGGTCGGTCAGACACTTGCGGGCATCGGCAAGAGCCTGATTGACCAAAGCGCGGATTTCAAGGTCGATCTCTTTTTGAGTTTCAGGAGAAATTTCTTCCGGAGTGGGACCGTCAATACGCAAATGGGGATGTACGGTCATATCTGCACATTTCCAGGGACCGATCTTGTCGCTCATACCGTAGACGCAAACCATCTGGCGGGCAAGGGCACTGAGGTGACGGATATCGGCGGAAGCTCCTGTGGAAATATCCTGCATCAGCAGTTCTTCGGCGGCCCGGCCGCCCATCGTCATTGCCATTTCTGCAATCAGTTCCCCTTTGCTGCGGCTGTAAACATCTTCTTTGGGCATTGTAAAAGTTGCCCCCAGATAGGCCTGGCCCCGGGGGATGATCGTCACCTTGTGCACGGGGGTGCATTTTTCGTTGTAAAGGGCGACCAGAGCGTGTCCGGCTTCGTGGACAGCGGTCAGTTTGCGGTCGTGTTCTGTCAGTTTGCGGCTGCGGCGTTCTGTACCGTAGCTGACTTTATCCCGGGCTTCTTCCATTTCACTTTCGCCGACGGCCTCTTTGTTTCTGCGGGCGGCGAGGAGAGCAGCTTCATTACAGAGGTTTGCCAGATCAGCACCGCTGAATCCGGGGGTGGTACGGGCGATGACATCAAGGTCAACGGTTGCGTCGGTCTTGATTTTTTTGGCGTGGACCTCCAGAATCTGTCTTCTTCCTTTGATATCGGGCAGATCCATTACCACCTGACGGTCAAAGCGTCCGGGACGGAGCAGTGCCGGATCGAGAACGTCGGGACGGTTGGTTGCAGCCAGCACGATGACTCCGGAACGGCTTTCCAGACCATCCATTTCGACCAGCATTGCGTTGAGGGTCTGTTCTCTTTCGTCGTGACCGCCGCCCCAACCGGAGAAACGGGAACGGCCCACGGCGTCGATTTCGTCAATAAAGATGAGGCAGGGAGTGTTTTTTCTTGCCTGGTCGAACATATCGCGGACCCGGCTGGCACCCACACCCACAAACATTTCCACAAAGTCTGAACCGCTGATGGAAAAGAAAGGCACACCTGCTTCACAGGCGACGGCTTTGGCCATCAAGGTTTTACCGGTTCCGGGATTACCCACCAGCAGACAGCCCCGGGGAATCTTGCCGCCGATAAGCTGAAAACGGATGGGATCTTTGAGAAATTCAACGATTTCAGAAATTTCCTCTTTGGCTTCATCTGCACCGGCGATATCGTCAAAGCGGACATTAAGTTCATCAGGGGGGATCATTCTGGCACGGCTTTTGCCGAATTCCATAGCACCGTGACCGCCCATACGCATCTGCCGGGCGGAAAAGAAATAAATCATACCCACGATGATAACCACCGGCAGCAGGGCAAAGAGAACAAAGTTCCAGACGCCGGCGTTGTTGGAGTTGATCTGTACATTGGTAAAACCCAGCAATTCATTGAGGGCATCGGTATAGACCACCCGGGTGCGGTATTGCTGAGGACGGACCTTTGTGTTTTTTGATTTTTCCGGTTTCTCTTTGGAATTTTCGGGGGCAGCGGCGAGAGTTCCTTCGACGGTGAAAACTTTGTCACCTTCGCTGACCAGGACTGCTGTGGCAATCTGCCGGCTTTTGAGCATTGTTTCAAACTGGCTTTGAGAAATTTCACGGGTCTGAGCAGAGCCGAAACCTTTGAAAAGGAACAAGCCGCCGATAATCAGCATAATGACCAGCCAGACCAGAGCGGCTTTAGGAGAGCGGCCGGGTTCCTTGCGAACCGGACGGTTGCCGGATGAAGGGGGTTCCACTTTATTTTTTTCGTTATTTTTTTCGTCGGACATAAAAAACTCCTTGGGATTAGAGGGAAGAACAAAAAAAGAACACTTCCGTTGTGAATAAAAATTGCGCTCCGGAACCGCTTTGCCGGAGCCGGGGCGCAGTTGAAACGACAGAAAATTTTATTTTGAAAAAATCCTGATCATCATCCAAATCACAGCCCCCACTGCTCCCAATCCGAAAAGGGCACAGACTGCAACGATAATAAGGTGAGTCATCTTGCGCTTTTTGTCTTCTGCCACTGCCAGAGGATTCAAACTGGTCAATGCGGGAGTTGTGGAAAGTGAACCGTCGATACTGCTCAGGTCAATGGTGTGAGTGAGCCGGGAAACGGAAGCGGAATCTTCTGTAACTGAACCGTCGTTGCAGTCAAAGAGAACTTCAACGGAACCGAACATAATCAGATCGTTGCTTTTGAGATATTGTTCTTCAACGGGAACACTGTTGATACGGGTACCGTTGCTGCTGCCAAGGTCCTGCAAAAGATAAGAAACAGTACCATCCTCATTGGCGACCTTGCTGATCTGGGCGTGATGTCCGCTGACGCTGCCGTCTTTGAGAGGAATGTCGTTTTCATCTTTGCGTCCGATGGTCATAACATCTTTGTCGAGTTCAAAGATCTTACCGCGCAGCTTGACAAAAAGAACTGTAAGTTTCGGATTATTGGACATAGTTGCTCAACTTCTTCTATTATTGAAAATTGTGTTAATACATTATTCTCCGTGATAAATATACAACAGCCGGACGCATATTGCAAGTCTTAAAAGAATAAAAATTTTAATTTTATATACAGAAAAAGCTTTTTTTTACCTGTAAGGGGTGGAAATTTTTACTTTTGTGTGTTATCTTATCTCAAGAGAGTATGAAAGTAAAAATGTGAGGCTTGGATTTTATGGCGATCATCGTGCGCAATTTTGAGAAAAAAGATGCTGCCAGAGCTGCTGAAATCATTTTTGAAAGCTTTAAGGGGGTTTTCAAAGAACGGTGGAGCGAAGAACAGCGCGAAAGTGCTGCTCAATGGGAGAAGAAAGTGTATACTGAAACTCCTGCGCTGATTACTGCAACGTTTGTTGCCGAGGAAAACGACAAAGTGATCGGCGTTCTGCATATATCAGCCAATGTCCGCTTCGGACTTGGCATACTGCACTGTATCGGAGTCGATCCGCGTTTTGCCGGAAAAGGTGTCGGCAAGGCTCTGGCTGCGGAAGCTGAGCAGTTATGGAAGAAGCACCGTATGCGCAAGGTTTATACCTGTACTTCACACATCAATACAACGGCACTCAGGTATTACAAGTCTCTGGGATTTATTGAAGAAGGCGTACTCAAAGATCATTTCTTTGAGGGAATCGACGAAATTCAACTTGCTAAATTTTATACATACGACGATTGAAAACAACACAAAAAGGAGTCTGTTCTATGAAAAAATCTTTTCTGTTGGCAACGGTGTTCGCATTTGCTTTTGCTCACGCCGCTGAACTCAAATTGTACATCGACGGTGAAAGCCGTAAAGCTCCGGGAGTGATCAAGATCGCAAGCGGTATCCGGCAGGTGCCGGGCCGTTTCGGGAAGGCTCTGCTCATTGAGCGCAGAACGATCAACTTTTTTACCGCTGCTGACCTTATCTTGAGCGACGGAGCAAAACTGTCCGGAAAAAACAATAATTTGACTCTGCCCGCAGGCGGTTATGCTGCTCTGCCTCTGACAGCGATCCGTCCCAAGTCGGTGAGTACTCTCTCCTTCCTCTATCGGGGCGAGGGCAAGATCACCGTTTCATTCGGAGGCAAAACTCTGGCTGAGTTCACCGCCGGAAAGGAATTCAAAAAAGGCGAGGCCCTTGTCATCCCCGAGGAGGACAACGGTACTTTGCGTATCCGTTCCGAAAAGGCTGTGGAACTGACACAGGTGATGTTTGATAAAAATATCGGTTGGAGCAACACCTATCACGCTCCCGGCAAGATGCGGACTGTGGACTGCATTGATGTGAAGCCTGAACTTTTCAACCCCGAATCCGGTGCTATCAGCTGTTGGATCAAGGCTCCCTGGCTCCGCAAAGATGCAAAACATTCCACCGCTATCGCTTTGTGTGATGCCAAGACTGCCACCAGTAATGGTAAACCCAGATTTTATATCTGCGTCTGGTCAAACGGAGTAAATCTCATTACCCAGAGTAAAGCTCCCAAGGGTGTCTCTTGCGGATTGAAACTTAATGAGCTTCCTGCGGCCTCTGAAGGCTGGTATCATTTCGTTTTCAACTGGAAAGCTGAAAAAGGTTTTATGAATCTTTCCATTATCGTCAACGGTGAAAAGGTCTTTAAGAAGAACGGTGTCTGCCGGGATATTGAAAAGGTCAAAAGTTTTACTGTCGGTTATGTTACAGGTTCCTATCTCAATGGTATCCTTGATGACTTCGGACTCTTTACGGCTCCCTTGAGTGAGGCTGAAGCTAAAAAGATTTTTACCGCCAAGGCTCCTCTGGGCACACTCTATAAGAAGTAAGTGATAATGGTGAATAGAATGAAAAAAGTATTTTTTGTCCTTTGCTGTTGTCTGGCTGTCGGAGTTCTTTCGGGAGCGGCACTGCCTGTTGTGAAAAACAGCAAGAGTAATTACTGTATCGTTTTCAATCCCAAGTCTGCGAATCCGGAAGTTGCCTGGCGTGCCGCAAAGGATTTGCAGGAATATATTTTCAAGGCCACAGGAGCGAAGCTGCCTATGGTCAAAGCTGAAGCCCGCAAGGGACGGCCCGCTTTTCTGGTCGGTTTTGAAAAAGTGACTGTCCCTGAAGGATTTGTTGTCAAAACTTCCGGAAAAGATATTATTATTTCCGGTAACGATACCAAGGGGAGCGTTCTGAACTGCCACTGGGCGAGCGGAGCCCGTACCGGAACCTGGCACGGTGTTTCTGATTTTCTTGAAAAACAGCTGGGTGTACGTTGGTTTTTCCCCGGAGAACTGGGGGAATATGTGCCCAAAAGAAAAGATTGGAGCGTTCCCGAACTCAACTATACCGGAGCTCCCCGCTTTGTTCACCGTGCTCTCAACTATCAGACCCGCAAGGGAATGTCCAAGCAGCAGGTCGAACAGAATTATATTTTCAACCGCCGCAATCGCAGCGGCAGAGCTGATTCCTGGTGCGGCTGGCACAACTGGCGTCACAATTTGCCCAAAGAAAAATATTTCAAGGATCATCCCGAATACTTTGCCTATGTGGGCGGCCGCCGTTACGGTATGGATCCTCTCAATCACGGTTTGCAGATCTGCACCACCAATCCTGAAGCCCTTGATGTTCTCGCAGCCAATATGATCGCTGAAGTCAAAAAACGTCCTGTGAAGTCTATGCTTTCTCTTTCTCCCAACGACGGCGGCAGACAGTGTGAATGTGACAAGTGTCAGGCCCTTGATGACGGGGTCCGTCCTGACGGTTCCCGCATTATGACCACCCGTATGATGACCTATGTCAACGAAATGGCAAAACGCATCACCAAAGTTCTGCCCGATCAGAAAATGGGTATGTATGCCTATTCTCATTATGCTGAAGGCGTCAGCAAGGTCAAAGTGCATCCGGCTGTGACGATGATGGAAGTCCTCAACGACACCGGTTTGAGCTATTACCGGGCCGATATCCGGAAGAAGCATCTTGAAAACTTGAAAAACTGGCGTAAATCTCTGAACCGTCTTTATTTCTACTCCTTCCCCGAAGGTATGGGCGGTTTGGAACTGCCCTGCTGTCAGTTCAACAATATTTCTATGCTTTATGACAATCTTTATGCTGCCGATGTGACCGGATTTTCCATTAACAACTCCACCAGTTACGGTGCGGCCGCTCTGAACAACTATTTCTATTTGAAATTTGCCTGGGGCGGCATCAAAGACAAAGAGAAATTCTACGAGGAAACTTTGCGGGATTGCTACGGCAAAGCAGGAGCCCCTGTTATGAGAGGGTACTTTGCCGATATCGAAAGCCGTCTTTCCAAGTTCGCCAATCGGGGACTCAAGGAAAACCGGGATCTTGGATACATCAGCCGTTATCCCGGCGTCTTTACCGATGTTTATCCCGGGCTGGCTGAAAAGTGGCTGCCGAAACTGAAAGCTGCCGCCGCTGCCACCAAAGACAAGGGACAGAAGGCCCGTATCCAGATGTCCATTACCAACCTCGAATACTGCCAGGTCACTGTGGCTCTTTATGACCGTGCCATAAAGGTGGTCAAGACATCCAAGCCTGATGTGAAAGTTGCTGCTGAAGCGTTGAAACTCATTGCCAAGCGCAAAGAATATTTCAAGAAAATGCGTGCCCTGCCTTCCAATTCCCCTGCGGATACTGTTAAAACGGAACGGAATTTCCGTATTCCTTTTGATGCCAATGTGTTCTCTTTTATGATGGCTGCCAATGCCCGTAAAAGCGGAAGCACCACCCGCATCAGCAGTGTTCCTGTTGTTGACGGAAAACTTGATGAAGCTCTCTGGAAAAACATCAAACCTTTGCGGATCCACTTTGCCAAAGACAACGGCGATATTTTCAAAGTCGGAGCTGATCTTTATCTTGCCCGGCATAAAGGAGACCTTTATCTGGGTATCCGCTGCGAAGAACCTTTGGTGGACAAGATCCTGGATTCCGGCCGCCGTGCCGATTCAAAGGTGTGGAACGAAAACTGCATCGACCTTTTCTTTGCTCCTGCGGGACAGAAGGGCGTTTACCAGCTGGCTTTCAACTCTCTGGGAACTGTCAGAACTTTCCGCAAAGATACGAAAGATGGAGTCTGGAACCCCAAAGCTGTGGTCAAGACTTTCCGCGGCAAGGATTTCTGGAGTGCCGAGGTGAAATTGCCCATTTCTTCAATGACTGCAGTCAAAGACTTTGCCGGTGATATCTGGGGAATGAATTTCTGCCGGGTCCGCCGTACTGTTCAGCCCAGCGAATACAGTTGCTGGAGCCCCACTTTCGGGGATTTCAACAGGCCTGAACGTTTTGGAAGAGTCATTATCAAGTAAACTCCAAATAGAAAGGAAAAAAATATGAAAAAAGCATTTTTGTTTCTCTCTGCCGCAGCAGTTCTGCCTTTTGCACACGCTGCTGAACTCAAATACAGCCTCAATGCTGATACAATGAAAGCTCCCGCCGGAGTGAAAAGCATTTCTTCCTCTATCCGTCTGGTTCCCGGTAAATTCGGCAAAGGTATGCTGATCGAACGCCGTACGATCAACGATTTCAAGCCTTCTGCAGTTATTCTGGGGGACGGTGTGAAATTGAGCGGCAAAAACAATACCCTTGTTATGCCCGCTGACTCTATGGCAGCTCTGCCTTTGACGGCGGTCCGTCCCAAAATTCCCTGTACTCTTTCATTCCGCTACCGGGGCGAAGGCAAGATCACTGTGACTTTCAACGGTGAAACCGTTGGCACGTTCCAGGCTGGTAAAGAGTATAAAAAAGCTGAGATCGTCGTTGTTCCTGCTGAGGACAGCGGCTCTGTAAAGATCCGCACCGACAAGGCGGCGGAACTGACAGAGGTGATGTTTGACAAGAACATCGGTTATGCCAATACCTACCATACGCCCGGACCTATGCGTACTGTGGATGTGATTACTGTCAATCCCGCTGTGTACAATCCCAAGTCCGGGGCCATCAGCTGCTGGATCAAGGCACCCTGGCTTAAAAAGAGTGCCAAGTATGCCACTGCCAACGTTTTGCTGAGAGCCCGCGATAAACAGGGGAGCGATGCTCAGGGGATCTATATTTCCAACTGGTCAAACGAGCTTTACCTTATTTATTATGGAGCTGACAAAAAAATTTGTTCTACAGCACTTAAAATGCACGAACTCCCTGAGTCAAAAGACGGCTGGTATCATTTTGTTTTCAACTGGAATGCAGAAGGAAACAATATGGTTCTCAGCACCATTGTCAACGGAGAAAAGGTTTTTGCCTCCAAGAGACTTTGCAAAGTTTCCGTACCTGCCAAAGAGTTTACAATGGGTTATGTCAACGGCGGTTATCTGAATGGCGTGCTGGATGATTTCGGTGTCTTTGCCGCACCTTTGAGCAAGGAAGAAGCCAAAAAGATTTTTGATTCAAAAGTTCCTTTGAGCCAGCTTTTTGCAAAATAAAAACATTGTCTCAAATGGTTGAATCTGAGGGAAAAACTATGAAAAAGCGTTTCACCTTGATAGAACTACTTGTAAGCAAAACTTGTCAAATATGTATTAATGTTTTGCGAAAAATTGGTGCTTGCCTTAATATTTGCCATTGCAATTCTGCCAAATGCGGGATTGTCGATTTTGCAAATGCAAAAACGGCAATCCATCAAAAGTTTTTGGCAAGGATGGATGGGGCCCGGGGAAGGAAGGGAGAACCTTTTTTCAAAAAGGGTTCCCTTCCTGCCCCGGCTCCTTTCACCTTGATAGAACTTCTGGTTGTGATAGCCATTATCGCTATTCTGGCGGCAATGCTTCTGCCTGCTTTGCAGCAGGCACGGGCAAGAGCCCAATCAACCTATTGCCAGAACAATCTTATGGAATTGAATAAGATCCTTTTTGCTTATGTCGACGATAATCAGGGCTTTGCCCCCACGGGCTATTACACTTCCAACTATCTTTTTACCAGTGATGTTGTCGGTACCGGTACGCTGACTGCCTACATTCCTTATAAAAAGGACGGCGAGGAAAAAGTATTGCCGGCTCTTTCGATTTGTCCCAAAGGCCGCCGGGATCCGCGTATGCCTTTGAACAGTCCTGTTACCAAGGCCGGCAACCCCAATTTCAGTTATGGAATGAATGCTTATACAAGTACAAGAGTGCAGGACAGAACGCACTTTCAAAAATTCACTGACGGCAAACATCACAGTCAGCGAATGAGCTGGGCTGAGATCGGCGGCCCCTGGCAGCGGGGAGCTGTTCCCAAAGAAGATACTGTTCTTGGCGGCGGCGGTGTGGGAAACAACCGTTTTATCGCCTATCGGCATCCTGATTACAAGACCACTAATGTGGCTTATGCCGACGGCCACGTTGCCCCTCTGAATGCCGGAAAACTTATTATCACCCTTGAAGGGTGGGACGGTTACAAGAAGCATGATATATATTTCTTTTTCCGGGACAACTATCCGTAAGTTGTATTTCTCAGCATAAAAAAGCCGGACTCAAGCACATTCAAATGTTTGAGTCCGGTTTTTTTTATGCTGTCGTTATTTCTGGGGATTCAGCACGTCGTTGAGAAAAAGTGTTACCAGATGATTGCAGCTGTAAAAGGCGGGAACGTGACCGTGGCCCTGCAAACTGAAACAGCGGACAAAAGGATGTCCCATAGCCTTGAGACTGGCGGCAAAAAAGGCGTTTTCTTCCGGACGGGCGGGCATATCAAGTCCCGGTTCTCCCGTGACCAGCAGAATGGGGGGCAGGTCGACAGAGAGAAAGGAAAAGGGTGCATATTCATCCACCAGAGGATTGTAGGGACCGTTATTTTTTCCCAGATCAGCTTTGACTCTGAAATGAGTTGTCATCTGCCCGCTGATAAGAACCAGACCGGCAAAGGATTTGTAACTCAAGTTATAAGGAGCAAGAAAAGCCGGATTCATCACTGTAATGGCCGCCAGATAGGCTCCGGCAGACATTCCCCCCACGAAAACTCTTGATGTGTCAAAGCCATATTCCTGAGCGTGTTCAAAACACCAGGCGATAGCGGCTGCGGCATCTTCCATATGGGCGGGAGCTGTGACTGCGGGAGAAATGCGGTAACGGGGTTCAACGACAGCGTATTCGCCGCTGAAAAGGGCATCGGGACACTCTCTGCCGCCGCCTGTCATACCGCCGCCGTGAAAGAAAATCACCAGAGGCAGATTTTTCTTACCTTTGGGCAGAGTCAGGTAAAGGGTTTGGAAAGGATCGTTTTCTTTACCGTAGTTGATGATTTGGAAGGGCTCAAAGAGCTCTGTGTCGGGAAGTGCGAATTTATCCCACGGACATTTCATTTTTATACCTCAAAAATCCTGTTGACTGAAGTCCGGCAGGAAATTCCTGCCGGTATATAAGATCACAGAGCCTTTTCAGTATGAACCGCAACTTGGGCGGCGATCAAAACATACTCAAAAATCCCCTGTGGAACGGCTGTCCTCCTGAAAGGGGACAGCACTGGAAGATAATATACCGCTTCAAAGTTGAAATTCAAGTATTCCGGAGAAAAATCGGGGACTTATATTACGTATATAGAGTATAGAACACCAAAAAACAAATCTCAATTCAGGGAAACCTACGGAACACATCCTCGATTTTGTCAAACGTATCAACGCTATTTAATGAAATATAAGGAGTCTATCTTATGGAACTTGACAGCAGCAACCGTATCAGTGCCAATCATCTGGAAGAAATGCTCACATTCCTCCTTGAAGAAAGGTGGAGTTCCCCCGATGACCGTCTGCCGGCCGTTATGATCTGGGGACCGCCGGGAGCCGGAAAAAGTGCCATTGTCCGGCACGTTGCCGAGAAATGCGATTGTGCATTTATTGACTTGCGTCTTGCTCAAATGGAAGCAATCGACATAAAAGGACTTCCCGTACCTGAAAAAGACGGTGTCCACTGGAAAATTTCTGCCGTTTACCCCAGAGAAGAATCCAGTCGGGGCATTCTTTTTCTGGACGAACTTTCAGCCTGTGACAGAACCATTCAGACTGCGGCGTATGAATTGATCCTTGACCGGAAACTGGGTGATGACTACCGCCTGCCGGACAACTGGCTTATTGTGGCGGCGGGTAACCGTATCGAAGATAACGCTTCAGCCGTTGCGATGAGTTCAGCTCTTGCCAACAGATTTCTCCACGTTGAACTGGAATACAACCCCAAAAGCTGGATCGAATGGGCGATGCACAATAATATCCACGGAGCTGTGACCGGCTTGATGCGTTTCAAACCCCAACTCCTTGCCGATACCAATGAAAATACTCAGAATCTGGAAAGAGGATTCCCCACTCCCCGGAGCTGGGAACGGGTGAGCGTTCTTCTTTCCCGGGTGAAAGAAGATACTTCGCAGGAGCTGCTCAAACCTATGATCTGCGGCCTTGTGGGTAATTCAGCCGGACTTGATGCATTGAGTTTTTTCAATCTCTATCAGGAAATGCAGTCTGTCCTCAAGATGATGCTTGATCCTGAAGCAGAGATCCGTATCCCCGGGGATATTGCCAAACGCTATGCTCTGACTTCTGCTTTGAGCCGTATGGTCTGGAATGAGGAGGCCGGCAGCGAACAAATCAGATTTTCAGGATTTTTCAGGATTTCTCTGGAACTGCCGGGCGACTTCGCCGCTATGGCGATGCTGGATGCTATGGAACTGGGAAAACAAGCAAAGCAGGATACAATGGCTCTGGTCACTCATCCTGCCTACAAGGCCTGGATCGCCAAACACGGCAAGGCTATGCGCGGGAGAACCGCATAATGGCAAAAACTGCAAAAACAACTGCAAAAACAGCCGGAAAAAGGAGTTCGGCAACAGAGAAAAAACAGCTGGAAAAATCTTTGCAGATTTGTGAAAGTTCCCGGGCCCAGCTGATCCTGCAGCACCCCTTTGTGGGGCGGCTGGGGATACAGATTCCTTTTGTGCCTGTGAATGACAGCAGGATCCACACCATTGCCACCAATGGAAAAGTGATCTATTTCCGGCCTGAATGGGTTTGTTCTATGCCGCCTGTAACGATGACGGCCACCGTTGCCCATACGATCTGGACGGCGGCATTGTGTCACTCTTTCCGCAGAGGGGAATATTCTCCTGGTCGCTTTGATCTGGCAAGCGACATCGAAGTTTACAAACTTCTTCAGGTCGAAAAGGTCAATATGGCACGGAAACCGGATTTTGCCGAGCTGTTTGCCAAACATCTGCCTGTGGAAGAAATCATTGCCAAACTGCCTGAGAGAAGTTATGGCAGGCACCCTGATTCAGATGTTCACCTTTATACGGCCGGAGTGATTTCGATCCCCCAGCTGCCCGGAGAAGAAAAACAAAAAGAACAGGAAAAAGAACAAAACATTTCCGGAGGGGAGGGAGAAAACGGAAAAACTTCCGCCTCACAGACGGCTTCCGGCAATGGGGAATGTGATAAAAAGGACTCCACAGGGGACAATACCGCTCAGGGAGCGGCTTCAATGAATGGGCAGAGCAGTGAAACACTCAACGGCGAAGAACATCACGAGGCTGACTGCGAATGTGATCCGGCTATGCGTGAAGTCTGGCGGCAGAGGATCATTGAAGCAGGGCAGCACTACAAGATGACCTACGGCACACTTCCGGGGGAATTGGCGGGCCTTGTAGAATTTTTTTCTGCAGGCAGAATCAATTATCTGCAGCTGCTGCGCCGTTATCTGGGGCAGTGTTCCGGAGGTGAAGCTCACTGGCTGCCTCCGGCACGCCGTTTTATCTGGCAGGGGCAATATCTGCCTTCCCGGCAGAATCCGAAATTGGACATCGTTGTGGCTGTCGATACGTCAGGCTCCATTGAGGAAAAGGATTTTCAAGACTTTTTCGGCGAGATCGGTTCCATTGTGCAGAGTTTTCAGAATTATCAGTTGACCCTGCTGCAATGCGATACAAGGATCACTGATGTACAGAGTTTTTCAAGAGAAAAACCTTACCGGCATACTCCTGTGAAGATCAAAGGCGGGGGAGGAACCAGCTTCGTACCGGTCTTTGAATATCTGAAGCAGCAGAAAATCACTCCCCGGATCCTGCTTTACTACACTGACGGGGAAGGTGATTTTCCGGAAAAAGCCCCTGCTTATCCGGTTTTCTGGGTGTTGCCGGAGAATACGGAAGTGCCCTGGGGCAAAAAGCTCCTTATGGCTGATAGTAATCCCGGTGTTTAGGCATCACAGCGGGCAATGCGGGCAGCAGCAGCAATACGGCCGCCAGGGCACCGTAAAAAATAAAGAAGGTATGATAACTGCTGAACTCCCTTGGACCCCACGTCCACAAGGGAGCAAGCAGATTGGCTCCCATAATCAGGGAAGTCCCTGTGCGGCTGATGGAAATACCTGCATTCTGATAGGTCTGCACCAGAGCCATTGCCATTGTTTTGTTTCCCGGACGGGCCAGAGCAAGAAGTTCACTGGAATTGTTGCACATAAAGGTGCTTCCCGCAAGGGCATTCAGAAAATAGATGCAGCCTGCGATGTAAATGTATCCCGGTGTCTCCTTGCTGATGAAGGCAAAACACAAGGGGACGATAATGTAGGTCAAATGTACCATAAATTCCAGACGCTTGATCTTGAAAAACTTTTGCAGTCTGCCGTAAAAGAAGTAGCCCGTCACGCCGCCTGCCAGTCCGACGGTTGAAAAAATCTGAAGTTGCCCCGCATCCAGCCCAACATAATTTTTAAGATAAAGCAGGATCACAGGAACCATTGACGTGCAAGCAAGTGATAAAAGACACACATATATGGAATAATTGACGAGATCCCTGTTGCGCAGGGAAATCCCGAGGGTCTTTTTTATATCCAGCTTGAATTTCTTTTCTTCCGGATTTTCCGGGAATTGCAGCATACAGACCATACGCCCCAGGATCAGAAGACCTGTGATCCCCACAATGCACTGCATCAAAAAGACAGAAGGTTTATCCCCCATCAGTTTCCCGATGAAGAAAAACAGCCCCGCCGAAAGAATGGTGTAGGTGTAACGCATAAAGCCGAAAAAACTTCCCCTGTCCTGGGGCCGCAGAAAGACATCCAGCATCGGATACCAGGTGGCTCCGTAAAAACTCCGCTGGGCACAGTAGATCAGACAGCCCGTGATGACAGCTGCCTGCTGATATGCTCCGAAAAAGGGGGCCGCCGCCATCAGCAGATAACCGGCACAACCTGCGGCACAGGCGATGACCGCTGCCTTTTTCATTCCGATCCGGCTGACGATAAAGGCACTGGGGATCAGAAAAAACAAACAGAGAATGGCTGAGAAGCCCGTAGAAAGCATCACCATATCCTTTGAACCGCCCAGCATAGAAATATAAACGATAATAATAGCACTGCTGTCAAGCATAACTTCAGAGATGCAGCCGAAATAACAGGCGAAATAGGCAAGGGTCCGTCCTTTTTTTCTTTCCTGAGGGGAAAGTGTTTCTGCAAAATTGCTCATAAGATTTTCTTTCAGGTTGCTTGATGACTCTTTCTAATATATCATACAACAAGAGACGTTGCAAATTTTTTCTGTTTTTTTTGCATCACTTATTTGGAAAAAACAAGAGTTGTGCTATATTGAGTAATCATTATAACATCATCATCCCTTTACAAGTGAGTTTTTCTATCAATGGACAGTGAAAAGATCATTGCCGGACTTAATCCGGAACAGGCCGAAGCCGTAAAGACACTCAACGGTCCCGTGCTGGTGCTCGCAGGAGCGGGAACCGGAAAGACCCGGGTCATTACCTGCCGTATCGCTTATATGCTCAGCAAAGGTATTATGCCTGAGAATATTCTCGGTCTTACCTTCACCAATAAAGCCGCCGCTGAAATGCGGGAACGGCTGGCATCTATGGTGGACCCGAATCAGGCAAAAAAAGTTACTTTGGGGACATTTCACAGTTTTTGTATCAAACTGCTGAGAAGAAAGATCACAAAGCTGGGCTATCTGCCAAGTTTCACCATAGCCGATGAATCCGATCAGCAGGGCATTTTCAAGCAAGCCTGCGGAGCGTTGGGCTTTTCAAGCAATAATTTCCCCATCGGCGGAGCTTTCAGCCGTATCAGCAATTGGAAAAATCATCTTATTGACCCTTTGCAGGCTCAGAGGGAAAGTGTCAGCGACTTCGATACCAAGACAGCCCGCATTTATGAGCACTATCAGGAACTTCTTGAACAGCAGAATATGGTGGACTTTGACGATATGCTGCTTCTGGTCTATCAGCTTTTCAGGGATTTTCCTGAAATCCTCAAGGAGTATCAGGAGCGTTACCGCTATCTGCTGGTGGATGAATATCAGGATACCAACACAGCTCAGTTCGTTATCATCAAGATGATCGCAGGTGAAAAGCCCAATCTTTGCGTCGTGGGCGATGATGACCAGAGTATTTACTCCTGGCGCGGAGCGGAAGTGAGCAACATTCTTGACTTTCCCCGGATATTTGAAGGGACAAAGACCATTAAACTGGAACAGAATTACCGTTCCTGTTCTATGATTCTCGATGCTGCCAATGCCGTGTTGGATTCCGGCGATTCCCGCCGCCACAGGAAACGGCTCTGGAGTGCTTTGGGGGAGGGGAAAAAGCCCCAGGTACTCGCATTGGAAGACAGTGAAGGAGAGGCGGATTTTGTTTCAAGTGCCATTTTCAAGATAAAAAATGACAATCCTGAGTTGCGTTATCAGGACTTTGCTGTGCTCTACCGTTCCAATGCACTTTCCCGTGCTTACGAATTGAATTTCCGCCGGACAGGTATTCCCTACCGGGTGGTGGGGGGACAGCAGTTTTTTGCCCGCAGGGAGATCAAAGATGCCATCGCTTATCTGATGCTGGCGATCAACCCCCGGGCGGATCAGAGTTTGCTCCGGGTCATCGGAACGCCCCCCAGAGGATTCGGTGAAACCGCTCTGACTGCTCTGAAAAAAGAGCGTGCCGCAACTCAGGAGTCTATGTTGGATCTGCTGGGGAATGAGGCGTTTCTCAAAAAAATCTCCAATACCGCGGCAAAAGGGGCCGGAACTTTTTATGAATGTGTCAAAAAAGCAGGAGAGCAGCTGGCTCAGCCGGATTGCCAGCTCAGTGCTGTTATCAGCACTTATCTCCACGATGTGGGCTACCTTGACGGACTGCAAAAAATTTACAAAGATGCAAAAGATGTGGAAAAGCGTCTGGAAAATCTTGACGAATTCCTTAATGACGCCGGTGAGTTTCAGGTTCGTAATCCCGGATGTACCATCTCTGACTATCTGGAAAAACTCCGCCTTGATGAAAGTAACGCCGAAGACAGGGATGAGGAGCACGATGCTGTAACATTGAGCAGTATCCACGCCAGTAAAGGCCTTGAATACGGTATCGTTTTTCTCGGAGGTATGGAGCACGATATCTTCCCCCATTACCGGGCTTTGGAAGAAAATTCTCTTGATGAGGAGTTGAGGCTCTTTTATGTAGCCATCACCAGGGCCAAGCGGGAACTTTATATTTCCCGGGCAAAAAGGCGTATGGTGAGAGGAACTTTTCAAAGTTCCAGGCCTTCTCCCTTTTTGGAAAGGCTCGGTGATGCTGCTGACAGAACAGAGCCGGAAGAAATCATCAAGCCGATGGATGCGGATCAGGCAGCTGAAATGTTTGCCAAGGCTTACGAACAACTTTTCGGGAAAGATATTTGAGTCTCGTGCGTATCACACTTTTGTCGCTTTTTCAAGTGCTGAAAGCATCTTTTTCTTTAAAAAAGTTTTGTTTTTCCATTTGAAATTTTGGCATTTGGGGGATATCTTTTATACAGTGCGCCCCGCAAGTACGGGCCGCGGGTTGTTAATAAGTTGTTAATAAGTTGTTGTCAACTTTGCGTTTTTTGTTGTAACTTTGTGATTTGAGCATAGTTTTGTAAAGTTACGCAACAAAGCTGTGCTTTGGGCAGTGCAAAGCGGCTCTCAAAAACGAAAATTGAGGCTAAAAAGGCATAAATGACGAATTGACAGGTGTTTGCCTTATCCGGCAGTTCCGGGAAAAAGCATACTGAAAAAAATGCCTTAACGTATTAGAAAGACGGCAGTTGTTAACAAATCTGGTCTGCAGCGTTGTGCTCAGGTCGTCGGATGTGTGGCAAGAAGTACAGAAATTAAAGAAAGTTTGTTGGTTGAAAAAATGATTTACAACGGTTTGACCGCAGAAGCGGTTTGGGAAATCGCTTCCAGACGGTTGCGGCAAAGAAATGAAAACAGCTTTGTACAGTGGTTCAGCAAGATGCTGCCCCTGCGCGTTGAAGAACGCGTTGAAAAAAAAGTGCTGGTGCTCGGTGTGCCGGATGATTTTTTCGGGCAGTTGGCAGAGGATTGCTGCGGCGATTTTCTGGCTGAAGCTCTTTTGCAGATCGAAGGGGTCGATTATTCCTATCTCTTTGAGACAGGATACTGTGCCATTGATTTGAACAATTTGCGGCCGTTGAACTCTGCTTCCAGCGAAAAAAAGTGTACTGAAGTTGTGAACGATGAACCTGAGCAGCCGGAACTTTTTTCCTTTGAAAGTGAAGAACCTGCTCCTGTAAAAGAGGAAGCTCCCGCTCCTGTATCTCCTGTCGCCGCTGTCCCCGAAGTTGAAAACGTTTCCCCTGCCGCAGCTCCTGTGGTCCCGGGGGTCGCTGTAACTCTCCCCCGGTGGAATGCCAATTCTGCCACCTTTGAAAACTTCATCGTCAGTGATGATAACAATGGAGCATATACCGCAGCAAGAGCTGTTTCCTCTGAGCCGGGCAACCTTTACAATCCCCTCTTTATCTATGGAACAAACGGTATCGGCAAAACCCATCTGCTTCAGGCGATCGCTCACGAAATCTCTGTGATGCGTCCCGGATGCAACGTCAGATGTGTGCCGTGCAGTGATCTGGTCAACGACTTTTACCGCATTATGAGTGAACACCGCAACACTGTGGAATTCCGGGATCAACTGCTTGAATCCGATGTCCTTTTGATCGACGACGTTCACGGGCTGGCGAAAAAAGTGCAGATGCAGGAGGATTTTTTCAGCGTTTTCAATACGCTTATCGGTCAGGGAAAGCAGATCGTTATGACCTGTGACCGCCAGCCTTGTGAAATTGCTGATATCGACAAACGTCTGACTACCCGTTTTGAATCAGGGGTCGTCTGTCAGATCGGAATGCCCGAATATGAGGCAAGGATGGTGATCTTGCGAATGTGGCGGAAAAATATCCTCACTAATACCTGGCTGCCGGATGATGTCCTGGAATTTCTGGCAACCAATATCCGTTCCAGTGTCCGCCGGCTCAAGAGTGCTTTTATGACCCTTTCTTTCCACGCTTCTTTGAGCGGAAAAGCGGATCTCTCTGTGGCCGATGCCGAAGAACAGCTTCACGCTCAGATCGCTGAAGAAATTACCTCGCGCTCCATCAGTATCGAAGATATCCAACGGACTGTGGCAGAGTTTTTCAACCTGACTATCGCCGATCTGCTCGGTTCAAAAAGAACAAAGAATATCGCTGAACCCCGTATGGTGGCAATGGTGCTCGCCAGAGAGCTGACAACAGATTCCTCTACCGCTGTGGGGGCGGCTTTCGGACGTAATCACGCAACCATATTGCACGCTGAAAAACAGGTAAAACTGCTTTGTGACAAAGACGAAACTATGCGCAGAGCTGTCACTCAGATAAAACGAAAACTGCAAAAATAACAGGTGAAAAGATGGCTAAGGTTCTTGTTACCGGCGGTGCCGGCTACATTGGAAGTGTCTGTACGGAATACTTACTTGAACACGGCTATGAAGTGACAGTGTTCGACGCCCTGTTTACCGGTCACCGTTCTGCGGTGGATCCCCGGGCTGAATTCATTTACGGCGACCTTGCCGACCGGGAAAAGATCATTGATGTCTGCCGGAAAGGCAAGTTTGATGCTGTAATGCATTTCGCAGCCTTTTCCCTGGTGGGGGAATCTATGACTGATCCCTCAAAGTATTTCCGCAATAATTTGGCTTCTGCCATCAATCTTGCTGATGCCGCTGTTCAGGGAGAGGTCAAAAACTTCGTCTTTTCCAGTACCGCCGCCACCTTTGGGCAGCCTGAAAGAATACCTATTTCTGAATATGACAGGCAGATCCCCATCAATCCTTACGGCGAATCCAAGCTCTGTTTTGAAAAGGTGCTCAAGTGGTATCACGAAATTTACGGGATCAACTATGCCGCACTGCGTTATTTCAACGCTGCGGGGGCTTCTGAAGCCCACGGTGAAGACCACCGCCCTGAAAGCCACCTGATCCCCATTATATTGCAGACTGCCGCCGGAAAAAGAGAGTGTCTGAAGCTTTTTGGCGATGACTACGATACTCCTGACGGCAGCTGCATAAGGGATTATATCCACGTATGGGATCTGGCTCAGGCTCACGAACTGGCCCTGCACGCAAAAGAAAGCGGTCACTATAATCTCGGAACCGGAAACGGACTTTCTGTCTTTGAAATCATCAAAGCCGCTGAAGCTGTCACCGGGAAAAAGATTCCTTTTGAAATCGCTCCCCGGCGGGCGGGGGATCCGGCTCGCCTGATTGCCTGCAGCGACCGGGCAAGAAAGGAATTGAACTGGGCTCCCAAATTTGAAGATGCTCAGACCATTGTTGAGTCCGCCTGGAAATGGCGGCTGAAATTCCCGGAAGGATACGCCGATTGAACTGGTACGAATTAGGCCCTTTTACTGTCTTTGATGTGGAAACCACCGGAATGAGTCCGGTCGGGGACCGCATCGTTGAACTTGCCGCTTTGCGGGTCAATCAGGACGGTACTGAACAGGAATTTCACACCCTTGTCAATCCGGGCCGCTCCATTCCAAAAGATGTGATCGCTGTCCATCACATTACAGATGAAATGGTGATCGACGCTCCACACTTCAGCACCGTGGGAAAGATGTTCCTTGAATTTGCCAAAGGAAGTACACTTGCTGCTCACAATGCCCGCTTCGACTTGGGATTCCTTCAGGAAAGCCTCGCACGCTGCGGTTTGCCCCTGTGGGACGGCAAGACCATTGATACTGTCAGACTGATGCGAAAAGTGCATCCCGGACTCCCAAGCTACAGACTGCAAAGTCTCAGAGTCTATTTCCGGCTGGAAAGCAAAGAGGGAATGCAGGCTCATCGGGCAAATTCTGATGTGAGGTGGACAATGGATCTGCTCGAAATGGCGTTGACAAAAGCTCTTAATGACTCTAAATGAGACGGAGATTGGCCGGAAAAAACTGAAAATAAGTTTTTTTTGATTTTTTTTCAAAAGTTTGCTTGAAAAATTAAAAAATTAGATGTATATTATGAAACAACGAAAGGCAAGAGTGCTTCAAGTACGAAAGCCTGAAGGTTGTCTAAGTAGTCCTGTGGTGTAACGGTAGCACAAGTGATTCTGGTTCACTTTGTTGAGGTTCGAATCCTTACAGGACTACCATTTTTTTGCCTCTATCCCGTGAAACGAATCATTCCGTAATTTTTCAATGATTTGTTCCGTAAAATAAATTTTCCTGCACAAATCTTTGCAAAATTACTTTCCACAGCATTAGAAATGCTGTAATGATTCTTTAGGGGGAGGTTGCCTCCGCTTCGCTCCGGCTCACCTTCGGTGTCGAATCCTTACAGGACTACCATTTTTTTGCCTCTATCCCGTGAAACGAATCATTCCGTAATTTTTCAATGATTTGTTCCGTAAAATAAATTTTCCTGCACAAATCTTTGCAAAATTACTTTCCACAGCATTAGAAATGCTGTAATGATTCTTTGGCGGGAGGTTGCCTCCGCTTTGCTCCGGCTCACCTTCGGTGTCGAATCCTTACAGGACTACCATTTTTTTTGCCTCTATCCCGTGAAACGAATCATTCCGTAATTTATTGAGTTTTCCTGCGTAAAATAAATTTTCCTCCGGAATACTCAAATAAATTACTTCTCACAGCATTGGAAATGCTGTAATGATTCTTTGGCGGGAGGTTGCCTCCGCTTCGCTCCGGCTCACCTTCGGTGTCGAATCCTTACAGGACTACCATTTTTTTTGCCTCTATCCCGTGAAACGAATCATTCCGTAATTTATTGAGTTTTCCTGCGTAAAATAAATTTTCCTCCGGAATACTCAAATAAATTACTTCTCACAGCATTGGAAATGCTGTAATGATTCTTTGGCGGGAGGTTGCCTCCGCTTCGCTCCGGCTCACCTTCGGTGTCGAATCCTTACAGGACTACCATTTGGGGGGCGGCAAAGTCGGGGAATGTCGAGCCTGGAGAATAGAGAGTTTTTTTGACATTGCTTTTATAGCATATTTTTCCTGATATTCGGGGAAAAAAGATTTCCCAGAGGACGCGGAAACATCTTGGAAGGAAAAAAATTTTAGGCTATTTTAAGTATGGGCTTGAAAACAAATAACTTCAGGTGTAAATTATTGAAAAGATGTTGAGATGTTTTTTCAGGAATAAGATATGCTCTTTACTTCGTTTATTTTTTTACAGATATTTTTGCCAGCAGTTATACTGGTCAACAGCTGCTTGAGAAAAATAAAATGGAAGAATTCCTTTCTTTTAGGGAGCAGTTTGTTTTTTTATGCGTGGGGCGAACCGCATAATGTTTTTTTGCTGCTTTTTTCTTTGCTCGTCAACTATTTTATTGCCGTCAAAAAGCTGCGTTGGGAACTTCCGGACAGTGTCAGAAAGAAATTTTTTATTTTAGGCGTCATTTTTAATTTAAGTATATTATTTGTCTTCAAATACACTTCTTCGGTATTGTGTTTTTTTGACGGTATATTTGATTTCAATTTCAGACTCGCCAATATTGCCCTGCCGTTGGGAATATCCTTTTTTACGTTTCAGATCATCAGCTACCTTGCTGATACCTACAAAAAGCAAGATGTTCCGCAAAAAAATTTCCTCGATCTCTCACTGTATGTAATGCTTTTTCCACAATTGATCGCTGGTCCGATTGTAAAATATCACGACATTGAAAAGCAGCTGACTGATCGTAAGACTTCTCTTGAGGACTTTGTTTGCGGGATACGCAGATTTGTTTATGGATTAGCCAAAAAGGTTTTGATCGCAAATCAAATGGCTTGTCTGGCTGATGATATATTTCTTGTTCCTGGGACGGCTCTCGATTGCAAGATCGCCTGGCTCGGAATCATTTGCTACACTCTGCAGATATATTTTGATTTTTCCGGTTATTCAGATATGGCTATCGGTTTGGGAAGAATGTTGGGATTCAGATTCAAAGAGAATTTTAATTTACCATACATTGCACGCAGCGTTCAAGATTTCTGGCATAGATGGCATATTTCTCTTTCCAGCTGGTTTAAGGAATATTTGTATATCCCGTTGGGAGGAAGCAAAGTGTCGGGAAGCCGTACTTATCTTAATATAATGATCGTGTTTATCTGTACAGGTATTTGGTATGGAGCTGGTCTGAACTTTGCCGTATGGGGCGTTTATTACGGCGTCCTGTTGATATTGGAACGGCGATGGCTGAAAAAATGGCTGGAGAAATGCAATATAGCGGCCCATATTTACACGCTGACTGCAGTTATGATCGGCTGGGTATTTTTTCGTTCCGAAAATTTAAGCGATGCGTATACATACTGCTGCAAACTTTTCTCTTTTACGAATAATCCCGGATTGCCGCTGCAGGATTTTTTAAATGCATCCTCAGGTGTACTGATTATCATTGCAGTACTTTTCGCCGGGCCGATACAAAGACTCAAATGCTTCCGTGACGAAATCGGACGGCAGAAAAATCGTTGGTATGATTATATCGTTCAACCCTTATTACTCGCAGCTGTATTGATACTCCTTGCAGGGAATACTTATAATCCTTTTATTTACTTCAGATTTTAACAATGAAAAATCTACCCCATTATACCATTATTTTCTTATTTTTCACTCTGCTGCTTTTACCGCAAGCGGCAGATGATTTTTTTGAGCTCCGGCATAATGCTGAGTTGGAAAAACGCAACCTGACGCCATTTCCGCAAAAGTTTGAATACGGTAAGATCGCATCCCAGTTGGAGGAATGTTATAATGACCGTATCCCGTTCCGGCCTGTATTAATAAAAGCGTGCCGAAAAATACAAGACATACTCTCTCTTGATTCACCCGGAAAAGTTTTGCCCGGAAAAGAAGGATTCCTGTTTCTTCGCAATCCAAAATTGGATGATCCGATAGAACAATTCCGGGGCAGAAGGAAAAGCAGACAATATAATTTGAGGAGATGCCGGAATTTTCTGAAAGAACTCTTTGCTTTTCTTCAAAGTAATAATATTCAGGCGTTGATCGTTATTGCACCCAACAAGGTGCAGGTGTATCCCGAATATTTGCCTGAGAAACGCCGTTATATCCCCTCGGCAATGATGCCTGATTTGCAGTTTGCACGTTTTATGCACAAAAATGCTCCCGAAATACCTGTGTTGCATTTACGGCAAAAAATGCTACGGGAAAAAAAGCATTTCGGTAACGCTCTTTATTATCGGACAGATTCTCATTGGGGGCCGGTTGCCGGATATATAGGTGCCAGAGAGATCATTAAACATCTTGATTCTGCCTCCTGCTTGCCGGAACCGGAAAATTTAAAGACTGGATGTTCCGGAAATCCAGAACCGGGCGATTTGATTTCTCTCTCTCTGCGTCCCCTTAATATTACGGAGAACTATCCTGAAATCAAATTGTTGACTCCTGAATACAAAGGCAGGAGCAAAAAGATAGGTGATAATATTTTATATACACATAATCCAGCAGCCAAAGACAAACGACGGGTCGTGATGTACAGAGATTCTTTTGGGAAGGCTCTTATGCCATATCTTTCCTGGTATTTTCAGGAAGTTTACTATATTAAAAGCCGCAGAATATCCCGCAAAGAAATAAAAAAGATCGCTCCGGATATTTGTATTATACAATATGTTGCCCGTGCCGTCGGCTATATGGATATGACTTTGCATCCATAATTTGAGCTCCCTGATACGGGGAGCGTTTCTTGCGTGAGGACTGAAAAGGTGATGACGCAAATTTTTTTGCTGCCTGCGTTGATATATTGCACAGTAAAGAGCAGCATCGCAAAAAGAGCGTACCCCTCAATGGACACAAGAAGCTACGCTTTGGCGTTCGTGAAAGATGTAGGGGATCTTGAGGTTTTTGACGGATGAACCCGAGGGCGATTTTCTCAGTAGTTCTGCCGTTGCCAGTGCTGCTTCGGCCAGTTTTGCAAAATCCTGCTCAAAGGTGGTCAGGGCAGGGGTGTTGTAGGAGGAAAAATAACGGTTTTCCAAAGTGATGACAGAATATCGCTCCGGAATACGCATAACGGGAATACTGAAAAGAGCGTTCAAGTTCTTTAACGAAAATTCCCCCGGCAGCAGAATGGCTGTTATGCCGTCGGCAACCATATTTTCGATTTGATTTGTTTCGATCCTGATTGTGTCCCAGTAATAAATGTACGGCTTCAATTTGCGTTCCCGCATAACCTGCTGAAATGTGTTGATACGCCGAACGTCGGAAAATATATTGATGTCATAACGGTTCCAGATACATATCCGGCTGTGCCCCTTGCCCGCAAGGTAATCAACAGCATCACGGATCATTGATTCGTCGTCTGAATAGACGCTCCAGATCCCCTCACGGTGGATGGAGTAATTATTCACCAGAACTACATTGAAGTTGCGCAGCTTGGCAAGTTCATCATCTGTAAGCCAGGAAACGGCGATCACTCCATCATACCAATCACGCCGGATCAGTTCAGGACAGCATTTGGGAAGTATGGCAAACGTGTCGCCACGGGCAAGAATGCAGCGTGTCAGCTCGTCGAGCATCGAAAGTTCGTAAGAACCGGCCTCACCGTCAAATTTGCACAATAACGCCCAATGACGGGTGTGCGCATCGTTGAAACGGTAGTTCCGGTGTTTGGCTTCGTTGTAGATACGCAAAGCCACTTCCCGGTCAACTTTGCCGCTGCCCGAAAGTGCCCGGGAAACTGTTGAAACAGAGACGTCGCACAGCTCTGCCAGCTTACGCATTGTCATTTTTTTCACGGGCTGAAAACTCCTTTGTTTCCGGATGGAGGAACTTAAGATTTTTCTTTTTTGGGGGCTCAACTGAGCAGTTTGGTGCCGATGTTGAGCAAAGTCCCTGCCTGATAGACGATAAAGGCTGCTATGTAAGCCACTGAAAACATCGCAACGCCCTCAATAATTGCCATTTTCCAAGAATTGAGCTCACGCCTGATAATGGCAAGAGTCGCAAGACAGGGAATGGAAAGCAGACAGAAAAGCATCATACAAAAGGCCTGTAACGGGGTATAGGTCTTGATGAGGATGTTTCTGAGATTCTGAGAGTTTTCATCCGTTTCGCCCTGGGAATAAAGAATACCCAACTGGGAAACAAACACCTCTTTGGCTGCCAGAGCTGCGATCGTGGCTGTGGTAACGTACCAGTCAAAGCCGATGGGGCGCATAAAAGGTTCAAGAAAACGGCCGACCCGGCCGGAAATGGTCCATTCCATAAGTTCGGCTTTTCTGGCGTTTTCAAGTTCTGCAACGGCAATATTGTACTTTTCAGCACTTTGAACGAGCTTTTGCTGCAGCGCGGAAAGTTTATTGCGGTCGATCTCTTTGAGCTGATCGGCAGAAAGTTTTTTCGTTTCTATGATTTGGGTAATTTGTTCCGTTGTCAGTCCCGGAAGTCTGACGGCGGCGGCAAGTTTTTCCGCATCCAGAGTATTGGCTTTTTGGAGATTGGCAATTTCTGCAGCATAATCCTTGCGGAATTGTTCCGGTTTCTTTTCAGGGAAAGTGTTGCAGATGTAAAGCAGTATACTGGCAGCCAGGATCACGGTTCCTGCTTTGTGAAGATACATCTTGCTTCTGTCCCACATATGAAGACAGAGACTTTTCAAAGTCGGCATCCGGTAGGGAGGCAGTTCCATAAGGTAGACTTCCCCGTCCCCTTTGAACAGTGTTGATTTCATCACTCTTGCCGCAGTCAGGGCAGCGAGGATTCCGACGATGTAGATAAGGAACATTACAGGAGCCTGATATTTCGGGAAAAAGGCCGGGATCAGCAGTGCATAAATAGGAAGCCTTGCACTGCAGCTCATCAAAGGAAGTACCATAATAGTGACCGCACGGTCCCGGTCGGATTCAATGGTACGGGTAGCCATAATAGCGGGGACTGTACAGCCGAAACCCAGCACAAGCGGCACAAATGAACGGCCCTGTAAGCCAAAAGTACGCATAATGCCGTCCATAATAAAGGCGGCTCTGGACATATAGCCTGAATCCTCAAGTATGGCAATGGCAAAAAAAAGAAAGAGTATATTGGGCAGAAAAACAATGACGCCTCCCACACCGCTGATAATGCCGTCTATAACCATTGAACGGAAAAAGGGCAGTTTATCAGGGGACCAAACGGCTCCTATGCCTTCTTTGAGGCAGCCGAAAAGAATTTCGATCCACTCCATCAGAGGTTCTGAACAGGTGAATGTGAACCAGAAGGCCGCATACATAATAAGCAGAAAAATAGGCAGACCCAAAAAGCGGTTGGTAAGGACGAGGTCGATCTTGTCCGAGATCTCACGCCGCCGTTCCTGAGTCATTGAAATGGTATCCCGGCAGGCTCCTGCCAGCATTGCATAGCGGCGGTCGGCCATAAAGGTGTCAGCATTGATGGCGTGTTTGTCCCAGAGGTGTTTGATCTGTTCTTCTACGACAGGGGCGGCACTCTTGAATTCTTCGATCCGCATAGCGGCAGTGTCGTGTTCAAGAAGTTTGATGGCAAAGAAGCGGGAAGGAACGTGACGGAATTTTTCAACGTTGAGGGAATCAATTTTTTCGGCCACAGCGTTGATGGCATCGTCAATATCCGCTCCGTAAGAGAGCATCGGTACGCCGTGATCCTCAAGAGAGGAAAGAGTTTCATTCAGACGGTTCAAAAGTGTCTGGATCCCCCCATATTGTGACGCAACAGTCTGGACGATGGGGGAACCGAAATATTTTTCGAGTTTGGGGATATTGTATTTCATCCCCTTTTTGCGGGCATCATCGCTCATATTGAAAGTCAGCAGCATCGGGATATGAAGCTCTGCCAGCTGGGTGGTGAGATAGAGACTGCGCTGAGGAATCGTAGAGTCGATCACATTGATGATCAGGTCAATGCGGGGGGCAGTGACCTCTTTGAAAACGATTTCTTCTTCAGGTGAACTGGAAGAAAGTGAATAAACCCCCGGCAGGTCGATCAGTTCGATTTCTCTTTCTCCGATGGAGAAACGGCCGGATTTGCTTTCGACAGTTACGCCGGGATAGTTGCCAACGTGCTGACGTGTGCCCGTGAGGGCATTGAAAATACTGGTCTTGCCGCAGTTCGGGTTCCCGGCAAGCAGAACGCGGAAAGTCTGTTTCATTTTTCAGGGGCCTTTTCAATAATGATATTGGCAGCATCATCTTTGTGAAGTGCCATACTGGTTTCCAGGATCTTGACCCGGATCAGGCCGCCGAGGGGTGCGTGGGCTTCTATAAGAAGTTCCGAACCGACGACCAATCCCACGTCGGCAAATTTTTTGCGTCCCCGCATTTCAGGCAGGATCTTGACGATCGTAGCAGTGCTCCCCACGGGAAGATCTGCCAGAGTCATCTCTTTTACGGCTGTCTCTTTCATCAAAAATGTCCTTATAGTTCAAAAGAATTAGTCAAGACTAATATTTGCGGCAATAAAAAAAGCCGCAAGATGCATATTATTCGTTATAATATACACTGCGGTTTTGAATTTTTCCATTAGAAGCACCTAAAAATGCAAGAAAATTTGCATTTTTTTTCAGAACTCCTTACTTGGGGATATGTGAGGATGTTACTCGCAGCAGCCAAAGAGGATTTTTTGCTGCGGCTGTACGCCATTCACCGGTCTCGCTTTTGGGAACGATATGGCTCAAGCCGGCTGCAGCCTGCTCAGCTTCTGAAAGTTCCGGAGGCAAATCGGCCTGACGGCCGGATCCGAGAAGCAGGAGCATAGAAAGCAGCAAAAGAATCAAAAATATATTTCTCAAACACCTTTCCATAGTTAAATATCTTCCACCTCTCTTGTAAATTCCCTTTCCCGTTTCAATTGTTCCCGTTGCCGTGCAGATTCCATTTCCTGATAGAATCTGGAGCTTTCCCAAATTTCAACGCCGATTTCAACACCGACGACGACTGCTTCTGTTCCTGAATCCAAATTAGCGTGCTGCCGCAAAAGAGCCGGCAGCGTGATCCGCCCCTGCTTACTGATATTTTCTGAAGCGGTCAATGCTCCGAAACGCCGCATCGCACTGCGTACTGAAAAACTGCTGCCGATCTGTTCCGGAGTATTCAGTACGGAAGCGCGCATTCGTTTCCAAACGGATTCAGGGTAAATGATTATGCAGCCTTCCGGCAATCCGTGCATAACAACATCAGAGGCTCCTTCCCGCAGGAAGTCCTCCACCACGCGCTGAGTCAGGCGTATCCGGCCGTTGGCATCGACCAGGCAGTTGTCAAGTCCGCAAAAAGGCAGCATAATTTTTCTTGCTTTTCCAAAATAATCCACACGCATCCAATTTACACCAAATTGTTCCAAAATGCAAGTCGTTTTTGCAAAATTTTTGCAACTTTTTATCCGGCAAAAGAGGAGCATATATTGAAAAGCCGGAAAAACACAGTGTTTTTCAGAAAAAAAATTTTTTATGACTGGAAATTTTTGCTGAATGTTGTTATAGTATAAAGAAGTACATAGACAGAAAAACTGGAGAAATTCATTATGCGTCAGAAAATGCTGCTGCTGTTGGCTGTTATTTTTGGTCTGCTCGCCTTTATGCTGACCTATAAACAGCTGGAACACGAAAAAGCCAAGATCCGCGGTACCTCCGAAGAACGGATATTGATTCAGGTCAAAACCAGTATGGTGGAAGGACAGGAGATCAAGGTTTCTGATATCGCTCCTCACCGGGTGCGGCGTGAAAAAGACAGTTTCAACCGGAGCCGGGAGATCCCCTGGGAAGAAAGAGCCCGGGTCATCGGACGGCGGTTGGAGGTGACCGTGATCCCCGGACAGCTTTTGCAGTATTCTGATTTGAAGCCAGTGACGCTCCGCAATGGGTTTTCCGCCATTGTCAAAGATCAGTGCCGGGCAGTGAGTATTCCTGTTGATCCTGTTTCCTCGGTCAATAATCTGATCCAGCCCAACGACAATGTGGACGTGCTGGGGACTTTCCGCTTTCCTGATATGCGGGGGGACAACTCTCTTGACACTGTGACTATCACCATATTGCAGAATGTCAAGGTCCTGGCTGTCGGCAACCGCTGGGGAAATAACTTCGCTGAAAATGCCGATACCCAGCGTTCTTACTCCACAGTGACTTTGCAGCTCTATCCCGATGAAGTTGAAATGGTTATTTTTGCTTCTCAAAAGGGACGGCTCACCCTTTCTCTGCGTAACTTTGAGGACGAAAGAATCTCCAAAGATATCGAAGCCAGAAGCGTGAATTTCAAATCTCTCGAAAAAGAGATCCCCAAATACAACAAACGGCGTGAAGAACGGCGGAGAGTTCAGTAAAAATGGTTGATCTTGTCGTCCGTATGCCCGGTGTTGCCGATGCCGGGGCCGCACTCGGCAATGGCACGTACCTTATCGGTTCAGGGGAAGAATGTCACATCAGACTGCCGCGGCCGGATATTTCCCGCCGCCACGCTCAGCTGATTATCAGTGAAAGATCCATTGTTATTATGGATATGGGCAGCAGCAATGGCACAACTCTTGATGACGGAACTCAGCTTTATCCTCATCAGCCACAGCAGCTTGAAAAAGCGGTCAATGTTGTCCATGTCAGCAAAGCAGAGTTGATTCTCTCCCGTAAAGAGGAAAAAAGAGTCCCCTCTGTGGCAGATGATTTTTCAGTCATTTCAAAAGGGGATATCCCTGTCCTTGAAATTTCAGGTGTGCCCGCCCAATACCGTCCCATCGTTCAGGAAATCAAAAAACAGGCTCACAAGGAACTCCTTGTTCGGCTGAATCTCAAAAAAATGGCTCTTTCCGGAGTTTCCGGCCCTGAATTGCAGCAGCAGGCGGCAGTAATGGCCAAAGAGATCCTGGGGCAGCTCACTATAAAACTCCCTGCGGGACTTTCTCTGGCTGTCATTGAAAAAGAACTTGTTGACGAAGCCATCGGCTTGGGGCCCCTTGAAAATATGATCGCAATGGATGATATTTCTGAAATTATGGTCAACGGTCCCAATCAGATCTTTGTGGAAAAAAAGGGAACCTTGTACAAAACGGATACCTTTTTTGCTGATGATGACCAGGTGCTTTCGGCTATTGAACGTATTGTAGCCCCTTTGGGACGCCGTATTGATGAAAGTTCACCTATGGTGGACGCCCGTCTGGCGGACGGTTCCCGTGTGAATGCGATCATTCCTCCTCTTTCTCTGGTGGGACCTTCCATTACCATCCGTAAGTTTACCCGGACGCCACTTGAGGCTAAAGACCTGGTGCGTTTCGGTTCTATTTCGCCTGAAATGGTCAAGTTTCTCGCTACTTGTGTGGCTGTGCGGAAAAATATCCTGATTTCAGGAGGTACCGGTTCCGGTAAAACCACGCTGCTCAACGTGTTGAGCAACTTTCTGCCCAATCGTGAACGGATCGTTACCATTGAAGATGCTGCCGAACTGCAGCTCCGTCAGGAGCATCTGGTCCGTTTGGAATCCCGTCCTCCAAATATTGAGGGCAAAGGAGCTATTACCATCCGTGATCTGGTACGCAACAGTTTGCGTATGCGTCCTGATCGCATTGTGGTGGGTGAGTGCCGCGGCGGAGAGGCTTTGGATATGCTTCAAGCTATGAATACCGGTCACGACGGCAGTTTGACTACTATTCACGCCAACTCGCCCCGTGATGCTCTGGCCAGACTTGAAACGCTGGTGCTTATGGCAGGATTCGATCTTCCGCTGCGGGCAATCCGGGAGCAGATTGCTTCAGCTATTCATCTTGTGGTGCAGATCACCCGCGAAAGGGACGGCAGCCGCAAGGTTGTCAATATCAGTGAAATTACAAAAATGGAAGGTGATATCATCACAATGCAGGATATTTTCACTTTCCGTCAAACCGGATGGAACGCCGAAAACAAGATCGAAGGCGTTTTTGAACCCACCGGCAGTCTGCCCACATTTATGGAAGAAATCGAACGGGCAAAGCTGGATCTTGATGTGTCTATTTTTTCTAAAAAACGTTAAAATATAAGGAGTTTTGTTTTTTATGATAAACGCAGCTGTTATCGGTGTTTCCGGTTTCGGTGTCACCCATCTCAATGACCTTTTCCGTGAACACGAAGCAGGCAGACTTAACTTTACTGCCGCAGTGATCCACCAGAATCAGGTTTCTCCCGAAAACCTTGAGCGTATAAAAGCACTCAATGTTGAGATTTTTACCGATTATCCTTCTATGTTTGCCAAACTGGCAGGCAAGATCGACATTTGCTGTATCCCCACCGGCATCGCTCTGCATCGTCCTATGACAGAAGCCGCCCTTGCGGCCGGAGCCAATGTTTTTGTGGAAAAACCGGTGGCCCCTACCGTGGCTGATGCTGAAGCAATGGAAGCTGCCGCCCGGAAGGCCGGAAAGTTTGTGGCAGTCGGTTATCAGCACATCTATCAGCCTGAGACCCGCCGTATCAAGGAATTGCTGCTTTCCGGAAAATTAGGAAAAGCCCTGCGGCTCAAGTGCTATGCCTTGTGGCCCCGGAAAAATGCCTACTACGGCAGAAACGGCTGGGCTGGAGCTCTGTTCGCGCCCAATGGTGATCCCATATTGGATTCACCTTTTACCAATGCTGTGGCTCATTATCTCAATCTGCTGCTCTTTTATGCCGGAAATACCTTTGAGGATACTGCCGATGTGAAATCGGTTGAAGCCGGTATGTACAGAGTCAATCCCATTACCAGCTGTGACACCGCCAATATGCGTATTCTCACCCGGGACGGTAAAGAGATCCTCTTTTATGCTTCTCACGCTGTGCCGCAGACCGAAGGTCCTATTTCCTGTATCGAATGCGAAAAAGGGATCATCAACTACACATCAAAAGAAACTGTCATTACCGATCTTGAAGGCAATGAAATTGAACGCTTTGCCTCTGCTGAATCTCTGGCACTGCGTCTCAATATCTGGGAACACATCCGTAACAGGATCGCTGACCCCGACAGTTTTATCTGCACTGTGAAACTTGCTGCCAAGGCTGCTCTTGTCAGCAATGCGGTTTTTGATTCTGCTCCTATTGTTGACCTGCCTGCTTCTCTTATTGACATCAATGTGGATGCTGAGGGCAGTATCTTGCGGGTGATCCGTCCTATGGAAGAATTGATCAAACGGTGCTATTCAGAAAACCGTCTCATTACCAAAGCCGATTTCCCCTATGCCGCTGAAACAACTCCTTTTGATGTGGAAAACTACAAAGGATTCACAGGGGCACTTTACCGCTGAAAAGTGTGTATTTCCTCAAGCCGGAAAGAGATTATTTCTTTCCGGCTTTTTTAATGGCTCTGTTACCTATATGGGGAGTTTTTCCCTCTCAATATCTTTTAGCGGCACTACGCCGGGACAAGGGGGGAATGCAAATACAACGAAGCCGACGTTTCGGCCTTTCCTCCCGGTTCAACTCCCTCAAGGTCTTTTACCGCCCTTTGTCGGGAACAGAACTTTTTTAATTTCCTGAAGATCTGGGGGGGAGGGCTGTTCTGAATTTACCGGGGGAAAGTCCGTACTCTTTTTTGAAAAGAACAAGAAAGTATTTGCTGTTTGAAAATCCGCATTCAGCAGCAATATCTTTGACCGGCAGTGTTGTTGTTCGGAGCAGCTCTGCTGCAAAGGAAAGGCGTTTGCGCTGGTGATAACGGTGCGGAGGAAGACCTGTGTGTTTTTTATAAAGTTTGTTGAGCGTGGAATGTCCTCTGCTCAAACGTTGTTCAAGATCGCTGTTGGCAAAAGAAAGTTTGATTTGCCGATCGTGAAAACGGATGAGTGAACGCAAGCGTTTTTCATCAGGCAGCAGATTGAAATCGGAAAAAGCGGCCAGTTCCAACAGCAGTTTGTAAAGTTCGGCAGACCCCTGCCGCATAGCTTCAGGCGTAGGGGCCTCAAGAATACTTCCGATCATACGGAGTTGATTTTCGATCAGCTGCGGAGAATCAACTTTGATGCGGGTATCCTGTTTGAACCCCAGAATATAAAGAAGTACGCCTGCCAGAGGGCCGCAAAAGATCAAGTGGATTTTTCGGATCCCCTTTGACCGGTCAGTCCGGCAATAACGTACATTGCTTCCGGGAACGATGAGAAAGAGCTCTCCATTAGAAACCAGATGACGTTCTCCGTCGCTCAGGTATTCCATTTCTCCCTCAAGGATCATTTCAAGTGCACAATAACCGTAATTGATATGCTTGAACCAATTGCTGTCATAACGCATTGATTCTCCGTAACGGACGATCACAAGCGGCAGACCGGTATCCGGTGCCGGAAGTTTTACAAAAAAACCGTCAGGCGGCATATCAGGATAAAGGTCAAAAGAGCTGGCAGTGTAAATTTTACGCAAGATCTCTGTGTTATTGGCAGACATAAAATTATTCTCCTGTTGTGGGGAAAAATATACACCTTGTTGTGGAAAAAGTCAAACCTTTTTCTCTTGTTTTTGAAACTTTTACAGGATATATTAACTCCAGAGGCGTGAAATATCAACAATATTGGAGGTATATGATGAATCGTAAGGAAGAAAAAGATCCGTTTGAAAATTTTTTGAATAAAAAAAATATCCTTAGCTCTTTCACCTTGATAGAACTTCTTGTAAGCAAAACTTCTCAAATATGTGTTTATGTTTTGCGAAAAACTGCCTCTTGCCTTAATATTTGCCATTGCAATTCTGCCAAATGCGGGATTGTCGGTTTTGCAAATGCAAAAACGGCAATCCACCAAAAGTTTTTGGCAAGGATGGATGGGGCCCGGGGAAGGAAGGGAGAACCTTTTTTCAAAAAGGGTTTCCTGCCTTCCCCGGCTTCTTTCACCTTGATAGAACTTCTTGTCGTGATTGCCATTATCGCAATTCTTGCGGCTATGCTTTTGCCTGCTTTGCAGCAGGCAAGAGAACGGGCTTACTCCTCAACTTGTGTCAGTAATATGAATCAGATAGGTAAAGCCTGTGCTATGTACAGCGATGACAACAATGGATTTACGATGCCTGTGTATAACAGCGGTTTATCCTATGAGGACAATTGCCGCAGACCTTATGGCAATACTGAAGAAACTTCTTTGTTTCATCCTTACCTCAGTGTCAGCAATAAGACTCCTGTCGGCGGTGCTTTTGTCACCCCTGAGACCAATGAATTCCGTGTCAATCCTCTGCTGTGTCCGGCACGGCGGTTCACTATGGGAACTGTCCGGTACAGCAACTATTATCTTTACGGTTACGGTATGATGAACAACTCCGTCGGAGCCGCAGGCGGTTTCTGGAAACAGGTTTGGACGACCCGTCCCTCCCGGAGTGCCTATTTCGGTGAAACAGCTTCCGTATTGAGCGTTATCGGCTACAATGCCAAGGATGGACACGCCTTTCCTCACAGCAATCAGGGCATTGACGATAATGCCATTCCCGCTATGGGAAGCAGTGCCATAATGAATGGTCCCGGCTATTCCAATGTGCTGTTTCACGATCTTCACGTGACCCGGATCGACCGTAATAAAGCTCCCCTGAAAGGACGCTTTTCAGCTTCTGATAATACATCTTATTGGAAATGGGCTCCCCGGGCAGCCAGCAATCCTGCCTGGTGGAACGACAAATGGTAAAAGACGAAGGAGTTTTTTTATGAAGCGTTTTTTGCTGTTTTTTATATTATTTGCCGCATTGCCGGGATTCGCTCTGACTGTGGCGGAAGGCAGTCGATCAAACTACCAGATCGTTGTTCCAGACGGCAGCGGTGATCCGCAGCTTGACAAATATATTGAATTGGGCGGCAAGGTCATAAGTACTGCCGTATACAAGGCTGCCGGAGCAAGGATTTCTGTGGTGAAAGAGTCAAAAATGGTTCCCGGTAAACCTGCCATTTTTGTGGGAAATACCCGGGCTTTGAAAAATGCCGGGCTTTCATCCGGAAAATTTGCCCTTTGGGAACACAGTATTGCAGTCAAAGGAAAAGATATTTTTATTTACGGCAAAGATGAAGCCAATCCCCTCAAAAAAGTAAAATTCCCCCATTATTTTGTCTATTATGTCAACGGTTCTCTGAAAGCTTCCTGCACTTTTGTTGAACGTTTTGTCAACACCCGTTTTGTAGGGGTGTGGTACAATGCTTACGGGGAACACGACGGAGTCCGTACGCTGCCGCAAAAAACGATTTCTGTTCCGGACGATTTCAATTACCGTTGCAACCCCCGGTTCCGTATACAGTCCAATGATATGGGGGGCTTGCTTTATTCTGTGGCAAACAACTTCCTTTTTGAACCGGCCTCTGAATACCGGGTGCATTACCATTCATTTGCCATTCCTCAAAAGAAATACTATAAAAGCAATCCCGGATATTTTGCCCTGATCGGCGGAAAAAGGTATTTTCACGACAATGACGGCGGAGTCCGTCCCCAGTATTGCTTGAGCAATCCTGAAGTTCAGAAATTGATCTACGCAGAAGCCCGTTCCCGGGTGGCTGCCGGATTGAAAGTGATTGAACTGGGACAATCAGACGGCTTCAAAGGATGCAGCTGTAACCGATGCAAGGCGTGGTACAATACTTCTGACTGGGGAGAGAAACTCTGGTGTTTCCACAGAGATATGGCAGAAAAACTCCAAAAAGAGTTCCCGGAGATCACTGTGGCTATTGCTGCTTATGAACCGACTCACCAGCTGCCCCGGAGTTTTAAGAAATTTCCCGGTAAAGGGGTCGTTATCGACCTTGCTCCGGCAACTCCGGAGCTGATAAAAGGTTTTTCAACATACAATATTCAGGGGATCGTTGCCTGGACATATTATTTCGGAAGCTACAAAGCCTGCGGCTTTTCTCCTGCAAATCCCTTCTCGCTGCTTCAAAGAGAGGCACGATGGCTCAGTAACTCTGCGGTGACAACATTTTACCACTGCGGGCTTGGGAGTTCTCCTGCCTTGACGGGGCCGTGGGGCTATATCTGGGGCAGACTTAAAGGAAATCCGGACCTTGATGTCAAAAAGGAACTTTCTGATTACTGTCTGTTTGCTTTCGGAGCTCAGGCAGCCCCCCATTTTTATAAATTTTTCACTCTGATGAATCAACGGCTGGAAAAGTTTCCCCTTGCTCCTTTGAAGATCGAAGGAGGATATGATCCAGCCAAAGGGGATGATTTTTCCGGCCCTCAGCCCCAGTATGCCATTGAATTGTGGAATCAGCGTTATCCGGAAAAGGTTATGAGTGAACTGGACAAGCATTTCTTTGCCGGAGTCCGGGCTGCCGGAAAGGGCAATTATATGGTGGAAAATCTTAAAACTGAGTATCAGTATATGCGTCTCAGTGCCGCCGTATGCCACGCTGTAAATGCGATGGAAAAATCCAATAGTTTTGCCAACAGATGCAAACTTGCCGACCGTATTGAAGCCCGGGAAAAGTTCCTCGCCTCATTGCCCCGGCGTAAAAGAGAGCCGTTGCGTCTTGAAGGACAGGCCTTTTACGGGCACAATATCGAGCTTTTGAAAAGCGGCGGTTTTATGTATGGGGTATTCCGGGGGGCATTTCACAGTGATCCGGCAGTCCTCAGAACGAAAGTGAAAAACATAGAGCTTGTTCAGGTCAAAGATTTCAATGATCCTCTTTGGGGAAAGATTCCTGAACAAACTCTGCTGCCGGTGAAAAAGGGGTCTCCTGCAATCAAAAGTTCTTTCAAAGCAGCTTTTACAAGCAAGGCACTGCTTTTCAAATTCAGTGCTCCTGTGACGGGACAGTTTGCTGAGACCAAGCTCCGCAGAGATGATATGAGGCTGTGGCGCAATGCTCTCTGGGAACTCTTTTTTACTACCACCCGGGATATCCGGCAGTTCAGTTTCAGTGCTGTTCCCGGTTCCTGTTACGACAGTATCATCTACCCCAAGAAATATAAACGCAAACACAATTCCAGCTGGAATCCCGTATGGCAGCACAAGGACAGGATCGTCAACGGTGTGTGGTATTCAGAAGTGACCGTGCCTTTTGCCGCCGTGGGCGGTGTGCCCAAGCCCGGTGAATTGCGGCAGATGCAAGTCGGATTTTCCACTCCGGGGGCCAAGCATATTTATGCCTGGAATATTTCTCTTACAGCAGCTTTTGGAGATATTACAGGTTTTGGCGGGATCCGGTTTGGAAAAAGGGAAAGCGTCCGGGAGAAAGTTGTTAAACTTGATACGGAATTTATCCCCCTTGCCAACAGTAAAGGACATTTTAAGAACTGGGTGGCCAATCCGGGAAATCTGCCGATGAGCAAGGAAAAAAATGCCCTGAAACTTGAGGCTGATGTCAAAAATTATCTGGGGCTTTATACCCGGCATTATTTCCCCCTTGAAGCTGATGAAACAGCTGAGATCACTCTGAAAGTCCGGGGACGGGGCAGAGCTTATCTTGCTTTGGGATTTTTTGACAATGCCGGAAACTGGATCGTCAATAAAAGTTCAAAAATCTTCCCCCTGACGGCAAAAAAGGGCGTTTATACCTTTCGTTTCCGTACTGATGAATATGTCGCCAAAGGGGCTGCTCAGTTCCAGATCGTTGTGTTTCTGCAGAAACCCGGCGGTACATTGCTTCTTGATGATATGATACTCAAGATCAAACGCTGAAAAATCCCCCAAGAAAAAGGGCAGCAAGCGGAAGAAAAATCTCCATTTGCTGCCTCTTTTTTATGCCGGAAATTATCGTTTTGCGGTCACTTTTCCCGGCTGTTTGTAAGCCCAGTCCAGCAATCTGCGGCAGAAACGGTCACGGTCACGGGAGGATTTGAATCCTGTGACACAACCGACGATCCGGCGGCCGTTTCTTAATGCACTGAAAGTCAGACAGGAGCCTGCGGCACGGATATAACCTGTTTTCAAACCGTCAACTCCGGGATAACGGGGATTGACCAGTTTGTTGGTGTTGACAAAAACGGTTTTGCCGTTGCGGATGGAGGAGGACTTTATATTGCACCACTGCATAAGTACGGGGTACTGGAACAATTGTTCTCCCAGAAGCACCATATCTGCGGCACTGCCCAGAGAATTGTTCTTCCCCTCAGGCAGCCCGCAGGGGTTGATGAAACGCGTGGAACGCAGCCCCAGAGAAGCGGCTTTGCGGTTCATCAGATTGACGAACAAAGGAACACTTCCCCCCACATATTCCGCCAGAAGAGTTGCGGCATCATTGGCACTTTTGACTGCAGTTGCGATCATAAGTTCCTGAATGGTGAACTTTTCGCCGGGGGCAAGAAAGAGAACTCCTGTCCGGGGCACATCCCGGGCGGTTTTTGTGACCGGAACAAGAGTATTGATATCAATATCCGGACGGTTTTCCAATTGTTCCATAATAACCAGCATAGTCATCATCTTGGCCATACTGGCGATCGGAACAGGGCGTGATGAGTTCTTTTCCCACAGCACACGCCGGGTGTCCATATCAACAATGATTCCGCTCCGTGCTCCGGCACTGCCGGGAACAACTTTGGCGGGCAGATTGCCTCTGACAGCTGTCGAATAGTCCAGGGGACGCCCGAAAAGAGGAGATTTGGCAGGGACGAAGTAGCGGTCAACTTTCCGGGGCGGGGGAGTTTCTGCTTTTTTTTCCGGGACGGCAGGAGTTTCACTCTTTTGGTCAGTTGAACTGCTCCCGTTGGAAACAAAGATGATCACAAGGATCACGTGAACTGCTGCAACAATACCCGCAAGGCTGAAAAAAACCTTCATTCTGGTTTTGGCTACTTCGTCCATTTTTTATGCCTTCTCCTTGAAAAAGCTTTTACTGCAGCACAGGTTCCCCGAGTCTTCCGGCTGCGGCGGCACGGTTGAGGGCACAGATCAGTGCGTGGATCACAGCTTTGTCGATATTGGTATGTTCACCGGCACCGTAGACCAGGTCAGAGGATTCTTCAGAAACCCGCAATCCCACAAAGGCGATTGCCCGGGCATCTGCATCGGTTCCGAGGGTATGTTCGGCGTAATCTTCCACCTTGAAGAAAGGCATCTTGCCGGAGCCTTTCAAGGCCCGTACCACGGCAGAAAGCAATCCGTTGCCCTGGCCGGAAAGCTGAAGTTTTTCGTCACCGATGTACCAGTCAAATCCGGCACCGGAGTGTTCGCCTGCGGAAGCGCGGCTGTAATTTTCCATACGGTAAATGCCTTCGCAGTTGACGAAACTGTCATAAAAGATCTCACGGAGTTTTTTGGAGTCGATCTCACCGCCGGTGGCATCAACGTAGTGCTGAACCGCAGCACCGATGGCGGGGTGCATTGATTTCGGGGGGCAGATGCCGTATTCTTTTTCAAGGACATAGACAACGCCGCCCTTGCCGGACTGGCTGTTGATACGGATCAAACGTTCATACTGGCGGCCCAGATCGGCGGGGTCGATGTGAAGATAAGGCATCTTCCAGCCCTGACTGAAGAAAGTATTGATATCTTCTTTGCGTTCAAAACCTTTGCGGATGGCGTCCTGATGGGAACCGGAAAAGGCGGTAAAGACCAGATCACCGGCATAGGGATGACGGGGATGAACTTCAATACCGGAGTTGCGTTCAACAGTACGGACGATTTCAGGCATATTGCTGAAGTCAAGCCCCGTGTCGATGCCCATAGATTCCAAGTTCAATGCGAGGACGGAAATATCCAAATTTCCGGTTCGTTCTCCGTGGCCGAAAACAGTTCCTTCGACCCGGTCGGCACCGGCGAGGATCGCCAGCTCAGAAGCGGCAACGGCACAGCCCTGATCGTTGTGGGAGTGCAAACTGATGCGGGTATTGGCCACATCAGGATATTTCCGGCAGAAAAGTTCGATCATATCCGCGTAGTGGTTCGGGGGACGCCGTTCCACTGTGGCGGGCAGATTGAGGATGAAGTTGTCTTTGGAAATGGGACCCATTTTTGCCCATTCATCCCGGACGGCACAGCAGAGTTCCACCACATAATCCAAATCACTGTCGGTGAATTCTTCGGGTGAAAATTCATAAGCGATACGCCCTTCAAGTCCGTTGGCGACAATGGCGTCACAAACCATTTTTGTTCCGTCGATGGCCATTTGAAGTGCTTTCTGACGGTCGCCGCCGAAAACAAAGCGGTTGTGCAGATCGCTGGTGGCCACGTAGCAGTGGGCAATAGCACGGTGAACGCCTTTGAGGGATTCGAGAGTTTTGTCGATCAAGTGCTTGCGGGCCTGGGTCAAAACAGAGATCCGGACATCATCGGGGATGTGGTTTTCTTCAATAAGACGGCGGACAAAGTTGAAGTCATCTTCACTGGCGGAAGGAAAGGAAACTTCAATTTCTTTGAAACCGATCTTTTTGAGCATATTGAAATATTCAAGTTTCTGATCGGGATTCATCGGCTCAGGCAAGGCCTGATTGCCGTCACGCAAGTCAACAGAGGTCCAAACAGGGGGCTGGGTAAACACACGGTCGGGCCACTGGCGGTTCTCAATAGCTATGGAAGCGGGATAAGTATATTTGGGGTTCATCTTGAACAGATCCTTATATGAAAAATTTAATAATCACACTTATTCAGGGGGACGGGAATTTTTATTGACCGCGACCGTATATCGGAACTTCCGGAACCGATGTCTGAATCTCAGACCATCATCAGCAATGACGACACGGCCGCGCCGCGCAGTCGAAGACCGTGCAGGAGCAGCCGCTCACTAAGCAAAGTTGTTCCGTAGATTTTCATATTCTATGAAATATACCACCGAAATGCCAAAATATCAAGTTATGTTGCAAGAATTTCCGTAAGAAAGATATAAAATTACTCAAACTCTTATCTGCCGGAACCGTTATCCCGGAAAAAGGTTGGGGAACAACCCCATTTTTTACGGAAAGCATCAGAGAAATACTTTTCATTTCTGAAGCCGCAGCGGCCTGCAATCTCTTTGATCATCATACCGGTGTCCTGCAGAAGTTCAACGGCAAGCTGCATCCGTTCTCTCAAGAGCACCCCGTTGATCGTTGTGCCGAAATACTTTTTAAATGTCCGATTTGCAACAGCAAGAGGCAATCCGATAAAAGAAGCCACATCAGCTCCGGAAATATTGTCCCCCAGATGAATCTGGATAAAATTCAACCCCCAGGCAGCCTTGTCCGGGAGCCACTGCCTGAATGTCCCCTGTTCTTCTGCCGCCCGGGAAAAAAGTTCCATACTTTTTCCGGCCAGTTCCGGCAGATGCTGCTGACATTCCCCCGCCATCAGATTCTTTATTTCCAGCATCAGACGGTAAAAAATTTCCGGCTCCGCAGGCCGTATGACTGCCGGACGGTCCAAGCCCAGCCGGGCCGCAAGTGCGTGGAGCAGGGACCCTTTGAAAATAATAAAAAGCCTTCTTCCGGCCCGTCCTTCCAGATTGCCCATAGAAAGTCCTGACCCGCTGGGTTCTATCAGAATATCCCCCGGAGACATTATCTTTTTTTTGCCCTCCCAGCTCACCCAGAAGCTGCCTGAAATCAGATATTGGATACAATAATCTGAAAAGTTGACGTGCCTGATCTCTTTCCGGTCTGCCCTTTCGACCTCTTTGCAGCTGATCGGAAAAAGAGGCGGCGTGAACTGAAGAAGATCGTCTTTAAAAAAGGATTCATAACGTCTCCGGATCTCCGGTGCCTGGTTGAAGATATCGTAGGAAATTTTTTTCATTTTTCAAAAAAACAGGAACTTTTATAAAAAAAACAGGAATAGATTTTCAAAAAAAATATGGCAACACCCTCCGTTCCACGTTATAATATAGGAGTGTTGAAGAATGATTGCAAATAACCCATTTGAAAAAAACTGAAAAAAAGGAAAGCAAAAATGAAAATCAAGATTCTGGCACTTGTAATGACCGCTTGTGCGTGCCTGCTTCAAGGGCGCGAACTCTTCCCCGAAAAAGCCTTTTATCTGGGCTTCAATTTTACTCAAACCAAAGCCCTGCCCAAGATTGCCGCCCTTGCAGAACGGGCTCAAAAAGCCGGATACAATACTGTTTATCTTGCTGATGCCAAATTCGGCAATCCCTGGCAAAGAGGCAAACAATACGAAAAGAATTTACAGGAAGCTGTAAAAATTCTCCGGGCCCATAAGTTGAAAGTGGTCGTCTATGTATGTGCCCACGGTCAGTTTCTTGAAGAAGTCCCCTTTGAAGTGGAAAGTACGCCTGCTCAGAAACAGGAATACAAAGTCGTCAACGGTAAGATCCGCGGAATAAATTTCTTTACCAACAGCTCTTTTGAAGAGGGCTTCAAAGATTGGCGTCCTGATCGGAACAAAAATATCACGATTGATTCAACTGTCAGTGCCTCAGGCAAAAATTCCGTCCATTTTCACCTTGATTTCAAACGTCCCGGACAAATCAGGCTCCAGAGAACTTTGCCTGTCGGGGCCTTCAAGCACTACCGGCTTTCTCTGAAGCTGAAAACCCGCAATCTGAAAGGGGGCGGCAGCACTTTCGGGTTGGCGGCACTGCCTGTCGGAATCGTGAAAAAAGGCAAATCCGGTGACGGCTTCCGTTATTTCTGTTTTCAAAAACTCAATGCTGCCCAACCCATAAAATCAACTCAGGATTGGCAAGAATATACCTTCACTTTCAACACACTGGATCAGGAAAAAGTCACCCTTTTTATCGGCTGCTGGGGAGCTGTTACAGGAGAATTCTGGCTCGACGATATTGAATTACGCAGCGACACTTTCACCAATATCGTCAGGAGAAGCGACACGCCTCTGTCTGTCACTTCTGCCGACGGAAAAGTCCGCTACACTGAAGGTAAAGACTTTTCAGTTGTTCAAGATCCTCTCTGCGGTCATTACCGCTGGAAAGGACGTTTTGATTTTACTCACCCGGCTCCCGTTATCACAATTCCTGCCGGAAGCCGTATCAAAGAGGGCGATAAGATCCGTGCCTCATACCACCACGCCTTGGCCGGAGCCTCACAAGTCCCGGATATCTGTTTGAATTCCCCCGTTGTGAAACAACTCGTTGCTCAGCAGATCAAATGGTTCAAAAAGACCGTTGATCCCGAAGGATACCTTATTGCCATTGACGAATACCGCTGTTACGGCTATGATCCGGCTTGCGTCAAAAGCAGGAAAAGTGCCGGACAGGCATTGAACGATCTGGCCCTTTTTACCTACAATGAGATCAAAAAACACGCTCCCGGCAGCAGGATCTATATGTGGAACGATATGTTTGATCCTGCCGGAAACTGCCGGGAATCAGGCTACTATTACGCCGTCCGCGGTGACGGGGCTTTATGGAACAGCTGGATCGGACTGCCTAAAGATATTATCATACTGCGCTGGCAAAGCAAAAATCTGAAAAGTGTACAAGCTTCAATGAAACACTGGAACTCTCTGGGGATGAAATATGTCCAGTTCCCCACCTACTTCACCGACACCTTTTCACCTTTGACCCGGCCTATCATTGAACTTTCGGCCAAAGATCCTTATTGTATCGGAATTGCTTTTGCTCAGTGGGGCAGGATCAACAATTTCAAGCCCTATTTTGAGAAAATGCTTGACGTGACAAGAGATGTGGTCAAATCTGTTTCTTCCGGAAAATAATAAAAGGAGAATTTTCACTATGAAAAAGAGTTGTCGTAAAAAATCCGGATGTAATCCCCTGACAGAACTTCTTGTAAGCAAAACTTGTCAAATATGTGTTTATTTTTTGCGAAAATTTGCCTCTTGCCTTAATATTTGTCATTGCAATTCTGCCCCATGCGGGATTGCCGGTTTTGCAAATGCAAAAACGGCAATCCGCCAAAAGTTTTTGGCAAGGATGGATGGGGTCCGGGGAAGGAAGGGAGAACCTTTTTTCAAAAAGGGTTCCCTTCCTTCCCCGGCTCCTTTCACCTTGATAGAACTTCTGGTTGTAATTGCAATTATCGCCATTCTGGCAGCGATGCTCCTTCCTGCTTTGCAGCAGGCAAGAGAACGGAGCAGAACTGTTTTCTGTGCCGGAAATTATAAACAACTGGGCTTTGCAGAACAGCAGTATATTGCCGACAATTTCGGCTGGGTCACTCCGTCGTTCAATTATTATCCCGGAGCTTTCCATTCGCCCTGGAAAGGCTTTGTTTACGAAAATGTGGCACATCTCCCCAGCGGCGAAGCAGGTTTTCTGGCTCCCTATCTGGGCGTTGACTCCCCTACCTATCTGGGAGGTATCAAGATCTATAACAACAAGCGTTATGTCAGCCGTCTGATCTGTCCCTCTCAATACAGTGCCAAAGAAAATTATATGCGGCTCAATAATAAAACGGAAGTTTTCGGATTCGGCCTCAACACTTCTCTTTCACAGCCCAAAAGGATATCGCAAATCCGGACTCCCAGCCGGACAATGTATGCCGCCCAGTCAGAGAAATCTGCCTTTACGGAATATTATTTTACCAAAACCAGCACCCACTATGTCGTTATGGATCATAAAGACGGACAGGCAGCCAATGTGGTCTTTATCGACGCTCACGTGCGGACGATGGAATTCCGGAGCATTCCTTTTCAGGATTTGCGTTCCGGGGACTATGTGCAGACTTTCTGGCAGGCGATCGCACGGACTGATATAAAAATAAAGGACACCTGGTAACAGAAGTTGGGTCGCAAAAGTGTTGTTTTCCGGGAAAAATGCAGGGGAAAAGAGAGACGGAACGATAAAAAACGGAATTTTTTTTGAATTTTGATTTGCAAAATTGCTTTAGTGGAATTATCTTCAATGTGTAACAGTTTTTTGCAATCAAGTTGGAGGGTCGTGTTATGAAACGCAGAGAATTTCTCAAGGCTTGTCTTACGATGGGGGCTTTAGGAGCAGTTTCCCGGGTGAGTCCCGCTTTTGCCGGAATGGATCTGCCCAAAAAGAACCGTACTTCCGGTAAAGCAAAAAGTGTTATCGAGATCTGGATCTGGGGCGGCCCCTGTCAGCTGGAGGCTTTCGACCCCAAACCGCAGGCCAGTTTTGACTATAACGGCGGCAAAGGAGATATCCCCACCAATGTGGATGGGATCCGGATCAGCGAATATATGCCGGAACTTGCCAAGATCGCCAATCACTATTCCATTATCCGCAGTATGACCCATCCTTTCCGGGGGCACGAGTCGGCCACTTATCTGATGCAGACGGGCCGTCTGCCCGGAGGCGGAATCACCTATCCCGCCATCGGAGCGATGCTTGCTATGCTCAATAAAGGCAATGTGCAGCACAATCTGCCCCCTTATGTGGCCTTGACCACCAATAAAGGACGCTTCTCGGAATGCGGATTTCTGGGAGATCGTTATTCGCCTTTTTCCACCGGCGGCCGTCCTGAAAGTCCTGCGTTCCAGGTGGACAGTTACAGTCCGGCAGGGGGAGCTTCCAAGGCAGAAGTCCAGCGCAGGTTCAAACTCCTTGAAGAACTTGATTCTTTTGCCCGGGAAGGCAAAAATTATCCTGCCATTGAGCAGTTTGCCAAGTCCGGCGAAGAAGCAAGGACGATCCTTTTCGGGAAAGCTGCCGATGTTTTCAATCTTTCGCTTGAACCCAAAGCAATGCGTGAACGCTATGGAATGAACCGCTTTGGACAATCCTGTCTCTGTGCCCGCCGTCTGGTGGAAGCAGGTGTCCCCTATGTGACCATCAATGCTTCCGGATGGGATACCCATAAAAAGCATTTTGAATCCCTTTCACGGATCGCTCCAGAAATGGACCGTGCTGTGGCGGCACTGATTTCAGATCTGCACGAACGCAATCTGCTTGACCAGACCATCGTCTGGTGGACAGGTGAATTCGGCCGGACTCCCCGCATCGACTGGCACGCTCCGTGGCAGGGGGGACGCAATCACCACAGCAGCTGCTTCTGTGCAATGGTGGCAGGCGGCGGTTTTGCCGGAGGTAAAGTTGTAGGGTCTTCAGATGCGACAACTGATTTTCCCGCGACCCGTCCTGTGAGTCCTGCTGATCTGCTGGGCAGCATCTATGAGCTTTGCGGAGTCAATCCCGACCAGCCTTTCCCCACCAATCCCATCGGGTTGAAATCCCCCATTCTGGAGTCCAAGGCGTCTACCAGACTGCGTGAGATCTATCGCTGACGGGGGGAGGGGGATTATGCTCCGGAACTTTCGGGTTCCGGGGTTTTTTGTTCCGGCGGGAAAAAAACGGTCTTTTTCAGGGGGTGAGCTTCTGAAATGTTTGCATTATCTTTCCTCAAACAGTATAGTATGTTTGAGACATTGTTTTTGTAAGGGCCGCCTTAAAAATGACCGCCCCGCAGCTACTGTTACCAAGGAGTTGTTTTGCTATGGCTGAGGTTATGTCAGCAGAAGAAATATTGCAGCGTTTGCAGAGCCGGAAACGGATTTTTGATTATCCCCGTGCCGGAGAGAGAGGATTCTGGGAATCCCTTTCAGCCGACACCCGGGAAGAATTGATCCGCAGCGGCGAACAGGAACTGGAAACACCAACAGCTTTCCTCAGTGCCAAGGACTATATGAAATTTGTCCGCAACGGCAACCGGATCGATTATGAACGCCCCTTTTTCCGCCGCCGCCACGCTCTGACCGGATTGGTTCTGGCAGAGTGTGCCGAATACAAAGGCCGTTTCCTTGATGATATTGCAGACGCTCTGTGGCAGATCCTCTCTGAACCTGTCTGGTGTCTGCCCGCTCATCAGCGTTTGACAGAATACGCTTTGCCCGGTCCTGAGGAGTGGGTAGTTGACCTTTTTGCGGCAGAAACAGCTAAAGTTCTTACTGATGTGCTCCAACTTCTGAGACCTGAACTGGAAAAAGAGTATCTGCCCCTAGTCAAACGTATCTGTTACGAGGTGGAACACCGTGTCCTTGCAGTGTGTGAAAAAGAAAGTTTCTGGTGGTACGAAGGTACTAATAACTGGAGCGTCTGGTGCTGTTATTCCGTTAATTCCGCAGCTATAGAGGTGTGGCAGGATGACTTGCCCCGTTTGTCCGCATTTCTTGCCGGACACATTGTGCCTATGAAGAATTTTTATGACCGGTATCCTGCCGACGGCGGATGCAATGAGGGCCCTTCTTACTGGCTGGTCGCCGTGGGAATGTTGATGAACGGACTCAATGTCCTGCAAAGACGTCTGGGCGGGTTCGATAATTGGCTGGCAGAGGAAAAACTCAAAAAAATGGTCGATTTTATCCCCCGGATGAATTTGTGCGGCGGGTGGTTTATGGGATTTTCTGATGCGGAGTCATTTTTTGCCAGAGTCCCCAGAGGATTGTTTCTCACCTATGCCGCTATGGTCGGCAGTGAAGAAATGGCCAATTTGGCATTGGGAATACCCGATACCTCCGGAAAAAAAGCCCTTCTCGGCAACAGAGACTGCGGCAATATTTATGAAGTTATAGCAAATCTGACTTCTGATCTTTCTGAAACAAAGACGGTTTCACATAATGCCGTTGATTTCTGGCCCGATCTGCAGATTTGGATCGCCCGGCAGTATCCGGAAAATCCCGAAAAAGGTATGGTCTGTACTCTCAAGGGAGGGCATAACAAACAAAGCCATAATCATATGGACTTGGGACATTTTTCATTGTGGCACAAAAATGCTCCTGTCATCATTGATGTGGGCAGGGGGATATACAGCAAAACCTGTTTTTCCCAATACCGCTACACTTTGTGGAACTTGAGTAATAAGGGACACAATGCCGGGTGTTTCAACAGAGCTTTGCAGGGGATCGGCATAGAATTTACCGGGACTCTGGTCAATGGAGAAAATTCCGTTGAATGTGATCTTTCACGGGCTTTTGAAGCTGAGGCCGGGATCAGAAAATATCTCCGGCAGGTGGCTGCTCAATGGGAAAATAAAAAAATCCTCATCAGCGAAAGTGCCGCATTTGAGGGAACAAAAAATATTGAAGTCAGTTTCTATACGCCTGTTGAACCGGGCGTTATCAAAGATAATACGCTGATGCTTGGAGACGTTGAACTTTCCTGTACCGGCATTGAATTGGCAGAAGTTGTCAAAGTTGACTGGGCTGACTCAAAAATTAGTGACGTGTGGGGGGATTTATGGGAAATCCGCCTTAGAGTGAAAGCAGAAAATTCTGCTTCCTGGACGATCGGATTTAGTGAAAAATGAACTCTTTGCAAGATAACACCAGCCATTGGAAATGGAATCTGTTTCTGATGTGGAGCTCTCAGCTCCTTGTATTGGCGGGATTTGCCGCTATGATGCCCTTTATTCCTCTGTTTCTGAAAGATGAACTGGGGATCATTGATGAAAGGACCCGGGGAATCTGGATGTCCGCGTTTTACTTTTTCGGAACTTTCGGCTATGCACTTTTCTGTCCTATCTGGGGAGCATTGTCGGATCGTTTCGGGGTGAAGCCTATGCTGCTGCGGGGAACATTCGGAACTGCGATCCTCTTTCCCCTTATGGCTTATTCTCCCAACGGCTGGGTGCTGGTGCTGCTGCGTTTTCTTTCGGCGGCCTGTGCCGGGACGACGGCGGCTTCGCAGACATTGCTGGTGAAAAATACTCCGGAAGACAAACAGGGATTTGCCCTCGGAGTTTTAAGTACCGCCATCTGGGGCGGGACGATGCTGGGAAATGTGGCCGGTGGGATCGTTGTGCATCATTACGGATATAAATTCACCTTTATTGCCTGCGGAGCGTTGTATTTTCTGGCGGGCTTCATAGTGCTGCTTGCCCGTGAAGATTTCAAGCCTGCGGCTCAAAAAGCTGTTCACCACGTCCGCAAGGGTTTCGGGGGGCTGCTTCCGGAATTTACGACTGCCGTGTGGATGATGCTTGTGCTTATGGGCTTGACGGGATTTGTCCGTTACTTTGAAGTTCCCTATCTGGCATTGCAGATTGAAAACATTGTGGGAAGCAAGGAAGCACCTTTGTGGACAGGAGTGGTCAGCGGATTTGTTGCTGTCGGAGCACTGCTTTCGGGGATCGTCACAGGCTATTTGTCTGACAAGGTGAAACCTTTGTATATACTTGTGCCTGTTTTTGCCATTACAGTTGTAACGATGATCATTCAGGCGTTTTCAACGAATTTGACTGTATTCGGAGTGAGCCGTACGCTGATGTATCTGGCGGCGGGGGGAGCTTATTCCGTGCTTCAAAAGCTCCTTTCTGCCGCAACGCCCAAGCGTAAGCGGGGAACTGTTTTCGGTTTTTCCACCACGGCCAACAGTACGGGGATTATGCTGTCTACGGTATTTGCCGGCGGAGTGATCTTTCTTTCCGGCGTCAAAGGGGTTTTCATTGCGGCGGCACTTCTTTCTTTGCTGCTGATCCCCTGTTATATGTATGTCATCGGCAAAGTGATGCGCCAGCCCTATTTCGCAGCCCAGTACAAAAAGATTATGTCAGGCAAAAAATGATCCTGCTGCAGATTTATCTGTATGGCAGCTTTTTTTTCTGACACTGAAAACAGCGGATCAGGTTTTCTGTATTCTCTAAAAAGAGCACCTCAAAGGTTTTGTTTAACTTTTGAGGTGCTTTTTGATTTTATCCCGCAGGAATTTTATGGCTTCTCAGTGAGAAGTTATGCCAGGGCCGGAAAGAGTGCTGCGGCCGCCGCCGGAAGGAGTGACTTCAATGACTGAGGCGAAATTTTCTCCGATACTTTGAACGTGGGAAATAATGCCGATACTTTTGCCTTGAGCAGTTTGAAGTGAGGCAAGAGTGTCCAGGGCTGTTTGAAGCGAAGCCGGGTCAAGAGTTCCGAATCCTTCGTCCAGAAACAGGGAATCAATGTGTATGTTGCTGTCAGCCATAGAACTCAATCCCAGAGCCAGTGCCAGCGATACCTGGAATCGTTCACCGCCTGAAAGATTGCCGGAAGGACGGATCTCATCCCCCTGCCAGTGGTCGATGACGTCAATGTCAAGTTTTCCTTCGGTAAGAGATGAAAGCAATTCATAACGGCCATTCATACGGCGTTGTATCTCGTTGGATTTCTCAAGAAGCTGATCCATTGTGATCTGCTGGGCGAGCCTGCGGAATTTCTGGCCGTCGGCACCGCCGATGAGAGCATCCAGCTCTCCCCACAACTTTTCTTCCTGAGTCAGTTTATCCAATTCTTTGCGTGAGTCGGCAACTTTGCTTTTGTTGATATTGTTGTTTTTCAACTCTGCATCCAAGGCACCTATTGCTTTGCTGATTTCAGTGATTTGCTGTTGTAATTGTTCAAGCTCCTCTTTGAGTTTATTCTCATCGGCTTCGGGAGGAACTGTTTTTTTGAGTTCCTCAAGGGTCTGGTTCAGTTGGACTTTTTGGGTCTCAAAAATCTTTTCTCTTTCAGCCAAAGTTCCGTTGGTCTGGGAAAGAGTGCCCAGTTCTTCGGGCGAAAGTCTTGAAGCCATAAAAGTTTCAGGCGTCATTTCTTCAGCCTGACATCTGGCCAGGTAGCTATTTTCGGCACTCTTGAGTGCCGTTTCTCTTTCAGTCAGCAAACGTGTCGTTTCGGCCAGAGCTTTTTCACAATTTTCAACTTGGGTTTTTGCTTCAGTCAGAGCATTGGCAAGTTTCTGGAATTGCTGACGTGCTTTCAAAGACTCCTGCTGGGCTTTGCTGCGCTCTTGTTCGCAGTTTTTATCGCCGAAAAGGGCGTGTCTGTCTTCCCGCAGCCGGTTCAGTTCTTTTTGTGTGTCTGTAAGTATGTTTTGCTGATTGGCGACAGTTGTCAGGCTATCCGCCAGCCGGCGATCGGCTTCTGCGATTTGAGCAAGAAGAATCTGTTGTCTGCCGTCTGCTGAGTTGAATTTTTCACTGGCACTCTGCCATTGGGTCATTCTTGTCTTAAGGTCGGCGGGAAGGTTTTTTTCGCCTTTCCAGGAAAATGAAAAAGCCTTTAATTCATCTTGCAGCTCTTGAGCTTTTTGTGTGAGTTCTGAGGCAAGACGATTTCTTTCATCTTCTTGTGCCTGTACCACTTTTTTCTTTTCTTCGATCCTGTCCAAAGCAGCCTGCAGCTTCCCTTCTGCCTGGGCTTTGCAAATTTGCTGTTGGGTTTTTGTCAGTTCTGCTGCGGCAACAGCAGCTTCGGCTGCGGCACATTGTTTTAATTTCTTTTCCACTTCTTCAAGGGCTTTTTGATCGGCACTTGTTTCGGGGATATTGCCCAATGCAAAAGGATGTTCAAGGCTTCCGCAAAGAGGACACGGAGTTCCGTCGGATAATTGTTTTCTGGCATCAGCAAAGTTTTGGATCGTCCTTGCCATAGCGATAAGCCGCGTCAGCCGTTCTTTGTCTTCTTCCAGTTTTTCTTTGCCGGTTTCCGCCAGAAGTTGGGACAAAAGAGTTCTTTGGGTTGTTTCGTCTGCCGCAGCCTTATTGTATGCGGTACAGGCGGCATCAAATTCCTTTTTTATGCCGGACGCTGTTTTTTCGGCATCGTCAAGTTCTTTACGGAGTTGAGCAATTTCTTTTTCTTTGTTTTTCAGGGCAGTACTGCGGGTATGATAATTATTTAATTTTTCCTGCCAGACAGGTTGAAGCTGCTGCAAATTGCTGTCGCAGGAATGAGTTTCAAGGTAACTTGCAGATTGCTCTTTTTCGGCGGCCAAAGCAGTAAGTGCAGCGGCCAGATTGTTTTTTTCTGTCACGATGGAATCGTGATGCCGTTGTGCAGATTCCAGCTGTTTTTTCTGGGTTTCAAGATTTGTTGTCTGCAGCTGAATACTGTTGTCCAGCTGAACGACTGTTGTGATCAGAGTATTGAGAGTTTCTTCATTGGCCAGGATACGTTTCAGAGTTTCTTCTGCGGCGGAGGCAGCTTGATTTTTTTCTTTTTGAGCAGCTTCGAGGAGGGGTTTATCCTGACGGAGCTGCTCCAAAGTTTGTTGTGTTTCGTTGTATTTCTGAGTCGATTCGGTGAACTGCTGGAACGCTTCTTCTATTCTGGCGGCTTTTTCGCCTGCCCGGAGTTTGGACAGCAGGGGGGCAAATTCCTTTTTTTCTTCCTCAAGCTGCCGGGCGGCAGCGATATTTTCCTGCAGTCTTTTTTCTGTATCTCTGAGGCAGACCAAAGCAGTAATGATCTTGCTGAGAGCTTCCTGCTGCTTTTGCTGTTCAGAACTTATTTTTTGTTTTTCGGCAAATTCCTGACGTTTTTGAGCTTCTGTTTCCTCACTCATAAGCGGAATCCCAACCAGCTGGGCTTGGGCCAGCTCAACGGCTTTCTGGGCAGAACTGGATTTCTGGAAGACCCTTTTGGCTATCTTTGTGTATATGGCAGTACCGGTGACCTGTTCAAGGATTTCCGATTTCTTTTGGTAGTTTGCTTGTAGAAAGGCGTCAAATTTTCCCTGTGCCAAAAGTACAGCCCGGAAAAATTGTTCAGGATTCATACCTGTGATCTCTGTGACTTTTTGACTGACCTCTCTGCCTGAAGCGATTTCTGTATTGTTCCTGGAAAGGGTGTGGTAATGCTTCGTTCTGTCGAGCTGACCTTTGACAGCATTTTTACTTGATCTTTTGTAGGCTCCAAAAGAAAAATTGGCTGTATAGTCCACCTGGTTAACCTCAAAGACCAGAGAAGCCATACAGCTGTTGGCTCCTTTGGAAACGACTTCAAACATAGGTATATTGGATTCCAGACGCGGTGTCACTCCGTAAAGAGCCAGACTGACAGCATCAAGAATAGTGGATTTTCCGCTGCCGGTGGGGCCCATAATGGCAAAAAGGCCATTGTTGTAAGCGGGATCTTCAAAATTGATTTCCCAACGTCCGTAGAGACTGTTGATGTTTTCGATGATCAGTTTTTTGATTTTCATTTTCAGTCCTCTGTTTTATTGGGCGTTGGCATCTTCTTCTGCAAGTTCTGCAACGATCTGGCGGAATGCGGCAATAAGCTGAACCTGAGTGTCCTCTGCAACCTCTTTTTCTTTGAGGTAGTCACAAAAAACCGTTTCCGGCGTCACTTTGGACAGCTCTCTGATGGCAGAGGACCTTCTGACTGCAGAGACGGGATTTTTTGCCTGATTCTGGCAGATGAGGACTTTCAACAAAGTGTTTTTGCACAAATCATTGAGTTCAGCTTGCAGATTGCCCACAAAGGGCCCTGTATTCAAAACACTGAGCCAAATGCTTTCAGCAGAAGTCCCAAGTTCAAGGATCTTTGCTTTGATTTGTTCCATATCTCCTTCAATATGTGCCATTTTCTGGAATTCCGGGACAGATATGCTTTGAGGTGTTTTTTCGAGAGCCCCGGTATCCAGGATGAGAATTTCTTTTTTTGCATCATTATCCCCGAAACTCATTTTCAACGGAGAGCCTGAATAACGGTAATTTTCTTTGCCGCCGACATTTTGAGGCGTGTGCAAGTGACCCAAAGCAAGATAAGAGATTCCGTCAGGAAGTTCTGAAACACTGATGTTTGACAGATTTCCGGTAAAGAGCGAATCTGAAACTTTGCCGCCGGTGGCAAAAAAGTGTCCCGTAACGATTTGCGGCACTCCCGGATGAAGTTCTGCTGCCCGGGCACAGATGCCTTTATAGTAAGCGATGACCGCTTCACGACGTTTCTTTTCCAGAGTTTCAACATTTTCACCCGGCATCGTCTGGCGGATATCCCGGTCACGCAAAAAAGGCACCGCACAGACAACGGCACAGACAGAATCGTTTTCTTCAAGGGGGATGATCTGATCGTGAAAATCAGGATTGGCTTTGCCGATGGTGTGGACTTTTAGAAATTTCAAGACACTTTTAGGCGCGTCCAGAAAACTTGCAGAATCGTGATTGCCGGCGGTAACGATCACCTTTTTGACTCCCGTATCCCGGACTTGAGCAAGAAATGAGTAATATTGCTCCGCTGCCCTGTTGGAAGGAGCGGAAGTGTCAAACACATCGCCTGCAATAAGGAGAACGTCAATTTTTTCTTCTTTCAATATTTCAAGAAACCACGCCAGAAATTTGTCAAATTCATCATAACGTTTTTCCTGCCGGAGCACAGCTCCCAGATGCCAGTCGGATGTATGTAATATTTTCATAGTCTCCCTCCTGTGCGGCAAATCATTCGCCGTCCAAAGTGAAGCCTGCTTCAGCAAATTTGCGGAAGGAGTCTTTTATGTCGGCAGAAAGGGCACCTTTGCCCACTTCGCTTTGGACCGAGAGAAGCCGGGGGGCCTGTCTCAATCTTTCGGCGATCCGTTTCCAGTCGGCGACGCCTGTTCCCGGCAGACGGTGCAGATCGCCGGTACCGTCATTGTCGTGGAAGTGAGTGGTTACCACCTCGCTGAGCATAATGTCCAGCTGGTCGTCCTGGAATGTCACCGTATCATTGTCCCAGCCCCAGGCGATCCATTCAGCGATCATATCGGGCGTTTTGCCCGGGACTTTTTCCACAATGAGCGCGTGGCCTGAGTCATAACAAAGTCCCAGATTGGCGTGACGGGCCTTTTCGATGATAGACATAAGATGAGTTCCGGTAGATGACGGCAGGAAAAGATTTTCCAAAGCGATGGTGATGCCCAGTTTTTCCGCTTCAGGGATAAGAACTTCCAGCTGCCGCAGTGAGCGTTCCACGGCACCGGGCAGATCGGTGTCAAGGATGGGACCTGCTTCAGGAGCGAAACGGTTGACCAGACGGGTGCGGGCGGTATGCATCGTAAGGACTTTGATGCCCAGATCGGCTGCTGTATGCAGAGATTGAAGCATAACTTCGTTTGAGTGTTCAAGGCCGCCGGGGAGGGGATTCCCCAGAGAATCCCCCAGACCGTGAGGAGCGTGAGCATCGAAAAAGGTGATCTTGTGCTGGTCGGCTGCTTTAACTATGGAACTGACAAGTTCGGGGTCTTCGCCTGCTTTTTTCAGAGTGACGGAGTCAATGGATATACGTTTGACTCCCAGAGCTGCTGCAAGCGAAGTGCAGACGGTCATTGCACTTTTGTCAGGCAGGGAAAGGTTGATTGAAAGAGGAGGAAGTGACATTTTTTATATCCTTATAATTTATATTGTATCGGTAAAAAAAGAAAATTTTATTTTTTCAATCTGTCCATAAAGTCCGCTATTCTTTCAAGAGCGGTTTTCAAGCGTTCTTCTTTCATTGTGAAAGCAATGCGGATAAAGTTTTTATAGAATTCTCCACCGTAGGCCGGACCGAAAACTGTGGCAACTTTGACCTCTTTGAGCATCCGGTAAACGAAATCTTCCGCTTCAAGACCTGAACCGCAGATGTCCACCATTGCATAAAAGGTTGAGGGAATGGGCTTGCAGACAAGGCCCGGAATGGCATTGATGCCGTTGAAAAGCACATCCCGCCGCCGCTGGAATTCCTGACGGATGAAACTTGAATCAGTCCGGGAACTCAGGGCTTCGATACCGGCATACTGGGCGGGCAGGGGAGCGCAGGCAACGATGTTTTCCTGCATCTTGGTCATTTGGGCAATAAGGGGGGCAGGGCCAATGGCCCACCCTAAACGGTAGCCTGTCATCGCAAAGCGTTTTGACATACCGTTGATCAGGATCGAACGCTCTCTCATACCGGGAAAGGAAAGAATGGAAGTTGAACTTTTCCCGTCGTAGATCAGTGAATCATAAATTTCGTCTGAAAGTACCGCAAAGTTCCGTTCCTGTGCCAGACTGGCTATTTTTTTCAGTGTTTCCCGGGGGATGATCGCTCCTGTGGGGTTATTGGGAGAATTGAGTATGACCAGACGGGTTCGGGGAGTCAGTACCGCTTCAAGGGCTTCGGCGGTCAGCTGGAAATTTTCTTCCGGGCGGGTGTAGACAAAGACCGGAGTTGCCCCCAGGGAACGTACCACCTGAGAGTAATTGATCCAGTAAGGAGCGTGGATCACTACCTCATCCCCCGGCTCAAGAAGGGTGTAGAGTGAAAGAAAACTTGCTTCCATTGCTCCAACTGTGACAATGATTTCCCGGTCGGGATCCACGGGGAAGCCCAGATTTTTTTCTGCATCAAGAGCGATTGCCTTGCGGAGTTCTTTCAATCCTGCGTTGGCGGAGTAGCGGGTTTTGCCTTCCATAATAGCACGGCAGGCGGCGGCCCGGACATTTTCAGGGGGCGGCAGATCGGGATCGCCCAAAGTCAGGTCAACCACATCGTCAAGGGTGGAAGCCAGATCAAAAACGGCCCGGGGAGGGGAGGGCTGGACACATTCTACGCGTCCGGCGATTTTCATAATATCATCAGTTTTCATTTCGCAGTTTTTGTATCCGTTTTAAGTTGTTCAAGTTTGAGATAGTTGATGCGGAGTTGTCCGGGATCAGCCTCTCTGATGAGCAGAGCATATTTATATCCTTTGTTCTGCATCCGGAAGTCGATGACATAACGGCACTTGACATTTCCGGGGGCAGTGGTGACACGGGCGTGAGCGTTGCGTGACGGTTTGATGTTTCGCAGAGTAAGAGTCCAGGTCTTGCCTGCTCCCTGAATGGTATGCAGATCAATAGTCAGACGCATCGGCGTGTTCCTGGGAATATTCTGCCAGGCGGAATCAGGCAGAAGCAGCCGGGCATTGTAGTGGTTGTGAAGATAAAATCCGCTCCTTTGAAGGACAGGAGAACCGCCGATGATGTCAGACATAAAAGAGAGCTCTTTCATCGGATTTTTTGACTCGTATCTGACTTTGTTCTGAACTTTTGCCGGAGCCTTCCAGACCAGGGAAAAAGGTTTGCCCTTTTTGCCGTAAAAATTGACGGGGGTGAGAGAGATCCGGTAGGTCGCTCCCCCATCAAAGTAGCCGCCTGAAAGGGCGGTCTGCATATCTTTGGCCTTTTGGGCGGCGGGAAGATAGAAGTCGCTGAAAATTTCTTTGACAGTGAAAACTTCAAACTGTTTTGCTGCATTCTGCTTTTCAAGAGTTACAGTATATGTAAAAACATCCGGAATCGCAGGGGTGAACTTCAGCGTCACATTGTTAAAGGGGACGGCATCGGGGATCATCGTCATTTTTGCCTTGGCTGGAAATGAGGGAACTTTGGAGTTCGCAAAGCGGACTTTGGGGTTGTAGGGGGCGGTTTTAGGATCGAAAGGCAGCGGCACACACCAGGGGGCAGCCGGGTTGTACTCGGAACCGTCCAGAAGTGAATAACGGCGGAAAAGGATCTTGTTTTTGAAAACTTCCATAATGAGTACTTCAGTGGAACGTTTGCGGCCTTCCGGAACAGTACCGTTCAAAGCTCCGCCCCAGTAGTGGAGAGAGCCTGCGTTGACTGAAGTAAATTCCCCCTGCCAGATGCAGAGTTCATTGAAAAGAGTGTTGTGAGTATGGCCGGAAATATTGACGACCTGAGGAAATTTATTCAACAGCTCCCGGCGGGGACGGTGACCCCAGGTGATCGTGTTGTAAGTGGTGCTGTAAGGGGGAATGTGGTCAACGACGAAAACCGGTTTCCCGGGGTGGGCTTTGATCGCCTGCCGGATCATTTTTTCATAACGCCCCAGATCGACCAATTGAGGAACTATGATAAAAGGATAACCTTTAACAATCAGCTGATCATAGGGATCGTTGGGGACTTCAAGGTGCTTTTTGACAGCGGCAAAGGCTTGATCGATATTGGCCACGCCGATACGGTCGTGATTGGCATAAGCGTAAAGTTCCAGCGGTTTTTTGCTTTTGTCCGGATAAAGTTTGTTGATCACATTGCGGTAGTGCCGGTATCCCTGAGGATAATGATGATCTGCAATATCTCCGCAGTTGATGACCAGATCGACCTGCTTCTTTTTAAAAAGTTGCCACGCTTTTTTGACCCAGATACAGCTGGCTTCCCGGGGAGTGACGTGGGTGTCGGAAACGATCCCGGCTTTGAAAATGGGCTTTTCCTGAGCACTGAGCAGGGACAGGAAAAAGAAGAAAGAGAAGATAAAGAGGATTTTTTGATTCATAAAATTATATTTCCTTAAAATTTCAGATGATTTCGATTTTCAGGTATTCAAATTTGATTTTGTTGGGTAATCCGTCCCGGACAAGGAGGTAACACTCTCCGCTTTCCGGCGGTGTGAATTCCGCAACGTATCTGTTGCGGCAATCTCCGTAAGGCGTATGGATCCGGGGGGATAAATTATCCACCGGAACGGGATCACGCAGTGTCAAAGTCCAGGAGCGTTTTTCACGGTCCAACTGGATCGTGTGAATGTCGACAATAAACCGGAGTTTTGTTCCGGGAGGAACTTTTTTCCAGATTTCCGGCGGCAGTTCCAAACGGGCGTTATAAGTGTCGTGGCAGTAAAAGGAGCCTTCTTTTTTTACAGGCACACCTTCATTCAGTTCGGTCAGGAACGGAAGTTCATTCATCGGTTTGACGGATTCAAAGAGAATCTCTGAAGCAAGCAGGACAGGGGCGGTCCATTCAGCAGTCAGAGGAGAGCCCTCTTTACCAAAGAAATTTTCCGGGACGACGGAGAAACGATAGGTTTTGCGGCTTTCAAAGTAGGCTTTGGAAAGGCAGAGTTCCAAAACTTTTTTTCTGTAAGAGGCCGCTTTATAAAAGTTGCCGGCAACTTCAGTTAAAGCAATATCTTTAAAAACGCCCGCCTGATTTTTCTGTGCAATAACAATACGGTATTTGAAAACATCGGGCGCAGCTCCGGGGAAACGCAGGGTCAGAAATTCCGGAGCATTTTTATCGTACACCGTTTTCAAACGTGCTTTCGGAGAGAAAACAGGCTCAGGGGAGTCCTTATAGCGTCTGTCAGGAGAATAGGGGGCTGTTTCCGGATCAAAGGGCAGCGGAACACACCAGGGAGTGTGGGGAGCATATTCCCTGCCGGTGACAACAGAGAAACGGCGGAAAAGGATTTTCTCAGGGAAAAGCTCCATAACGATTGCTTCAGAAACCTTTTTAGATTTCGGAGCTGTTCCGGCAAAGTCGCCTCCCCAGGTGCTGAGGCAGCCGGTATTGACGGCGGTGAATTCTTTTTGCCAGATGTTGGATTCATTCAAAAGAGAACCGTGGCTGTGCCCTGAAATGTGGATGACGGAAGGAAATTTTTTCAGTACTTCAAGGCGCGGAACGCTGCCCCAGAGTTTGGTGTTGTGAAAAATCCCGTAAGGGGGGATGTGGTCTATGACAAAAAGAGGCTTGCCGGGATTCTCGGCCAGAGCCGTTGTGATCTGATGTTCAAGTTCTTCCATAGGTACATTCTGCGGTATGATCAGAAAGGTGTATCCTTTGAAAATCTTTTTATCCAGCATATTATGGGGAATCTCAAGAGCTTCTTTCATCCCTTGAAAAGAGACATCTGCTTCCTGAGGAGTTGTCCAGTCGTGGTAAGCACTGATAAAAATTTCTTCCGGTTTCTTTTGCTGAAAGAGCGTATTGATCATTTTCCGGTAAAGTTTGTAGGCTTCCGGATTATAGACTTCGGCGATATCTCCGCAGTGGATCATCAGATCCACCTCTTGTGCGGCAAAAAGTTTCAGAGCCCCTTTGAGTTTGCGGCATCCGGCAGCTGTTTCATTGATATGGGTGTCGGTAATGATTCCTGCTTTTAAAAGAGGAAAGGCAGCTCTTTCAGCGGAAGTTGCAGAGGAGTTACTCATAAAATTCATTGATTCCAGTTCAATTGAAAATAGGCATTTGTGGATAATATAACATAAGAAAATGTTTTTTCAATATGAAAGGTGCAATTTTTGCAGTGAAAAGAGTTGAAAAAATGGCAATAAATGCTATATTTTGCCTTGCATCTTAAACAATACTGAAATAAGGAAACATTACTTATGTTATGGGGTATTTTCTGTCTGGTCATTACCGGACTTATTTGGATCGGTCCCGGAGCGGTAATCAGCAATTCCGCCAAAAAGGGGTTGAGTCTGGATTTTATATTGGGAATGACCGCCGTCCTTACGATGGCAATAGCAGTTCCTGCTTATTTTTTCGGAAACAGTACGGTACATCCTGTGACGTGGATCGTGCTGCCAGTTTCCGGGGTACTGAACTATCTTTGTTTTGTCATAGCAAGGGTCGCTATGAAAAAAGGTCCCAGCGGACTGACCTGGGCTATGATGCAAAGTGCATTTATTATGCCTTTTCTGATGGGAGTGCTCTTTTTTAATGTGTCCTGTTCTATCCTGCGGGGAATCGGATTGGCGGCGATGGTTGTTTCTATGTATCTTATGGGGTGCGGCGGACAAACCGGGGAAAAGGAAGATAAATCCAAATACTCCCGGAAAAGTATCTGGCTTTTTTATGCTTTCCTTGCTTTTTTTGCGGCTGGAGCAAGTCAGTGTACTTTCAATCTGCCCGCCTATTTCATTGTCGAGAAGGGCGGCGGGATCGACAATATGATTTTCCGGGCCGGGATCAATTCCACGGGAGCCTTTCTGATTTTTCTCTGTTCTCCGTTCTGGAACAAAGAATGTTTCAAGGGCAGGGGAACACTCATCAGTATTCTTTTGCTGACCTTTACCTCTCTTTGCGGTATAATCACTCTTTTTACCGGTTTGGAGACTCTGGCTTCTCACGGAGCCGGTGCGATCGGTTATCCTGTGGCACTGGGGTCAAATATTGCGGCCTTTCTGGTTTTTACAGCCATACGGTTCAAAGAACGGCTTTCTCCCTGTGCCGTAGCGGGAGTAAGCTGCTGCTTGACGGGGATCGTGCTCCTTGCTATGTAAAATATGGCCGATAAAAAAAGTGCCGCACTTCTCTTTATTGAAGTACGGCACTTTCTGTTTTTTCAGTAATCGTTACTGAACGTCAACTTCGCAGTTGAGTTCGCTGGATTTGTAGATAGCATCCAGCAGTTTCATAGCGACCACACCCTGTTCGCCGGTGGCGGGGATTTCACCCTTGCCCTGAACAGCATTGCAGAACTTGCGGAGCTCATCGGCAAAGGCTTCATCTTTCTTGTCATACTGCAGAGCAACATCGGCAATACGGTTGTCGATTTCGGTGCAGAGCACAGGATCGGAACCGATGTTCAGTTTGACACCGCCTTTGTCGCCCAGAAGTTCAACATAACATTCATCCTTGGCATTGCAGGCCCAGGCCACTTCAAAGGACAAGGTGGTCTCAGCTCCGAAACGGACGAAACCTGCGGCATAGTCATCAACGTCAAAGACACCGTCGGCTTTCGGAGGACCTGCCCACATACTCACATAGTGGTAATCGTTGATGGGGCTGCCGAACTTGGAATAGGTCTTGGCACTCACTTTGGTGGGTTCCCATTTGTTGGAAAGCCACATCACCAGATCGAGGAAGTGAACGGCAATGTCGATCAGACCGCCGCCGCCGGATTTGGCTTTGGTGGTGAACCAGCCGCCCAAACCGGGAATACCACGGCGGCGGATCAGTTTCACACGGATCTGATAGATGTTGCCCAGACGGCCGTTGTCAACGATTTCTTTGAGCAGACGGGCCTCGGGTTTCTGACGATAGACCATACCCATCTGCAGCTTTTTGCCGGAAGCATCCCGGGCAGCAAGGATCTGTTTGCCGAGTTCAGCAGAAAGAGTCATAGGTTTTTCAAGCATCACGTGTTTGCCGGCATTGAGTGCGGCAATGGCGATGGGAGCGTGCATATCGTTGGGGACGCAGACGCTCACAGCGTCGATTTCGGGATCTGCCAGAAGATCGTTGTAGTCAGCATAGGTTTTGGCAACGTTGAAAGCAGCAGCTTTTTCGGCCAGACGGTCAGGCAGAATGTCGCACATAGCGACGACTTCAGCATTGTCAACCTTGGCGTAGTTTGTGGTATGGACGGTGCCGATGGAACCGACACCGATAACACCGATTCTAACTTTGTCACTCATAGTTTTATTTCCTTAAGTTTTATCCTTTCCGGAATTTTCGGAAAGAAAAGTTTACACACATCTAATTTACCACCGTAAAACAGATAATACAAGCTGGCTGTAAAGAGTTTTTTGAAAAAAATTCCCGGTCACTCTTGTCAGGAAAGAATAAAATTTAGTTTTTGAATTAATTAGGACTTGCAAATTATTTGAAGTTGTGTTATATTAAATAAATTTCATTTATCTTTCAGACGGAGGGATTATGGCTGAAACATTCAGAGCACGTTTTTTCTTTGGAGCGGTCGACCGCTTCAGAGAGCGTTTGATCTGTTCCGCAGACAAAGGCTTTGATGTGGACATCTTTTCTTTGACCCTGAGTCAGCAGCGGCTGCTGCGGGAACTTGCCTTGCAGACAACTCCGGATTCTCCCGGGGTTTCACTCAAAACTCTTGCCGAAGAATTGAATCTTTCTTCAAGTGCCGTTTCTGTTATGGTGGAAATGCTGGTCAGAAAAAATGTCCTTGAACGCCGGGCTTCTGAAATCGACCGCCGCCAGGTGTTGATCCGTCTTTCCGAAGCAGCCTGGGGAGGAATACAGGAGTTCGATAATGCCTGTGCCGAATTTTTCAGTGACCTGTCTGAAGCGGAACAGCAATTGCTTGAAAAACTTTCCGGTAAACTTTCCGGATTTGAAACTTTAACTTCAACCAAACCTGAAATGGAATAAAAAAGGAGAACGATTTAAGAAATGAGAAAAGTATTGACCCTTGCTGTTGCTCTGAGTGCGACTGCTGTGCTGTGCGGTGCTGAGGCAAAACCCAAAGCTGCTGCTCCTGCTATGCCGGTTCCCACTGTTCTGGTGGAAAAAGCAATTCTCAAGACCAACAATGAGACCCGGAAGTACATCGGTATGCTCAAGGCCAATCTTGATGCTATGCTTATTGCCAAGGTCAGCGGCACCATCAGTGACCAGCTGCTTCCCCACGGAAGTTTCGTTAAAAAAGGTCAGAAGATCATTCAGATCAACGACCTTGTTTACAGAGCAGAAGTCCAGGCCGTCAAGGCTCAGATCGCTCAGACTGAAGCCGAACTCAAATTCGCCAAGAGCAACTTTGAACGCCAGAAAAAACTTCTGGGACAGAAAGCAACTTCAGAAACGACTTTTGAAGAAGCTCAAAAGGTATACTACACCACTCTGGCACGGCTTGACAACTATAAAGCTCAACTCATCAAAGCCGAAGACAGTCTCAGCGATACCAGAGTTTGTGCCCCCTTTGACGGCCGTATGGGTAAGGTCATTCTGAGCCCCGGCAACAGTGTTTCCCCCGGGGTTCAGCTGGTGCGGGTGGTGAGCATCAGCCCTGTCAATGTGGACTTTTCTATCAGTTCCCGCGACTTTCTTGAACTTTTCGGCAGTATGGATGCCCTTAAAGCCAAAGGCAAAGCCTATATGGAACTTGCCGACGGCAGTGCCTATCCCGGCAATGGCCGCATCATCTTTATGAGCAACAGTGTTGATACCAGCACCGATACCATTGAAATCCGTGCCAGTTTTGACAACAAGGACGGCAAACTGATCCCCGGCGGTCTGGTGACGATCCGTTTGGGATTGCAGAATCCTCCCAAGATGATCGCTGTTCCTCTGTCTGCGGTGCTCAACAGCAAGCAGGGCTCCTTTGTCTATGTTCTTGATAAAGATAACCGGGCTGTCCGCCGTCCTGTGACTGCCGGACCTGTCTGGGGGGATTTTCAGTTCATCACCAAGGGGATCAAAGCCGGAGAAACAGTGATTTCCGGCGGTACCAACAAAGTAATGTTCCCCGGAATGCAGGTGAAGCCGGTTTTTGCTGGCAAAGCAGAAAGGTAAAAACTGCAAATGATCTCGCAAGTATTTATTGATCGTCCCCGTCTGGCGATCGTTGTTTCGATTGTGACGGTGCTTCTGGGCGGACTCTGCCTTCTTAAAGCACCTATTGCCGAATATCCGGAAATTGCTCCTCCCTCTCTGGTGGTGATCGCAAACTACACCGGTGCCGGTTCTGAAGAAGTTGCCAATACCGTTGCAACGGTGATTGAAGAGCAGATGAACGGTCTGGAAGATCTGCTCTACTTTTCCTCCACATCAAGTGATGCCGGTCTCTATATTCTGACGATTACTTTCAAGTCGGGAACCAATACGGATATTGCATTGGTGAACGTTCAGAATGCAGTCAGCCGGGCTGAGCCTCTGCTGCCTCAGATCGTTAAAGATAATGGTGTCAAATACTTCAAACGTTCCAGTGATATTCTGGCACTTTATAACTTTTCCACTGACGGCAGTGAACTGAACCAGACACAGCTTTCCAACTATATCCGTACCAATGTCCGGGATGCTTTGGCCCGTGTGGACGGTGTCAGTGAAGTCAGCATTATGGGTGAACGTAACTATTCAATGCGTATCTGGGTCGATCCGGTGAAACTTTCTGCATTGAATATCACCCCTGAGGATGTTGCCGCTGCCGTGCGTTCACAAAATCAGCAGGCTGCAGCGGGTTCTGTGGGTACGGAATACAGCCACAATTCTCTGCAGCTCAAAGTAAATACCCTCGGCCGACTGAAAACTGTTGAAGAGTTCGGCAATATTATCGTTCGCAGTGCTGCCGGCGGCAAATTGATCAAACTTAAAGATGTCGCCCGGATTGAATTGGGTGCTGAACAGTATTCCAATAACAGTGCTTTCAACGGTGAAGAAAGTGTGGCTTTGCTGATCTACCGGAACGATGACTCCAATGCTATTGCTGTTGTCGACCGTGTCAATGCCTTGCTGAAAGATATGTCCAAAAACTTCCCCAATGGTGTGAAGTACAATATCGCTTACGACCCCACCAAATATATCCGGGTCTCTCTGACAGAAATCGCAATGACTCTGCTGATGACTTTGATCCTTGTGGTGATCATCACTTACATCTTCCTGCAGGATTGGCGTGCGACCCTGATTCCCACGATCACCATTCCTGTAAGTTTGATCGGTACATTTATTTTCCTCATTCCTCTGGGCTTTTCCATTAACGTGCTGACGATGTTCGCCCTGATCCTCGTTATCGGTTCATTGGTGGACGATGCCATTGTGGTAACGGAAAATACGATGAGCATTATGGAAAAAGAGGGGCTTCCCCCCAAAGAAGCTGCTTCAAAGTGTATGAAACAGATCACCGGAGCCGTCATCGCAACCACGTTGGTGATCGTTGCCATCTATGCGCCTGTGGGCTTCTACGGCGGTATGGTGGGAACCATCTATGTACAGTTTGCTGTGACGATGTGCGTTTCTCTCTGTCTTTCCACGGTCAACGCATTGACCTTGAGTCCTGCTCTCTGTGCCATTATTCTGCGCAAGCCTGAACCCACCCGCAATCCTTTTTTCAAGGGGTTCAACTTCTGTTTGAACAAAAGCTGCAACTGGTATCTCAAGATTTCAGGCTTCCTTGTCCGCTATCTGATCATTACGGTCATTCTCTTTGCGGGTGTGCTCTTCCTCAATTATTTCTTCTACAACAGGATCCCCGGCTCCTTCATACCGGGCGAAGACAAAGGTGCTTTGATGAGTACCATCGACCTGCCTCCCGGTGCTACGCTGACCCGTACCGGTGAAACACAGAAAGAGGTTCTCAGCAAGGTCGCCAAGATCCCCGGTGTCAAAGATGTGATCGCTGTCAGCGGTTTCAGCTTCACCGGCGGTACCGGTGAAAACGTGGGTATGGGCATCTTTGTTCTTGAAGACTGGGAAAAACGTACCACCAAAGAAACTGAAGCTGATGAGATCCTGAAAAAGATCCAGGCTCAGTTTGCCACGATCCCCACTGCCAGTGCTCAGGTCTTCCAGCCCCCGGCCATTATGGGTTTGGGTGTGACGGGCGGTATCAGCTTTATGCTCCAGTGTACCGGCAAGCAGACGCCCCAGGATTTGGAAACGGCGATCCAGAGACTTGTGACAGATATCCGTTCTTTCCCCGGTGTCCGGGTCGCCTTCTGCAGTTACGATGCTTCAACGCCCCAGCTTTTCATCGACATCGACCGTGCCAAAGCTGAAGCTATGGGTGTACCTATCAGCCGGATCTTCTCGGTGCTTCAGGGCAACATTGCTTCTGCCTACCTGAACGACTTCAACCTGCAGGGCTACTCCTTCAAGGTCAAACTGCAGGCCGAAGGCCGTGACCGTGACACTGTCAATACGCTCTCTTCACTGCTGGTGAAAAACAACGAGGGCAAAATGGTTCCCCTGAGTGCCTTTGCCGCTTTGCGCAACACCGTCGGTCCCCGTCTTGTGAGCCGTTTCAATCAGTATATGGCGGCTCAGGTCAATGTGATTCTCGTTCCGGGAACCCCATCTTCATCGGTAATGGGCCTGGTTGAAAAGTCTGTCGCTTCCAAGCTCGGTCGTGATTATCAGGTCGAATGGATTGATATGGCCCGTCAGGAACGTGATAATGAAGGACGGATCTTGTACCTGCTGCTCTTTGCAACGGTGTTCGGATATCTTTTCCTTGTGGGACAGTATGAAAGCTGGACAATGCCGCTGCCTGTGATGCTGACCATCAGCTTTGCCACGCTGGGCGGTTTGATGGGGTTGAAGTATATCACCCAGATCGGCAATTTGTTCGGTGTTGAGTACATCAATATGGACTTGAGTATCTACGCCCAGCTGGGATTGGTGATGCTGATCGGACTTTCCAGCAAGAGTGCCATTCTGATGGTTGAATTTTCGAAACAGGCCCGGGACAACGGAATGGAGATCAAAGAAGCTGCTCAGGAAGGTTTCAAACAGCGTTACCGTGCTGTGCTTATGACCGCCTGGAGCTTTGTGATCGGCGTGTTCCCGATGGTTATTGCCACCGGTGCCGGTTCTGAAAGCCGCCGTGCTATCGGTGTGACCACCTTCTACGGTATGTTGGCCGCAACGATCATCGGAATCGTCTTTATTCCGCCCCTGTTTGTGATTTGCCAGAGTATTGGTGAAAAGTTTATGGGGGTGAAGAAGAAATAATAAATCTTCCTTCGTCAAGTGAACCTGCCGGAAAATTCCGGCAGGTTTTTTAGTATGCGCGGCACGCGCATTGACTCGTCGGTGAAAGTCCGATACAGACCTTGTCAGTAGGAACTGTTAGCGAAAGCCAAGGGTGTCCATTGTGAGGTGGAATCTGAAAGAAGGCAATAGC
>SUWB01000038.1 GCA_015061745.1 Lentisphaerota bacterium | reverse complement strand
TCAAGACCAAATCCAAATAGTCGAAAGAAAACTGTCAAATTCGCTGTTTGTCAGACTAAACGCACGATTTTCTCCCCTCAACGTGCGTTTACTATTACAAATGTGCGTTTACTTTGTCAATTCACCAGATTTTTTCAGACGCTGCTGATTGCCGGATTGATAAAGTTTGTCAGAACAATAAAGAATTATTGCAGCGCAGCGGCTGTTTTTTGTGGGGTCTCTGTTTTTGCTGCCATTGACGGTCCAGTCGACCAATACTTCACTGACGGGCACTGACGGGAAAAGAAAGACCCCATATAATACTTTCCGCAAAAGGGCGCGTCTGTGCCTGTTGATAAAGCGTAAAATGCAGGCATAGGAAGTACGACAAAACTTTCCGCAAGTCCGAAAAAAATAAATGCGGCGTCTCTTTTCTTTATTGCTGTGAGAAGATAAAGCACAAACAATAAAATACTCATCGTCCAACAGCAAGCAGCCATATTTATTGTCCTTTCGTTTTATGCCGTTCACACGCACATTGCGCGTTATACTATGTACATAATATAACACTTCGCAGGGACATAGAATGTCCGCCGGGTCCGGAAACGGCAGAGGGAAAGGAAATTTTCTTTCGGCAGAGGGAATTTTTTTGCAAGGTGTTGTATCTGAACAAAAGCAAAGGGCTGCAGCTCATCTTGAATCAAGGTTTTGCTGCAGCCCTTGGAAAACAAAGGTCGTGTCAGAGTTTTTTCACTCTTTCTTTTTGACCGGTTTGAGAATCAAAGCCATTCCCCCCAGGATCAGAGCGAAAGCCAGAATAAAGGGCAAGGTGATTGTTTCTTTGAGAAAAAGCATTGAAAAGGCAGTTGCACAAAAGGCACTCAGATAGCCGAATGAACCTAAAACACCCGGCTCAACATATTTCTGGGCGCAGCTCCAGAGCCATACGGCAACACCGCCGGAAATCACGCCCATATACAGCAGCCCCAGCCAGACTGTCAGGGGCAGATCAAAGGTAATGTTGCAGAAAAATAATACAGGTGCCATAACCAGAAGTCCGCAGAGACGGTACATTACTGTACAGAAAACGCCGTTGTAACGGGAAGACGCATCTCCTCCGAAAACTGTGAAGGTCGCCCAGAATACCCCCGAAACCAGTGCCAGCAAGTCTCCTCCCAAAGTGGAGAGTCCGGCTGTGAACGCATCTCCGCCCCGGGTGACGGCGGCAATGATGATCCCTGCAAGGCCCAGCAGAACTCCCAGAACCTTTCTGCCGCTTAAGAGTTCTTTGGCAAAAATAAAGGAGATCAGCAAGGTGAAAACAGGTGAAGTATTGGCAAAAAGCGAAGTCCGGGCCGCAGTGGTGTATTTGGCGGCGGCAAAACACAAAGCCCCTTCTCCCACCAGAGCCGCTCCCAGAAAGAGAAAGATTTTCCAATCCTTTTTCCAGTTTCCGAAAAAACTTCCCCAGCTGTTGCCCTTGACCATAAAGGTGACCGGGAAAAGGGCCGCTGCGCAGCAAAGGTTTCGCAGCCAGGCACTCCACCATTCATCAAGGTTGGTGACGCCGTCGCAGTTGAATATAAGGCGGCTCACAGGATAATTGCTCGCCCAGCACATCGTTGCAGTCAGGGCGCAGAACAGCCCCAGTAAACGTTTGTTTTTCATTCTTTAAGTTTTACCTTTTACTTTAATACAATTATATAATATACAACTGCTCAGTGCATTCAGGCAAGGGGAGAATGAAAAATATATTCAAAAAAATTTTTTACAGCACAGTTTTACACTTCCAGCAGCCGTTTGCGGAGAGCTTCGATTTGGGATTCCGGCGTGCTGGCTGCGGCACTGAGACCGATTTTTCTGACTCCTGCAAGAAGCTCAGGCGTCACTTCATCCGGCGAATCCAGCAGAACTGCCTTGACGCCGCAGCGTTCCGCAGTTTCACGCAGGCGGTTGGCGTTGGAACTGTGCCGGGAACCGGCTACGACAAAAAGATCACACTCAGGAGCCAGACGTTCCACCGCCTGCTGCCGGAGCAAACTGGCGCGGCAGATATTGCCCGGTGTTTCGGCATTGGGGAAGCGTTCTTTCAGAGCTTTTTTGACCTTTTCGGCTTCTGTATGGCTCAAGGTGGTCTGAACCAGAAGCACCGGAAAATCCAGCTCCGGCAGCTCGGCAACTTCAGCAGCAGAACGCACCACAAAGATCTTTTTTGTACCTGCACTGCCCATAACTCCTTCAAGTTCCGGGTGGCCCGGGTGGCCGAAAAGGATAAGTTCCTGCCAGGGGGCCACCCCTTGCGCCGCTTCCTGAAGCTGAGCCACCAGAGGGCAGGTGGCATCAGTGATACGGAGCATTCTGTTTTCAGCCTTGCTCCGGACTTCAGGAGAAACCCCGTGGGCACCGAAAACGACTTCCGCCCCCGGAGGAACAAGAGAGACATCGTCAACAAAAATGCATCCGGACTTTTTCAGTTCCGACGCAATGCCGTTGTTGTGGATCAGACCTTTGAGAATGTAGATATTCTCAGAGGTGCTGACCATTTTTTTTTCGATCATTGCCAAAGCATTGCGGACTCCGGAACAGAATCCGCAAGGTTCGGCGGTTACAACAGTACGTTCAGACATAGGCCTTTGACTCAGGGATTCATCGTCATAGAGTTCAGGTAAATGGCGTTGATCGCCACCCGGTCGGCAAAGGTGGGAGCCTGATCCAGCAGACCGCCGAGAGAGGGGGTGTTCATCGCAAGTTCGGTGAGCAGCGGAACATCATTTTCGGTGAAGCCCAGGTCGGAAAGTTTTTCAGAAACCCCGTGGGCGCAGAGGAACTTCTGCACCGCTTTGGCTCCTTTGGCAGCTCCCTCGGGAGAACCGTCAAGGCCGGGAGCAAAGGGAGCGAAAAGCTGTGCCAGCAAAGGACCGCATTCGCGCCAGATATTTTCCACCACAGCAGGCAGCAGCATCGCAAGTCCCAGGCCGTGAGCCAGTTTGGGCTGGACGGCACTCAAAGGATGTTCAAGGGCGTGGGTGTAGTGGAGCAAGCCGTTGTCAAAGGACCATCCGGCAATGAGGGCTGCGTATGCCAGAAAATAACGGGCTCGCAGGTCGTTGGGATCTTTTTCTGCCAGGGGCAGATATTCGGTCACCAGACGGATGGTTTCTGCGGCAAGCTGAATGGAAAGAGGATTGGCGGAACGGCTGGTGGCAGCTTCAATGACGTGATTCATTGCGTCGATACTCACATAGCGGGTCTGGGCCAGAGAAAGACCTTTCATCAAAGCGGGGTCATCAATGGCGTAACGGGGATAGATGAGATCGTAGGCAATGGCGGGTTTGTAATTTTTTTCAGGAATGGAAACCACCGCAAAGCGGTTGCATTCGGTACCGGTTCCGTGGGTCAGGTTCACGGCGATCACGGGCAATGCTTCTGCGGGGGTGAAGGTATATTCATAAAGATCGGTACATTTGCGTTCGGGGTACTTCATCATAATGGCGGCACTTTTGGCCGCATCAATGGCACTGCCGCCGCCGATACCGATGACCGCCTGAGCTCCGATGGAACGGCCCATAGCAACGGCGGTGTCCACCTGTTCCACGGTGGGATTGGGCATAACGCCGTCGTAAAGGGTGAATTTCAGCCCTTTGGAAAGGAGTACGCTTTCAATGACCTCCCAGGCTCCTGAGGAAATGTAGGCATTTTTGCCGGTGACGATGAGGAATGTACTGATTCCTTCATTTTTCAGTTCTTCAGCAATATTTTCAAAAGCGTTAATGGCTCCCACGCCGAAAAATATTTTACCCTTGAGGGTAATGGCTTTGACCTGGTCGATGGCGATTTGTTTGTCCCACATAGTGAATCCTCCTTTGGAAATTTGTGATGGTTCCGGACTCAATATACAACTGCGGAGATGATTTTTCAAGAAAATAAGTTCAAGAAAACCGTTTTCAGCTATTGAAGATAATGTTTCCCGGTGCTATATTAACCCGGGTATCCTCCGGGAAAGTCTATATTTAAGGAAAATTCAAATTATGTCCATCAAGATCTCCATTTCAAGTTATATCGCCGGTCAGTTCCCTGAAAGTGCTGTCAAACGTCTCGTTAAATCCGGTTTTGAATATGCTGAACTCGGCAGCAATCACAGTGCCATCCTTTTGGAACGGACACCTGAAGAATGGGTGAAATTCCGGGAATTTGCTGAAGGAATGGGGTTGAAGTTCCGTCAGGGACATTTGCCTCTGCACAGCTACATCACCGAAAAAAATGAAGAACTCCGCAAAGCCAATGTGGAAGTCCACCGCCGGTACTGCCGGATGTATCACGCTTTGGGCATCACCGCCCCCGTGCTCCATTGCGGCGGATATGATGCTCTGCTTTCAGGAGATCCTGAAGCTGTCCGTGCCGTCCGTGCCATCCGGGTCAAATCCCTGAAAGAACTCCTTTCCGATCTGCCCGAAGGAATGACCATCTGTCTGGAAAATCTCCCTTATGAGACTTTTGAAGATGTTTACGCCAATCTGGAAGAAATGGGATTCCCCCATAATCTCGGTCTCTGTCTGGATACCGGACATCTCCATTTCAGCCCCCAGCCCGACCACGAAGCATTTATCCTCAAAGCAGGCAAATATCTCAAAGCTCTGCATATGCACGACAATGTGGGCCCTATGTCTCCCGACGGCGTACTGCCTATCCCCGGCTGGCTCGGTTCCGATAAACATATGTTCCCCAGCTTTTTCAGCGGCGGCATCAACTGGAACAAGGTGACAAAAGCCTTGAGAACGATCGGTTACGACGGCCTGTGGAATCTTGAAGTCAGTTCAGATTTAAGCGAAAATGCTCTGCATCAGACCTACCGGGATATGGTCCTGAGACAGGACAGGGAACGGGCGGAAATGATCTTTACCTACGATGCCGAAGCTCCTGCTCCCGATGATCCGGTCAATGATTACAGTGCCATCAAAACTGTGGAATCCGCCGGTGTCAAAGCGGAAGTGGAAAAATACACACTCAAACTCACCACTCCCCGGTATACTCTCAATGTGGATCCCGTTCACGGAGCCAGAATTTCCCGTTGGAACGCTTTCGGAGAAGAGCTTCTGGCTTCCAGTGTGGCAATGGGGTGGGGCGTTGTGAGCAACTGGCAGCCTGTGGCGGCATTGTTCCTGCTGCGCTCCGGACTGAAGATCGACGGCGTCAACGCTGTTGAAGAGGGTGTTGAAGTTGTTATGAGCAAAGTCCTTACTGAAGATGACAGTGCTGTCATGCAGGGTGTCGCGCTTCAGATCATCGACACATACAAAAAAGACGGGTTTGCAAGAAAGCTCCGTCTGGACAATGCCACAGCAAGATCCATTGCGCCCTTTGCTTTCAGGTTCCACTGTATGCCCTTGCTGCTTGATGCCAAACGCTTCCCCTCCGGCACTGTGCGGATGGATGACGGAGCCGCCTATGAGCGGGACCACCGTTCCTTCTTCTACCGTCTGGGAGAGGCCGATGCACTGGTCGAGTCAGCCATGGGCAAGTTCACCGGCATTGAAACCAAAGGAACCAAGGCTATTCTTGAAGCTGCCGAGTGCAAAGGAAAAATCGAAGTCTCCTTCCCCGGCGTGCTTCCTGCCAGCGTTTTCTGCTGGGAAGCCGACAGCGGATGCTCCTCATTTGAGCCGATTTTCCGTGCCGTTGGTCTTGAGCCCGGGGAAAGCTGCCAATTTGAATATGCTGTGAAGCATCTCTGACATTTGCGGAATATGGCAAAAAAGGGGTGTTGAACTCCGCCGGAAAGGGGATTTTTGCTTGATAAATCGCCTTTTCGGTGCTATTTTATATATAATACACAATTTCAACCTTGAATTTTTAAGAAAGGATAAAAAAATGAAAGTTATCTCTCCTCTTCAGAAAGTCCGGGCTGCTTATGCCCCCAAACTTCCCCCCGCGCTGCGCAAGGGTGCCAATGTGGCTGTGACCGCCGGCGAACCCACGACCGCCGCTGACAACGTGGAGCAGATCAAGGCTCTTTTCCCCAATACTTTCGGCAGCCCCGTGCTGACCTTTGCCCCCGGCTGCGGTGCTGAAGCTCCCGCCATCAACGTGGGCGTGATCCTTTCCGGCGGACAGGCTCCCGGCGGACACAATGTGATCGCCGGTCTCTTTGACGGTATCAAATCCCTCAATGCCGCTTCCAAGCTCTACGGATTCCTCAAAGGACCCGACGGTCTGGTCAAGGACGAAGCTATGGAACTGGATGCCGCCATTATCGACGAATACCGCAATACCGGCGGTTTTGACATCATCGGTTCCGGCCGTACCAAACTCGAAACTCCTGAACAGTTTGAAGCCGCCCGCAAGAGCTGCGAAGAACGCGGTATCACTGCTCTTGTTATTATCGGCGGTGACGACTCCAACACCAACGCCTGTGTGCTGGCTGAATATTTCAAGGCCAACAAGATCGGTATCCAGGTCATCGGCTGCCCCAAGACCATTGACGGCGACCTGAAAAACGAATGGATCGAAGCCAGTTTCGGTTTTGATACTGCCTGCCGCGTTTACAGCGAACTTATCGGCAACATCGGCCGCGACGCCAACTCCGCCAAGAAATACTGGCACTTCATCAAACTGATGGGCCGTTCCGCTTCTCACATAGCTCTCGAATGTGCCCTGCAGACCCAGCCCAACGTCACCATCATCTCCGAAGAAGTGGCCGAAAAGAAAATGACCCTCGACGAAATCGTTACCGGTATCGCCGATGTTGTCGCCGCCCGTGCCGCCAACAAGATGAACTTCGGTATCGCTCTCATTCCCGAAGGTCTGGTGGAATTCATCCCCGAAATCAAAGTTCTGATTGCTGAACTCAACGACATTTTTGCTCACATCGACGCTTCCATTTCTGAAGCCGATGCCGCTGCCAAGGTCGCCTTTGCCGAAGCCAAACTTACTGCCGGAAGTGCCAAAGTCTTTGCTTCTCTGCCCGATGGCATCCGCAAACAGCTCTGCAACGACCGCGACCCCCACGGCAACGTTCAGGTTTCTCTCATCGAAACTGAAAAGATGCTGGCCGAAATGGTCGCCAAGAAGCTGAAAGAACGCAAAGCTGCCGGTACCTATGCCGGTAAATTTGCCGCTCAGACTCACTTCTTCGGTTATGAAGGCCGCTGCGCCGCTCCTTCCAACTACGATGCCGACTACTGCTACAGTTTGGGCTTCAACGCCGCCGCCCTCATCGGTGCCGGAAAGACCGGTTATATGTCAAGCGTCCGCAACACCATCAAGTGTGCTGACGAATGGATCGCCGGTGGTATTCCCATCACTATGATGATGAACATCGAACGCCGCCACGGCGAAGATAAGCCCGTGATCCGCAAGGCTCTGGTGGAACTTTCCGGCAAGCCCTTCAAGAAACTTGCTGAAAACCGTGCCGCCTGGGCTGTGGAAACCAGCTACATCTATCCCGGTCCCATCCAGTATTTCGGTCCCTCCGAAGTCTGCGATCTGGTCACTGCCACTCTGATGCTGGAAAAAGCATAATATGGCTGAAGTCAAACTCGATATCGATTATGTAGCCGATCTTGCCCGGCTTGAGCTCACTCCTGAACAAAAGGAGCGTTTCGGAGCTGATCTGGGCAATATCGTCAACTACATTGCCGAACTCTCTGAGGTGGATGTGGAGGGCGTTGAACCTACCGCCCACGCCTCCGCCTGCTCCAATGTGTGGAGAGAGGACGAGGTCAAACCTTCCTACCCCAGAGAGACTATGCTTGCCAACGCCCCCGGCGTGGTCAACGGCGAATTGATCCGGCTTCCCCGGGTCATGCCCGGATCGGAGAGCTGAAAATACTATGGCAGACAAATCTTTTACTATTCACGCGCTGGCGGAAGAACTTAAATCAGGCAAACTCACTTCTGTGGAACTTTGCCGCCGTTGTCTCGATGCTGTGGCTGCAAGAGATGAGGAAATCGGTGCCTTTATCAAATATGATGCCGATAAAATTATGGCTCTTGCCGCTGAATCAGATGCCCGCCGCAAGGAGGGAAAAGCCCTGAGTGATTACGACGGTATCCCCGTCGGCATCAAGGATAATATCTGTGTCAAAGGGGAAACCTGTTCCTGTGCTTCAAAGATTCTTGAAAAGGTGGTTTCCCCCTATTCCGCAACGGCTGTTGACAAATTGACCGCCAAAGGATTCATTCCCTTCGGACGTCTCAATATGGACGAGTTCGCTATGGGATCAAGCTGCGAAAACAGTGCCGTCAGAAAGACCTGCAACCCTCTGGATACTTCCCGTGTTCCCGGTGGTTCTTCAGGCGGTTCCGCCGCCGCTGTGGCAGCCGGATTTCTCCCTGCCGCTCTGGGCAGCGATACCGGCGGTTCCATCCGTCAGCCTGCTGCATTCTGCGGAATCGTCGGCGTCAAGCCCACCTACGGACGTGTGTCACGCAGCGGACTTGTGGCATTTGCTTCAAGTCTTGACCAGATCGGTCCTATGACCAACGATGTGGTGGACTCAGCTATTCTGACTTCCATTATTTCAGGCAAAGATCCGCTGGATTCCACCAGTCTGGATGAAGTTGTCCCCGATTTTGCCGCCGCTGCCCTCAAAGGAGCTGCCTCCGGTTCTCTCAAGGGAGTCAAAGTGGGACTGCCCAAAGAATATTTTACTTCCGGTCTGGACGCCGGTGTGGAAGCCCAGCTCAATAAAGCCATTGAAAAGATCCGTGCTCTGGGAGGCGAAACGGTGGAAGTTTCTCTGCCGCATTCCAAGTATGCCGTGACGGTCTACTACATCCTCGCCACCGCCGAAGCCAGTGCAAACCTCGCTCGCTTTGACGGTATGCGTTACGGAGCCCGGGTGGAAGCAGGGGACTTGAATGAAACCTATTTCAAGAGCCGCGGTGCCGGATTCGGAAACGAAGTCAAACGCCGCATCCTGCTGGGAACCTATGTGCTTTCAAGCGGTTATTACGATGCCTACTATCTGCGTGCCCAAAAGGTGCGTACGCTGATCCGTAAAGACTTTGCAGAAGCCTTTGAAAAGTGTGATATCCTTATGACTCCTGTGACGCCTGCTGTGGCGTTCAAATTCGGAGCCAAGAGCGATCCCTTGCAGATGTATTTGTCCGACATCTTCACCATCGCTTTGAATATCTCAGGCAACTGCGGTCTCAGTATGCCCTGCGGCACTGATCCGGAATCAGGTATGCCCGTGGGAGTCCAGTTTATGGCTCCCCATATGGCGGAGGAAAAACTCTTTGAAGTGACCGCCGCTTTCGGAGCTGCTGAATGATTATCCTCGGTATCGACCCGGCTATCCGCACCACCGGTTACGGGGTGATCGAAGCCGGGACCGGGGGCAGATTCAAGGTCATCGACTGCGGAGTTATTGCCAACTCGCCCAAACTGCCTCACTCTGAATGTGTGAGGCGTTTGCATTTAGGTATATGTGAGCTGGTCAATACCTTTCATCCCGAGTGCGCCGTCCTTGAAGAACCCTTTATGGGGAAAAACGCCGGGACGGCTATTATTCTCGGTATGGCACGGGGAGCTATCCTTGCAGCTTTGAGCGTCAATGGAGTCCCTGCCTACGCCTACGCTCCCACTGTGGCAAAAAGAGCCGCCGTGGGCAGCGGAAAGGCCACCAAGGAACAGATCGCCGTTATGATTGCCGCCGAACTGGGGATCGAAATCGAACAGATCCCCCTCGACAGCACCGACGCTCTCGCCCTTGCAATGTGTCACGCCGGCAGAGTCCTGCGTTCTTGCGGTATGCCCGGAAAACTGTTGTAAAACAAACATTTGTCCCTGCTTGTCACGGCGCAGCAGCACGGGAACGGAATCTTTATGGGGAAGTTGATCCCCAAATCTTTTTCAGCATTTTTGTTTTGCAAAAACAAAGTGCCGCTGAAAGATGCTGAGAAAGAAAAACTGCCCCTGTTGGGAACAAAGTCTTGATTTTTTGAGATTGATTTTTCAGGAGAAAAAAAGTTTTATGATGAGTGTTTTGGAAAATCTTGCCGGTATGGCACTTGATGCCCTTGTGGAGCTGGTCAGTCATCACAATAAACTTTATTGGGAAAAAGGAACTCCTGAAATCAGTGATGCCGATTATGACAAACTCTTTGAGGAACTCCGCCGCAGAGACCCCAATCATCCTCTTGTCAATAGAATTTACACCCCTGCTGTCGTTTCATCAGGCAAGGTGCGTCACCGGACTCCTATGCTTTCTCTGGATAAGGCTTATTCTCTTGAAGCTCTCCTTGAATGGGGACGCAAATTTGCCCGGACTCCCGATGAAAAACTCCTTGTTCAGCCCAAATATGACGGTATTTCCGCCGGATTTGACGGTACTGTCCTTGCCACCCGGGGAGACGGGGAAACTGGAGAAGATGTTTCTGACAAATTGCCCCTCATAGAACTTGAAGCTCCCGGCTATACCGGGAAACTTGACCGTCCCGCCCGGGGCGAGATCGTTATCCGTTCTGATGACTTTGTCAATATTTATTCCCGTATCCGCCGCAAAGACGGAGGATTTTACAAAAATCCCCGCAATGCCGTGGCGGGCATTATGGGGTTGAAAGAGATTGATGCAATGATCGCCCAGGGGGCAAAGCTTACTTTGGTGGACTATTCTCTTATCTCTTTTGAAGTGCCTTTGAATGAACTTGCCCTCAAGTGGGATTCCTTTTTGAGCTCCCTTGCTGAACTGCCTTATCCTATGGACGGTGTCGTTGTCAAATTTGCCGACAAAAGTTTCCGGGATTCTCTTGGCAATACGGCTCACCATCCCAGAGGCGAGATCGCTTACAAATACTCCAACGTCAAGCGGGAAAGCCGTTTGATCGACGTGGAATGGAGTTTCGGAAAAAACAATTTGACCCCCGTGGCCATTATGGAGCCTGTGGAGTTTTCAGGCGTCACCGTCAAACGGGCCACCTTGCACAATGTGCAGAATATTATCGCTATGGATCTGCATATCGGCGACAGCATCACAGTGGAACGGGCAGGGGATGTGATCCCTTATATTTCAGCGTCCACCCCCGGAGAAAACCGCCGTTCCCCCCTGATTGACCGGTGTCCTGCCTGCGAAACGCTCCTTGAACGCAAGGGGCCTGAACTGGTCTGTCCCAATCCGGCTTGCCCCGGAACAAGTTTGCAGCGGCTCACTGCCGCCGTCAAAGCTCTTGATGTGGAAAATTTAGGCGAAAGCACGTTGAAAAAACTGATTTCCGTCTGTCACGTTTCCTCTCTGAGCGATCTTTTCCGGCTGACGGCAGTGGATCTGCTCAAAGTGGAAGGCTTTGCCGAAAAATCCGCATCAAACTTGCTCAAGGAGCTTCAGCGGGTGAAGAAAATGCCTGAATATCAGCTCCTTGCTTCTTTGAATATCCCCAATGTGGGGCCCAATATCGCCAAACAGCTTTTGCAGTCGATGGATTTTTACGCTCTGCGTGAAGCTTCAGCTGATACTTTGAGTGCCATTCCGGGAATCGGCCCGGAGCGGGCAAAAGCCATTACGGAAGCCTTTGCTGAAAGAAAAGAGGAAATAGATGAACTGCTTTCGGCAGTAACTCCCATCCGGGAAGTTCAGAGTGCTGCCGGAGCGTTGCCCACAGTCTGTTTCACCGGCAAGATGCCTGAGAAACGCTCCTATTATGTGGAACTTGCTGCTGCTAAAGGGTATTCGGCCGTTGATTCTGTGACAAAAGAGCTTGCCCTGCTTGTGGCAGCTGATGTGAATGATTCTTCCTCAAAGTTGGTCAAGGCCCGCAAACTGGGCATCAGGATCGCAACTCTTGAGGAGTTTCTGGCAGAAACCCCTCTGGAAAATCCTCCGGCTCAGGCAGAAGAACAACCCGGCCTTTTTTCAGATCCGCCCGCTGCGGAAAAGTCTGAAAAAATGGAAGATGAACAATTGGAACTTTTTTAACCCCCTTTTTTACAGGAGGAACTGATTATGCGTTACAACCCCAAAAGACACCACCTGCCGCCTTTTGCCGGAGGAGGGATCATTTCAATAGACAAACCCGCCGGCTGGACCAGTTTTGACGTGGTCAACTTTTTGCGCAACCGTTATAATATCCCCAAAGTAGGTCACTGCGGCACTCTTGACCCGGCCGCCACAGGTCTGCTGGTGCTGGTATTGGGGGAATACACCAAGTACAGTGACAAACTTATGGCTCAGGATAAAGTCTATGAATGTAAACTTCAGCTGGGACTTGAAACTGATTCCTACGACCTTGAAGGAACTGTCGTCGCTGAAAAAGAGGTCAACGTCACTGTGGAAGAACTCATTGCCGCACTCCACTCTTTTGAAGGCGACCAGATGCAGATGCCTCCTATGGTTTCCGCTATCAAGGTGGGCGGCAAGAAACTTTATGAACTGGCACGCAAAGGCGTTGAAGTGGAACGGGAAGCCCGGCCTATTACGATTTCAGCCATTACTGTGGGAAAGATCGAACTTCCCTTCTGTGACTTCACTCTTGAATGTTCCAAAGGAACTTACGTCCGCTCCCTCTGTCACGACATCGGTGCAAAACTGGGATGCGGCGGAACCCTTGCCGCCTTACGCAGAGTGCGCAGCGGTTCTTTTGACATCAAAGATGCTGTTACCATCGAACAGCTCAAAGAACTGGATGTCGAGGGGTTCAAAACTCTGCTTGCTCAGAAGTTTTCAATATTTGCCGGTTTCGGCGGGAGGTAAAAATGGCACAGAAAGAAGATAAAAAAAGAATTTCCATCGGGCAGATCGAGGATGTGATCGCCAATGCTCCGGGGATCTTTTACCTGAATGATATTGCCGCCAAACTCAATGGTGCCGATGACAGTGAACTTCTGAACCGGCTTGAAAAGCTCATCGACGGCGATGATAACTATTTTCATACCCCCGACTGGGAGTGTGAACTTAAAATGCACTTTTTCTGCCGTACTCCCTTTGCCGTGACGCCTGATAAATGGGAAATCAACGAAGGCGTGCTTTTTCCCGCCAACCGCCTGACGCCTTTTTTGAGTGAGGATGTGTTCCCCTCTGATGCAGAACTCATTTTTGACGGAGAAGAACTCCCCAAAAGAGAAATCACAATGCCTTTTGGAGAAGCTCTCCACTATCTGACCCTGATCGGTCACGAGCAGGTCGTGGATTATCTGGAAGCTGATTCTGATGCCAACTGGGGGATCTCATCTCATTTGTCGCCCACGACTCTGGTCACGATGACCGTTTTTGACTGCTCTGAGCTGTTTGAAGAACTTTCATTCAAGGAAGGGGACAGCTTTATTCTGCAGCTGACCGATCCCGATACCGGAGAATTTGAAATCAATTACCGCCCCGCAGAAGAACGTTCAGAAGAAGCCAGAGACAAGTGGATCGCTGATTATGAAAAGGCAATGACCCGGGTCATTGAACAATTCAGAGATTATCTTGAAATTTCACAACAGATCCACTGGGCCTTTTATTACGGCGGTGAAGAACTTGCTTCAACAGCGGCTTCTGTGGAAGAATTTGTTGCCGACTGTGACTCCATTGAAATGCATACAAGAGGCGATCATACGGTGTTTGCTCTTGCAGGTTCCGGTGACGGATATGTTGCGGAGGAAAAAGAATCTCTCCCTGACGGTTTCGGTATTTCGGCTGGGGAAACCGATGATTTCGGTCTTATGCTCAAGGAAGTAGGTTCCCCCTTGACTCCTGAGGAAATCGACGGATTCATTCTTGACAACTGTGCCGCACGTGATCTGAACTTTGACCATTTCTTTGCCAGAGCCTTTCCCCACGGACAGCTTTCATACGCAGACGAAGCTCAGGAAGCGATCTTTCTTAATTTCCTTGAAGAACGCTTTGAAGATCTCACCGGAAACTACAACCGGCTCCTTGATGAAGCCAAGGCCCCCCTGCGTACCACTCTTATGGAACTGGTAGAGGAAAAACTTGAGCATCATAACAGCGAAGAACATTCCCACGGTCATTGCCATTGTCACGATATCGACGCTCTTTTTGTCAGGATCGACGGCGTTCTCAAACAGCTCAACAGCGAAGGGTTCGATCCTTCTGAAGGGGAAGTTGAACAAATACAAACTCTCATTGAGGAGTTTGCCGACCGTCTGGATGAACTGACTGAATAAAGTACAAATAAAGCAATGTGTGCCGCGAAAAACAAAAGTTCCGCCCTTGAATTGATCCTCAGCGATGAAGTGCAGTCTCTGTTGGACGATTTTGCGGCTCTGATCGACGCCCGGGTCACCTTTTTCGGTCCGGACGGAACCAGGCTGCGCCGGGGAAAGGAGATGTGCAACAGTGAATTCTGCCGCCATATCCAATCCTGTCCCGGAGGGCTGGCCAAATGTATGGCGATGGATGCTGCCAAGCAGAAAGAAGCTGTTGACAGCCGTGATGTGATCCTCTACCGCTGTCACGCCGGTGCCCACGAGATCGTGGCTCCGGTTTTTCTGCACGGCAAGTGTGCCGGATTCCTTATGATCGGCCAGTTCCGGGTCGATGAAACGCACCCGGAGAAAAACGGCGAATTGGAAGCCTTTTATCAGCAGCTTCCCCGGTTCAGCAATGAAAAACAGGCAGCCATTACCGGACTTTTCAAAACCCTGATCGACTATATTTCCATTCGTGAACTGGCGGTGCTCCAGAGCGATCAGCTGAGATTGGATATTGACCGTTACATTGCCCGGCACGGTCACGAAGATATCAAATTGCCTGATATGGCAAAAAAACTGGGCCGCAGTGTTTCTTCCATATCCCAGTTTTTAAGAAGGAATTACGACACCGGTTTCAAAGAACTGCTCATTGCTCACAGGCTGCATCTGGCTGAAAGTTTCTGGAAAGCGCACCCCGAAGGAACAGTGGCCGAAGCCGCATTTGCCGCAGGATTTCAGGATCAATTTTATTTTTCCCGCCTTTTCCGGCAGCGGAAAGGTGTGACTCCCGGCGAGTACCGGGAGCAGCTGAGGATTTCAGGCGGAGAAAAAAAGGAACCTCTCCCGGGCAGTTCTCTGCACCCCGGCGAGTGAAACTTGCGTTTCAAGGCCGATAAAACGCCGCAATACAGAAGAACGGTCAGGAAAAGTTCCCTATTCCACTTCTATATAGCGGCGTTTTCAGTAAAATCTTTCACCAAAAAAACAAAAATTTTTGTTTTTTTTGCAGAATTTATTTTTTATTGGATTTTAGAGGGCAATTTATCCTCTTTATAAAGGGCGTGGACAGCAAGACTCATCAGGGGTAAAAGGAACAGTATCCCCGTAAAATAGTATTTATAGGTCATAATGGCAGGCCCCGCAGAGTTGCACATCGCAGCCCATTTGAGAAAAAGGCTGCTGAGGATCATTCCGGGAAGTCCGGCAAAAACCCCTGTGCCTACGGCAATCAGCAAACTGGCTGCCACCTGATCTTTCGGGGGAACTGTGTGGATGAAGTATTGGGTCAATGCTGTTGAAGATATGACTGAACACAAAGGACAGATCACAAAAGGCATTACAGCCAGCAGGGGATGAAAAGTGACAGGCAGCAGCAGCCAGATGATAATGACAGCATAATTGGCGTAAAATCCGGCAATGGTCAGTTTTCTTCCTCCGAACCGGTCAGCCACTTTGGCAAGGATAAGACTGATGCCGATACAGGAACCGAATTGCACCAGAGAGTAAAAAAGTGCAGTTCCGTCAGCTACACCGTATCCCCGCTTCAGTGAAAGCATTGAAATGGGAACCAGCAGAACTGTGCTCATATTGCAGATCATACCCGCAATCAGCTGCCGCATCACCACTTTGTCTCTGAGGAGTCCGGGGATCTCACGCAGAAGGGGCCTTTGGGCATTTTTGCGGATTTCGCCTGTTTCGTGGACTTTGCGCATAAAGGTGGAACTGGTGATGCCCAGGATCGTCCCTGAAATAATAATGGCAAAAAGCATCCAGACAGATTCATTGAACTTCATACAAAGAGCAATGGCGGCAATGGCTGTGACGCCGCTGGTGTAAAAGTAGACCCACGCCTTTGCAACAAATTTGCCTGAGGAGTTCTTTTCACATATTTCCCCTACAAGGGGCTGCCCCATTACGACGCCTGCGGCCCGGAATCCGTAAAAGAGAAAGGCTCCTCCTATAAGCATTACCGTTGCAAGCAGAGGGCTGAGAAACAACGCTGCGGGAGCTGCGGCGGCCACCACCAATGCGGCGATGTTGCGCATCACCCAGAAATCTGCCTGAGAACGTGCTGCGCCCACCCGGGCGGTCATTATTTTTCCGAGGGGCAGCAGCAGGAATCCGAAAAATATCATCCCGCCGAGGATGGCGACAACCGTGTCGGAACAGTGGAGTTTGACTGCAAAAAGAATGAGGACAGTTTCCCCGAGGCACATATAAGATGCCCCGTTGACACCGTTATAAAGAAGATAATTACGCTGGGAGCTTGCCATTTCGGCAGTTGTCAGCGGACGATTGCAGATCATAAGATGAAAGACTTTCAGATTTCGGTGACGTTGTCGTTGATCAGATAGGGCATTTCTTCGTGGACATCTGCTCCGGAACTGATGATTTCAGGGGCAAGACGCATATATTTGATGTGGCCGTTGGCAAGAAGTGTACCTGATTGGTCATAGATAAAGGAATCCACTTCAAAGGCTCTGGCTGTTTCGGCCGTAACGACTCCCTTGCCCACCAGAAGCGTTCCGTAGGGGACAGGTTTTCTGTATTTTGTGTCCAGCGTCATCGTGACGCCGAAAAGGGTTTCGTCCAGGTGCTTGGCCCACAACCCCCGGAGACCCATTTCGTCGATCATTGCTGAAATAAGTCCGCCGTGGACTCTGCCGGGATAACTCTGGTGGTGATCCTTGTAGCTGAAAAGGCTCATTACACTGCCGTCGGCCATATTGTAAAAAGGGGCTTGAACACCATAAAGGTTGTCAAGCCCGCAAATGGCACACATACGGCTGTTGCGTTGTTTGCTCAGAACTTTCATTTTACCGCTCAAACGATAGCAAGAAGTTCCACTTCAAAGACCAGCACGGCGTTGGGAGGGATCGCAGCACCGGCACCTCTTTCGCCGTAGGCGAGGTTGGAGGGGATGACAAATTCATATTTGCTGCCCACCTTCATCAGCTGGAGACCTTCGACCCAGCCGGGGATCACCTGAGTAACACCGAATTCGGCGGGTTCGTCCCGCTGGACGGAGCTGTCAAAAACGTTGCCGTCAATAAGTTTTCCGGTGTAGTGGACTCTCACTTTGTCGGTGCGTTTGGGGGCAGCTCCGTCCCCTTCTTTAAGGACTTTGTACTGCAAGCCGCTGGCGGTGACTTTGACACCTTCTTTGGCTTTATTGGCTTCGAGGAAGGCTTTACCGGCTTTGATATTTTCTTCGGCGGCTTTAGCGGCGGCGGCACGGCCGGCTTCCTGGACCTTCTGCTGGAAGGTCTGCATAAACTTGTGATATTCCTCAAGCTCCAAAGCGGGAGCTTTGCCGGAGCTGACATCGCTGATAGCGGCGATGACCTGTTTGAAGTCCAGTTCAATGGGGAGTTCGGTAATGTTTCCGGCAATATTCATACCGAGGGCGTAACTCATTTTTTCAATGTCGTTCATTTTTCTTTTCCTTATAGTTGACATATTTTCGGCAATATGCGGTACTTTTTCCATAATATACCACATAAGAGTCTCTCCGTCAAGGCTTGATTGTATTAAAGAGGGACTCTTTTGCGGCAGTAGAAATGAATTTTCTGGGAATTATTGAAGAAATTGTCTTTTTTTTTGCAAAGAGAGCTTGACTTTTGCCATTGTTGAGGTTAAATTAAAGGCAAGAGAGTCTGGAATTTATTTTATGTATACAAAGCAAAACACAGGTGAATTGTCTTTTGTCGGCGTCGGCACCAATGTTGCCGGGGTCGGTTTTTTGTGCCTGTGTGACGGACTTTCTCTTTCCCAGACCTCAAATTCAGACCTCTCTACTCTCTCTTTTACACCTGCGGCCGCCCCGGTTGCTTTCTGCACACAGCAGGCAGAAATTATTGATCCACAGGAAGAAACATTTTTTGTGGCAGGGGTCCAATATTCCGGTTCCACACTCTCTTTTGCCGGAAATGACACCCCAGAGCAGCTTCAGCTGCACATTGTGGAGGATATGGCTTTTTTGTGCTTTGTCAGCGTTTCTCCGGAACGTTCGGAAGCTCCTCCTGTCGAAAGAAAAAGACAATACAGACGGTACAGAGATGTTTTCTGCACCGCACCTCAGAAATATACTCAAAGGGTGTGGAGGCTATGAGAAAAACAGCTTATGTAAAATCATACAAAAAACAAAAATACGGCAAGGAATTTCCCGGAAAAGCCGTACGGGGAGCGTCTTGCCGTATTTTTGTATGTATTAATTTAAATTATTGATTATAAATAAGATATGAAAGGTTGAGATTATGGAAAAGAATCCTACTGCAAAGACCTGGCAAATCGATACTATCGACGAGCTCAAGGCTTTTCGCGATGAAGTCAATGCCGGTAATTCTTTCGCCGGTTGGACCATTACTCTGGGGGACGATATTGACATTTCCGGCGAAAACTGGACTTCCATCGGTAATGTGACCAACTCATTCCAGGGAACTTTTGATGGTGGCGGACATACCATTTCCGGGCTGACCATTAACAACGCCACTTTGGACTACGCCGGATTTTTCGGCTTTATTGACGCAGGAAGCGTGAATGATGTCATCTTTGAAAATGTGACCATCAATGCCCGCAACTACGTTGGTACTGTTGTGGGTTACACCAATGCCGAATACGGCGACTGCGTTATTTCCAACGTTACCGTGACCGGAACTGTTCAGATCACCGGCGGTGCCGCTGTGGGCGGTATCGCAGGCGGCGGTGATGCTTCACTTGCTGATGTCACCGTCAATGCCACCGGCACCCTCAACGGTATTGCCGGAACTTCCGGCGACGTGGGCGGTATCATCGGCCGTGCTGAAAATGACAACAAACAGTACAACGACGGCGAATATCAGTACAGCAATCTTGCCACCAATATCAATGTGGCCGGCTCCGGAGCCGGAGTCAACAGCGTTGGCGGTGTTATCGGTTCTGCTGATGCCGGGATCTATGTGGACGGCATCGCCTGCACCGCAAGAAGCGTTGTGGCTGACGGCATTGCCGAAGAAGGCAAGGATTGCGTGGGCGGCCTCGTGGGTGCCTACGGCGAAAATGTCACCCTCAACGGCGCAAGCCTGGTGGGAACTGCCATTTCCGGCTCCTATGTCCAGGAGTCCGACGGCAAAGAGATCACCAACAAAAATGTGGTTGACAACTTTTTCTCTGGCGAAGGCGCAAGTGTCATTACTGTCAACAGCATCGGGAACCTCGATGTGGGGTTTGACGTTGTGCTCATCAATACCGATCTGACTGCCAAAAATCTGAATGTGAAGCCTGGAGTGACCTTCACTCTCGAAAAATCTCAGACTGTTTTTGACGACCTTGACATCCACGGTTCAGTGGAACTTGCAGCTGTGGAAAGCAGTGTCAAGGGCATTGATATGACTCTGGGCGACAATGCCAAAATCACCATTGATGCTTCCGGATTCACCAAGGGATGCAAGAGAGTCTTTGATCTCAGCGATCCCGATGGTTCCTTTGCTGAAGAAAACGGGACCCGTATCGTGGTCGAAAATCTTGCCGAAGATGTCAATGTTTTCTACGCTTTTGACGGCGATATCTCCATTTCCGATGCCGATGCCAACAATGTGTATCTGGTCAATGATGTTGATGATGAAGCCGATTTCGGCGTCGGGTACGCTTCCAGAGCCTATGTCGGCATCAATGTTTTCAATGTCACGGAAAAGGCTTACTGTTTCTCTAATCTGATGGAGCCAGAGTTCTTCAATATCAAGGGCTCTTTTGAAATCGACGCAGCTTTTGTCAACAATGCCGACCGCACCCTTTCGTTCCTGAAGCTTAAAGATGCAGACGCTGCCGCTATTACCTTCAATGGCGCAGAAAATACCATCGACGGTGTTTTCTCTGTCGGTGCAGGAGTTGATTTCACTCTCACCGGAACTGCTGACATCAGCGGCGAAATCGCTCTTGACGGAACCTTGACCATCGCCGGTGCAGACCTGGCTGATGCCGTCATTACCGCCGGTGAGGATGGCCGTGTGGTTTCCGCAGGCGTTCTCAACGTCCTCAACAGCAATGTGATCTTCAACGGCGGAACCTACGACGTGGCAACAATCACTCTCGGCGACAAAGCTGTGCTTGATATCACCGCTGACACTGTTATCACCGGCGTGATCAACGATCTCAACAACGGAACCATCGCTCTCTACAACGATGCTTCCTTCACCGCACAGAATGAAATCAGCATCAACCGCATCTATGTGGGCCGCGATTACAGTGCCGGAGCTGACTCCACAAATTCCGTCTTTACTGTTGCTGACGGTGTTAAGGTCACTCTGACTACTTTGAATGCCCGCAGCGGCAATGAAGTTGTTGTCAACGGTATTATTTCTGCCGACCAGGTCTACCTCTACGGAGCTGAAACAACTGTGGCAGAAAGCGGCACGATCACTGTGGGCGGCAAGGGACTTCAGCTGCTCAAAGAAGCCGAACTGCTGGTTCAGGGAACTCTGGACTGGGCGGAAACTTCCGAATTGACCATCAACGCAGGAACTTCTGTCACCTTTGACGGCGGCGATCTCCTTGCCACCGGCAACGCTGCCGTGGTCAACAACGGTACGCTCAATGTCATTGGCGAAACCACTCTCCAGATCACTGATCTTCAGGGAGCAGGTGTTGTCAACTTTACCGGTGCAACTTTGAGTGCTGACAGCAGCTTCAACAGCGATTCAGCTGAAATGGTCTACATTTTTGACGGTGACAACACCATCAATGCTGATATGACCCTTGCTTCCAGCTACATTGAGGGAGCCACTCTTTCCGGAGCCACCTTCCAGATCGGTGCTGAGCTTGACAAGGCTGCAACTCTTACTCTTGCCGACGGTGTCACTCTTGAGCTTTCCTCCTATTTCGGCATCGGCGGCGAGGGCGAAGGATTTGCCAATCATACTCTGAATCTCGGTAACGGTGCTGCAGTGACCTTGACTGACTTCAACAATCTTCTCGTTGTGAAGCAGAGCGGTATCGTCAACGCCGCGGGCGGTTCTATCAGTGCAAGCGAGATCAAGATCGCAGGTATTGCCGATTTGACTGACGGTGCTTCTGTCACTGCCAATCAGATGAACCTTTACGGCGAGGAAGGTGCTGAAAGTGCTGCAATGAATATTGTGAACTCCACTGTTGCTGTGAGAGACGGACTCAATGTGGGACACAGCACCAACAATGAACGTACCGGCACACTTCTGCTTGACAACGCCACCGTCGAAGGCGGCCTGACTGTCAATGCTTCAGGCAGTGTGAATGTTGCTGCAAACAGCACTGTGACCAATATCAACAACAACGGTGAATTTACTGTTGCTTCCGGCGTCCAACTGACTGCCGATACCTTTGCCAACACCGGTATTTTCACCGTTAACGGCGGTAAATTCGATATCGAAACTCTGACCAACGACGACACACTCAATGTTTCCGGTACTGTGACCCTTGATGCAGCTTCATTGACCGGTACCGGCCGGGTGAACTTCAACGGTGCTACTGTGGAAGCCGCAAGCGTCTTTAACAGCGAATCTGCTGAAATGGTCTATGTGTTTGACGGAGCCAATATCGTCCGTGCCAATATGATCCTTGCTTCCAGCTACATTGAGGGTGCCACCCTTTCCGGAGCTACCTTGCAGATCGGTGCTGCTGCTGACAAAGCTGCCAGCTTGACTCTTTCCAATAACGCCGTTCTGACTTACGGCGGCTACCTCGGACTGGGCGGCGAAGGCGAAGATGCCGCTGCTGAAACTCATAAACTCTACATCACTGCCGGAGCTAAAGTAACTTCCAACAGCGAAGAAAACCTCTTTGTGGTCAAACAGAGCGGCTTTGTCAGTGTCAAGGGCAGCGTTGAAGTGAGCGAAATGAAGATCGCAGGTACCGTCAATATGACCGATGCCGCTTCTGTGAACGCCAATCAGATGAACCTCTACGGCGAAACCGGTCTGAGTGCCAGATTGAATGTCAATAACTCCACAGTCAGCGTGAGAGACTTTATCCAGGTCGGTCACGCAAATGATGCCAACCGTATGGGTTTTGTCAGCTTGTACAACGCAACTGTCGATACCACCGTGAATGTGAGTGCCGCCGGTACTGTGAATGTTTCTAAAGACAGTACTGTGACCAATATCAACAACGACGGTACTGTTACAGCAGCCGGTAATCTGACTTCAGAAAACATCGTCAACAACGGTGAACTTACTGTTGCTCCCGGAGTCACGCTGACTGCCGCAGCTGTTGCCAATAATGGCAAATTCACCATTAACGGCGGCAAGTTCGATATCGAAACTCTGACCAACGACGGCACACTCAATGTTTCCGGTACTGTGACCCTTGATGCAGCTTCATTGACCGGTTCCGGCCGGGTGAACTTCAACGACGTTACCGTCGAAGCCGGAAGCGTCTTTAACAGTGATTCTGCTGAAATGGTCTATGTGTTCGGCGGAAACAATATTCTCCGTGCCAATATGAACCTTGCTTCCAGCTACATTGAGGGAGCCACTCTTTCCGGTGCAACTGTCCAGCTGGGTTCTGCTCTTGATGAGGTCGCCACTCTGACCCTTTCCAAGAACACCACTCTGACCTTTGGTGAATATTTCGGCATCGGCGGCGAGGGCGAAGGTGCTTCCTCTCAGAAACACACCCTTTACCTGGGTGAAAATGCCAAAGTTGCTTCCAGCAGCGGCGAAAACCTTATGGTCATCAAAGAAAGCGGCTATGTGCGCCTTGATAGCAGCAGTATTGAAGTCAGCCAGATCAAGGTCGCCGGTGGAGTCCGGATGCTCAACGGCGCAGTTGTGACCGCAGATCAGCTGAACCTCTACGGCGAAGCCGGCAAAAATGCTGTTATGAACGTGGAAAACTCCACATTGAATCTGACTGATTGGTTCAACGTGGGATACGCTGCTGATGCAGACCGTATGGGTGTCCTTACCCTGAGCAATGCCACGGTCAACACCACATTGAACGTTTCCGCTTCCGGCAGTGTCATTGTTGATGCTGATTCTGCTGTGAACGGCGTTATCAACAATGCCGGTTCCATCTTCATCGATCAGGACGCCTGCCTGACCGCAGATGCTCTCAACGGTTCTGTGACCTTTGATGCCGCCGGATTTACCGGTGTCAAAAAGATCCTCGATCTTACCAGCGATGTTTCTTCTGAAGGAAAGATCCAGTTCCTCAACGGGGAACTTTCCTGTATCTACGGTGCTGACGGCGATATCACCGTTACCGATGGCGATATCACCATTTGTACTGTCAGTCCCGACTTTGCCGGTGAATACGGAACTGTTGTGGGTGACAAACTTTACTATGGTGTCAACGCTTTCAGCTCTGTGGATGACGCTGTCAAGCACGCTGCTGATGCTGCTTATGTTTCCAAGATCGTTGTTGACGGCCAGGTGGATGCTGCTCTCCATTACGGAGTTGTTTCAAACAATCCCAACGGTCTTGTCATTGAAATGGGCAACAACGGCCTTTCACTTGATGAGCACGGTGATTACAAGTTCGCCGAGGGAGCTCCTGAGGTCGGTGCTGAAATCTGGGCACACGAAGATGCTGTTTTCGGCGAAAATGTCGTTATCAATGCGGATATTCTCTGGGCCAACGATCTCAATATCAAAAACAGTGTGCTGGGCGAGATCAATGTCAATGCCGTCTATTCACACCTGGGATCCATTGATCTCTATGGTAAACTGAATGTCAGCGACAGAATGGTCATTACCAAAGAGGCTCAGGATGTGATCACCATCAACGAAGGTGCTGAATTTACAGCCGCCTTTATTAACGACTATCCCGATGCAGCAGACGCTCTCTTTACTGTGAACGGCAAGGCCGCAGTCGGAAACTTTGTTCTGGGCGGCACTGTGACCGTCGGTGAAACTGGTGAACTTGCCATTTCTGAAGGCGGTTCTATCGGAACATTTGACGTTCAGGGTTCTGTCGCTTTGAACACCACCGATACGCTTCAGGTGGAAAACCTTACCGGAAACGGAACTATCGCCTATGATGCTGCTGATTTCTCCGGAGCTCTCAAAGTTCTCGACATCACAGGCAATGCCGGATTTGAAGGCACAATCGACTTTGTCGGCAAACCTGAAAACGTGTCTGTCCTGACTCTTAAAGACGGAGACATCGTTCTCACCGACGCCGTGTTTGAAAAATACTATGTCAATGCCGCCTACGCAGATCTCGAATACGGAGATGCCATTCCCGGTATGGACAAAGTCTATTTCGGCATCAACGCATTTGCCAACTTCAACGACGCTTACTCTGCTGAAAGATATGAGGGCTTTGAAGAAATCGTTGTCCTCAGCGATGTGACTGATGTCCTTTCAGGCAAAACCTACTCCGGAAAAATCGTGGCGGGCGAAGGCCTGAAAGTTACCGTTGCTGACAGTGCCAACAACAATTATGTCAACTTTACCGATGCGAACATCGGTAAAAATATTACTGTTGACGCCAAGTATTTCTATTTGTACGGTGAAAATACATTTGCCTGTGATGTGAATTGTGCCACCACATTCTACAGCTCGGGTAAACTGACCCTCACCGGAAATGCCGAAGTCTATACCGCTATGAGCCGTTACTATGCAAAGGCTGATGACGGTATCTATGTGGTGGGTACTGCCGAAGCCGGCAAGGGTGCCGAAGCCGAAGTTCAGTTTAAGGCAAAAAACTACCTCGGACATTACTCCGGTACTTTCAGTGTGAAAGATACCGCTGCTGAGTTCGGTTACATCCTTCTGGGACATGATACCGAAGTCTCTCATATCGGAGACAAGAGCGAACTTGCTGCCAAACTGGTGCTGGACAACGCCCGTGTTTCAACCATCGGCGGTCCCAACACGCAGCCCGGACAGGTGCTTATGGTCCATAGTGCTTCCATTGCTGCTGCCAACGGTTCACTTCTTGATTTCACCGGCCCCAAAGAGTTCGGTTATTTGAGTATGGCAGAGGGGACTTCCATTACTCTGACCGATTCCGAAATGCGTCTCGGCAAAGAGGGACAGGGCAGCAACAACATCAATGGTGCGATCACGCTGAACAGTTCCAAGCTTTCTGCTCTGGGAACCATCAACGTGGGAGAGACCGGTTCCATTACCACTGCTGCAAGCGAAAAGGGCGGTATCAATGTGATTTTCGCCAACAAGATCGTGAACAAAGGTACCATTACCGTAGGCGGTCTGACCACTCTGACTGCCAAAAACTTTGCCGGAAATACCATCATTATCGCTGACGGTGCGACCCTGAGAGATACTGAGGTCCTTTCTGACAAATATCTGGAACTGAATATCACCGAAAATGATGCCTATGTGGACTATGTCCTCTCTGTCAACGGTGACAAAGCCGGAACTGTCTACTTCCAGGGCAAAAACTTCATCAGCTCCATTGATGCCGGAGTCCGTGATACTGTGGTCGTCAAAGGCGAAACAACTTCTCTCCACATCGGCAACGACGGCTTCAAACTGGGCAACGGTGCCAACTGGATCATCGGTGCCGGTGCTTCTGTGAGTGCCGATTACTACCTCTCTCTTGACAGTGTCAAAGACAACACCGCCAAGAGCACGATGCTGGTGGAAAATGCTTCTTTGAATGTCAAAGGTATCAGTGCCAAAGGCACAACCCAGCCTATCGGATCCGGTGCTTTCGATGTCACCTTTAACAAGGCAAACGTTACCCTCGGCAATGTGGGTATCAGGATTCAGGATCAATCTCCTGAATCCGCTGACATCAGCATCACCTTTAAGGAGAGCAAATTCACTGCCGATGTGAACGATCTGAAAAATGATGCCGCCAACTCCGAAGTGACCTTTGAGGCAACCGATGTCAACTTTACCAGAACATTCCGCAACAACGGTACACTCAACATCACCAACGGTTCAAAGGTTTCTGCAAAGAATCTCTATGCCACCGGTGAACACCTGAGTGCCAACAGCGGCACCATCAATGTCAAAAATGCCACGCTGAACCTGAGTGAAAAAGTTGCCTTTGACAACAGCGGCACTATCAATGTGGAAGGCGAAAGTACTCTGAACATCGGTATCCTGACCGGAAACGCCGTCAATGTTCTTGACGGTGCAGTGATCAAGGATTCCACCGTGGGCGGAAATCTCTCTGTGGAAGGAAATGTCACCTTCAGAGGTGATAATACTTTCAATATGATCTACGACTTCGGTACTGCCTATACTCCCAACCAGAAGTGGACAGTGGAAGCCGGTGCTTCGCTCAATTTGACCAGTTCCGACAAGTACGGTCTGGGCTATGGCGACAATGTGTCCATCAACGGCGAGTTGCTTGATGCCAAAGAAGCCTGGGAAGCAGGACTTGCCAAAGAAGATGCCTCTTTCAACGCCGTGGGCGGTGTGATCGCTATGACCAATTCCGGTTATGCTGATACCACTTCTTACTTCACTGTTGAAAACGCCTACGTCCGTATCGGTATGGATACCGCTGACAAGGCGTTCAACAACCGTGTCAAAGCAGACGGTGCTTCCGGAACCTATATCTACAGCTTCTCCAACTCCGTGCTTGAAGTCAACTCCTTCAACTTCCAGGAAACTGAAGGTCTGGGTAATGGAAACTACCATTTCACCTTTACCGACAGTGTTCTTGTTGCAGGACCTCTCAACACCAATGATAAGGACTCCAGCTTCACATTTGACAACACCGATGTGACCGCTTCAAGTGCCAGTACCAACGGCGGTGATTTGTCCTTTGTCAACGGGACCAACGCTGTTTACAGAAATGTTCTCACCAATAACGGCTCTCTTACCATTGATGCAGCAAGTACCCTGACTGCCGTCGGTATCGCAGGTGAAGGCACCATTACCATCGACGCCGCCAACTTTGAAGGCGGTGTCAAGAAGATCATCGACCTTACCAGCACCACCTCACTCGAAGGCAGTGTTGACGTTATCAACCTCGGTGACAACAATGTCTTCTACGGTGCCGACGGCGATGTTTACATTACTGACCAAAACCGTGACACTATCTATGTGGGCAGCAAATATGCCGGTGAATTCGGTACTGCTGCTGATGACAACAGGGTTATCGGTTATAACGCCTTTGATGCTTTTGCAGAGAATACTGATCCGGCAGCATCCGCTTTCTGGAAAGGTGTTTCCGCAGTGGTTCTTTCTGCCGGAAACAGTGAGAGTGAGATTTACGGTTCCAGCCGTCTGATGCCTTCCGAGGGTGTGACTGAGTTCAGCATCTCCACTACCGGTGAAGGTTATGCTCTCCTTGACCGTCTTTCTCTGAGGTCTGCTTCTGAGCCTGTTGAAGTAACCATTGAAGAAGGCAGCCGGATCAAGACCACTCTGGGCGGTTATGTCAATCCCAACTTTACTCTGACTGTCAACGGTGAAGTCGATGTTGCCGCCAGCGGCAGTGGAGTTGAGTTCCGTGTCTATCCCGGCGGCATCCTTAATGTTGCCCAGGGTGGAAAATTCGTTGTCAGCGGCGGTCAGTTTATCAGTACCGGAACTGTCAACGTATACGGTGCTATGGAAATCAATGGCAAAGAAGGTGACTACTACGCCAAACTTGCCGGAGACGATGCTCAGCACGCCAGCAACTTCAACATCGACGGCGGATCTCTTGCCATCAACCAGAAGGCATTTTCTATCGGCGGCGGCTGGGGTTGGACCTGGCTTCCCATTACTAATGGTGAAAATTGTAAATTCACCATTACCAACAACGGTACTTTTACCAGTACTGCCAGCTACTTCCGCATCAGTGCAGCCGGAATCCTTGACATCAGCAATGGCGGTTCTATGACCTTCACCAATGAAGATGCAGCATCTGCTTACGGTGTCTACTGCAACAAGAACGAGGGAACTGTCCAGCTGAATGGCGGAGCTCTTGATGTGAGCAACCTTAAAGAATTTGCCAATGCTGGCACGATGCAGTTGACCGGTGATGCAAAATTGACTGTGGGTGATGATTTCATCAACGAAACAGAGATCACCCTGGAGGACTTTACCGGTTCTGTCTCCGGCACGATCAATGGCGGTTCCGTGGTCTTTGAAGGCAAAAGCACTTTGGCAAGTGCCGCAGACTTTACTGAAACTCTGACTCAGGTCAGCGATGATGCTCAGTTGGTGATCGCTGAAAACGGCACACTCAGTGCCAATGTCATCACCAATATGGGAACAACTCAAACTGCAAGCGGTGCTCTCGCTGCTGAACTTGTCAACAACGGCGGTGTGATCGACGCTCAGGGCGGCAAGATCGACGCAACCCGCATCGAAATGCAGTACGGCACCTGGGAACTGGGCGGATTCACTGCTTCAAATGCTGACCGTGATATCGAAGTTTCCTTCATTAAAGAAGGCGATTCGTTCCTTAACGGTATCACCTTCAAGGTCACTCTCAAGGCTGGAGAAACCTCTATCAGCGGTGAAGCCTTTAAGGGCATTTTCTCTGACGAAACTGCCAATAAATATATGACCGCCGGCAATTACATCGTGACTGCCGCCGACAGAGAAAATGAATACGCTGTCAGAGGTGAAATGACCATTGAACAGGGTACTTTCAAGGTTACCGGAAAATCCGAACTTGATATTGCTGCTGTCAACAACGGTTTCGTTGAACTCCGCGACGGCGGTGATATTACCGATTCCAGCGTGAACGGCACTGTGGTGGTTTACGGTACTACCGGCAAGATTTCCGGTGAAACCACGATTAAGGCTCTCTATGTGGGATATCCTTCCGGATACGCCGTGGAAGAAGCTGTGAGTGCAGCCATTACAGGTGACTTTACCAGCAGCTCCAACTTTATTGTCGGTAAATACGGTACTGTGAACATCGGTGATGCCGCAGGAGAGCGTACCACCGTCCAAATGGTGAATGCCAACTGGATCAATAACTCCACTGTCAACATCACCAATGCCGATGTGACCGGAACCAACGCTCTCAGTATGACGGGCAAAGTCACACTTGACAATGCTTCTGTCCTTGTCAAGAGCGAAGGTCAGATGAATTACGGCGGCAGTGACGGTAAGGTCACTCTCAAGAACGGCAGTTCTCTTGAGTATACTTCTTACTTCTATGTGGGAGGTTACTATCAGAATCAGTCTGCCACGCTCGAAGTTTCCGACGACTCCGTTGTCAATGGGAAAATTATTCTGACCAGTGACAAAGCTGTGATGAGTTTCGATGACAGTACTCTGAATGTGACCAATGAACTCAACCTCGCGGGTACTTTGAACCTTGACAACGGCAGTACCGCCGACATCAAGAATCTGGTCATCACCGCTTCCGGTAAGCTCAATGCCGATTGGGATTCCAACATCAAATTCGGTGCTCTGACCAACGCCGGTGCCATTACCTTTGATATGACCGGTGCCGAAGGATGCATCCTCAAGGTGATGGATTACACCGGCAGCGGTGCTATGGATCTTGACGCTTACGGCAATGTGACTGCCGGAGATGTCTACAACGGCTTCAAGGTCTACAACAACGACCTGTACGCTGTGACTGCTGACTTCTCTGAGAAACACGTCACCCTCAGCACTCCCTGGGCTGGCTCTGAAGACTATGAGCAGGTGGCTGCCGGATGTATCTACGGCGTGAACGCTGTCGGATCCCTGACCGAGCTCGCCGCAGGAATGGTGACCGGTGTTGCCGATGATGTTGAAAAACTCACCATCACCGGTTCCGAAGGCAATCTGGGTCAATTCACCTTTAACCATTCCGGCGTTGCTCTCGAGATCGTGAACAACTCTGACATTACCGCCAATCTTACGATGACCGGTGCCAATGTCACTATCGCTGAAGGCAGCACCTTTGGGGGAACCATTACCGCCAACGCCAGCTTCAAGCTTTCCGGAACAGGTATTGTCAACGGTACTCTCTGCGGCAGCAACAGCGGCAACCTCACCATCCAGGATGAAACTTACGTCAATGCCATCGAAGGATTTACCTCCATCACCGCCAATGCTTTCAATGCCGGTGATATCAGTATGACTCTCGGTTCCGACAGCTTCTATGCCAATGGCAATGTTACTGTTGACGGAGCTATCGACTTTATGACAGGTTACGAAGATAAGTTGGTCATCGCCGACGGCGTGAGCGTTGCAGCTGGTGCCATCGAAGGCAGCGGCAATCTCATCATCTCAATGGGATATGCCGGTGAAGCCGTCATTACCGTCACTGACAACGGAGCTTTCGGCACCAACAGCAATCTGGTCATCGACCTGACCGGATTCACCGCCGATGCCGACGGTGAATCCCTCCTGGTAAGCGGTATCACTGAGTTCGCCGGAAGCGTTACCATCAATGGTGAAAGTGCCGCTCTTAACGACAGCATCATCATCAATGGCAGCGAATACAAGCTGAACCTCACCGATGAGGGACTTGCTCTGGTCTTCAACCTCGACGTTGATTACTACACCGGTGACTTCGACGGCAACGGAACCGCAGATGTCCTGTGCTATCAGGCTGCAA
>SUWB01000074.1 GCA_015061745.1 Lentisphaerota bacterium | reverse complement strand
AAATTTTCAGAAAGGATTGACTGTATGCTTAAATCTTGTAAAAAACTCTTCACGTTGATTGAATTACTGGTTACTGCTGCACAACAGAACTGTCTTTCTAAAATAAAAAACGACACATCCTTACGCCCGCAAGGGCGCACTTCACGCATTTTTGACAGCGGTCAAAAATGCTCTTCACACCTTCACATCTTCACTCAATCAGCGTTCACGCTGATTGAATTGCTGGTCGTTATCGCCATTATCGCCATTCTGGCGGCTATGCTGCTGCCCGCTTTGCAGCAGGCCCGGGAGCGGGCCAAAAGTACCACCTGCATCAATCAGCTGAAAACCCTCGGCCTTGCCTGTAACAGCTACTCCGACGACAGCAGGGGGTTTATCGTCCCCCCCAGCACTGTTCACGGAAAAAACTACAATTTATTAGGTCTTACAGGGCTGCAGCTTTTCGGCCAGGACAATACCCGGAAAAGCGGCTTTCACAACCTGCTCAGTGCATTGGACTATATGCCTAAATTTTATGCTGGCTATGTCGTTAATATGAAATCTTTTAGAAATTCCTATGTCTGTCCCTCACAATCCCCGGCAGTGAGACAGCTCGACGTACAATACGGACAATTCGGCTACGGCGTGGCTTCTTCAGTTGTTTACAAAGATGCTCAAGCCTCTACTCCGACCTCTTTCTGGCATCGGCAGCACGATGTGAAACAGCCCTCAAAGAAATACCATATTACCGACACCTGGTATAGAAAAGCCGGAGCAGGAAAAGGTTTCTATCTTAATTATGTCTATGCACACTCCGGAGATGGCCACAGTGCTCCCTATGACTGGCATAACAACAACTGCGCCGTTCTTTATACTGACGCCCACGCAGGTCTTGTCCGCCGCCGGGGGCCCAACAACAATCCGCTGGTTTATTCCGGTTTGACCTGGCTTCCCCGCAGTGAAACCAACTACACAGCGAACTGATATTTTTTAACATACTTAAAGATAAGGAACAATAATGAAAAAGTTTTTGTCTCTGCTGTTGATCGTACTCTGGGGCACTGTTCTCAGTGCCCGCCAGATGACCGTCATCGGTGTCCCCGGAAAATTGAAACTTGACTCTTACCCCCTCAAGGTCAACAAATTCACTATTTCCGCCAAAGAAAAATTGACCAACATTGCAACTTTGCGTATCTGTGAATCCGTTGATAACTCAAAGTTCCTCTATTTTCCTGCTCATCCCAAGGCTTATGCTGCCAGGGAATTTTTTTCCTCCCCGGCGGTCTGCCAATCTGTCCGCAGTTTTCTTGAACGGGGCGGCATTATCCTTTTCGGGACAGCAGATTGGAGTTCCCTTGCCGGACGTCCTGCTGCTATGACAAAGTTCTTTGCCAACATCAAGGTAAAACTTCCCACGGCCAAAAACTATGTGGACACCGCTCCCAAAGGCAAAGGTGAAACTTCAGTCAACAGCACCTTTACAGCTTCTTACAGCAAAAGTTTTTTCAACAGCCCCAAAAAAGCTGAAACTTTTGCCTCTATCAGACATTACGGCAACATCAGTGCCACAACCTTCTCCCCCCTGACCCAAACCGCCGACGGCAGAATCACCTCTATCATTCAGGAAAAGGTCAACGGCAAGGGAACTGTCATCTTTACCTATGCCTACAACATCATCCGTAAAAGCGAGTCCGCTTTTATAGAAAACATCCTGAATCACCTCTACGGCAATATACGCAAAGTTTCCCGCCGGGAACAGCTGCGGCGGCAAACAGCCGCTGCCCCTGCTGCTCAGGCTGCTGTCTGCGATCTTTCAAAGCCTGTTTCAGGCAAAATGATCCTCAGCAAAACCGGAGCCGCCCCCCAAAATCCCACCAGTTTCAAGATTTCCGGCAATAAGGACAAACTGATCGTAGAAGTTTTCTGCACCCAGAAATCTCCCCTCGCCGCCAAGGTCGTCAAACGGGATGACAATGTGTGGAACGACGACTGTGTGGAAGTTGTCATTGCCAACAACCTGAAACGGGATGCCCGGATCTATCACTTCATCGTCAACAGCAACAATGCTCTTTATGATGCTCAGAACTCCAACCCGGCCTGGAACTGCAAAAACTTCAAAAGCAGTGCCGTCAAAAAAGCCAACGGATTTCAAGTCAGAATGGAAATTCCCGTCAAAGAGTTTGCTCTCGACAAATTTTTCCGCATCAATGTGGGCAGAGAACAGATTTCTGACAAAGAGATCACCAGCTGGAACAAAGCCCCCAACGGATTCCCCAACATCGACGGAATGAAAATTGCTTCCTTTATCCCCGGAGCAACAATTGCTGTCAACGCCCCCAAGAGCAATACCGGTACCCTCAAGATCGTGCAGGAACCCATTTTTACCCGTATTTATACAGATTCTGAACCGGGCAAAAACTCAAAAGAGCTGAAAAATATCAAGATCACCCTGCCCCGTAACGATCTTGAAATGGCTCAGATCGTCTTTTACAACACTTCTGAAGAAAATTATCTTTTCCGCATTGAACCTGAACTGAAAAGTGAAACAGGGGATATTTTTTCCTTTACCGAACTTTTTAACTGGCGTGCCCCCACGGGTGAGGTGTTTGCTGAAATTGAAACTCCTCTCAACCACGCAAATCTGATTTCCGTTCCCGGCGGCGAAAATAAAGTCCTGCTGCTCAACGCCAAAACGATGCGCAAACCCGGAACTTACAAATGGAGCTTTGAGATCGTCCCTGTCAACGTAAAAATGGCAAGCCGCAAGATCAATGTCACAGCCGAAGTGCTCCCTCTGACTTTGGATCAAAAGCAGCTGCCTCCCAGTTACGGTTTCGGCCCTTACGGTTTCAGCTGGTTCAGTGTGAACAACAGAAAACACGCCTCCTTGAAAAAGCTTCAATCCTTCCATATGTCCCACGTTATGGCAAATGATCCCCACACAGCCATTATCGTCGGGAAAGGCTCGCTTACCATTTCAGATGATCTCAAAAAATACATCACTGATGAGAAGTTTCTCGCCGCCAATGTAGGATCCTGGCATTACGGCTACGGTGTCGTTGAACGGTTCAAAACCAAGATGAAAGCGGCAAAAATCAACAAGCCTTTTACCGATCCTGAAATGCTGAAGCTGTTTGAAAAGTGGTGTGCAAACTGGGCCAAAGCCCTGAAAGCCAACAAATTTGACTTCAAACGCTTTACCGTTCCTTTGCAGGACGAGCCCCGCACGGCCGCTCTGCCGGATTTGATCGCAGCGGCCAAGATTATGAAAAAATACGGTTTCCGCCTGAGTTCCACTCTTGCCACCTGGACAACCGTTGAAGATATCCGCCAATTTGCCCCTTATCTTCATCTGGTATTCCCCTGGGAACCGCTGGTGACCAGCCGTTCTATGGCTCCGGAAGCAAAAAAGATTTTCAAAAAACACTGTCCTGAAGTTATGCCTTATCTGTGCAGTATTTCCGGAGACTTCTCACCGTTGCAGAGCTACTTCCGGTTCCGCGGTATCCGCACCTATATGCTTGGCGGCAGCGGCATTGCTCTCTGGGCGGTCAATTCCTGGCGGGGCAACGACTACCGTTCTGAAGAAAATAAAAAAGTTAACGGTGCCTTCCTCTTTCACCACGGTGATGACCGGGGTTTTGTGCCGACATTCCGTATGCACGCATTCCGGGAAGCGGTGGAAGACCTCTACTATCTCAAGCGTGCGGAAAAATCTTCCTCTCCTGCGGTCAAAGCCCTGATCGCTCCCGCCAAACTCGACAGCATTATGACTCAGGACTCTCCCGGAGCAACTGCCGCCTGGCACGAAGCACTCCTCAAAGCCCTGAAGGATTAAAAACCTGCCGACAAGCCAAATGGGCTGTTGCAAAACTGCGATGGGGCTGTTGCAAAACCTCAAAAAAGGTGAGCAACAGCCTTTTTCTATTGTTTGAGCAGAAAGTTGGAGGTATAATAAGTTATGATAGGAGAAAATCATAGCTTATTTTACAAATTCTCAAGGCT